>NZ_CP026304.1:6458538-7104392 GCF_003054555.1 Streptomyces lunaelactis | reverse complement strand
TCCGACATGTTGCCGGTCCGCACCAGCTCGATCTCGTGCGGGCTGCACGAGAACGACCACGTCTCATACGCGCGGAACGTCGCGTCCAGCACGTGCATGCCGGAGATCTTGGTGGGCGCGAACTCGAAAAGCATGCGGTTGGTGTGGTCCGCGTCGCAGTACCAGGGGCCGACCCGGTAGCAGCGGCCCACTCCGTAGTCGCCGTCGAAGTTCCACCAGCGGTCACCGTCGGAGGAGATCACCGACTTCTCCGAGGCCCCGGTGCCGATCGGCGGGTCGATGTAGACCGGGAAAACGGTGTCCTTGCCGCGCAGGAGCTCCTGGTCGGGGACCACGCTCACCGAACCGTCGGCGACCTGCACGGGCAGGACCGCGGTCGCGTCGCCGGCGTCGGGCTGCGCCGGGTCCCGGCCGCCCTCGGCCGGCTCCACGAAGTCGTCAGAGGCGGTGCGCATCAGTTGAGGCTCGGGCTGGGAGCCGAGGTCGCCGGCAGAGTCCCACATCATCCCCGCAGGGCCGCTGAAAACCGCGTTGCCATCGCCGTCCAGAGCACGCAGGCCACCGCCGGCGCCGGAGACGATGTCCAGGCCCTCACCGGTAGCCGACAAACTGATCTTGTTCAGGGCCGGATTGGCCGCCGCCTCAGCGGACTTGACCACCAGGATCTCGCGAAAGCCCTCCGCCGTCGCAGTCAGCTGCAGATCCACCCCCGCGTACACCTCGGGGTACGTAGCCGTCGCCCCCTCCAGCCTCGGCTCCGGGAGCGACCCCGGCCAGCCCAGCTCGATCGCACCCTTCGCAGACGCCAGTCGGATCAAGTCCTTACCGGCACCCCCACCGGAGAACGACAGGTCCACCACGGTCGACTTCGGCCCCACCGAGCCGTCCGACCGACGCGCCAGCGTCGCATCGATGCTCCGCCACGAGCCGTCCTCGGCCCGGGCCCGCTGCGGACTCGTCGACTGCGTCAGCGTGTATGTGCCATCCGGATTCGCCATCGTCTGCGTGTACTCGGAGCGTTCCCCGATCACCTCGACCGGCTCACCGGACTCGGCCGCCAACGCGGACGCAGCCTGCATCGAGCCGGCCGGCCCCGCAGGCACCTGAGCCGAAGCCTGCCCGGTCAGTGGGGGAAGCACCGAAGCAATCACCGCCGCCGCCAACAACACACCGGATCTGCGACGCACACAGCGCCACCCCCGACCTTTCACAACCCCACCCCTGACTTACATGATCCTTACACAGGTTGGCCAAATATGAACCGCACGTTCGAATCCGTCAAGGGCGGTACTCGCAAAGGCAGTTGTTGGCCATCACCAGGACAAGCAAGCGCTTGGACGTCCCGGACGTCACCCCGCCCACACTGCCCCGCCCGGTTGGCCTCCCACTCTTGACTACGCTGCCCGCGTGACCACCTCTGACTACGCCACGTACATCGCCTCCCTCCCCCGCATCCTGGCCGGTGCCGCCGCGCTCTTCCGCGATGGCGAGGGGCGCGTGCTGCTCGTCGAGCCCAACTACCGCGAGGGCTGGGCGCTGCCCGGCGGGACCATCGAGTCGGACACCGGCGAGACGCCACGGCAGGCCGCCCGCAGGGAGACGCTCGAAGAGATCGGTCTGGATCTGGAGCCCGGCGCGCTGCTGGCGATCGACTGGGTGCCGGGCGAGGCGCGGCCGCCGATCGCCGCGTATGTGTACGACGGCGGGGTGCTGACCGACGCCCAGTTCAAGGCGATCCGGCTGCAGGAGGACGAACTGGTCTCCTGGCGGCTGGTGTCACGCGAGGAGATGCACGAGTATCTGCTCGGTTCGCTGGGCCACCGGGTGCTGTCCGCTCTCGACGCCTTGAAGTCGGGGGCGGGAGCCGTGGAGCTGGAGAACGGGCTGCCGCCCGCCTGGAACTCCAGCCCCTCCGGCATTTGAGGCGCGGGGTCCGGGGCGGAGCCCCGGCGGTCAGAACAGGGCCGCTTCGGGCGCGCCCCGCTCATGCGCCAGCAGCCGCTGCTTGCGGTCGAGCCCGCCCCCGTACCCGATCAGGCTCCCCGTCGAGCCGATGACACGGTGGCACGGGACGATGATCCCGATCGGGTTCTTGCCGTTGGCCAGGCCCACCGCGCGGGAGGCGGCGGGCTTGCCGAGTGCGTCCGCAAGTTCGCCGTACGTACGCGTCTCGCCGTACGGGATCTGCCGCAGCTGGTCCCAGACGCCCTGCTGGAAGGGCGTGCCGTCGAGCCGCATCGGCAGGTCGAACTGCTTGAGCTCGCCCGCGAAGTACGCCTCGAGCTGACGGAACGTCTCGCCGAACGGGGCAGGGTCGGGCTCGCCGAAGGTCTCCTCGTCCGGGCGGTGGCGCTGCTGGACCATGTAGAGGCCGCTCAGCACCCCGTCGGTGGCCACGAGAGTCAGCGGGCCGTAGGGGCTCTCGACGACCGTGTGCTGCCTGGTCATGGGTGAACTTCCTTACGCGGGGAGGTGGTTGATGGCGTGATCGTCGGTGGCCCAGAGGTATTGGACGGCATACGCGCGCCAGGGCCGCCAGGCAGCGGCGCGCGCGGTGAGCGCGGCCGGGGTGGACGGCAGCCCGAGATCGGCCGCCGCGCGCCGCATCCCGAGGTCGCCGGGCAGGAAGGCGTCGGGGTCGCCGAGGGCGCGCATCGCGATCACCTCGACCGTCCAGGGGCCGAAGCCGGGCAGCGCGGTGAGCCGGGCGCGCGCCTGGTCCCAGTCGCTGTCCAGGCCGAGCCGCAGCGAGCCTTCGGCCAGCGCGCCGACCAGGGTCGTCAGGGTGGTGCGGCGGCTGCGGGGCAGCGCCAGGGTCTCGGGGTCGAGCCCGGCCAGCTCCTCGGACGACGGGAAGAGATGGGTGAGACCGCCCTCGGGGTCGTCGATCGCCCGGCCGTGTGCGGTGACGAGCCGGGCGGCGTGGGTGCGGGCGGCGGCCGTCGAGACCTGCTGGCCGAGCACCGCGCGCACCGCGAACTCCGCCGCGTCGACCGTGCGCGGCACCCGCCGGCCGGGCGCCTTGTCGACCAGCGGGGCGAGCAGCGGATCCGTACGCAGCTGGTCGTCGACGGCCTCCGGATCGGCGTCCAGATCGAGCATCCAACGGCAGCGGCTGATCGCGATGGTGAGGTCGCGCGGGTCGGTGAGGGAGAGCCGGCAGGCGATGTGGCCGGGCCGCGGGGTGAGGGCGACGATGCCGTGCCCGTACGGCAGGCAGAGCGTCCGCCGGTACGCGCCGTCCCGCCACTCCTCGACGCCGGGGACACCGGTGGCGGCGAGATGCCCGAAGAGGTTGCTGGGGTTGAGGGGCGCGCGGTACGGGAGCCGCAGCGCGATCACGCCCGGGGTCTGCGGCGGTGCGGACTTGCTGCGGGTGGCGCGGGTGCGCAGCTCACCAGGGGCGAGGGCGAAGACCTCGCGGACGGTGTCGTTGAAGGTCCGGATGGAGGAGAAGCCGGCCGCGAACGCGGCTTCCGCCATGGGGAGTTGGGTGGTCTCGATGAGCAGGCGTGCGGTCTGGGCGCGCTGGGCCCGGGCCAGGGCGAGCGGGCCCGCGCCCAGTTCGGCGAGGAGCTGGCGCTCGATCTGGCGGGTGGAGTAGCCGAGGCGGGCGGCGAGGCCCGGTACCCCTTCGCGGTCGACGACCCCGTCCTGGATGAGCCGCATGGCGCGGGCGACGGCGTCGGCGCGGGCGTTCCACTCCGGCGAGCCGGGGCTGGTGTCGGGGCGGCAGCGCTTGCAGGCCCGGAATCCGGCCTGCTGGCAGGCGGCGGCGCTGGGGTAGAAGGTCATGTTCTCGACCTTGGGCGGCACCACCGGGCAGCTGGGGCGGCAGTAGATCCGCGTGGTCAGTACGGCCGTGAAGAACCAGCCGTCGAAGCGGGCGTCCTTCGACCGGACGGCGCGTACGCAGCGCTCGGTGTCGGTGTGCATGGCTCAAGCATCGGCCACACCGAGGGGTGAGGCTAGCGAGAAAACGACATCAGCCTTGCGCTGCCAGGGCCGTCTCGAACGCCTTGTACGCGTGCTCGTCGAAGAGGACGAACCGCACCTCGGTGATCGGCGCTACGGCCGCCGCGCGGACCGTGCGGATCGCGATACGGGCGCCGTCGTCGATCGGCCAGCCGTAGATGCCGGTCGAGATGGCGGGGAAGGCGACGGTCCCGGCGCCCAACTCGGCTGCCACACGCAGCGATTCGCGATAGCAGGAGGCGAGGAGGGCGGACCGGTCCTCCTCGCGGGACCAGACGGGGCCGACGGTGTGGATCACATGGCGGGCGTCGAGGCGGCCGGCTGTGGTGGCGACGGCCTGTCCGGTGCGCAGACCCTTGCCGTAGTGCGAGGCGCGCAGGGCGCGGCACTCGGCGAGGATCTCGGGGCCGCCGCGGCGGTGGATCGCTCCGTCGACGCCGCCGCCACCGAGCAGCGAGGAGTTGGCGGCGTTGACGATGGCGTCGACGTGCTGCTGGGTGATGTCGCCGCGTACCAGAGTGATCTCGATCATGACTTCACCTTACGCAGACTGCGCCACACCGCCTTCGCGGCGTGGTGGCCGGACATACCGTGCACGCCCGGGCCCGGCGGGGTCGCCGAGGAGCAGATGAAGACGGCGGGGTGCGCGGTGGCGTACGGGACACGGGCGAGTTTGGGCCGGATCAGCGTCTGGAGCCCGGCGAAGGCGCCGCAGGCGATGTCACCGCCCACGTAGTTGGCGTTGCGCAGGGCGAGTTGGGGCGGTCCTGCGACGGCGCGGGCGAGCACGAGGTCCCGGAATCCGGGTGCGAAGCGCTCCAGCTGCCGCTCGATGACGTCGGTGGCGTCGCCCTCCCAGCCGGCCGGCACATGGCCGTAGGCCCACAGGACATGCTTGCCCGCCGGGGCCCTGGAGGGGTCGATCACGCTCGGCTGGGCGGTGATCAGGAAGGGCACCTCGGGGTCCCGGCCCGCAACGGCGGCGCCGAGAGCCGCCTCGATCTCTCCGGCGGTGGGCCCGATGTGCACGGTGCCGGCCGTGCGGGCCTCCTTCGCGGTCCAGGGCATGGGCCCCGACAGCGCGTAGTCGATCTTGAACGCGGCGGCGCCGTAGCGGTAGTGCTTGTACGCCTGGCCGAGACCGGCGATCCGGGCGAGCGCGGTCGGGGAGGTGTCGAAGATGTACGCGCGGGCCGGGGGCAGCTCGTCCAGCCGCTTCACCTCGGTGCCGGTGTGGATCGCGCCGCCCTGCTCGCGCAGATACGAGGCGAGGGCGTCCGAGATCGCCTGCGAACCGCCGCGGGGCACCGGCCAGCCCACCTCGTGGGCGGCGAGCGCGAAGCACAGTGCGATACCCGCGGTCGCGAAGCCGCTGGTGGGGGCGATGGCATGGGCGGCGAGCCCGGCGAACAGACCGCGCGCCTTCTCGCCCTCGAAGCGGCGCGAGACCCAGGTGGCGGGCTGCAGCGCGGTCATTCCGAAGCGGGCGAGGCGGTACGGGTCGCGGGGCAGCCCGTCCCAGGGGGTGCGCAGGAAATCGGCCGCGAGGGTGTCCCAGTGGCCGCGGTAGGGGGCGACGAGGCGGCGGTAGGCGCCGGCATCACCAGCCCCGAAGGACATCGCGGTCTCACCCACCGAACGGCTCAGCACGGCGGCGGTACCGTCCGGGAAGGGATGGGCGAGGGGCAGTTCGGGGTGCAGCCACTCGAGGCCGTGCCGCGCCAGGGGCATGGCGGCGAAGGCGGGCGAGCCGATGCCGAGCGGGTGGACGGCGGAGCAGGGGTCGTGGCGGAAGCCGGGGAGGGTGAGCTCCTCGGTCCTCGCGCCCCCGCCGATCGTCTCCATGGCCTCGTACACGGCAACGGAGAAGCCGCGGCGGGCCAGTTCGACGGCGGCGGTCAGTCCGTTGGGTCCCGCCCCCACGACGACAGCATCGAGCATCGACGGCACCTTCGGACTCCTTCGTCAGCCGATGGCCAAGACCCCCAGGATATTCCGGCCCCCGGACCCGTACATGACGGGGTGAGGCGCGGGTCGTCTCCGGCGGGGGTGCGGGGTTGGTGCGTCGGAGCCCACGCCCGGAGCCCACGCCCGGAGCCCACGCCCGGAGCCCACGCCCGGAGCGCGAGGTCACCGCCGCAGAAGCGCCCGGACCCGCCGCGCCGTCTCCGCGTCCCGAGCCGCCGTGAACGGCAGCGCATTGCCGCCCGCGATACGGAACGGCTCCCCCGCCACCGTCATCTGCGAGCCCCCCGCCTCCGTCACCAGGAGCAGCCCCGCCGCGTGGTCCCACGCGTTCTCCCACGAGAAGGCCACCGCGTCCAGATCGCCTCGGGCGATGCCGAGATACTCCAGGCCCGCCGAGCCGCAAGGACGGCCGTGCACCTCGGGCACGTCCAGGCCCAGCAGCGCCCGCTGCTGGTCGGGGGTCGAGAAGTCCGGGTGCGAGTGGGCCACCTCCAGCACCGCGCCCGGAGTGGGCGAGCCCGACCGGATCACCGTGCCGTTGAGACGCGCGCCACCGCCCCGTACCGCGATCGCCATCTCCTCGAGCACCGGCGCGTACGTCCAGGACGCGAACACCTCGCCGTGCTGAGCCAGCGCGACCAGGGTGCAGAAGCCCACCTCGCCGCGCACGAACTGGCGCGTGCCGTCGACCGGGTCGACGATCCACACCGGTGCGTCGCCGCGCAGCGCCTCGTACACGGACGGATCCGCGTGCACCGCCTCCTCGCCGACGACGACGGACCCCGGAAGCAGGGCCGTCAGGGAGGCGGTGAGGTGCTCCTCCGCCAGGCGGTCGGCGGTCGTCACCAGGTCGTGCGGGCCGTTCTTCTCGACGATCTCGTGCGCGGCGAGCTGCCGGAACCGCGGCGTGATCTCGGTGGCGGCCGCCTTGCGGACCGCCTCCTCGACGTCGGAGAGATCACCGTTCAGAAATTCATCGATCATGTTTCCAGCTAAGCACGGCCCGCTGACATCGCGCTGTCCGCTCGGCGCCCCACCGCGTAACCCCGCATTCCCCTGGGGTTCGCCGCGGCGGACAGGATGCCCGTGCGCGGGTCCCGGGCGACCCCGCACAGCCTGCCCTCCGACCAGGCGTCACCGACCGTGACGCCATGGCCGCGCTCCCGTAGTGCGGCGATCACGCCGGGATCCATGCGGGACTCGGCCGTCACACTGCCCGGACGGCGACGAGCCGGGCGCCGACCGCCTCGTACAGCGGCCGGCCGAGATCGCACGGCACCACGAATTCATCGGGCGCGAAGGCGGAGTTCGACATCCGTGCAGGCCGGCCGCCTACGCTCTCCGGCCATGAGCCAGTCCCCCGCCCCTCCCGCTTCCGCGCTCAAGGCGTTCGGAGCAGCCGAAACACCGGTTCCGCTCCACGGCGGCCAGGGTTCGGCCTGGCGCTCCGGCGCGCTGGTGCTCAAGCCGGCCGCGATGGCGCCGGAGACCACCTGGCGTGCGGGTGTACTGCACCATCTGCCGGAGAGCTCCGGTTTCCGGGTGGCCAGGCCGGTTCCGGCGGCCGACGGGTCCTGGGCCGCGTACGGCTGGGAGGCCTGGCGGCCGATCGGCGGTTCCACCGATCCGCACCGCGCGGACGACGTGATCCGGGCGGGCGAGGCCTTCCACGCGGCGCTGGCGGACCTGCCCAGGCCGCGCTTCATCGGCGTACGCGACAACGCCTGGTCCCACGCGGACCGGCTGGCCTGGGAAGAGACCGAACAGGCCCCGGACTTCCCGCTGCTGGGGCCGCTCCTCGCCGCGCGCCGTCCCGTCTCGGCCCCCGCCCAGATCGTCCACGGCGATCTGCTGGGCAATGTCCTCTTCGAGCCGGGCCACCCGCCCGCGATCATCGACTGGCCGCCCTACTGGCGCCCCGCGGCCTGGGCCTCGGCGGTCGTCGCCGTCGACGCGCTGTGCCGGTACGAGGCCGAGCCCGAGCTGCTCGACCGCTGGTCGCACCTGCCCGACTGGTGTCAACTGCTCGTCCGCGCCCTGATCTTCCGTATCGCCACGCACGAGACGCTGGACGACGCGACGGAGCGGAAGTACCGCCCGGTCGTGGACCTGGTCCTCAACGAAGCCTGAACGGGCCGCCGTCCGGCAACTGCGGCCGGAACCGGCTTACCGGCAGCATCGGCCCGATCCGGCGGAGGATGACCACCGCCATCGCCACGTAACCAGGAACCCTAGGAGTCTTCGCCCTCTTCAACGCTCAAGGGGATGTGGTAGGTGCGGGAACCGGGGTATTCGGTTCGCCGCGCGCCTCCCGGCGGGAAGGCCTCGGCGTGCCGCAGATACTCCTGCGCCACCGACTCCACCACCTCCGGCAGGAGCTGCCCGAATGCCTCCATGCTGGGCACTCCTCTGGCAGCCGCGCGGCAGGCGGCGCGGCCCTGCCGCATCTGACGGGGCATGGTCCGCTCGAGCCTCTGCACCAGCTCTGCCTCCGCCACCCGGCTCTGCGGGTCGTTCCGGTTCCACGGCACGACGACGCTCACCCACGGCCGCGGCTCTGCGTCGAAGGCGGCCAGCCGCTGACGCCACTCCTCGTCCTCCAGCGCCCAGCGATCGACGAGAAGCAGCTCGGGCCGCGTGGGCGGCCGGCTGAGCTGCGACTGCGTCTCGTGGTCGAAGGAGGAGACCGTGGCCTGGTAGTTGAGTGAGCGCACCAGATCCTGTGCGACATACGCCAACGGCCGTGCGGAGTCCGGATAGTAGGGGTTCCAGTCCTGTGACTGCGTACCGTAGTAGTCGGAGGCGCGCCCGTCGGGCAGATCGTGCCTGGTGGGCGCCGCAACCGTCACATGCATCGGGCGGGCACCGCCGCTGGGCCTCCCGAAGGCGCTGGGCGCATGCCGGTAGTCGACAGGGCTACCAGGGGCCAGGCGGGTTGCATCCGCCGCGCTGACGATCCGTTTGGCGAGTTCATAGACCGCCCTCTCGTACTCCTCGGCGAATATTCGCAGTTTGATCAGCCCGTAGAGCCCGTCGGTGACATAGCGGTCGCCCATCGCCCGGTGGTTGAACTGCAACCGCTCGGCGGGACCTGGCAGTTGCTCCGGCGGCATCGGCACCCACTGCACGGGCACGATCGCCTCCGCCGGCCGGTTGCTCTTCGCCTGGTGGTAGATCGCCCGCTGCGCGAAGGCGTACCACTCCTTGCCACAGGTTTCGCTGGTGAAGTACCGCGGCGAGAACAACGGGACGAACACCCGGCAGGTGCCGAGGACTTCGCCGAGCCGCTCGGACCAGCCCTCCCCCGTCCGGATCTCCCGGTCCATGAAGCCGGCGGGCACGCCGGCCGGAAGGTCGGTCATCGCCATGACATGGCCGCAGAGATCGCGGAAGAGCCGCTCCACCCACATGTCCGGGTCGGGACCGCCGGTCCCGTACCGCGGCGTGTGGGCATAGCTCAGGAAGAAGTACGGCCGACGGGCCGGGTCCCGTGGTACAGGGCGGGCTCTGAGCTGTCGTGCTTCGTCCACCTCGGACGCCGTTCCCAGCGCAATGGTCCGACCCGGCGAAGGTAGGGGTGCCTCAACGGCGGTCGGCTCCTGTGCCGTCGTGGCCACCTCCTCGACGGCCAAGCCCAGTGAACGGAGCGTCCGCGCGGACGCGGCGGCGAACGGCACGAGACCGGATGCGATTTCCGCGTCTCCTGCGGCGTCGGGCACAAGGGCCGGGAAACGCGACGGTGCCAAGGCGTGCGCGGCGATGAAGCGGCTTACGGCGTCGTGAGTGCGCAGAGCGTCTCGCGCGCCAAGTCTGGAAGCCAGGCGTTCGCCCACGCCCTCGCGGAATCGCAGCACGGGACCGCCCCGTCCCGTCTCGCCCTCGACGATCGACACCAGACCGCCGACGACCACTTCGGCGACGTCGGCCGACGTCGCTTCGGGGACGAGTTCCTGACGCACGAGGTGCAACAGTGCGATATTCAACTGCGGGTAGGGGGAGCAGAGCACGGCCAGGCGCACAGCTGCCGTGGAAGCACGGTGGAGGAAAGCCTCGACGAGCAGCGCCCCGTCGGGTGAAGTGCCTTCTGGGGCGGGTGGCCGATGGAGAAGGCCCGGTTCAGGGACGAGCACTGCCTCGCACCCCTCCGGGTCGCCCCGCATGAGAGTGCGGGCCCATTTGGCGACGGCGCGCGGCGACAGGCCGACGATCGGCACGGGCAGCCATGTATGCCGCCGACTACCGCGTTGCTGGAAATCGTGGTCCATCAAGGGTGGTGCGGTAAACCGCAGTTGGGCGTTGCGCACGCTGGGAACAGCGGGTGGCGTGACCCGGACCGCCGGGAGATCCAGGCCCGAGTGCCGCCAGATTTTCGGCGGCAGGGGATTCAGGAGCACGGTGGGGATCGCTCCGGCCCAGTGATGGATCCGGTCCCACAGCCGGTTGTCGCCGCCCGCACCGGAAACGCAGTCGGAGACGACGAGAATGAGACGTCGTGGCTGTGCGTTCCGTGGTCCGGCTCCTGGCGGTCTGCCCTGAGCGGAGCGCGGCTCGGAGTCGGCGTCCCAGATGCTGACGTCCCGGACACGGAGGGTACGGAAAACGCCCGTCCTCGAAAGGACCTTCAGCAGCTCATCGACGGTGTCTCCCCAGACAGCCATCGTGGGCGACCGGTCGAGTACGACTGTCAGGTCGAACCAGCGCTCCGGGGTGGGGCGGAACGCGGGGACGAGCTCTCCGGTCCGGGCGTAGTCGGACACCGTTGCCTCGATGTCCAGCTGCTGTCTGCGCCCGGCGAGCCATGGCCGCCTCAACGGCCGTAATGCGGTGGCGAGTTCCCTGGCACGCGGCAGCGCTGCGCCCCGTGGCAGGGACACCACCCGGGCGGGCAGCGCGGCGCCGCTGCCACCCGCCGACGGTTCGTACAGCGGCTTGCGAAGACGATCCCAGTCGCTGAGGCCTTCGCGCGGATCGGAGGCCGAGGCGCTCGCGCTCGCGCCCCGGGTGATTCCGCTCCCGTCTCCCCCGGCTGCCCGGTTCTGTGCCCCGGCTGCGAGCCAGAGCAGCTCGGCCACCGACACCCCGTCCAGGTCCCGGTCGAGGCCGTGGAGGGCCTCGACGACCTTGTTCAGGGCAGCGGCGGCATCCGGGGTGGTGTCAGGCACCCGAGAGATCCTTCATCAAGAGGCCGATCAGCCGCTCGCGCTCCACGCCCTCCGACCGGGCCGGTCCGTTCAGGAGGTGCAGGGTCCCCAGCAACTGGTCGATGGCGACGCTCTCGCCCGCCGCGACACGTCGCACGAAGTCGTCGACGAGATCCGCTGTCGGCCCGGTGTCGGACACCTCCATGTTCAGGTGACCGCGTACCACTTCACGTATCAGAGCGACCGTGGGCTTGGGCATGGTGTAGCGCACGCAGCGACGCAGGAAGGGCGCCGGCAGCTCCTGTTCACCGTTGCTCGTCATGACGATGAAGGGGAATTCGGTGCACTGCACATGGCCGTTCTCGACGAGATGACGGGCGTCGGTGTCCCACATCCGTACGTGGGCGGCGTCCTGTCCTTCCCGCATCAACTCCGCGATACGGAACTCTCCTCGCTCCAGGACATCGAGCAGATCGCCCGGAAGATCGAGGTCGGCCTTGTCGATCTCGTCGATGAGCAGGGCGCGGGGCCGGGACGACGGCAACAGCGCGGTCCCCAGCGGACCGAGATGGAGGAAGGACGCGATGTCGTCCCTGCCCCCTTCGTCGCCGGGGCGCATCCGCTCCTGCTGGAGCCGATGAGCATGGATACGGCCGAGCGCGTCATAGCGGTAGAGCGCCTCCGCCAGAGAGCTGCGTGAGGTGATGTGCCAGCGCAGCACGGGCCCAAGCGCCAGCTCGGCCGCCACCTGCTCGATGACCGTGGACTTCCCGGTGCCGGGGCCTCCGGTGATCAGCAGCGGACGGCGCAGCGCGAGCGCCGCGTTCACCGCGTCGATCAGTCCCACCGGCGGCCGGAACACTTCGGCCGCCGGGCGGCTCGGGAACCTGCGCCATGGCGGCGGAGCGGGCAGTGGGGTGTCGGCCCTGACGGCCCCGTCACCTCGGTAGTACGCGTCCCATGTCATGAGGTTCCCTCGTCTGGAGTCCGGACAGGAAGGGTTACCGTTCTGAAGGACCAGCAGAAGCGCAGCCAGTCATGGTCGTCCCACACGGCGCGGAGGTCGGCGAGATTGCCGGCATCTCCGGCGTCCTGGCCGAGCCAGCGGTCACGATAGGCGCGGGCCAGCGCCCCCGGCATGGCCCACCAGTTCTTGTCGACACAGCCGTGCCGTTCCTTCGGGAAGCCGTCGGAATTGTGTGGCCACAGGAGAACCGGGGTGTACGCGAGCAGCATCTCCATCAGCCTCGCATCGGCCCCGGGATGGTTCGTGAGACCGATCCCGCGTGCGTAGCGGCCGTTGCGCAGATGGCTTCGCAGGACGAGCGGATCTGCGAGATCCTCATGTACCAACCAGTCGACCGGAGCGCCCCCGTCGCACTCGGAGATCGCCTCCCAGCGCTGGGCGACAACGCTCTCGATACTCTGCAGCACCGCGTCAGGGGTGAGGCGGCTGCTCCAGTGCAGCCTCACCTCGAAGCGCGCTCCCAGCAGCATGGCGACACCGGCCTCTTCGGGGCGCCAGGCCAGCAGCACCCCGCTGGGAACGGCGAGGTCGAGCCGCTTGAGCGGCAGATCGAGAGTCCTGGCATGCTCCTCGGCCCACAACACCGCGTCCTCCACGGCACCCTCTGCTCCTCGTCTGTCCACCGTCGCGCTGGGGAACTGCTCGTGACGGAGCATCGTCCCGTCCAGCAGAAGCCAGCCGTCGAGTACTTCGGGCCAGTCCCCGGTGAGGGAGGAGTGGAGACTGACCACGAGGCTCAGTCGCTGCCCGTCTCTTCCTCTGGCCGCGTACTCGACCGCGTCGTTGACCTCGACCAGCGCCTCGATCTGCTGTGCCCAGCCGCGCAGTTCGGGGTCGCCGAGGTCCTTCCCGCAGGACTGTGCGAGCAGCGCGACGAACCGGGCGACGGTGCGTCTGCCGTCCCCGTCGGAGGCGGGATGGTTGAAGGTCAGCTCGTCGATGATGCCTACGTCGGTGACATTCAGATCTGTGGCCGGCAGCCGGCCTTCGGCCGCCAGCATGGTGTGGAGGGCCTGTCGCATCCTGGCGGTGGTCAGGTCGCCTCCGATCCAGCGACGGATGAAGGTGACCGTCCGCACCGCGATGAGCAGCCCGTCGACGGCGCGCAGCGCACGACCACGGGTCGCCGATGCCGGGTGCCCGAGAAGGTCTTCGCGGCAGCGGAGTGCCGATCGCAGATCCGCGGAAGCCGACGGAACGGGTATGCATGGGTCTACGGCACTCAGTGCCTCGGCCAGTTCCTCACCGGCCAGTCTGCCGCCGAGACCACCGAGCAGGCCATCACTCACACGGGCATTGAGCGCGATCCAGACCGGCTCACCGGCCGATCCGTCTCCGTCGTAGTCGAGGCCGGAGACGTTCTGTCCGACAAGCACGGTGCGCAGTACATCGCGTGTGGCAGCCACACCCAGGGCGCTGCCCACGCCCGGGAGCCCTGTCCGCAGAATCCTGGTCAGACTCCGGGAGAAGGAGAGGTCGACGGCGGCCTGGTCCAGGGACGAGGCCATCAACAGGCTCAGGCGCGTGCGGCCGTTGCGGGCGCCGGCCGCAAGATCCTGGGCAGCGGGCACCGCCCCTGCGGCGTGACAGGTGTCGACAATCCCCAGTACGCCTGCGACACCCGGGTGGTCCACCGCCACCGTCAGCAGTTCGCTCACATTCACCGCGCAGTGCCTGATGTCCTCGGTGGAGTCGGCGCACATGAGGTGAAGCGTGCTGGTACGCCCCGGCGCGAAACCATGTCCGAGGACGGCCAGGACCAGGACGGCCCCGCATCGTGCCGCGTACTGGATCGCGTCGTCCACGGTGTCCCTGATCGTCGCGCTCGTCAGATCGTCACCGGTGAAGAGCCCGCTGCGGCCGTCCGGCAGTCCGGGCACGCACGCGCCGAGCGAGGGGTCGGCCAGCACGACGTACAGCCCGGTCGCCGCCTCCTCCAACCGCGTCAGGTGTTCCATCGACGCGCATTGGGGTGCGATCACCAGCACGTGACGGCGCGGCCCTGCGCCTCTCATTCCGGTCATTCCGAGTTACCGGACGGCTCGCTCGCCATGCTCATCAGCGCTTCCGCGACACGGCCGGCGACCGCGGGCTGCGCGAGATACTTGTCGGCCGAGTGGACCCAGACGCCGTCCGAGTCGATGCGTGAGCTGACGGGAACAACCCCGGCCCGGTTCGCCCCCACGTCACGTTCCAGGTGGGGCCGGACGGCGATGATGTCGTCCCGGTCCCAGAAGTTCAGCCACTCGGCGACCGTCTCGGGCACGCTCGGCGGTTGGGGAACGAGCCGCGGCCACACCACTGTCCGCATGGCGATCGGTGATCCCAGGGTGACGAGCAGGCGTATGTCTGAAGGGTGTTCGTGCAGTGCCTCAAGGGCGACGACCGTTCCCAGGGAGTGTGCCACCACCACAACGGGTCCGGCACCGAGCACGTCGGCGACCCGCGCGCGGACCCGGCGGTCCAGGCCGACACCCTCCTCATCGTCTTCGCCACGTGCCAGGTAGCGAGCGACCTGAGCAAGTTGACGAACCATCAGCTTGGGGGTGATCCATTGAGCGGCATCGCCCCAGGGCTTGAGCGACAGTACCGTCGTCGCCACATTGATCGCCCTGCGGACGACCTCCAGACTGCCCTGCGTCTGCCCTCTGGGGGCCGCCTCAGCCCGAGCGTGTTCCAATAAGCGGCGGTCCCGCTCGCTGACATCCTCGGCTGCGAGCGCATCCACCCACGCGACGAGGAGGTCCGAGAGGACCTCGGCCTCCGCCTCATCGGGCAGGCCGTCCGGCTCGCCCTGGGACTGCCCACGCCCGAAAAGGTCGGCGTAGTGGGCAAACACGCACTCGACGCCGGATCCCGCCGTCAGTTCGCGGCCCAGTCGCGCATGCCCGGCATCGCGCATGCCCGAAGCCAGGGCGCTCGTCCACCTGGCGAGTTCACGGGCCGGGTCACGAGGGCCGCCTATCCCATGGATGAATACCAACTGCGGCCGCATCAACCGCCCTCCCCGAGGCACAGTGCAGTGGCCAGCAGGTTAGCAATGAGAGGACAGGCACGGGTCTTGATTGCTCAGGCGGTCGCGTCCCGCGCCCCCGGCGCCTACCGCCCTGCCTCTTGGGCGACCGCGCCCCGCGCGAGCAGCAGCAGGGCGTCGACGAGGTCATCGGCCGGCCCGCCCGTGGCCAGTCGGCGCAGTTGCAGTCCCATCACCAGCGCGACCGTCGTCGCGGCGAGGCGTTCGGCGTCCGGGACGCCCAGGCCGGTGAGGATCTGCGCAGCGAGCCGGTCGTACGCCGCGAAGGCCTCGGCGGCCGCTTCCCGCAGCCGCTCGTCGCGCCCGGCCTCGACGTACAGCTCGAAGGGCGCGATGTGCTCGCTGTCGAAGGACGTACCGCCCGCCACCTGCCCCGCCAGGGCGGCGGCGCCGTCGATGTCGACGCCGTCGCTCTGGCACTGGTCGGCGAGCTCGGTGAAGCGTCGGGTCTCCTCGCGCACAAAGTGCAGGAGGCTCTCGCGCAGCAGCTCGTGCTGGGTCTCGAAGTGGTACGTCACCGAGCCGAGCGAGACCCCGGCTTCCTTGGCTATCCGCCGGTTGGTGACCGCCGCGACGCCATCCCTGCCGATGATGTGCAGGACGGCGCGGATGATGCGCTGCCGGGTCGGGGCGGAGCGGGCGTCGTTGGACATGGCGGTCATTGTTCCACCGGCACGTCCTCGCAGCTCACCGGGGCGGGCGGCCGCTTCTCGTACCACCGCTGGTCCGCCTCGAGCTGGGCGGCGAGCGAGATCAGCCGTTCCTCGCCGCCCGCAGGGCCGAGGAGTTGGGCTCCCACGGGCAGTCCGTCGGCGGTGAGACCGGCCGGGACATTGACGCCGGGCCAGCCGAGGACGTTCCAGGGCCAGGCGTACGGGCACGCGGCCGCCATCGTCGAATCGGTGCGCCAGGCGCCCATTCCGTCGAAGGTTCCGATGCGCGGCGGCGGCGCCGCGGTGGTCGGGGTGAGGACGATGTCGTAGGTGTCGAAGATCGCGCCGATCCTCCGGTGCTGGCGGGCCTCGCGGGCGCGGGCGGCCCGCACCACCCGGCCGCCGAGCCGCTTTCCGTTGCGCAGGGCTCTGCGGGTGCGCGGGTCGAGCAGGGCGGGGTCGGGGTGCAGGGCGGCGACCTCCGCGATCCCTGCGGTGGCGCGGGGTACGAAGGCGAGACCGATCAGCCCGTAGCGCGGGCGGGCTTCCTCCACGTGGTGACCGAGGCGGGCGAGCGCCTCGGCGAGCGCGGTGACAGCGCGGCGCACCTCGGGGTGGGGCATGGCGCCGGTGAGGGTCAGCGGGGGCCGCCAGGCGAGCGCGATACGCAGCCGGCCCGGGTCGCGGCGGGCCGCGGCCGATGCGTCGATCGCGTCGGGCCGGTGCAGATCCTCGGCGTGCGGGCCCTGCACCACGTCGAGGAGCAGGGCGGCGTCGGCGACGGTGCGGGCGAGCGGGCCGTTGACGGCGAGGCCCTGGAAGGCGTCGGCGTAGGGGTGGAGGGAGACCCGGCCGCGCTGCGGTTTGATGCCGACGAGATGCGACCAGGCGGCGGGGATACGGACCGATCCCGCGCCGTCCGAGCCGAGCGCGGCGGGCACGAGCCCTGCGGCGACGGCGGCCGCGGAGCCGCCGGACGAGCCGCCCGGGGTGTGATCGGTGGACCAGGGGTTACGGGTGGCGCCGAAGGCGGGCCCCTCGGTGAACGGCCACTGGCCGAGCTCGCAGGAGTTGGTCTTGCCGACGATCACGGCACCGGCCGCGCGGAGGCGGCGTACCGCTTCGCCGTCCGTGGCGGCCGGGGCGATCTCACCGCGGCAGCCGAAGAGGGTGGGCAGCCCGGCCACATCGGTGTCGTCCTTGACCGCGAGCGGCACGCCGAGCAGCGGCAGCCGCTCGCCCGCCGCGAGGCGCCGGTCCGCGTCCCTGGCTTCGGCGAGTGCCTGTTCGCCGCGTACCCACCGGAAGGCGTTGATGGTGCTCTGGCTGGCCTCGATGCGCTCGATCGCGCTCGCCACCAGCGCCTCGGACGAGGTCTGACCCTCCCTCAACACCCGTGTGTGTTCTGCCAGTCCGCCGAATTCATCTGTGGACACGACCGCCCCGCCTCCCTATTGTTCGTTCGAACGAACAGAACTGGAGGGTAACCAGATGCGCATCACCGGAGCAACCGTTCTGCTGACCGGGGTCACCGGCGGCATAGGCGGCGCCCTCGCCGCCGAACTGTCCGCCAGGGGCGCCAAGTTGGTGCTGACCGGCCGCCGCCGCGAGGCGCTGGAGCCGCTCGCCGACCGGTACGGCGCCCGCGCGATCGTCGCCGACATGGCGGATCCCGCGGATGTGGAACGGCTCGCGGACGAGGCCGCGGGCACGGACATCCTGATCGCCAACGCCGCGCTGCCCTCCAGCGGCGATCTGCTGGACTACACGCCCGAGCAGATCGACCGCGCCCTGGCGGTGAACCTCCGCGCCCCCGCGATGCTGGCCCGGCTGCTCGCCCCCGCGATGGTCGAGGCGCGGCGGGGCCATCTGGCATTCGTCGGCTCGATGTCGGGCAAGACGGCGACGAAGTACTCCGCGCTGTACGACGCCACCAAGTTCGGTCTGCGCGGCTTCGCGCTCTCGCTCCGGCAGGATCTGCACGACCACGGGGTGGGCGTGTCGATCGTCCAGCCCGGCTTCGTGAGGGACGCGGGCATGTTCGCGGCGACCGGAGCGGCGGCCCCGGCGGGGCTGCGCACGGTCTCACCCCGGCAGGTCGTCGCGGGGGTCGTCCGTGCCATCGAGCAGGACCGGGCCGAAGTGAACGTCGCCCCGGTCGAGATGAAGGTGCTCACCGCGATCGGCGGCCAGTTCCCGGGCTTCTCGGAGCGCGTCCAGCGCCGCGCGAGCGGCGCGGACCGCACGGTCCGCGACATCGTGGAGGCCCAGCGCGACAGCCGGTGAGGAGGTAAGAATCAGCCCCGCCGGCGATTGAGGCGCGGGGTTCGGGGCGGAGCCCCGACAGGGCCGTCCACCGCGCGGGCCCGCTCCGGCAACCGGCTCGTCCTCAAACGCCGGACGGGCTTGAACTCGCCGCGCGGGCCCGCTCCGCCCGCATCAGCGCCACATAGAGCACCAGCGACGACGCCAGCCCCACCGCCCAGCCGTAGTCCGCGAGCGGCTTCAGGAAGGGGATCAGCCCGTCCTCGGGGAACGGCCCCTTACCCTCCGCCGAGTGCGAGCCGCCCACCGCCAGCACCCCGCCGACCACGAACGCCGCCACGGCGCGCAGATTCCAGCCGGAGGTGTACCAGTATCGGCTGCCCGGGGTGTACAGCCCCGCCAGGTCGAGGACCGTGCGGCGCACGACCCAGTAGTCGGCGATCAGGATGCCCGCCACCGTACCCAGCAGTCCGCCGACCAACCCGAGCCAGGTGAAGATATAGAGCTCGGGCGTCTCGGTCAGCTTCCACGGCATGAGCAGTACGCCGACGACACCCGTGATCAGCGCGCCCCTGCGGAAGTTGATGACCTTCGGCGCCAGATTCGCCAGGTCGTACGCGGGCGAGACGACGTTCGCCGCGATGTTCACCGAGATCGTCGCGATCAGCACCGTCACCAGCGCGAAGAGCAGACCGAAGACATTGTCGGTCTTGGCGGCGAGCTGGACCGGGTCCCAGACGGCCGCCCCGTACACCGCCTGCGAGCCGGAGGTGACGAAGACCGAGAGCAGCGCGAAGAGCGTCATCGTCGTCGGCAGACCCAGCGACTGCCCCCAGATCTGGGCCCGCTGGCCCGCACCGAAGCGGGTGAAGTCCGGGATGTTCAGGGACAGCGTCGACCAGAAGGCGATCATCCCCATCAGCGAGGGGAAGAAGACCGGCCAGAAGTCCGCGCCCCAGCCGAGCTTCGACGGCTGGTCGAGCAGCGGACCGAGGCCGCCCGCCTTCACGGCGATCCACACCAGCAGTACCAGCGCGCCGAGGATGACGAAGGGCGCCGCCCAGTTCTCGAAGCGGCGGAGCGTCTCCATCCCCCGGTAGATGATGGCCAGTTCGAGCACCCAGAAGAGTATGAAGCACACCCACAGCGTCCACGGCTGCCCGCCGACCTCCGCCGCCTCAGCCCAGCCGCCGAAGATCTTGCCGAGCAGTACGAAGATGCCCTGGCCGCCGATCCAGGTCTGGATGCCGAACCACGCGCAGGCCACTCCCGCCCTGATCAGCGCCGGCAGATTCGCGCCGCGCAGCCCGAACGAGGCCCGTGCGAGAACGGGGAAGGGAATGCCGTACTTGGGTCCGGCATGCCCGGTGAGCAGCATCGGCGCCAGCACGATCAGATTGGCCAGCGCGATGGTGAACACCGCCTGCTTCCAGTCCATCCCCAGAGCGACCAGGCCCGAAGCGAGCAGCCACGACGGGATGTTGTGGGCCATGCCGACCCAGAGCGCCGCGAAGTTGTACGTCGTCCAGCGGCGCTGCGCGACCGGGACGGGCAGCAGATCGTCGTTGACGAACCGGCTGTCGGTGGGAGCCGCTCCGTACGCGAGTTCGACGCGCCCCGCCGCGTCGGCTATCAGGCCCTCGGACGGGGTGGGTGGGAGGGTCGCGGTCATGGCTGCAGGCTCCTTCGGCGGTTCAGCGGGCAGCAGTTCAGCAGTTCAGCCGTTGAGTGCCGGGATGATCTCGGAGCCGTACGCGTCGATGGTCGCTTCCTTCGCGTCGTGCATGTTGTAGACCGCGAACTGGTCGACACCCAGCTCGCGCAGCGCCTTGAGCTTCTCGATGTGCGCCTCGGCCGGGCCCAGCAGGCAGAAGCGGTCGACGATCTCGTCCGGTACGAAGTCGGTCGACGGGTTCCCGGCGCGGCCGTGGTGGCTGTAGTCGTAGCCCTGGCGGGATTTGATGTACTCGGTGAGCTCCTCGGGAACCATCGAGGAATGTTCGCCGTAGCGGGAGACCAGGTCGGCGACGTGGTTGCCGACCATCCCGCCGAACCACCGGCACTGGTCGCGGGCGTGGGCCAGGTCCTCGCTCACGTACGCCGGAGCCGCCACGCAGATGGTGATCGAGTCCGGGTTCCGGCCGGCCGCCGCAGCGCTCTCGCGGACCGACTTGACCATCCATTCGGTGAGGTAGAGGTCCGCGAGCTGGAGGATGAACCCGTCGGCCTTCTGCCCGGCCAGGGCGAGGGCCTTGGGCCCGTACGCCGCCATCCACACCGGCAGCTTTCCGTTCCGCACCCACGGCAGCCGCAGCGGCTGCCCGTCGACCTCCGCCTCCCGGCCCTCGGCGAGATCGCGGATGACGCCGATCGCCTCGCCCAGCCTGGCCAGGGTGTTGGGCTTGCGGCCCGCGACGCGCATCGCGGAGTCGCCGCGGCCGATGCCGCACACGGTGCGGTTGCCGTACATGTCGTTGAGCGTCGCGAAGGTGGAGGCGGTGACCTCCCAGGTCCTGGTGCCCGGGTTGGTCACCATGGGTCCGACGACAAGATTCTCCGTATGCTCGAGAATCCGGCTGTAGATGACGAAGGGCTCCTGCCAGAGCACCGCCGAGTCGAAGGTCCAGCCGTAGCCGAAGCCGTTGCGTTCCGCGCGCCGCATCAGTCCGACGACGGCCGAGGCGGGCGGGTCGGTCTGCAGGACGAGTCCGAAGTCCATGACGTAGAGCTCCTAGTTCACGTACTGACAGGTGCCGCGGGGGGTGTACTGGCCGTGTCCCGCCCGGCCGGTGAACTCCCGCTGGCCGATGACTACTTCGCCGCGCGACAGCACGGTCTGAACCTGACCGGTGATCCGCTTGCCCTCGTAGGCCGAGTAGTCGACGTCCATGTGGTGGGTCTCGACCGAGAGGGTCTGCTCGGCGTGCGGGTCGTAGATGACGACATCGGCATCGGCGCCCGGCGCGATGGTGCCCTTCTTCGGGTAGAGGCCGAACATCCGGGCCGGCGTCGCACAGGCGACCTCGATCCAGCGGCGGCGGGTGAGATGCCCGTCGACGACCGCCTGGTGCAGCAGGTCCATCCGGTTCTCCACGCCCGGCAGCCCGTTGGGGATCTTGGAGAAGTCGCTGCGGCCCAGATCCTTCTGGCCGGTGAAGCAGAACGGGCAGTGGTCTGTGGAAACGACCTGGAGGTCGTTGGTGCGCAGTCCGCGCCAGAGCGCGGCCTGATGCTCCTTGGGCCGCAAGGGAGTTGAGCAGACGTACTTCGCACCTTCGAAGTCCGGCTCGGCGAGGTTGTCGGTGGACAGGAAGAGGTACTGCGGGCAGGTCTCGCCGAAGACGTTGAGGCCCTTGTCGCGGGCGGCGGCGAGTTCGGCGACGGCTTCCTGGGCCGACACATGGACGACGTACAGGGGCGCTCCGGCGACCCGCGCGAGCTGGATGGCGCGGTGCGTGGCCTCGGCCTCCAGCAGGACCTTGCGCACCTCGCCGTGGTAGCGGGGATCGGTGCGGCCCTCGGCCAGCGCCTGCTCCACCAGGACGTCGATGGCGATGCCGTTCTCGGCGTGCATCATGATCAGCCCGCCGTTGGTGGCGGAGCGCTGCATGGCGCGCAGGATCTGGCCGTCGTCGCTGTAGAAGACGCCGGGGTAGGCCATGAAGAGCTTGAAGGAGGTGATGCCCTCCTCCACCAGGAGGTCCATCTCCTTGAGCGACGACTCGTTGACGTCGGAGAGGATCATGTGGAAGCCGTAGTCGATGGCGCAGTTGCCGTCGGCCTTGGCGTACCAGGCGTCCAGGCCTTCGCGCAGTCCGTGCCCGACCGACTGGACCGCGAAGTCGACGATGGTGGTGGTGCCGCCCCAGGCCGCTGCCCTGGTCCCGGTCTCGAAGGTGTCGGAGGCGTGGGTGCCGCCGAAGGGCAGTTCCATGTGAGTGTGCGCGTCGACGCCGCCCGGGATGACGTACTTGTTCGTCGCGTCGATGGTCCGCTCGGCCGTCCAGGCCTCGGAGACGGCCGAGCCGTGGGCGGCGAGCGCCGCGATGCGGCCGTCGTCGATCAGTACGTCGGCGTGGATCTCGTCCGCGGCGGTGATGACCAGACCGCCGCGGATCAGGGTGCGGGTGCTGCTCATTGCTGGTGCGCTCCCTCTCGTACGCTGAACTGAACACCGGACTACACGCTGTGCAGGGCGCGTTCGAGGATCGCGGCGCCCTCTTCCGCCTCGGCGACGGTCAGGGACAGCGGCGGGGCGATCCGCAGGACGCTGGTGTTGTGGCCGCCGCCCTTGCCGATCAGCAGCCCGCCCTCACGGGCGGCCTCCAGGACGGCCGTCGCCGCTTCGGGGTTCGCCTCGTCCGTGCCGGGCTTGACCAGCTCGATGCCGATCATCAGGCCGCGGCCGCGCACTTCCCGTACGGACGCGACACCCGCTCCGATCGCCCGCAGCCGCTCGATCAGCAGTCCGCCGACGCGGCGGGCGTTGCCCTGGAGGTCGTGCTCCAGCAGGTACGAGAGGTTGGCGGCACCGGCCGCCATGGTCACCGGAGAGCCACCGAAGGTCGAAATCGAGTTGGCGTCCAGGGAGTTCATGATCTCGGCGCGGGCGACGACACCGCCGATGGACATGCCGTTACCGATGCCCTTGGCGAAGGTGAGCAGGTCGGGCGGGCCGCTCTCGGCGTGTGCCTGCCAGCCCCAGAAGTGGTCGCCCGTGCGGCCCCAGCCGGTCTGCACCTCGTCGGAGATCCACAGGATGCCGTGCCGGCCGAGGACTTCGCGGAACGCGGCGTACAGCCCGTCGGGCGGGGAGGTGAAGCCGCCGACACCCTGGACGGGCTCGGCGATCAGCGCGGCGATGCCCCCTCGCGTCTGGCCGAGGATGTCCTCCAGGTCCGCCACGCACGCTTCGATGAACTGCGCGTCGGACAGCTGGGCATAGGGGCCGCGGGTGCGGACGCCGCCGTGCACGTACAGCGTCTGCAGCGGGGAGAGGCTGGTGGGCGACCAGCCGCGGTTGCCGGTGATGGACACCGCGGAGAAGGACCGGCCGTGGTAGCTGTTGCGCATCGCCAGGATCTGGTTGCTGCCGCGGTATCCCGTCGCGAGCATCAGGGCGGTGTCATTGGCCTCGGTCCCCGAGGTGGTGAAGAAGACCCGCGCGTCGGGGATGCCGGAGAGGGTCGCGACCCGCTCGGCGAGCTCCACCATGGGGCGGTTGAGATAGAGCGTGGAGGAGTGGATGATCCGCCCGGCCTGCTCGCTCACCGCCTTGGTGACCTCGGGGAGGGCGTGGGCGGTCATGGTGGTGAGGATGCCGCCGAAGAAGTCGAGATAGCGGTTGCCGTCCGCGTCCCAGACATGGCGGCCCTCGCCATGGGTGATCTCTATCGGCCGCTGGTAGTAGAGCGCGACCCAGTCGGGGATGACGGCCCTGTGGCGGTCGTGCAGGCCGGTCACGGCTGCACCAGTCCTTCGTACGCGTCGGGGCGGCGGTCCCGGTAGAACGCCCACTGCTGTCGTACGACATCGATCAGGTCGAAGTCGAGGTCCCGTACGAGCAGTTCCTCTTCCTTGTCGCTGGCGACGTCGCCGACGAACTGGCCGCGCGGGTCGACGAAGTAACTCGTCCCGTAGAAGTCGTTCTCGCCGTACTCCTCCTGGCCGACGCGGTTGATCGCGGCGATGTAGTACTCGTTGGCGACGGCGGACGCGGGCTGCTCCAGCTGCCAGAGGTACGACGAGAGACCGCGCGAGGTGGCGGACGGGTTGTAGACCAACTGGGCGCCGTTCAGGCCGAGTTGACGCCATCCCTCGGGGAAGTGCCGGTCGTAGCAGATGTACACCCCGACCCTGCCCACGGCCGTGTCGAAGACGGGCCAGCCCAGATTTCCCGGCTTGAAGTAGTACTTCTCCCAGAAGCCCTTGACCTGCGGGATGTGGTGCTTGCGGTACTTGCCGAGGTAGGAGCCGTCGGCGTCGATCACGGCGGCGGTGTTGTAGTAGAAACCGGCGCCCTCGATCTCGAAGACCGGGACGACGATCACCATGCCGGTCTCGCGGGCGAGCTCCTGCATCCGGCGGACGGTCGGGCCGTCCGGGACGGGCTCGGCCCAGCGGTAGTGCTCCGGCTCCTGGACCTGGCAGAAATACGGCGCGTTGAACACCTCTTGGAAACCGATGACCTTGGCGCCCTGGCGGGCCGCCTCCCGGGCGTGTTCCTCATGTTTGGCAATCATGGATTCGGTGTCGCCGGTCCAGGTCGCCTGGACGAGTGCGGCGCGTACGACATTGGCCATGGTTGCTCCTTCTGCGGCGCGTCAGAGAGCCTCTACGCACGTAGATGCGGTGCGTAGGAGGAGAACGTAAGCCCCGTCACACACGGGGGCAAGACCATCGTCGTTAACCCGCAGAGTCGATCATGTTTCACACCCGAGCGGTCCACATCGAACGGCCTCAGGCGCCGAGATGACCCGCTACGCGCAGCGCGTGGACGAGATCGCGCTCGTGCGCGGCGGAGAGGGCGCGGGCCGCGCCGAGCAGCTGCGGTATGAGGCGGCGGGGGTCCCGCTCGGCGATTCTGGCGCTGTCCTCGGGCGTGTGCACCTGTACGAACGCGGCCAGTAAAGCCTGCGCCTCCGGGTCCCGGCCCTCGTCCTCGAGAGCGAGAACGGCCGCGGCGATGTCGTCGGCGGGGCGGGCGACGCCCTGGCGGAGCAGCTGCCCGCTGTCCTCGGTGCGGCCGGCGGCGGCGAGGGCTCCGGCCGCCGCCGCGAACCTTGAGGCGGGCTGCGAGGCGGTCTCCCACAGGAGGGTGGCCCAGTCGGCGCCGAGGCCGGCGCGGTGCAGTTCGGCGGCGAGTACGGGCAGCCAGGGGGCGGGCCGGGTGGCGGCCTCGCAGAGCACGGCGTGCGCCTCACCGCTCCGGCCCTGGGCGCGGAGGCGCCCGAGCGCGGCGACGGTCTCGCGGGCGGCCCGGCGTGCCCCGTCAGGGACGGTGGGGGCGGCGGGCGTTTCGTGGGCCGCTGCGGGGGCGCCGCCGTAGCGGGCTCCGCGGGGGGCGTCGTCGGCGACGGGCAGTACGGGGACGGCGGCGATCTCTTCCCCGGCGCCCTCGACCCCGGCGAAGCGGGCGCCGCCACGGGGCCGCCGCTTCTTGTTCTTGACGACCCGGGCGGCGGGCGGGGTGCCGGATGCCTGGGCACCGGGTCGACCGGGCGCCTCCGGGGCGCTGTCGGCGGTGGGATCCGGCCGGAACCAGTCGTCGGGCACCGCGGACGGCCGACGAGTGGCGTCACCGTAGGCCGGGGCCGGACCCTGCCGTTCCTCGAGGCCGTCCCCGCTGTCCGGGACGGCGGCCGGCGCCTCTGGCGCGGACCCTTGGTACCGCCCGGCGAACCCCGACCAGTCGTCGTCCTCCCGGGTGTGCTCCGGCTCGTCACCCGGTCCACCGGCCTGGTGCGCGGGTTCGCCCGTCAGCGACGCCGAGACGTGCCCCCGGCCGTCGGCCACCGCCGCGAGGCGGCTCCGCAACTCCAGCACCCGGGCGGTCGCCCTCGCGTGGTCGTCGCGGGTCCAGGCCAGTTCGTTGGCCAGTTGCTCCGCCTCGGGTGTGCTCCCCGGCTCCGCGAGACGGCGGCGCACCAGCTCCTCCGCGCGGCCCGTGGCGTACACCTGCTCGCGGCGCATCAGCTCCAGCCGCTCCTCCAACGCCTCGCGGCCGCCCGGAAGTCGGTCGTGGGCCGCGGCCGCCGCCGTGTGGAGTTGTCTCGCGCGAGGGGACTCCGGCCCCGCGAACTCCGCCCCGCGCGCCGACGCGAGGTCCTGGAGCAGCGACTCCACCACGTCCCACGGCGGGATCTCGGCGCCGTCCAGGCAGGCCCGCATGCCGTCCGGATCACGCTGCCAGAAGATCGCGTACCAGCCGTCGCCCGGGTCGAGCAGCGCGGTCAGCCCCTTCAGGTACCGCGCGAACACCCCGGTCTCTACCGGAAGTTGATACACCGCCATCGCCGCCCCTGCCCTGCCCACTGGAACCGTCGAGTCCGGAGGCATTCGACCCCAGGCGTGTTACGGGGCTGCTACGCGGAGTTTTCAGATCGTCACGGCGATGCCCGTGTGCGGCCGCTTGCCGCGGCGGACGATCGTCGCGGGCAGGTCGACCAGCCAGAACTGCCAGGTGTACTTGCGGGCCAGGAGTCTGCGGATCGCGCTCATCGCGTCGGCCCCCTCCACCAGCCGGGCCGTACCCTCCGCGCTCGGGGCGCCCTCCGCGATACGGCCGCGTGCGTCGCAGACCGTGATGACGACGCGGCTGTCGTTGCGCAGTCGCTTGATCTTCCAGGAGTCGGAGCGGCTCCAGACGAACAGCTCACCGCCGTCCACCGCGAACCAGACGGGCGTGGCGACGCCCGTCCCGTTCTTGCGGAAGGTGGTCACGCTGACGTATCTGGCCCTGGCGAAGTCCTGGAGTGTCGCGGTCACGGCGCGAGACTACGCCGCAGAGGAATCCGAGCGCATCCCGCCGGCGGTGGCCGACCGGACCCGTCCGGCGGGAAGTGGTCAGGCCGCGGGCACCAGCGCACAGCGGACCACCAGCTCGTCCATGGACAGCCCGAGGGCCGCGGCGAGCGCCGCGACGGTGAAGAAGGCGGGCGTCGGGGCACGGCCCGTCTCGATCTTGCGCAGCGTCTCGGGGGAGAGACCGGCGGCCGCGGCCACCTCCACCATGCTGCGGTCGCCGCGCGCTCGGCGCAGCAGCCGGCCGAGCCGTTCGCCGCGTTCGCGTTCTTCGGGAGTGAGAGGGGTGCGCACCATGACGGTATTCTAATGCCGGGATTCTAATACCGGTAGAACCGGTATAGTAATTGGCATGGTGGAGATCAAAACAGACACATCGATCGAGGCGATGCGCGAGGCGGGCCGGATCGTGGCCCAGGCGCTCACCGCGGTCCGCGAGACCGCTGCCGTCGGAGTCACCCTCCGCGAGCTCGACCGGGCCGCCCGCGCGGTCCTCGACGAGGCCGGCGCAGGCTCACCCTTCCTCGACTACCGCCCGAACTGGGCTCCGACCCCCTTCCCCGCCGTCATCTGCACCTCCGTCAACGACGCGATCGTGCACGGCATCCCCGACGACTACCGGCTGCACGACGGCGACCTGGTGAGCGTCGACTGCGGCGCGATCCAGGGCGGCTGGGTCGGCGACGCGGCCGTCAGTTTCACCGTCGGCCGCGCCCGCCCCGCGGACGTAACGCTGATCCGTACGGCCGAAGAGGCGCTCGAGGCGGGCATCTCGGCGGCCGTCGTCGGCAACCGCATCGGCGACATCGCGCACGCCATCGGCCGGGTCTGCCGGACGGCGGGATACGGCATCCCGGACGGCTTCGGCGGCCACGGCGTGGGCCGCAGCATGCACGAGGACCCGGGTGTACCCAACGAGGGACGCCCGGGCCGGGGCATGCCGCTGCGGCACGGCATGGTGCTCGCGATCGAGCCCATGGTGATCGGCAGCGGCACCGACGACCACTACACGGCGCGCGACGGCTGGACGATCCGTACCGCCGACGGCAGCCGCGCGTCCCACGCGGAGCACACGGTGGCCATCACGGACGACGGCCCGCGTATCCTCACCGCGCTCTAGGCCTTCTCCGGGGCGCTCTAGTTGTCCTGCAGGAACTTCTCGGCCAGGGCTTCGCCAAGGGTCACTGCGCCACTGTGGCTCTCGATCGGCGACACCCGCGAGTTCGTGAACAGGATGTACGTGACTCCCGACGCGACACCCCCGACCCTCGGGTCGGGGGTGATGCCGAGGGCCTTCGCAGTGGCGTAGGAGGCCTCGCCGATGATCCCGCTGGGGCCCGTGTCACCCACGACCGCGTACTGCACGCGGTCCTTGTAGATGACGGCGGCGACCGTCCCTCCCATGACGCCGGACGACCGGTAGTTCCAGATGGCACTGGCCGTCGGCACCACGATGAACGGCAGCTTCTCGGCATCCAGCTGCGTGCCGTCGGACTGCTGGAAGGCGGTCGAGCTCTGGAACCACGGGTCGGTCGTGGAGTTGCACTTCGAGGTGCGTTTGCCGTCGCAGTCGATGTCCATGTCGGCCTTGAAGAACACCGCCCCCCTCTTCTGGCAGACCCGTACGGTCGCGGACGCGCCCGCGTCCTTCCGGTATCGGCCCATCGAGATCTGCGTGCAGCCCATCACCTTGGCGAGCAGGGCGGCGGCGCCGACCGAGCTCTCCACGTCGGCCGAGCTCTCCACGTCGACCGAGCCCTCCCGGCCGGCCGAGCCCTCCACGTCGGCCGAGCTCTCCACGTCGGCCAGGCTCTCCAGGTCGGCCGGGCCCTCCAGGTCGACCGGACCCTCCAAGTCGGCCGGGCCCTCCAGGTCGACCGGACCCTCCAAGTCGGCCGGGCTCTTCCCGACGGCGTGGGCCTGGGGCACGGCAGCCGCAGGCAGCACGGCGGCCGCGAGCAGCGCGGAACCGGCGGCCGCGGCGAGAACGGTATGTCGAATGCGCACAGGGAGCCTTTCTGTCCGAAAGTGCCGAAAGGCTCCCTACCCGTTCCCCGGCCCGGCGCGTCCGGTCAGCCGCCGGACGGGTTACCGCTCGGGTGGACGACCATCGCGGATCCGCCGCCCCTGCGTACCTTCTCGGCGGCCGCCAGCCACCGCCCGTCGGGCAGCCGCTGGATGCCCGTCGCCGCGCCGATCTCCGGGTTCTGCCGGAAGGCGTGGCCGATCGCCTCCAGCTCGGCGCGCAGCGGACTGTTCCACAGCGCCGGCTCCAGCTCCGTCGTCGCCTGGTTGCGCTGACTGGCACGTGGTGCCGCGATGGCGTCGACCAGCGGCAGGCCCCGGTCGAGGTGGCCCGTCAGGGTCCGGAGCACCGTGGTGATGATCGTCGCGCCGCCCGGGGAGCCCAAGGCCAGGACCGGACGGCCGTGGTCGAGCACGATCGTCGGCGACATGGACGAACGCGGGCGGCTGCCCGGACCCGGCAGATTCGGGTCGTGGACGGCCGGGTTCGCCGGGGCGAAGGAGAAGTCCGTCAGCTCGTTGTTGAGCAGGAAGCCGCGGCCCGGCACGGTGATGCCGCTGCCGCCGGTCGACTCGATCGTCAGGGTGTACGCGACGACATTGCCCCACTTGTCGGCGGCGGTCAGGTGGGTGGTGTTCTCGCCCTCGTACGTGGTGGGGGCGGCCGTGCCCGAAGCGCTGCACGCCGCGGGGTGGCCAGGGTCGCCCGGCGCCAGCGGGCTGGTGAGCACCGCGTTGTCCTTGATCAGGCACTCCCGCGAGTCGGCGAAGCGCTGCGACAGCAGCCCCTTCGTCGGTACGTCCTCGAAGGCCGGGTCGCCGACCCACCTCCCCCGGTCCGCGAACGCGATCCGGCTCGCCTCGATGAAGCGGTGCAGATACTGCGCCTGCGTGGCCTGCGAAAGGTCGGTCCGCTCCAGGATGTTGAGCGCCTCGCCCACGGTCGTACCGCCCGACGAGGACGGCGCCATGCCGTACACGTCAAGACCGCGGTAGCCGGCCCTCGTCGGGGCCCGCCACTCCGTCTCGTACGACCGCAGGTCATTCGTCGTCAGATCGCCGGGCCGCACGACCCGCGTCGCGCCCGCGGCGACCGGGGGCTTGCGCACCGTACGGACGATGTCGCGGGCCAGCTCGCCGCGGTAGAGCGTGCCGACGCCCTTGCTCCCCAGCTCCTTGTACGTACGCGCCAGATCGGGGTTCTTGAAGACCGAGCCGACCACCGGCAGCTGCCCGCCCGGCAGGAACAGCTCGGCCGTGTCGGGGAAGTCCGCGAAGCGTGCCTGGTTGGCCTCGGTCTGCGAGCGGAAGGTGGCGTCGACGGTGAAGCCGTCCTTCGCCAGCCGCTCGGCCGGCTGCAGCAGCTGCCGCAGCGGTCTGGTGCCCCAGGCGTCCAGTGCGGTGTCCCAGGTGGCCGGGGTGCCCGGCGTACCGACGCCGAGACCGCTCGTCATCCCCTCCTCGAACGGGATGGGCTTGCCGTTCTCGACGAAGAGCGAGGCGTCGGCCGAGCCGGGCGCGGTCTCGCGGCCGTCGATGGTGTGGACCTTGCGGGACCTGGCGTCGTAGTAGACGAAGTAGCCGCCACCACCGATGCCCGCGGAGTACGGCTCGGTGACGCCGAGTGCGGCGGCGGTCGCCACCGCCGCGTCCACGGCGTTGCCGCCGCGCCGCAGCACCTCGATCCCGGCGGCCGACGCATCCGGGTCGACGCTCGCGATCGCGCCGCCGTAGCCGGCCGCCACCGGCGACTTGACGGGTGTGTTCGCGGGCGTTCCCACGGGCGGGGAGTGGCTCGGCGGTGCGGCCGCACCGATCGACACCACGGCCGCGGCAACGGCGAAAACCGACACATTACGTGCGGCGGAGCGACGCATCCGTACCTCCAGTCAACGCATGTCCGCGCACTGTAACTTCACCGCCACTCCCCCGTCAGGACCGCCTCGAACAATGGTCCGCAAACACCGCTAACATGCGCGCCCATGACTGACGACGTACGCAACATCGTGCTCGGCGTGATAGCCGCCGGCATCAGTGCAACCTTCGGCTGGTTCGCCCGTACCTACCTGTGGCGGCGCAAACTCCGCCGCAAGCAGGCCTTCCTCGGCCTGCCCAGGAATTCCGAGTCGCTGCTCGTGGTCAACAGGGAGGCGGGCAATGACGGAGCCGTGCACCGCTACGACGTCTTCGCGCTGCTCGAACTCTCCGCTCTGATCAAGGACTGCGGCGCGAACGCCCAGATCGTCTCCCACGACACCGCGCAGCAGGGTTTCGGCGAGCGTACGGAGTACTGCGTCGGCGGCCCCACCTCCAACCGGCGGATGGCCGCCCATCTGCACTCCATGCTGCCCGGCATCAAGATCAACACCGACCTGGAGCCGGGCCCGGACCGGCTGGCCTTCCAGATCGGCAGTGAGCGCTACCGGCTGGAGAAAGGGACGGCCGAGTACGTCGTGCTGGCCCGTCTCACCGCCGGACCGGACGCCAGACCCGTCTTCCTCTTCTGCGGCCAGGTCGCGATCACCAATCAGGCGGCCTCCCGCTATCTCGCCCGCAACCACGAGAAGCTGGCCCGCAAGCACGGCGACAAGTCCTTCTGTCTGCTGCTGAAAGTGGTCAACTCCCAGGCGTACGGCCCCGATGTGGTGGAGCAGGTCGCCGATGTGACCCGTGCGGCGCAGACGCCCCTGCCGCCCGTCCGCACTTCCCACCGCGCCTCGGCCTGACAAACGATTGCCGGCGAGCGGGGGTTGGCGGCACGGTCTGACCGGGCCTCAGCATGCCCGCATTGTCATACGCGACGGTCCTCCCGCAGGAAGTCCTCGACGGTACGGATGAGCTGGAGCGGGGTCTCGTCCATCGCGTGGTGTCCCGCGCACGCCAGCTCGGCGAGCTCACCGCGTGCGTAACACCGCAGCCAGGTCTGCCGCATGAAGTCCGCGCTGATCGCCGGGTCGAGCGCGCCGGTCACCGCCAGTGCCGGAATCGGCGCGCCCGCCACCTCGGCGTGGAAGTCCTCGCCCGCCCAGGAGTCGAGCCAGGCGCGGAAGGCATCGGGATCGCTGCGGGCCACCGACCGGTCGACCATCCGGTCCAGCCAGGCGGCCGGCCGCACCGAGCCGGTGGTGTAGTCGATGATGGCGCGCCGGCTCTCCGGCTTCCCGGCGGCGGATGCGAACAGCTCCCACTGCTCGGGCGGCATCTTCAGTCCGCTCGCGGGTACGGGCGAGATCCCGACCAGCCGCCGCACCCGGTACGGGGCGGCGGCCAGGACGCGCTGGACGACCGCGCCGCCCATCGAGTGGCCGATGAGCGAGAACGAGTCCCAGCCGAGCCGGTCGGCGAGCGCGAGGATGTCGGCCGCGCCCTCGGTGGTGGTGTACGCGCCGGGTGCCTCCCGCGCCTCGCCGTAGCCGCGCAGATCGACGAGAACGTAGGTGAAGTTCTGCCGGTCGAGGTCCGGCAGTCCCCCGCCGTAGTCGGTCCGGTCGGCGAGCCAGCCGTGCACGGCGATGATCCGGTGGGGGCCCGATCCATGCAGTGAATGGGGCAGAAGGAAGGGGGCCACGGCTACTCCGATCGCGGACAGCGGGCTGCACGACCACGGTCGCCTCAACTGCCCGAACGGGCAAGGCCGGTGAGGGGGCCTGCGGAAGCCTACTGGCGCGTTTCGTCCGTTACCGTGAGCCCTACCGGCGCGTACTGCCTGATGGCGTCCAGCAGTTCGGCCGGATCCAGATCGAAGACCTGTGTCTCGAAGCAGAGCCCCTCGCCTGTATCGGACCCTTCTGAAGCGGCGAGTCTGCGGTACGCGGCCCGCAGCCGGCAGGTCCGCGGCAGCTTCCCGACCGGCGCGCGGCCCTCGACGACGACGTACCGCGGCGATGCGCTCACCCGCGAGATGGCGGACCAGGGGACTGTCCTGCCCGGCCAGGTCGGCAGCCGCACGGTCAGCCCCTCCGCGTCGGCTCTCACGCGCAGCGGCCGCACCAGATGGCCCGCGCCGCTGACCGCGAGGACGGCGATCGGGACACCGACGACCGACATGGCGATGCCGCCGGCCGTGCCGTTCGGGCCGTCGACGACCGTCCCGACGGCGATGCCCCAGACGACCGCGAGTACGAGCGCCGCCACGGGCACCCACTCCACCTGCCGTCTCAGCCGCAGTCGCAGGGTCTTGCCTCCGGTCACCGTGTCCATACGGCGAGACTGCCGCTCCCCCGGTGAGAACGCCAGGGGGCGGCAAGACTCTTTTCCAGGGACCAAAGACCCTTACCGCTGCGTTTCTTGTCACACCGGAGTTACCGGGAAATCCGGGATGTTCCGCAACCCTTCGCGCCGGCTCGCACTCTCTCCCCGCGACAGAGATCGCATCGGAGGTTTTCCCGTTGAGCCGCATACGCCCGCGCACCCCGCTCCGCCGCCGCCCCGTCCCTAGTGCCGTGATAGCCGGCACCGCGGTCCTCGCGGCGGCACTGACCGCGTGCTCCGGCGGTGGCGGAGCCGATTCGGGCAGCGCCGGCCTGGGCGGCGGAAAGAAGCAGACCGCGATCTCGGTGAACCTCTCGGGCAAGCAGGCCACGGCGGGCGAGCCGGTGAAGGTGACCCTCGCCGACGGCAGGCTGAAGGAGGTCAGGGTCACCGACTCCAAGGGCGCCGAGCTGGCCGGCGGGATCTCGGCCGACGGCAGGAGCTGGACCTCCACGCGCACGTCCGCCCCCGGCACCAGCTACTCCGTGGCGGCGAAGGACACCGAAGGCGGCAGCGCCACCGCGGCCTTCACCACGGCCGCCCCCGACAAGGTCAACAAGCTCACCCTGGTCCCGGGCAAGAACTCCACGGTGGGCATCGCCCAGCCGCTGTCGATCGTCTTCGACCACCCGGTGAAGAACAAGGCCGAGGTGGAGAAGCACCTCAAGGTCACCACCTCCGACAAGACGGAGGGCTCCTGGGGCTGGATGCAGGACTGGTCGGGCAAGGACAGGGCCGACTGGCGCCCCAAGGAGTACTGGAAGCCCGACACCAAGGTCACGCTCAAGGCCGACCTCAACGGCATCGACTCCGGTCCGGGCGGCGGCTGGTTCGTCCGCGACTACACGACCAACCTCACCGTCGGCAGGAACCAGATCGTCAAGATCGACCTCGACAACCACCGGCTGAAGCTGCTGCGGGACGGCCAGCAGATCAAGGACATCCCGATGTCGGCCGGAACGCCGGGCGGCGAGAAGGCGTCCTGGCGCGGCAGGACCGTACTGATGTCGAAGGAGGGCACGATCAATATGCGCTCCGAGACGGTGGGCCTCGGCGACGCCTACGACAAGATGGTCGACTACTCGATGCGGCTGACCTGGTCCGGGATGTACGCGCACGCAGCGCCCTGGAACGCCGGGTACTTCGGCAGCGCCAACAAGTCCTCCGGCTGCATCGGCATGAGCGACGCCGACGCCAAGTGGATCTACGACCAGGTTCAGGTCGGTGACCCCTTCGAGGTGACCGGCGACGACGCCAAGGGCACGCAGGCGCTCAACAACGGCTACGGCGAGTGGAATCTGTCCTGGTCCGAGTGGCAGGCGAAGAGCGCCCTGCGCTGAGCCACTGCTGACGCGCCGTCCAATATCGTTACTCTCACGTAACTTACCGAGGAGTTACTTCAGGTAAGTCCTCCCGGTTACCGTCGGGTCACTTTGAAGTGACACGTGAGGAGTGACCCGTGGGACAACCGCGCAAGGCTCTGCGTACGACCGCGATCGGTACGGTCTCCGCCGCGCTTCTCGCCGGACCGGCCGTCGGCGTGGCACCCGCCGCCCCGGCGGTCGGCATCCAGGCCCAATCCACCGCCACCGGTATACGGTTCGTCGACATCGAGGGTGACGGCGGCACCGTACTCAAGGCCAATGTCATCACGCCCTCAGGCTCGGACGGCACGCACAAGTACCCCGTGATCGTGCTGCCCACGAGCTGGGGCCTGCCCCAGATCGAATACATCGCCCAGGCCAGGCAGCTCGCTGACTCGGGCTACGTCGTGGTGAGTTACAACACCCGCGGCTTCTGGCAGTCCGGCGGCAAGATCGAGGTGGCCGGGCCTCCCGACATCGCCGACGCCTCCAAGGTGATCGACTGGGCGCTCGCCAACACCCCCGCCGACCCCGGCAAGGTCGGCATGGCGGGGGTCTCCTACGGCGCGGGCATCTGCCTGCTGGCCGCCGGCCATGACAAACGGATCAAGGCGGTCGCGGCGCTCAGCGGCTGGGCCGACCTCGTCGAGTCCATCTACAGCGGCCGCACCCAGCATGTGCAGGCCACGGCGATGCTCGCCGGGGCGGGGTATGTCACCGGCCGGCCGAGCGAGGAGTTCCAGCGGATCACGGCGGACTTCTTCTCCTCCAACCTCGCCAAGGAGCAGGAGTTGATCGCCTGGGGAAAGAAGCGCTCCCCCATCACCTATCTGGACCGGATCAACGCCAACGGCGCCGCCATCATGCTCGGCAACGCCTGGGGCGACACGATCTTCCCGCCCAACCAGTACGCGGACTTCTACGAGAAGCTCACCGGCCCCAAGCGGCTGGAGCTGCGCCCCGGCGACCACGCCACGGCCGAAGGAACCGGACTGCTCGGGCTGCCCAACGACACCTGGACCAGCGCCCACCGGTGGTTGGACCACTACCTCAAGGGCGTCGACAACGGCGTGGAGCGCGAGCAGCCCGTCCGCCTCAAGTCCCGTTCCACCGGCGCGTACGAAAGCTATCCGGACTGGAAGTCGGTGGCGGCGACGGAGCGGAAGATCGACCTGGACGGTACCAAGAAGATCTTCGCCAACATCGACTCGGGCGCCAACGGCGGGATCATCTTCCTCTCCAGCATCCTGGACCAGTTCGCCAAGCTGCCCCCGATGGCGTCGATCCCCTTGCTGCCGCGCTCGTTCGCCGCGGTCTGGCAGTCCGAGCGGTACGGCTCCGAGCAGCCTGTGCGCGGCACCACGAAGCTGCACACCACGGTCACCAGCACCAAGGAGAGCGGCACCCTCGTCGCGTATCTCTACGACGTGGGCCCGCTCGGCCTCGGCAAGCTGGTCAGCAACGCGCCGTACACCTTCCACGACAAGACGCCCGGCAAGCCGTTCGCCGTCGACCTGGAGTTGTTCTCCACCGCCTACGACGTACCGGCCGGCCACCGTCTCGCCCTGGTCGTCGACACCGTCGACCCGCTCTACATCGAGCACAACCCGTCCGGCGCGCAGCTGACCTTCTCCTCGTCCGCAGCCGACCCGTCGTATCTGTCGGTCCCGCTGCGCGAGAAGTGATCACCGGCTACCGCCAGGTGGTCCCCCCACCGAAGGCAGGGGGAGGGCCGTGCCCCACGAGCTGCTGCGCTCTCCCCCTATGCCCTGGCGGGCGTGGGGGGACCTGTTGGCAGCAGCGTCCCTGGTTGGGCCGGGGCACTTTCCACGGCCTCTGTTCTCGGATTGCGGGTGTCGGGCCCCGGGATGTCGTAGAGGTCAGGAGGATCGGTCATCCGGCGACTCCATGGCACTTCAGTGGGTCTCGTACGCATCATGAGTCCAGCAATCCCCCGGTCAGTGCTTGAGGATCTTGGAGAGGAAGTCCTTGGCGCGGTCACTCTCCGGGTTGGTGAAGAAGTCCTCCGGCGTGCGGTCCTCGATGATGCGGCCGTCCGACATGAAGACGACGCGGTTGGCGGCGGAGCGGGCGAAGCCCATCTCATGGGTGACGACCACCATGGTCATTCCGTCCCGGGCGAGCTGCTGCATCACCTCGAGGACTTCGTTGATCATCTCCGGGTCGAGAGCCGAGGTCGGCTCGTCGAAGAGCAGGGCCTTGGGGTTCATCGCGAGCGCGCGCGCGATGGCCACGCGCTGCTGCTGACCGCCGGAGAGCTGCGCCGGGAACTTGTCGGCCTGGTCGGCGAGGCCGACGCGGTCCAGAAGTTCGCGCGAGCGCCTCTCCGCCTCTTCCTTCTTGCGCCCGCGGACCTTGATCTGCGCGAGCGAGACATTGGCCAGCACGGTCTTGTGGGCGAAGAGGTTGAAGGACTGGAACACCATGCCGACGTCGGCGCGGAGTTTGGCGAGCAGCTTGCCCTCCTCGGGCAGGGGCCGTCCGTCGATGGTGATCTGGCCGGATTCGATCGTCTCGAGTCTGTTGATCGCCCGGCACAGCGTCGATTTTCCGGAGCCGGAGGGGCCGATGACCACCACCACCTCGCCGCGCCCCACGGTGAGGTTGATGTCCTGAAGGACGTGCAACTGTCCGAAGTGCTTATTGACGTCACGCAGCTCGATCAATGGATCGACGACCATACGCTGCCCTACCCACTCTCAGCCGTGTCGAGGTCAGCGCAAACTATCCAGCCCGATAAGGGACTTCACACTCGACACGCATAAATAGGGCATAAGCCGTATTAATAACGGCAGCCGTCAGGCACGAGCCGGGCTCGGCTCAGGCTTCGGCCGCTTCCGCGTAGACCTGGGAGAGCTGGGGCGCGCCGGTGCCCGCCCAGTCGAGTCCCGCCTCCACCACGCCGATCTCCCGGCCCGAGACGAGCCGGACGACCGGATGGCCGCCGGGCCAGATGTGCCAGGTCGCGCCCGGGACCGTACGGACGATCACGGTGCCGAGGTAGAGACCCGCGTCGTTGCCCAGCCAGGGCAGCTCCTCCGGGTCGTCGCGCCAGCGCGGGGGCAGCTGGTCGAGCGCGCCCAACGAGGCCGGGGAGTCGTCCAGTTCGAGCCCGGCCTGCCCTGCCCGGACACGCAGCAGCTCGCACTCGGAGAGCAACTCGGCGACGGCTGCCGCTCTCTCCGGGTCGTTCTCGCTTCCCGCGGTGAGCGCGTTCTCCTCGTGCTCACCGCCGTGCCGCTTGAGCCAGTTGTCCAAGAAAGGGATGTTCATACCGCTCAGCCTCGCATCCCTGCGGCTGAACGCACCACTGGGCGCGCGTCAACCGACGTCAGATGTCGAGATCGACAACAACAGGCGCGTGGTCCGAAGCGCCCTTGCCCTTGCGCTCCTCCCGGTCGACATAGCTGTCCTTGACCGCCTTGGCGAAGGCCTCGTTGCCGTAGACCAGGTCGATGCGCATGCCGCGGTTCTTGGGGAAGCCCAGCTGGCGGTAGTCCCAGTAGGTGAAGGGGTGGTCGTACTTGAGGGGCCGGGGTACCACGTCCGAGAGCCCGGCCTGGCGCAGCGCCTCCAGCGCCGCCCGCTCGGCCGGGGTGACATGCGTCTGTCCCTCGAAGAACTCCCGGTCCCAGACGTCGTCGTCGGTGGGGGCGACATTGAAGTCACCGAGGACCGCGAAGGGGCGAGCGGCCCCCGCGTCGGAGGCGACGGCCGCCTTCAGGGCATCGAACCACTGCAGCTTGTACGCGTAGTGCGCGTGGCCGGGCTCACGGCCGTTCGGCACGTACACCGACATGACGCGGACCGGGCCGCAGGTCGCGGAGATCGCCCGCGGCTCCTGCACGCCCTCGTACTCCGGGCCGCCGGGAAGGCCCTTGACGACGTCGTCGAGGCCGACCCGGGAGACCAGGGCCACGCCGTTCCACCTGCCGGTCGCGTGGACCGCGGACTCGTAGCCGAGATCGCGCAGCTCGTCGGAGGGGAACTGCTGCTCGGTGGTCTTGGTCTCCTGGATGCACAGCACGTCCGTGCCGCTGCTCTCCAGCCAGGCCAGCAGGCGGGGCAGCCGGGCGGTGATCGAGTTGACGTTCCACGTGGCGATGCGCATGCGAAGAAGCCTAGCCGGGCGGTCTGACAGCCGGGGGTTCGGCTGTCACAGGTCGGTGCTCTCGCCCGGGGTCAGCCGGTTGTGGTCGGCCCCGCCGAGCGCGCCGATCTGCGTGTCGTAGATGGGCCTCGCGAGATCCGTGAGCAGGGCGTCGTGGACGTCGATGGCGCGCTGCGGCTTCACCTCGCGTACGTAGTCGATGACCTCGGAGATCTTGCTCCACGGGGCGTGCACCGGGAGCATCAGCGTCTCGACCGGATGGTCGGGGACGGTGAGGGCGTCGCCGGGGTGGAAGAGCGAACCGTCCACCAGATAGCCGACGTTGGTGATCCGGGGGATGTCCGGGTGGATCACGGCGTGCAGCTCGCCGTGGACCTGTACGTCGAAGCCGGCCGCGGTGAAGGTGTCGCCGTGGCCGACGGTGTGGACGCGGCCCGGGAAGGCCGCCGAGATCTTCTCGGCGACGCTCCGCAGGGTCCAGATCCCGGCGCCCGGGTTAGCCTCCATGGCGGCCCGCAGCCGGTCCTCGTTGAAGTGGTCGAGATGCTCGTGGGTGACGAGGATGACGTCCGCTCCGACAGCGGCATCCTCCTCACTGAAGGTGCCGGGATCGATGACGAGCGTCCGCCCGTCCTTCTCCAGCCGGATGCAGGCATGCGTCTTCTTCGTGAGCCTCATACCTCCATCCTGCATCCGGTTACGTCCTGGGGGTGGTCTCCTCCTGAATGACGGCGTGGGCCACCCTGAAGGCGGAATTCGCCGCCGGGACGCCGCAGTAGACGGCCGCGTGGATCAGGACTTCCTTGATCTCGGCGGGGGTCAGTCCGTTGCGCAGGGCGGCGCGGGTGTGGAAGGCCAGCTCGTCCAGGTGTCCGCCCGCGACCAGCGCGGTCAGCGTCACCACGCTGCGGGTGCGTCTGTCCAGGCCCTCGCGGGTCCAGACCTCGCCCCAGGCGTAGCGGGTGATCAGCTCCTGGAAGTCGCCGGTGAAGTCGTCGGCGGCGTCCGTCGCCCGGTCCACATGCGCGTCGCCGAGTACCTCGCGGCGTACCTTCATCCCCGCTTCGTACGGATCGGGGCGCCCGGTGTGCACGGCTCGCGGCTGCTCGGGCGAGGCGGAGGTGAGCTCGGCGACGGGTGTCACCGGGGCGGAGATCGCGGGCACGGCCGGGGGCGCGGGAATGGCCGAAAGACCCGTGGTCGAATCAGATGCGGTTTGCCAGGCCAGGGAGAAGTGGCGTACGAGCAGGTCGGTGACGGCGGCGGGCTGCTCGACGGGCGCGAGGTGCGAGGCGCCCGGCACCAGCGCGAGCCGGGCGTCGGGTATCCCGGCGACCAGGGTGCGGGCCTCGGCGGGCCCGGTGACCTGGTCCTCGGAGCCGACCAGGACCAGCGTGGGGACGCCCACGAGGCCGAGTTCGGCGCGGACGTCGAAGGCCGCGAGCGCCTCGCAGGCGGCGATGTAACAGCCGGGGTCGGTGGTGCGGACCATCTGGACGGCCCACTCGACGATCGCGGGCTGGGCGGCGGCGAAGCCGTGCGTGAACCAGCGTTCGGGGGCGGTACGGGCCACCGGGTCCAGCCCGTTGGTGCGGACGATCACGCCGCGCTGGCGGAACTCGTCCGCGGTCCCGAACCGGGGCGAGGCCGCGACCAGCGCCAGGGAGGCGACACGCTGCGGCTGCCGCAGCGCCAGCTCGATGCCGACAGCGCCGCCGATCGAGCAGCCCGCGTACCCGAAGCGGTGGATGCCCAGCTCGTCGAGCGTCATCAGCAGCCGGTCGGCGAGCTCGCCGACGGCCGCTGCCGGGTGGGCGGGCGCGCCGCCGTGGCCCGGCAGATCGAACCGGAACACCCGCCACTGGCGGGACAGCTCGGCTATCTGCCGGTCCCACATGTGCCATGTGGTACCAAGCGAGGGTCCCAAGATCAGGACCGGTGCGTCTTCTGGCCCGTCAAGGCGGTATTGCAGGGTCTTAGTCGTCGTCTCACTCACCCGCTCACGCTCCCATATCTCACAATTTCTCACGGGAGGGGGTCGGGAGACTCGCCATTCCTCCCCATGTTTCCGCCGCCGGGCGAAGGTCCTCCACGTTCGGTTTCACATACCAGCGCTTCGTGGTCCTGGCGTTGGTGTGCCCCGCCCACAGGGCAAGGAGGTGATCCGGCACCCCGTTGTTCGCGAGGTACGTGAAGCAACTCGCGCGGGCATCGTACAAGCGGACCCTCCGAAGCGCGTTCTCGGCCATGACCTTGTACGCCCGCACGCGCAGATGCCGCCCGCTGCTGTCCCCTGGCCAAGGGACGAGGTTTCCCTGCCAAACCGGGTGGGAGCAGAGCTGCTTGAAAAGCCACACCCGATTCCCCCGGGTGCCACAACCCCTGGTGGCCATGCCTGCGAGTGGGTTCGGGTGGCGACTACCGTTCGGGTGACCCTTCGTCATATTTCGTGCTTTGTTGCGTATTTCCTACCGTCCTGGGTCTAGAACGGTTTCTGACACTTTGGCGCGTCTGGAACTGTGGGTGAGTTCGCCACTTCCAGAGGGTCGCCGTTCGTTCTGTGAGAAAGGTTGTTCGGTGGGCCGTAAAGGGAATCGGGATGCACGTTTGAAGACTGCGGCGATGGTGTCGGTTGGGACGCTGGCCGTGTTGCTCAATGCTCTACCGACCGTGCAAGCGGTCGCTGACGCTGTCCATGGGCCAGGGGCGGGGTCCAGCCAGAGAGCGCCAGGGCCGAACGGCGCTACTAGTGAGGAGTTCCGCGCGATGCGGATGGTCCCGGTGGCGGGCACTGACCCCGATCGGGACCGGGACCGGGACCGGGACCGGGACCGTGGCCCGCAGGGAAGGCCGGGCGCCCAGGGCCCGCAGGGTGTTCCGGGCCAGGACGGAGTGGATGGCTCCCAAGGCCCGCAGGGTGTCCAGGGCAATCAAGGTGTGCCGGGTGACCCGGGAGGTTCCCAGGGTGCTCAGGGTCCGCAGGGCTCGCAGGGCGAAGTCGGAGACCAGGGTCCGCAGGGCTCGCAGGGGTCGCAGGGTGAAGTCGGCGGCCAGGGTCCGCAGGGCACGCAGGGCGACACCGGCGGCCAGGGACCACAAGGCACACAGGGCGACACCGGCGGCCAGGGACCACAAGGCACACAGGGCGACACCGGCGGCCAGGGACCACAAGGCACACAGGGCGACACCGGCGGCCAGGGACCACAAGGCACACAGGGCGACACCGGCGGCCAGGGACCACAAGGCACACAGGGCGACACCGGCGGCCAGGGACCACAAGGCACTGCCGGAGCGCAGGGTGCGCAGGGTGTGCAGGGGTCGCAGGGTGTGCAGGGGTCGCAGGGCGTCGCGAGCGGCGCGCAGAGCGTCGTGGTCTCCCTGGAAGTTGCCGGCCCTCAAGCAGCCGACAGCACGTTTACGGTGGATTGCCCAACTGACACGTTTGCCACGGGCGGTAGCGCGGTGGCACACACCGCATCCCCGATCGGTCCGGGCAACGTCACCGGTCCCGTGCTTTCTACTCCGGTAGGTCCGGTGGGAGGGCCTTCCAGCGGATGGCAATTCGTCAACGCCGACGCCCAAGTCGCGGACACCTTCGTGACTGTCTACGCGGTTTGCGCGCCGTAAGACGGTGCGGCTCGTACCGGCCGAACTGTGGCGTGCCCGTATGAGAGGAGACGCGGCCGGGAGGTGTCACGCGGGCGACCGCCGTGACTTCCTGCCCGGCGCTCTCAGCCTTGGTGTGCGGGGTTGTGAGCCCCCCAGTCGGCGCGAACGCCGGACCACTCGCTGGGAGCCGGCTCCGCAGGCGTTCGGCATCGCCTTCGGCGGCCGCCTCACCAGCGAGCAGATCTGGCTCGGCACCCAATCTCGGTTTTACACCGGAGAATTGGCGGTCTCCCAGCGAGCGTCAACGGCTGGGTGGTACTGCGCTCACTCAGATACTGGGGAGTTGGATCCGGGTGTAGGTAAGTCCCGCGCTGGTGCCGCCGGCGCTGATGACGGTGACCTGGACGGCTCCCGCGGATCCGGTGGGGGCGGTGGCGGTGATCTGTGTGGCGGACACGACCGAGAACGCAGCCGCTGTCGTGCCGAAGCGGACTGCTGACACGTCGCCGAGGTTGGTTCCGGTGAGTGTCACCGTGGTGCCGCCCGCGGTCGGTCCTTCACCGGGAGACACGCCCGTCAGGACCGGCAGAGCGACATATTGGTAGCCCACCCCTCCGCTGGTGCCGCCGGGTGTGATGACGGTGACCTGGGCGAACCCCGTGGATCCGAGAGGGGCGGTGGCGGTGATCTGTGTGGCGGACACGACCGAGTACGCAGCTGCTGTGGTGCCGAAGCGGACACTCGTGGCATTGAGCAGGTTGGCTCCGGTGAGTGTCACCGCGGCGCCGCCCGCAATGGGTCCTTGACCGGGAGACACGCCCGTCAGGACCGGCAGAGCGACGTAGTAGTAGGCCAGCCCGCCGCTGGTGCCGCCGGGACTGGTGACGGTCACCTGGGCAGGTCCCGGGGATCCGGCAGGGGCCGAGGGGGCGATGGAGTTGATCTGTGTGGCGGACAGGACCGAGAACGCGGCTGTTGTGGTGCCGAAGCGGACTGTCGTCACTTGGCTGAAGTTGCTTCCGGTGAGTGTCACCGCGGTGCCGCCCGCGGTCGGTCCTTGACCGGGAGACACGCCCGTCAGGACCGGCAGGGCGACGTAGTAGAAGGCCAGCCCTCCACTGGTGCCGCCGGGGCTGGTGGCGGTGACCTGAACAGGCCCCACGGATCCGGGAGGGGCGGTGGCGGCGATCTGTGTGGCGGACACGATCGTGAACGCAGCTGCTGTGGTGCCGAAGCGGACTGTTGTCACGTCGCCGAGGTTGGTTCCGGTGAGTGTCACCGTGGTGCCGCCCGCGGTCGGTCCTTGATTGGGAGACAGGCCTGTCAGGGCAGGTGTCGTCATGGTGCCTCTTTACAGCGGTGGACGGATACGGCCATAGGGGGTGGGGCACGGTGACGGCCTGGGCGCCTTCCGGAGGTGCCCGGGCCGCCTGCTCGCCCGGCAGGTGCCGGGAACGTCGATCAGATGCCGGGGCTCGCCACGTAGGTGAAACCGCCCGATGCGGTGGCGCTTCCGCCGGTCGTGTTGACGACGACGTCGACCGCGCCCGCCGTGCCCGGCGGTGTGACCACTGACAGCGTGGTGCTGTTGACCACCGCGAAAGGCGCGGTTACGCCGTCGAAGGTGACCGACTCGGTGGTGGCGAGCTCGGTTCCGGTGATCGTGACCGCGGTGCCGCCGGAAGTCGACCCTGACGTCGGTGCCAGCTCGATGATCGTGGGCACATCCACGTAGGTGTAGGAGAAGCCGTTGTTCGTACCACCCGTGGTGGTGACGCTCACGCCGACTGAGCCACTGGTGCCGGCAGGAACGGTGACGTTCAGCAGGCTGTCGGAGGTGACGGTCGGGGTTGCGTTGTTGCCCCCGAAGGCGACAGAAGAGGCGGTTGCGAGACCGATGCCGCTGATGGTGACGGTGTTACCGCCGGCGGAGGGTCCCGAAGCAGCACTCAGCGAGGCCTTGAACGGTGCGCCGATGTAATAGAAGTTCAGGGGGTTGCTTGCGCCTGCGGCCGTGGTCACCGTGACTGGGGCCGTACCGCTGCCCGACGGGGAGGTGACGGTCACGGAAGTCGGGGTATTGGAGGTGATTGTGGCCGGCTTGCTACCGAACTTCACGGCAGTGGCGCTGCCGAGGTTGGTACCGGTGATGGTGACGGTGGTGCCGCCGCCAGTGGATCCCTGGTTCGGGGAGATGGGCATGGTGTACCTCCTAGAGGGCAAACCGAGGGTTTGGGTGAGGTGTTGTTCTGCCCGGCGGGTCAGTCGTCGTTGCTCGTCAGCAACGCATGCACCGCGCTGGAATTGGCGGTACACAGGGGGAAACTAGGTGCTCCCTGAATGAGCTCGAATTCCGTGGAGTCGACGGCTGGTCGGCCCGGAGTCGAATGCGCGCCCCTGAACGCGGGGCGTCAAGGAGTAGGTGAGGGAAGGGAGATGCCACCGCCGATGGCGGAGCCTGGCCGTTCGAACGTGCCGCGCCGCCGCCGGCCCAGTCGTGGGAGTGGGCCTATCGTGCAGCTCAGCTGCTTCTATTGACCCATCAGCGCCGGTCTGGGCACAACCCCCTCAGAGCGGGATTGCGAGAATAGCCGATTTCAGTCTCGCTCTGATTCGCTAATCTCGAACGAATCTGCAAAGTTGGGGAGTATGGGGCGTCGACCTCGCGATTTCGGAGCGCCAGAGAACCGCACTCCCTCGCTTGCCCGTTGACTCAAGTGTGGCGAAGGCTGTCGTCCGGAGCTCCGCCGGCTTTCTTCAAGTAAGCTCCATATAGAGCGAGTTATGCATATTGCAGTCGGACCATCCGGTCAGCTCGCCGCCTCCGATACGGGAATGGGCGCGATGCGTACGGAAGGCGCACCACGTGGGGTGCTCAATCGATTTTCGGCCGCCGTAACCGTGCATGATCTATCGCGTGCGCACGAGGGCGAATGTGGTTGCGGTGGCCACGGCCCAGTGCGGCAGATGCGGGCCAACGTACCCGCCTCGGCAGCACCCGCAACCGCCCCCGGCGGGTGAGTGGACCCGAGTCCTGCGGTCAGGGGGTCGCAGTCGAGACGACGAACACCACGGGACGGGCCTCGTCCGCGAGGTTCACAGTGATGTCCTGGCTGGGCCGCGGGTCCTTCTGCGCATGGCTGACGCCGGCCCAGTCGCCCGGCCCCGCGCCGAAGTCCCAGCCGACCGTGTCGGCGTCACGCGTGCTGATGGTGACCTCGCCGTCCTCCAGCTGGGCGCGGCTCGTCCCGACACCCTCCAGGAACCGGTCGAGCCCGGCGGACGTGGTGCGGAACTGCACGAACAGCCGGCTGGTCTTCCAGTTGCTGGTCTCGTAGTAGGCGACGTGCTTGGACTTCGGGGGGATCGGCACCTCGAAGACGCGGCGCTTCATCTGGGACGGCCAGGTCTCCTGCAGACCGGTGGCCGAGGACTCCGCCTCCTTGTCCCGGCCGCTGTCCCGGCTCTGCTCGGCGGAGATCACCAGATAGCCGGCCGGGATACCGACGAGCAGCACGATGGTGATCGCCGTCAGCCACCGGCGGAAGAGCATGTGCCGCCTGCTCTCAGGGGGGCGGACGCTCTCGTCCGGGGACGTGGACTGTCGGGGCAGGGTCATCGCTACGGTTCCTGGGTGGGGCGGGTGGGGCTGGAGTTACGAATGGCCTGCGCATAGCGCTCGTACCGCTCATGGCGCTCCACACGGCGCCGGTTGGCCCGGCGAAAGCGGCGCGCCACGAGACGCGCCAAGTCCGCGGCACCGACCATACCCGCCTCGGGGCCGAGCTGGGCCTTCACGATCCGGGCCTCCGGGCGGTAGCCGCGGCCGGTGAGATGGCGGCGGAAGGCGTCCCGGGCGGGGCCGATGAGGAGGTCGTCGGCGGCGCTGACGCCGCCGCCGATGACGAAACAGGAGGGGTCGAGGGCGGCGGCGAGGTTGGCGATGCCGACGCCGAGCCACTGGCCGATGTCCTGGAAGAGCTCGATGCACATCGCGTCGCCCTCGCGGGCGAGCTCGGTGATGACCGGTCCGGTGATCTCGTGGACATTGCCGCCGACGCGCTCGATGAGGCTGTGGGCGACCGGGGAGTCGGCGGCGGCGAGCTCGCGGGCCTCACGGACCAGGGCGTTGCCGGAGCTGTACTGCTCCCAGCAGCCGCGGTTGCCGCACGGACAGCGGTGACCGCCGGGCACAACCTGCATATGGCCGAATTCGCCGGCGACTCCGTACTTGCCGCGCTTGACCTTCCCGTCCTCGAGGATCGCCCCGCCGATGCCGGTACCGAGGGTGATCATCACGAGGTGGTCCTCGCCGCGGCCGGCGCCGAAGCGCCACTCCGCCCAGGCGGCGGTGTTGGCGTCGTTGTCGACCAGTACGGGAACGGCGAGGCGGCCCGAGAGGGCGTCGCGCAGGGGCTCGTTGCGCCAGGCCAGATGGGGCGCGAAGAGGACCTTGGAGCGGTCCGCGTCGACCCAGCCGGCCGCTCCGATGCCCACGGCGTGCACATCGTGCCGGTCGGAGAGGTCGAGCACCAGCTCGCAGATGGTGTCCTCGACGACCTTGGGGCTCTTGGACTTGTCCGGCGTCTCGGTACGGATCTTCTCGAGGATGATCCCGTCGGCGTCGACGACACCCGCCATCACCTTCGTACCGCCGATGTCGATGCCGACGGTGGGGACGCGGGGCGCGGTGAGGTGCGAGCGCCGCTCACGGGTGCCGACGGTCTTCAGGACGGTGGCGCGGGCGGAGCCGCGGTACGCGAAGTCGCGGTAGGTGCTCATGTCCCTGCGGGGTCTCGGGGGCGGTCGCTGTCAGGAGACCGATTCTGCCATCCGGTATGCCCCGCCGCGGCCGGGCCCGAGCCGGGGCTCCGCCCCGGGCCCCGCTCCTCAAACGCCAAAGGGGCTGAAAATCAGGCTCTAGGGCCTCTCGTTTGGATCTTGCCGGGCTCGCGTGCCCTGGCACGCACGCTCATCCGGCCTGATCCAAACGAAAGAACCTAGTCATGGCCGCCCAAGTGCGTCGGCGTCGGGGCGCGCTCCAGTTCGTGGCGCAGGTCCTCCAGCTCGCTGCCGCCCGCCATCTGGCGGGTGAGCTCATCGAGCGTCACCGAGTTCTTGGTGTGGCTGGCGGACATCGTGCCGCGCTTGAGCAGCACGAAGCGGTCGCCGACCAGATACGCGTGGTGCGGGTTGTGGGTGATCAGCACGACACCAAGGCCCGCGTCGCGTGCCGCCGCCACATACTTCAGCACGACGCCGGACTGCTTGACTCCGAGCGCGGCGGTCGGCTCGTCCAGGACCAGGACCTTCGCACCGAAGTAGACGGCCCGGGCGATCGCCACACACTGGCGCTCACCGCCCGACAGCGTCCCGATGGGCTGGTCGACATCGCGCAGGTCGATGCCCATGCGCAGCAGCTCGGCGCGGGTTGTCTCGCGCATCTTCTCGACGTCGAGACGCTTGAAGGGGCCGGCCCCCTTGGTCGGCTCGGAGCCGAGGAAGAAGTTCCGCCAGACCGGCATCAGCGGTACGACGGCGAGGTCCTGGTAAACGGTGGCGATGCCCCGGTCCAGGGCCTCGCGCGGACTGGCCAGGCTCGTCTCCTCGCCCTCGATCAGGAAGGTGCCCGCGTCGTGCCGGTGCAGGCCCGCGATGATCTTGATCAGGGTGGACTTGCCGGCGCCGTTGTCGCCCAGCACGCAGGAGATCTCCCCGGCGTGCACCTCGAGCGAGACGCCCTCCAGGGCGCGGATGTTGCCGTAGTACTTACTGACGTTGTCGAGCTCGACGAGGGCTGTCACTTGCTTGCCTCCGCACGCTTGCGGACCCATGCGTTGAGCAGGGTGGCCAGAAGGAGCATCGCTCCGAGGAAGAACTTGAACCAGTCCGGGTTCCACTCCGCGTACACGATGCCCTTGCTGGTCATACCGAAGATGAACGCGCCGACCGCGGACCCGATCGCGGAGCCGTAGCCGCCGGTGATCAGACAGCCGCCGATGACGGCCGCGATGATGTACGTCAGCTCGTTGCCGACGCCTTCGCCGGACTGCACCACGTCGAAGGAGAACAGCAGATGCTGGCCGGAGACCCAGGCGGCGAAGGCGACGCCCATATAGAGGCCGATCTTGGTCTTGTTGACCGGGACACCGACCGCGCGGGCCGCGTCCGCGCCGCCGCCGACCGCGAAGATCCAGTTGCCGAAGCGCGTACGCAGCAGAATCCAGGTGGCCAGGGCGACCAGGACGAACCACCACAGGATGGTCACCTTGAGGGTGACGTCACCGAGGGTGAGCTCGGAGGCGAAGACCTTCTTGGCGGACGCGAAGCCCTCCATGTCGCCGATGGACTTCGTCGAGACCGTGCCGCTGATCAGCTTGGTGAAGCCGAGGTTGAGGCCGGTCAGCATCAGGAACGTACCGAGCGTGATGATGAAGCTCGGAAGCTTCGTACGGGTCAGCATGAAGCCGTTGAAGACCCCGACCGCGAGCGTGACGAGCAGCGAGACGAAGATGCCGGCCCAGACGTTCGCCGTCATCTGGTAGCTGACCATCGAGGAGATCAGCGCGGAGCTGGTCACCAGGACGCCGGCCGAGAGGTCGAACTCGCCGCCGATCATCAGGAGCGCGACCGGTACGGCCATGATGCCGAGGGTCGATGCCGCGTACATGACGGTGGAGAGGCTGGACGCCTGCAGGAAGGAGTCCGCGATGATCGAGAAGAAGATGAAGACCGCCACGGCGCCGACGACCGATCCCAGTTCGGGCCGACCCATCAGCCTGCGCAGGGGCGAGGTGCGCAGCAGCCGCTCGTCGGTCGCCCTGTCCGGCGTCCTGTCCGGTGTGGCAGGTGGTGCGGTCGTACTCATCGGGTCCCCCGCTCCGTGTATATCCGCAGCTCGGCGGCGTCCTTCTGGGAGATGATCTGCGGTCCTGTGAGGACGGGCCGCCCGCCGCCGAGGACATCGGCGTTGTACTTGTAGAGCCACAGCAGATCCACGGCCTGGTACCCCTGGAGGTAGGGCTGCTGGTCGACGGCGAAGCCGAGCGTGCCCGCCGTCAGGGCGGTGGCGACCTTGGCGTTGAGGTCGAAGGTGTCGATCTCGGCCTTGCTCTCCGCGGTCCTCTTCGCCTGGACGGCGGCGTCCGCGAAGGGCGCGCCGAGCGTGACGACGGAGTCGATGGAACGGTCGGACTGGAGCTTCGCCTCGATGGAAGCCTGGACGTCGGGCATGTTGGTGCCGTCGACGTAGAGGTTCTGCAACTGGCCGCCGAAGGCCTTCTTCACTCCGGCGCAGCGCTGCTCATGACCGACGTTGCCCTGTTCGTGCAGCACGCACAGGGCCTTCTTCTTGCCCCGTTTGTCGAGCTCGTCGCCGACGGCCTCGCCCGCGATGGTCTCGTCCTGGCCGATGTGGGTGAGCGCGCCGTACGCCTTGGACTGCTCGGATCCCGAGTTGACGGTGATCACCGGGATGCCGGCCTTCTCGGCCCTGGCGATGACGTCCTTCATCGCGTCGGGCTTGGCGAGCGAGACGATCAGGCCGTTGACCTTCTTGTCGATGGCCGCCTGGACGAGCTGGGCCTGCTGCTGGCCCTCGTCGCTGTGGGAGTAGAGGAAGTTGATGTTGTCCTTGACGGCGGCCTGCTCGGCGCCGTTCTGGACGATGTCCCAGAAGGTGTCGCCGTCGCCCGAGTGGGTGACCATGGCGAAGGTCCATCGGGGGGTGTTCACGGCGGCCTTGCCCGCGGCGGTCTGCGCCTTGCGGGCGTCCTCCGCGCGCTTGCCGCCGGTGCTGCTGCAACCCGCCAGAGAGGCTCCGAGTACCGCTGCCAGCAGCGCGCCGATCGCGCGTACCCCTGTCCTTGCCCTAGCCACGAAGCCGTGCCCTTCTTGCCGTACTCGCTGTGCTTCCCGGTGCGGCCGGGGGGCGTGATGGCGCGCCCCGGCCGCCCAAGTATGTGTCACGGCAGGTCGGAGGCTGGGCAGCGGGTGCGCCGCGTAGGTCATCGGGTGCCGTCGGCGGTGAGCTTCTCCAGCGCGGGCACGTCCTTCTCGGTGACGAGCGCGGGGCCTGTGAGGATCGGCTTGCCGCCGCCGATCACATTACCGTTGATCTTGTTGAGCCAGAGCTCGTCGACGGCGAGATAGCCCTGGAGGTAGGGCTGCTGGTCCACGGCGAAGCCGATCTGCTTGGCCTTGAGCTGCTTGACCACCTCGGCGTTGAGGTCGAAGGTGTTGACCTCGGCGCTGGAGCCCGCGCCCTCCTTGGCCTTGACGGAGGCCGCGGCGAAGGGCGCGCCGAGGGTGACGATGGCGTCGATGTCCTTGGCGCTCTGCAGCTTCGCCTCGATGGAGGAGGTGGAGGCGGGCATGTTGGTGCCCTCGACGTTGAGGTTCTCGACGGTCCCCTTGAACGTCTTCTTCACGCCGGCGCAGCGGGCTTCGAGCGAGACATTGCCCTGCTCGTGGATGACGCAGACGGCCTTCTTCTTGCCGCGCTTGTTGAGCTCCTCGCCGACGGCCTCGCCGGCCACGGACTCGTCCTGGCCGATATGGCTGAGCGCGCCGACCGCCTTCGAGAACTCGGCGCCGGAGTTGATCGTGACGACGGGTATGCCGGCCGCGACGGCCTTCTTGACGACGTCCTGGACGGCTTCGGGCTTGGCCAGGGTCACGATGATGCCGTCGACCTTCTGGTCGATGTAGGTCTGGACGAGCTGGGCCTGCTCCTTGCCCTCCTTGTTGGCGGCGTAGAGGAACTCGACGTTGTCCTTGCGTGCCGCGACCTTGGCGCCGCTCTGGACGATGTCCCAGAAGGTGTCGCCCTCGCCGGAGTGCGTCACCATCGCGATCTTCAGCCGTTGGGTGGTGGCGGCCTCGCCGCCACCGCCGCCCTTGGAGGGGGTCTCCTTCGCCTCCTTGCCACCGGAACTGCTGCATCCGGCGACGACGACCAGGGCACATGCGGCGAGCAGGGCTGCTGCCTTGCGGTTGGTACGCATGGTGGGTCCGCCTTCTCTCCCGGCCGCCCGGTTGCGGCTGGGTGAGTTTTTACGGCGGTCGCGGGGACCTCGTCAAGACTTTGTCCGAACATTCTTACGCGACTGACATTCTTACGTGACCTGATCGTGCGGGCCGCTACGTCGCGTCCAGGTGAGCCGGTCCCAGGTGAGCCGCGGACGGGCCGGGTGGGCTATGGCCGGACGAGGAGCTGGAACTCGAAGGCGTAGCGCGATGCACGGTAGATGTGCGAGCCGAACTCGATCGCGCGGCCGGTGTCGTCGAAGGTGGTGCGCTCCATGGTCAGCAGCGGTGCGCCGGTCTCCTCGGTCAGCAGCTCGGCCTCCAGCTCGCTGGCGGCCCGCGCCCCGACCGACTGCCGGGCGCTGTGCAGCGTGATCCCCGCGGCCCGCATCATCCGGTACAGGCCAGTGGCCTCGAGCCGCTCGGTGTCGCATTCGAGGAGGCCGGACGGCAGATGGTTGCGCAGCCGGGCCATCGGCTCGCCGTGGGCGAATCTCAGCCGCTCGATCAGCCGGACGTCGCTGCCCTCCGGCACGCCGAGTGCGGCCGCGACCTCGGCGCTCGCGGGCTCGATGCGGTTGGTCAGCACGATGGTGGCCGGCCGCTGACCGGCCGACTCCAGGTCGTCGTAGAGGCTGCTGAGCTCCAGCGGGCGCTTGACCTGGCTGTGCACGACCTGGGTGCCGACGCCCCTGCGGCGTACGAGGAGGCCCTTGTCGACGAGGGACTGGATGGCCTGGCGGACGGTGGGGCGGGACAGCCCGAGCCGGCCGGCCAGCTCGATCTCGTTGCCGAGCAGGCTGCCGGGGGTGAGGGTCCCTCTCTCGATGGCCGCTTCCAGCTGTTGCGACAGCTGGAAGTAGAGCGGGACCGGACTGGTGCGGTCCACGCTCAGCTGGAGAGACAGGGACGGGTCCGTCACGTGTCTGGGCTGCTTGGGCACGGAGCGAGCGTAGTCGCAGGGAATGTTGACGGGAAGTCGTGAAGTTCGGTTGTCAGGACAAAGTCTTGACATGGTGGCGGGCCCGGCATCACCTTTGGGCCATGCGCATCGGACTCATCGGGACGGGACGAATCGGCACTTTCCACGCGGGCGTGCTCAGCCGCCATCGGGAGGTGGGTTCACTGGTCGTGGCGGACGCGGACGCGGCGCGGGCGGCCGAGGTCGCCGAGCGCACCGGCTCCACCGCCGCGCCCGGCGTGGCCGAGATCTTCGCCTGGGGCGTGGACGCCGTGGTGATCGCCTCCGCGACCTCCTCCCACGCCGACCTCATCGCCCGCGCGGCCCGGGCCGGCCTCCCCGCCTTCTGCGAGAAACCCATCGCGCTGGACCTGCCGCGCACGCTCGGCGCGCTGCGCGAGGTCGAGTCGGCGGGCACCCTGCTCCAGCTGGGCTTCATGCGCCGGTTCGACGCGGGGTACACGAAGGCCCGCGAGATCGTACGGTCGGGTGCGCTCGGCCGGCTGCACACCGTACGTGCCATCACCTCCGACCCCGCCCCGCCTCCCGCCGCGTATCTGCCGCTCTCCGGCGGCCTGTACCGGGACTGCCTGGTCCATGACTTCGACATCCTGCGCTGGGTCACGGGCCGCGAGGTCGTCGAGGTGTACGCGACCGGTTCGGACGCCGGGCCCTCGATGTTCCGCGACGCGGGCGACGTCGACACGGCGGCGGCGCTGCTCACCCTGGACGACGGGACGCTGGCCACCGCGACGGCCACCCGCTGCAACGGCGCGGGCTACGACGTACGGATGGAGCTGGCGGGCGAGCTCGACCAGGTCGCGGTCGGCCTGGACGACCGCACCCCGATCAGCTCGACCGAGCCCAAGGGCCCGCCCGCGGCGGACAAGCCGTGGCCGGGCTTCCTGGAGCGGTTCGCCCCGGCGTACGAGGCGGAGCTGGACGCGTTCGTACGCATGGTGCAGGGCGAGAGCGAGAACCCGTGCGACGGGCGCGAGGCGCTGGCGGCGCTGCGGATCGCGGAGGCGTGCGAGGTGTCTCGGCGGGAGCGACGTCCGGTGCGGCTCGAGGAGATCCCCGGCGGCTGACTCTCAGGACTGCTGGGCGGACAGTACGGTGCCCTGCGCGACGGCACAGAGCGTCTCGTCGCCGTCCGCGTTCACCGTGAACAGATCGCATCGGACGACGGCCTGCCGACGTCCGGTGTGCACGACTGCGGCCCGGGCGACCAGGGCGTGCCCGGTCGCCGGGCGGACGTACTGCACGGAGAAGCCACTGGTCAGCACGGCGGCCCCGAGCGCCGTACCGGCGGCGAAGGTGATGGAGTTGTCGGCGGCGTACGCGAGGACTCCCCCGTGCAGATAGCCGTTCTGCTGTTGCAGCTCCTCCCGGATGTCCACCTCGAGCACGGCCCGCCCGTCACCGAACGCGGTGATCCGCGCCTGGAGCAGCCGGCTGAAGGGCTGGCTGTCGAGGACCTTCTGGGCCGTGTCGAGGTCAAGTCCGGGCATGGTCGGGCTCCTTGCGCGTTCGGAGGGGCGTTGACAGGTTCGCAGCGAGTTCGGCGACGGCTCCGCTACCACCGCACCGGGAGCCGGCGCACTCCGCGCATCAGCATGCCGGGCAGCCAGTCGAGCGTTCCCGCCGAGGCGTCCAGGGCAAGGTCCGGGCAGCGCTCCAGCAGCGAGCGGAGCGCGATCCGCGCCTCGAGCCGGGCCAGCGGGGCGCCCAGGCAGTAGTGGATGCCGTGCCCGAACGCGAGGTGCCCCTGGGTGTCGCGCCTGATGTCGAAACGGTCCGGGGACGGATAGCGGTCCGGGTCGTGGTCGCCCGCGGCGATGCCGACCAGGACCGCCTCGCCGGCCGGGATCACGGTGTCGCCGACAGGGACGGGTGCCGCCGTGAAGCGCACGGTGCCGGTCTCCACCGGGCCGTCGTAGCGCAGCATCTCCTCGATCGTCCCGTCCAGGAGGCCGAAGTCGGCGCGCAGGGCGGCCAGTTGGCCGGGATGTGCGAGCAGGGCGCGTACGCCGTTGGAGATCAGATTGACGGTGGTCTCATGGCCGGCGATCAGCAACAGATAGGCCAGGGCGCGCAGTTCGGCAGCGGAGAGCCGGTCGTCGTCCTCCGCGCGGGTGCGGATGAGGGCGGAGAGCAGATCGTCCGTGGGGCCGGCGCAGCGTTTGTCCTCGATGAGTTCGTTGAGGTACGCGGCCAGTTCATGGATGGCGCTCTCTTCGGCCGCCACGCCCGTCGGGGCCACGACCTCGTTGGACCACTTCCGGAAGGCCTCGCGGTCCGCGGCCGGAACGCCCAGCAGCTCGCAGATGACGATGATGGGCAGCGGGAAGGCCAGCGCGTCCACCAGGTCCCCGTGACCGGCCGGCAGCATCGCGTCGAGCAGCCCGTCGGTGATCTGCTGGATGCGCGGGCGCAGGCCCTCCACCCGGCGCGCGGTGAACTCACGGGCGACGAGCCTGCGCAGCCTGGTGTGGTCCGGCGGGTCCAGGACCAGCAGATTCGGGCCGATGACCCGCTCGTCGAGCATCGTCCCGCCCACCGTGGCGGGCGACTTGGACAGCCGTGGGTCGGCGAGCGCGGCCCGCGCCTCCTCATGGCCGACGATCAGCCAGATCTCCTCGCCGTTCGGCAGTCGCACCTCATGAACGGGCCCCGAATCGCGGAGCCGTGCGTAGTACGGATACGGGTTCGCGACGAAGTCCGCCCCGTACTCCCCAAGATCGACGATTGTCATCGCGTCAGCCTACGTCGGCTCCTCCTCGTCGAGCAGCCCGGCGTCGTGCGCCAACAGTGCTATCTGGACACGGTTGTTGAGGCCCAGCTTGGCCAGGATGCGCGAGACGTGCGTCTTGACGGTCGGCACGCTCATAGCGACGGCGAGGGTACCCACGACCGCGACGGGCTTGAGGCGCCTGGGGCGGGGCGCGTGGGACGGGGCGCGTGGGTGCCGCTCGCTTCAGCTTGCCTAGTAGGTGCCGTACTCGGGACGGCCCGCCAGTTCGTAGGTGTTGATGGCCACGCCCGCGGCCGTAGTGCGGCCCCCTGTGTGCCGGAAGGCCGTCGGTACCGCGCCGTTCGCGAAGAGGCGGCGGCCCGTGCCCAGGACGACGGGGAACGTGAGTACGTTGAATGTGTCGATCAGGTCGTGCGCCATGAGGAAGTGGGCGAGGGCGCCGCTGCCGTGAACCTGCAGCTCCCCGTCCGTGCGCTCCTTGAGCGCGGCGATCTCCTTGGCGAGGTCACCTCTGACGATGGTGGTGCCTTCCCAGTCGGCCTTTTCGAGCGTGGTCGAGACAACGTACTTCGGCAGGGAGTTGAGCCGGGAGGCGACCGGGTCGGCGGGGTCCGTCACCTTGGGCCAGTAGCCGGCGAAGATCTCGTACGTACGGCGGCCGAGCAGAAAGGCTCCGGCCCGCTCGAAGACCTCGCTGATGAAGCGGCCGAAGTCGTCGTCCCCGTAGGGCACGGACCAGCCGCCCAGTTCGAAGCCGCCGCTGGGGTCCTCGGCCGGCCCGCCGGGGGCCTGCATCACGCCGTCGAGGGTGACAAAAGAGGTGATCGAGAGCTGTGCCATGGGAGATACCTGCTTCCGGGAGTGTGCGGTGTTCCGTTCATGAGCTGAGACCCCGGCCGCGCCGGGAATTCATCGGTCGGCAGGGCGAGGGGCGGGCGGTCAGCCCGCGTTGGTGGAGAAGAGCCCGCCGGTCGGGCCCTGCTTGTCGCCGCCCTGGGCCTTCCTTAGTGCGTTGGCGAGGCCCTCGATGGTCAGCGACTGGAGGATCACCCGCCCGTTGCCCTCCAAGGTGGCGAGCGAGAGTCCCTCGCCACCGAAGACGGCGTTCATCAGGCCCTGGCGGTTGAGGCCGCCGACGCGCTGGACTCCGTACTGGATGCCCTCCTCGAAGGCGACGATGCAGCCGGTGTCGACCTCGATGCGGCCGCCGAAATCGGCGGGGTTGAGGTCGATGAAATTGCCGGCGCCGCAGATGATGACGGTTCCGAGGCCGGTGAACTTCTCCAGGATGAAGCCCTCGCCGCCACTGCGGCCGGTCTTTCCGCCCTGGAAGGCGATACCGAAGACGACGCTGGACTCGGCGGCGACGAAGGCGTCCTTCTCGGCGAACCAGGCGCGAGAGCCGTCGAGTTCGAGTGCGCGCATCTCGCCGGGGAGTACGCCCGCGAAGCCGACGGTGCCCTCGCCGCCGGTGGAGGTGAAGTACTGGAAGGCGAGGGACTCACCGGCGAGGGCGCGCTGGCCGGCCTGTATGGCCGTGCCCATGGCCTGGCGCAGCATGCCGCTCATGCCGCTCGTACCGGATCCGCCGCCCCCGCCGTCCCCGGCGCCCGCGGCCTGACCGCCGCTACCGCCCGGTGGACCCGACAGCCGGGTCTCCATCGTCACGTTGGAGGTCTTGAACAGGAACTTCCCGGCCTCGCAGTAGACGGTCCGGCCGGGCTGGAGGGAGACGACCGCCATCTGCATGGCGGTCCCGACGATCTCTTGCTGGAGGGTCACGGCAGAGATTCAACGTCCGTTTGCCGCCAGACCCGAGGAGGCAGGGCCGATTTCCTTGAGGCCCTGACCACTTTCCGTCAGAACCAGTTACGGACACGAGGGATACGACATGTCGAGGACGGCTTTGGTGACAGGTGGCAGCCGCGGTATCGGGGCGGCGATCGCCCTGCGGCTGGCGCAGGAGGGCGTCGATGTGGCGATCACGTATGTACGGGGCGAGGACGCCGCTCACGAGGTGGTCCGCAAGATCGAGGCGACGGGGCAGCGGGGCCTCGCGCTGCGGGCGGACGCGGCCGACGCCGAGGCGCCCGGGGCGGCCGTCGTCACGGCCACGGACCGGCTGGGGCGGCTCGACATCCTGGTCAACAACGCCGGCGTCGGCGTGCTCGGCCCCCTCGACAGCCTGTCCGCGGGCGATCTGGAGCGGGTGCTCGATGTGAACGTACGGGCGGCGTTCCTCGCCTCGCAGGCGGCGGCCGCCCGGATGGAGCGCGGCGGCCGGATCGTCTCGATCGGCACCTGCATGACGAAGTACGTGCCGGGCCCCGGCGGCACCCTCTATGCGATGAGCAAGTCCGCGCTGACCGGCCTGACCAAGGCGCTGGCCCGTGAGCTGGGCGAGCGCGGCATCACGGCGAACCTGGTCCACCCGGGCCCGATCGACACGGACCTGAACCCGGCGGACGGCCCGTACGCCGAGCCCCAGCGGGCGGGGACGGCGCTGGGCCGGTTCGGCAGGCCGGAGGAAGTGGCGTCGCTGGTGGCGTACTTGGCGAGCGACGAGGCGGCCTACATCACGGGCGCGGAACTGTCGGTGGACGGCGGCCACGCGGCCTAGGTGTATTGACCGCATAGGTTCACCGGGTTGAGGTCTCTTGCTCTGTGCCCGCTCAGAGAGCGGTCGTGGTCGCCCAGTTACGGAAAGGCGTGAGGGCCTCGGTGAGGTTTCCAGGGCCACACGCGGCGTGGAAGGTCTTCTCGACGTCTGCCTGCACCTGCTGCGCCGCGAGTACGGCGCCGCTGCCGCCAACGCCGTGGCCCGCGACCTCGTCCTGCCGCCGCACCGGGACGGCGGGCAGGCCCAGTACCTGGCGGCGCCCGTCCCCGAGGACGGCGAGGACGAGCGCCGCGCGGACGTACTCGCCTGGGCCCGCGAGCACCTCCACGAACCGCTGCCCGTCGCGGAGTTGGCGCGGCGCGCCCTGATGAGCCGCCGCTCCTTCGCCCGCCGGTTCACCGCCGCGACCGGCACGACGCCGCACGCCTGGGTGCTCGGCCTGCGGCTCGGCCGGGCGGAGGAGCCTGGAGACCACGGACCTGTCCGTCGAGGAGATCGCCCGCTCGGTCGGCTACGGCTCCGCGGCCGTCCTGCGCGAACAGTTCGTCCGCCGCCGGGGCGTGCCACCCCGCACCTACCGCCGTACGTTCACGAGGACGCAGTAGCCGCTGGAGCCGCCCCGCTCGCACACCAGGTATCGACTCGGTAACGCAGGGTGATGACCGGCGGGTAGCTCTTTAGGCTCCTCGCGAGCCGCTCTGGTGGCGGCCTTCTGCGGGGGGGCTGGTCCATGGAGAGATACCGGCGGTGGGCTTATCCGGTGGCAGCGGGTGCTCTGTGTGGTGTGGCCGCGGCGGTGTGCATCGCGGCCTACGAAGGGCGACTGCAGGACCTGTACTGGGGCGATGCCGGGGTCTCGGTGTCTTTCGCGGCCGTCGGAGGATTGCTGGCGCATCGGCTGCCGCGCCACCCGCTGGGCTGGCTCATGCTCCTGATGGCGCAGAGCGGTTCGCTCGGATGCCTGATCCACCAGGTGTGGCCGCTGGCGTCAGCAGCACGGATGCCCGGCACAAGTGTTCTCGGCTGGATGACGGCGTGGGTGTGGTGGCCGGCCTTCGGCGCGCTTCCCCTGGCTCTTCTGCTGTACCCCACGGGACGCCTGCCTTCGCCGCGCTGGCGCCTGACCGGCCTCATCTTCTCGGCTCTGGTGGTTCTGCCAACCGCCACCCTCGCAGTGGTCGGGGCCATCCATCCCACGGCCGGCGTGGTGGATCCCGAGGACATCGGGCAGAGCCCCCTCTTTCCCGTGAACCGGGTCACGTTCATCGCTTTGCAGGTATGTCTCCTGATTGCCCTGATCTCGGTCGTGACACGGTGGCGAAGAGGAGCGCGGCTGGAGCGCGACCAGTTGAAGTGGCTGGCCTTCGCCGTCGCGCTGGCCATAGGCGGGCAGGTCGCGCTTGACCTCGTCCCGTACTCGCCCGTGGTGCTGCATGGGATCGGCTTCTGCCTCGATGCCGGCGTCCCCGCCGCCGTGGCCGTCGCGGTACTGCGTTACCGGCTGTGGGCCATTGATCTGATCATTCGGCGCTCGCTTGCCTATGCGGGGCTCACTGCGGGCGTGGTTGTCCTGTATGCGGGTGTGATGTGGTCGGTCAACGGTGTTCTCCACCGGAGGTCCACCTTCGCGGCCTCCGTGCTGGCGACCGGCGTGGTCGCGGTGGCTCTTCAGCCGCTGCACCAGCGCAGTCAGCGTGCCGTGAACCGGATCTTCTTCGGTGACCGGGACGAACCCCACACCGTCATCGCCCGTCTGACCGCACGTCTGCGGTCCTCGGTCGAGCCGGACGCCGCCCTGCCCATGGTGGCCAGCACTCTGGCAGACGCGCTGCGCCTGTCGTACGTAGCCATCGAGACGCCCGCGGGACCCCGCGTGCGTCATGGTGCGCCCACCGGCACCGTACTGACCCTTCCGCTGGAATACCGGAACGCGGTCATCGGCCGGCTGATGGTCAGCCCCCGACTGCCGGGAGACGACCTTTCCTCCGCCGACAGAGAGCTGCTCAACCAGACAGCCGGACTGGCGGCGATGGCCGTGGAGACCGCCAGGCTCACCGCCGACCTGAGGGAATCACGTGAACGTGTGGTACGTGCACGCGAGGAAGAGCGTCGGCGTCTGCGCCGGGACCTGCACGACGGCGTCGGGCCCTCCCTCGTGGGGCTCCGCCTGCGGCTCGCGGCAGCCGAGCACCTGGCTGAGGGCAGCGCGGAGCACCTGCGCGAACGGCTCCAGGCCCTGCAGGTCCTGGTGGACGGCATCACGTCCGATGTTTCCCAGGCGGTGGTGGGCCTGCGCCCCGCCGCTCTCGACGACGAAGGTCTGATCGAGGCTCTGCGTCTGTACGCGGAGCGGCTGTCCTCCCCCGACAGCATCCGCATCACCGTGGAGGCTGAAGGGGACGCAGCGGAACTGCCCGCAGCAGTGGACGCCGCCGCGTACCTCATCGCTACAGAGGCCATGACCAACGTCGTCCGGCATGCAGCCGCCACGCAGTGCGTCGTGACCGTGCGGGTGTCCGACATTCTCGAACTGAGTGTCGCCGACAACGGAAAGGGGCTGAGGGCGCAGCGTCGCCCGGGAGTGGGGCTGACCTCCATGCGTGAGCGGGCGGAGGAGCTGGGCGGCGAGCTGTTGCTCGACACGAAGCAGGAGCGCGGTCTCACTGTGGTGGCGCGCCTTCCGCTGGGGAGCCCGAGTTGACACCGATCCGGATGGTCATCGTCGATGATCACGAAGTCTTCCGCAACGGTCTGCGCGACTACGCGGAGGTGGCGGGCATGCATGTGGTGGGTGAGGCCGGCAATGCCGCGGAAGCGGTGGACGTCGTTCTGGACACGGAACCGGACGTCGTGGTGATGGACTTGGAGATGGCGGGAGGCGACGGGCTGACAGCGATCCGCGCCTTGGCCGGTGAACGGCCGGACCTGCCGGTCGTCGTCGTGTCGGGCTACGACGAGGGTTCCCGGGTCAGCGACGCGCTGCGCGCCGGTGCCGCCGGATTCGTACTGAAGACGTGTTCAGCACCCGCTCTGCTGGCGGCTCTCGGTGCGGCCGCCCGAGGACTGACCGTGCTCGACCACACTGCGCGCAGCCACCTCTTCGGTGCCCTGGAGGCGGCACGGACGCCGGCGGCCAGTCCCTTCCCCTCCCTCAGCGGGCGGGAACGTCAGGTGCTGACCCTGCTCGCCCAGGGCAAGGAGCCGTCCCGAATTGCCCGTGAGCTCTTCCTCGACCCTCACACGGTGCACAACTACCTGTCGTCCGTCGTTCGCAAGCTCGGTGTGGCCGGGCGCAATGAGGCCGCAGAAGTAGCGCGAGCCCACGGCTTGGGGAACGGTTCCGGTTCCAGGCCGGGTGACCCGTGACCGGGAGAATCGAGGACTGATCAGGGAGTGCTCCCGGGACACCCGGGAGCCGAGCATGGGATGCATCGGCTCAGTACTCCGATTCGGCCGGGAGCAGCAGAGAGAAGAACCACTTCTCCAAGGCCGCCTGGACACCAGATTGAAGGAGCATCGCATGACTCGAGCGTCGCTTCGGCGCCTTGCCGTCACCCTGTCGGCCATCAGCGTCGTGTCAGGTCTGGGCCTGGGACCGGCCGGCCTTGCCCAGGCATCGCCACGGCCGGCGACGGTCGCCGCGGCACAGCACGTCCTCTCGGCTCCCGTTCGGGCAGCAGCAACGCAATCACCGGCCCTCTACTACCACGACGACTACAACTTTCCGACGTGGGTCTTCGGGAAGACGCGGCTGTGTGTCACAGCCGGCTACTCGGCCCCGGGCACCGCAAGGGTGCAGAGCAGAGCGCCCCTTGCGGCTCCTGAGTACGTCTCCGTAGGAGCGGGCCAGACGCGTTGTGTTGAGAGGTGGTGGGGCGGGTTCCCGGTCAACGCGATGAACATCACCTACAGCCGGCTGACCGTCACGGCCAGCTGAGGAGCGGGGCCACGGTTCTGGTCCTGTATACCAGCCGCTTGTCGCTCCGGAGACCCCCCTGGGCTTTCCGGAGGCGCGTGAAAGCCGGCGCCCCGCCCTCGGGGCAGAACGAACGAAACCATTCGCTTGGCGTCCTACGAAGGAGCTCGAGCATGAAAAGGTCACGTATCAGAGCATGGATCGTCGCAGTGAGCTCGACGATGCTGGCCGCGGGGGTGGCGCTGGCACCCGTGCAGACAGCCATGGCCGATCCCGCCGGCGTGCAACGCACCCTCGACTGGGAGCAGTCGGCTGACCGGACCCTCCCCGCCGCGGCACCCGCCAACCTCAACAAGCAGTGGGCCACTTCGTACGGCGCCACCAACGTCACCAGCCCCACACGCGACGGCTCCCACGCAGCCCGCTTCGAGCTGCGCAAATCCGATCCGGTCGTCTCCAGCAGCAAGCGGGCGGAGATCTCGCAGCGCGACGAGCAACCCGCAGGCGCCGACCGGTGGTACGGCTTCAGCATCAACCTCGCGACCACATGGACCCACGACACCTCGGCCGAGATCGTGAGCCAGTGGCACCACTGCGACGTCGGCTGCCCGGGCACCTCTCCCCCCTTGGCACTTCTGACCGACGAAGGGCGCTGGAAGATCGACTTCCGCGGTGAGCCCATCGATCTGGGTGCCTACACCACGGGGACCTGGGTGGACTGGGTCTTCCACGTGACCTGGAGGACGGACAGCACCGGCCTCCTGCAGGTGTGGAAGAACGGCGAACGCGTCGTGCACCAGACCGGCGCCACCCACGACGGGGGACCACGGTCGCCCTACTTCAAGTTCGGTATCTACAAGTGGGACTGGAACACCGGAGCTCCCTCCAGCACCACGCAGCGGGTGATGTACTACGACGCTCTGCGTCTGGGTGACGAACGCGCCGTCCACAGGGACATCGCGCCCCAGCGAACCTGTGCGCGAGCCCCAGCGGTCGCCGCCGCGTCCGCCACCACGTACGAACCGGCGAACCCACCCTCCAACGCCATCGACAGCAACCTGACGACCCGCTGGTCCGGCCAGGGATTCGGCGCCGCACTGATCCTCGACACGGGCGCACCCCGCCAGCTCTGCGGCGCCACCGTGGCCTGGCATCGCGGTGACCTGCGGTGGAACGACTACACCATCCACGCTTCACAGGACGGCGTCTCGTACACCAAGGTGTGGGAGGGCCGCAGCTCCGGGACGACCACGGCGCCGGAGACGGTGCACTTCACCTCGGGCGCCCTGGACGCCCGATACCTCAAGATCTCGTTCTGGGCGAATCCCGAGAACGACTGGGCAAGCATCACCGAAGCGAGGCCACTCGGTCTCTAGTGCTCTGACCGCGTGGGTTTACCGGGTTGCGGGTCATGCTGCGTTGGCGAGGGGGGCGGCCTCCCCATCGCATGCCCTCCTCGCTGCGGATTCGGGCGCGCTCTCGTCGCTGAGCTGTGAGGACGTCGGGGTGGCGAGTGTTGGCGTTGCGCCAGCGCAGGTATGCATGGACTGCGAGGGTCTGGACGGTGTGGTTGGGGTGGGGGGAGTTGGCCAGGGTGAACTGTCTCAAGGGCCCGAAGTGGGCCTCGATCGGATTCGCCCAGGAGGCATTAGTCGGGGTGAAGCACAGTTCAACCCGGTGCTTCTTCGCCCAGGTCCGGATCTTGGCGCCCTTGTGAGCGGACAGGTTGTCCGTGATCACGTAGATGGGGGCGCCGTCGGGGCGGGCGACCCGGATCGACTTTCAGCGCGGCCAGGGACTGTGCGGCGCCCTTGTGCCGGCGGTTGACGCCCCACCTGGTGTCGTCACCGATCGAATAGCAGCCGTGGAAGTAGGTGACGCCGTGGGTGCGGTGGTAGGTCGCCGGGATCCGTTGGGGTCGGTTCTGCGGCGCCCAGCAGGATCCTGCGGTGGGGCGGATGCCGAGTGGCCCGAACTCGTCGAACGCGAAAACGCGGTCGGGTAAGTGCTCCAGGACGTGCTCGATGCGGTCGAGCTTGGCGTCTCGTTGCGGGTCGGTGGACTCCTTCCAGGTCTTGGTGCGTTGGAAAGTGATGCCGCGTCGCGACAGGAGGCAGCGCAGGGCTTCGCGGCCAATGCGGATCACGCGTCCGTGGACTTTGCGCAGGTAGGCGGCCAGTTTGCGGATGGACCAACGGGTGAAGAGCTGGTCGAGTTTGGTCGGGCGGGTGGTGGCCGTCACGACGACGAAGTCCTCGTCGTCAGCGCTGAGCAGGCGGGCACGGCCTCCCGCCCACTTGGGGTCCAAGCAGGCCAGGCCGATCTCGTTGAAGCGGTGGATGACATCGCGCACAGTGTCCTCGTCGGCCGCCACAAGCTGGGCGATGACCGGCACCCGGGGGGCCTCGGCCCCCGGACTCCCCGCGCCTCGATCGCAGGCGGGGCTGGAAACTCCAGCCCCGCCGGCGATCGAGGAAACGGCCGAAGGCCGTACAGGGTCCCCTGGGTCAGCCGCCCAGTTCCTGGTGGCGCGCGGCCAGCCTCGTCGCGCCGACCTCCGTCAGCGAACCGAACAGCCGCAGCCGCGAAATCCCGCCGTCCGGGTAAATGTCCACCCGCACATGCGTACCCACCGCCCCCGCCCCCAGCACAAAGCGGTGGTTGGTGTCCGGCTGGAGGCGCGTACGCGGCAGCGCCTCGGCCCACTCACCGGACTCGCCGTCGCGGACGGACAGCGACGCCCAGCCCGCGCTGTTGCCCTTCAGATACGCCGTGTCGATCTCCACCGCGCGGATCGACGCCTGCTCCACCAGCTCGTAGCGGATCCAGTCGTTGCCCTTGTCCCGGCGGCGGCGGGTCTCCCAGCCGTCGTCCATCTTGCGGGAGCGGCCCGGCTGGATGGTGTTGGTGGCCGGGGAGTAGAAGCGGTCGGACGCGTCCTCGACCTGGCCGCCGTTCTCCAGCGCCACGACGTCGAACGTGCCCAGCACGCCGAGCCACGCCGGGTCGGGCGCGACCTCGCCGTAGACCCGCAGGCGGGCGATGCCGCCGTCGGGGTGCTGGTTGACGCGCAGGTGCGTGAAGCGCTGTTCGACGTCGACGGCGAAGCCGTTCGCCGCGTGGCCGCCGATGGCCGTACGGGGGACGAGCGTCGCCCACTTCACGTCGGGGGCGAGCAGTTCCTCGGGCGAGGGGGATCCGGCCACCGACGCGGCCTCGACCGACACCGCCTGCGGGTAGTTGCCGCGGAAGTGGGCCGTGTCGATCACGATGCCGCGTACGACGCCGGGCGCACCGAGCCGTACCAGCGCCCAGTCGTGGTCGTCGGCGGTCGGGTGCGGCTGCTCGGCCGAGATGCCGCGGCGACGGCGGGTCTCCCAGCCGTCCATGATCTTGCCCTTGTGGCCGAAGTGCTCCGGGTCGAACTCCGCGGCCTCGGGCTTGAGCATGTTCTCGCGCTCGGCGAAGAACTCGTCGTTGGCGGCGATGACGCCCGCGCCGAGCCGCCGGTCGGCGAGGTCGGCGTGGTGCGCGAACGGGAAGTCGGCCGTGCGGTAGTCGGCGTACGGGTCACCGCCGCCGAACGGGCCGGCGTCACCGGTGAAGGAAGGGATGGACACGATTCAGATGTTCCTTTCGAGCAGCCGGCCGGTCGGCTCGGCCAGGGTGCCGTTCTCCACGATGCGTTCGCCGCGCAGCCACGTCGACCTGACGACTCCGTGCAGGGTCTTGCCCGCGTAGGCCGTCACCTGGTTGCGGTGGTGGAGTTCGGCCGGGTCGACGGTGAAGGTCTCGTCCGGCGCCAGGACCGCGAAGTCCGCGTCCCGGCCTGCCTCGATCGCGCCCTTCTGGTCGAGCCCGGCGAGCTCCGCGGGAGCCGCCGACATCCAGCGGACGACGTCCTCCAGGGTGTGGCCGCGCTTGCGGGCCTCGGTCCAGATCGCCGGGAGGCCCAGCTGGAGCGAGGAGATGCCGCCCCAGGCGGAGGCGAAATCGGGGGTCTTCAGATCGGTGGTGCAGGGTGAGTGGTCGGAGACGATGCAGTCGATCGTCCCGTCGGCCAGGCCCTCCCACAGCGCGTCCTGGTTCTCGGCCTCACGGATCGGCGGACAGCACTTGAACTCCGTTGCCCCGTCGGGGACTTCCTCCGCCGTGAGGGTGAGGAAGTGCGGGCAGGACTCGACCGAGATCCTGACGCCCTCACGCTTGGCGGCGGCGATCGGCGGCAGCGCGTCGGAGGAGGACAGATGCAGTACGTGCACGCGCGCGCCGTGCCGCTTGGCCGCCGCGATCAGGCCCTCGATCGCCGTGTTCTCGGCGTCGCGCGGCCGGGACGCGAGGAAGTCGGCGTACTTGGGCCCGGACTCCTGGGGCGCGGCTGCCAGCTGGTGCGGGTCCTCGGCGTGCACGATCAGCAGCCCGCCGAAGCCGGCGATCTCGGCCATGGAGCGGGCGAGCTGCTCCTGGTCGAGCTCCGGGAACTCCTCCACGCCGGACGGCGAGAGGAAGCACTTGAAGCCGAAGACGCCGGCGTCGTACAGCGGTCGCAGGTCCTTCACATTGGACGGGATCGCGCCGCCCCAGAAGCCGGTGTCGACGTGCGCCTTGGGCCGCGCCACGTCCTGCTTGGTGCGCAGGTTGCCGACCGTGGTGGTCGGCGGGAGGGAGTTGAGGGGCATGTCGAGCAGGGTTGTGATGCCGCCGGCTGCGGCCGCGCGGGTGGCGGTCCAGAAGCCTTCCCACTCGGTGCGGCCGGGGTCGTTCACATGGACATGGGTGTCGACGAGGCCGGGGAGTACGACATCGTCCCCGAAGTCCTCGAGCCGGGCCCCGGCCGGCACCTGGGCGGCGTACGGCTGTACCGCCACGATCTTCCCGGCGGCGACGGAGACCGATGCGGCGCACGTCCCCTCCGGGGTGATGACGCGTGTCGAGCGCAGAACCAGGTTCACGTCCCTGTCGGACACCCGTGCCCTCACTTCCATTCCGTACAGCGAAATTCAACGAACTGTTGAAGGAGTCTTCACTCCGGAGTCCTCTCCGTCAAGACCCTCCCGATCCATGCTGCCCGCCTGAACGTTTCCACAAAGTGAAACTGGAATTTCGCTGAGCAGAAGGTAGATTTGACCGAAGAGACCGGCAAGAGATGGCCGGAGGTGGCTGCCGACCCGGGGACAAAGGGGCCCTGACCGGCAGAGACGCCTTGACGAGAGCAGTGTGCCGGGCGCAGGCGCCCGGTAGGCTGCTGACTTGCCCGCCTGCCCGAAAGGACCGTTGACGTGCCGACGTCCAGCGCCAGCACCACCGACACCGCCAAGACCGCTCCCAGCGGTGGCGTGCAGTCCCTGGAGCGCGCATTCGACCTGCTCGAGAGAATGGCCGACGCCGGTGGCGAGGTCGGGCTGAGTGAGCTCTCCGCCAGCAGCGGCCTGCCGCTGCCCACGATCCACCGCCTCATGCGCACCCTCGTGGCCTGCGGCTACGTACGCCAGCAGTCCAACCGTCGCTACGCGCTCGGCCCCCGTCTGATCCGGCTGGGCGAGTCCGCATCGCGGCTGCTCGGCACCTGGGCCCGCCCGTACCTCGCCCGCCTGGTCGAGGAGACCGGCGAGACGGCGAACATGGCGCTGCTCGACGGTGACGAGATCGTGTACGTCGCTCAGGTGCCGTCCAAGCACTCCATGCGGATGTTCACCGAGGTCGGCCGGCGGGTGCTGCCGCACTCCACGGGCGTGGGCAAGGCGCTGCTCGCGCACACCCCGCCGGAGGAGGTACGGGCCCTGCTCGCCCGGACCGGCATGCCGGCCGCCACCGAGAAGACGATCACGACGCCCGAGGGCTTCCTCGACGCACTGGAACAGGTGCGGCGCGCGGGCTACGCGGTCGACGACAACGAGCAGGAGATCGGGGTCCGCTGCCTGGCGGTCTCGGTGCCCAACTCCCCGACGGCGGCGGCGGTCTCGATCTCCGGCCCGGCGGGCCGGGTCACCGAGGAGGCCACGGAGAAGATCGTCCCGATCCTCCAGGAGGTCGCCCGGGACCTCTCGGCGGCGCTGGCCAGCACGGCGGCCCAGGCCTAGGAGACTTCTGAAGATCTTTGTGTGGGGCTGTCTGGGTGCAGGGCGGACGGCACCTCTGGCTATGTGGTTCCGGGCTTGATCGTCCAGGTGCCGTGGGTGACGTGGAGTCCGAGGTTGATCAGTCGGCGGAGGTTGAGGGCGGCGGCCCGGTGGTGGAGCCAGGCGTCGTTCTTCAGGGTGCCGCGGTAGCGGAGTCTGCGGCTGTGGCGGGTGAGCCAGGCTATGCCGCGTTCGACGAGGGGGCGCCAGTGGCGGTATTCGTTCTGCCAGGCGGGGTCGGTGGCGGCCTGGTGTCGGGCGTTGGCCTGCGCGTCGTGGTGGGGACGGATGGTCACGATCCGCCCGGCCTTGCCCTTGGTGCACCGCCCGCGCAACGGGCAGCCGGTGCATAACTGGTTGAAGTAGGCACGTCGTTGCCGGCGGCGGCCGGACTCGGGAGTCAGCGGCACGGTGTGCCCGGCCGGCAGGTCACTGCCCCGGCCGTTGTGTCGATGCGGAAGTCGTCCAGGGTGAAGCCACCGGGAACGGCCGGCCGCAGCGGCGGGGGCTTGACGACGGGGGTGTGCCCCGCGGCGGCCAGATGGCTGCGGGCCTCGCCGGTGCCATAGGCGGTATCGCCCAGCACCGTCAGCGCCCCTTCCTCGTCGGCGAGCAGGTCGTCGGCGACGGCAGCCTCATGGTTGTCCGCACCGTCACCACGCCGCAGGGCGACGGCGGTGAACAGGCCGGTCTCCGGCTCCAGCGCGATGTGGCCTTTGTAGCCGTCGGTGCGCTGATGGCGGGTCTTGTGGATGTGCCTCGCCTCGGGGTCGACGGTGGAGACGATGCGGCCCTCGGCGGTCTTGCGGGCGATGCGCCAGCGGCCGTCGGTGCCATCGGAGTCCTCGGCGAGCTCCACATCCTGCCCCGCCACCAGGGCCAGGATGCCCACCGCGTCCGCGGCCTGCTCACCCAGGTCCTGTTCGGGCAGATGGCCCAGCAGCCGCAGCGCATCGGACACCAGGGCATCCACCAGCACGTCACGGGCCGCTTCGTCGTCCCAGGCGATCCGGGGCTTGCCCGGATCGCGGTAGTCGTGCGCGGTGCACTGGACGGCGGCGACCTCGGCCGCACCGGGCACCTGGCGGATCACCCGGCGGATCGCGGCGATCAGCTGGGTGACGGTGTCCTGGGTGGCCACCGCGTCCTCGAACACCGTCGAGTCAAGTGCCCGCCGGCGCCGTCCCTTCAGCACACCGGTCTCGTTGATGATCTCCCTCACCCGGCTGAAGATCCGGTCCCGGTCACCGGATATGGCCAGGCGGCGCCGGAAGTAGATGAACAGCGACGGATCGAACCCCGTGTCATACAGGCCCAGCCCACAGGCTGCCTTCCACCGCAGGTCACACCGCAACTCGGCCACCGCGTCATGATCCGTGCGGTTCTCCAGCACCTGTAACACCGTCGCACAGGCCAGCACCTGCGGCGGCACCGACGGCCGCCCGTTCGCCGACGGATACAGATCAGCGAACATCTCCTCCGGGAACAATGCATCCCGGTGCTCGGCCAGGAACGCGAACACGCTCCCGGACGGAATCAACTCCCGGCACGTGGCCCACACATCAGGCCCGACCGGCTCCTTCGGCCGCCGCCCCAACATGCCTACAACTCTGGCCCCGGACCACATGATCCCGGGCCAGAACGGTGCTGCTGATGGCGAGAGTCTGCACGCGGGTCGCCCGCAGCAGCGGGTTGTGGATCCGCAGCGGGCCCATGTCGTTGTGGGTGTAGCCGAGAGCGTGGTCCACCTGGCCGCTGATGACGTTGGCGGCGAGCATGCCGCAGACGACGAGGACGAGCGAGTAGTAGAAGGCGCTCAGGCCCAGGCCGCTGTGCGAGTCGAGCGGATGCCCGTCCTCGATCTGCACCTCGGCGGGATCGGCCAGCAGCAGGAGTGTGGCGGCGGGCAGTTCGGCTTGCGTGGCCTTGGCCTGAGTGGTCAGCTGCTTGCCCACCTGCGCGGAGGCCGACTGTGCCGCCGTCGTCGCCGCCTGCCGCGCCATGCTCGAACCCACGCTGCCGGCGGACTGGTTGGTAAGCACGGTGAGCGTCGGGCGGACGGCGTCGCCCGACGCCTCGGTGCCGGCGAGTGCGGCGACGGAGGAGGTGAAGTCGCTGGGGACGACGAGCGCGCCGAACAGCTTGCCCTTGCTGAGCTCCTCCTTCATCTCCTTCTCGTCCATCACCCTCCAGTCGATCTTGTCCTCGCCCTGGGACGACTTCTTGATCGACTGGACGATCTGCGCGCCGAGGTCGGTCTGTTTGCCGCCGGCATTCACCCCCTTGTCGGCGCTGACCAGGCCGACGGGCAGCTTGTGCAGGTGACCGGCGGGGTCGATGTTGGCGCCGACGTAGAACACCGCGAACAGCAGGGCCACGAAGCCCACGACCATGCCGTTGACGATCCACAGACGCTTCGCGCGCAGAACGCGGAAGGGGTGGACATTACTCATTTCCAACTCCGGTAAGTAGAAGAGGGGCACAGCGGGAGGAGCCGTCGACGTCGTCGCGGGCCGGTGCCTCACACTGCTGACTCACACGGCTGGGGAGGTATACCCGGTGGACGAGGCCACCGGAAGCAGGGTGGGCCGTTTGGCCTGGCGGCCGTCACCGGAGGAGCGGCCGCGCAGGCGACGGCCGAGCCAGGGGCCGAGGAAGGTGCCGGCCCAACGCAGTTCGGCGCCCACGACCCGCAGGGCCGAAGCCCGGGCCCCGTCGACTGGCAGGGGCCGGGTCCAGCTGTCGTCGCTGTCAGGCAGGCCGAGCGACTGGGCGACGGCGGCCGCGATGCGGGCGTGCCCTAGCGGGCCGGCATGCAACCGGTCGGCACTCCACAACCGCGGATCGGTCGCCACCGGGTGCGCGGCCGTCTCCGCCACCACCACGTCGTAGCGCCCGGCGGCCTCCCGGATGCGCTCGTTGAGCGCAAGCACCCTGCGCCCGACCGGGCGGGCCAACGGCGTGATGCGCCCCACGTCGGGAAACATGAGCGTCGCGACCGTGGCACCCTGCGCGGTGAGAGCGGCGAACATCGCCTCCAGGTGGCCGACCACCTCGTCGAGATCGACGCTCGGACGCAGCACGTCATTGACCCCGGCCACCACGGTGGCCAGGTCAGGCCGCATCGCCAGAGCCGGGGCGAGCTGCTCGGCACGCACCTGACCGGCCTTACGACCGCGCACGGCGAGGTTGGCATAGCGCAGGCCGGGACTGTGACGGGCGACCTGCTCGGCGAGCCGGTCCGCCCATCCCCGCAGACCACGGACATCGTCGCCGTCCCCGAGACCCTCTGTCTGACTGTCGCCCAGGGCGACGTAGCGCAGATACGCACTGCCTGACACGGCCCGACCGCCTTCCGTCAACGCTGCTGGTGGCAGTGGCCACCGACCACTGATCGACAACTACGCACCTATGTGCATTGTTGACTATAAAGATAGCGTTGGGTCGAGCGCCCGGCAAAATCGATGAGGCGGACCACCCGGAGTCGCCCCTGTTCCCGTGCAGCTACCTGGGACGCAGCTGCAGGATGGAAGGTGGCGAAGGAGCAGTCGGCGACCGCGCAGGTATCCCCGGGCTCTGTATGCCCAATCGGGACAGCGGTCGCTGTGAACTGTTCCAGGTCGGGCCGCCCGATGTAGATCCAGCGGGTGTGGTGGGCCGTGCAGAGCCCCCGGGAGTGCGCGCCGCGCGGGCAGCTGGACACCTAGCACAGTGATGAGGAGCCGAAGACCGGGTCGTCAACGGGGAAGACGATCTCGTCACCGCGGAACTCGGGCCGGGTCGCCGCCAGCAGCTTCTCCCGCAACCCCCGGGGCGCCCCCGTTGTCCCCAACCCATGGTTCTGCTGGGCGTGTTCGCCGGTCACCAGGTCACCTCGTTCCCGGTGAACCAGCCTGCGGCTTCCATGGCCTTGCGGGCATCGGCGGCGGTGAGGTGGCCGTAGACCGACAGCGTCACAGTCACCGAGCTGTGCCCGAGCAGCAGGGACACGGTCTCGATCGGGATGCCGTCGCGGAGCATCCGGGTGGCTGCCGAATGCCGGCACCAGTGCGGGTCGAAGTCGAGTCCGGTGCGGCGCCGTATCCGTTTCACAAGGCCGTAGACCGCCGGGTAGGAAAGAGCCTGGCCGCGCGGTTCGGCGAAGAGGTTCACGAACACGTAGTCGGAGTCGAGGTCGCCGTACTCGCTGTGCATGTAGTCGCCGTAGAGGCGGATCAGCGAGGCGCTGACGGGGATGGACCGGCGCCGCTGGGACTTGCTGCGGGCCCGGTTGGCGTTCAGCCGGGGAACGACGGTGACCTCCGACTTCGCGGCGGCGATGTCCTCGTGCCGCAGCCCCAGAGCCTCGCCGATCCGGATGCCGGTGTCGTAGAGCAGGGCGAACAGGAACCGGTCCCGCAGGCGGGTGCAGGCGTCCAGGATCGCCTGGACCTCGCCAGCGGCCAGGACCCGGGGCAGTTTCTTCGGCGCCTTCAGCACGATGGCCCGCCCGGCATGCGGCGTGCCCTTGGTGATGTGGTGCAGGAACGGCTTCCAGCCGCCCCGCCCGCCGGTCTGCCAGGTGGTCAGCAGCTCACCGATATCCTCCCCGTGCCGGGACTGATGCTGATAGAAGGCGGAGACCGCGGCGAGCTTCCGGTTGACCGTGCTCGGCGAGACGTGCGACTCCACGCTCGGCAGGACGGTGACGCGCCCTGCGCGGGCCGCTGGCGGAAGCCGACTACGTCACAATCCAGTAGGACCGCTTCTCGATCAGCTTCCCGTCCTTGAAACAGAAGCGGAAGACGTGATCCCTGCCCTGGTCGTCCATGTCCTCCGTCGACATGAGGGAGAGGCACTCCGCGCCCGTCGGCTTACCGGACCCCTTGTCGTCCAGGCCCTCGGTGAAGAACGAGTCCCCGTCCGGCAGTTTGTCCCGCACCTCTGCCTCGGCGTCGCCGGCCTTCACCGAGTTGTAGACCGACGGTTCGATCAGGTCCTTGCGGGCCTCGTCCACCAGCATGGCGAGCCCCACGAAAGCCGCCGCCACAAGTCCCACTGTGATCAACAGTGAGATGCCGCACCCGATCGCAATGCCCTTCGTGTGTTTGTGTCCCATTACGTTGTCGAATTCCTTCTGCCTCAGCGGCGGACCGGACCAGTCGATGACTGCTCCACCGTCGCCGAGCAGTGCCCGGGCGTTCTGCTCCCGAAAGTTGTCCCCCGCATCGACGAGGGTCTCCTCGGGCCGCCCGGACCCCAACTGCTGGTCCCGCGCGTGGGGCCCCTGAGGCCCGTACGGCAGTACGCCCGCAACGCGGAACCCGCCGCCCGCCGCCGGCTCACGGAGAGCCGTCCGCGGCGAGGCGGTAGCCGACGCCCCGGACGGTGTGGATGAGCGGCGGCTCGCCCAGCTTGCGGCGGAGCTGGGAGATGAGGACGTCCAGGACGTTCGACTGTGGCTCGGCCATCTCGTCCCAGCAGCTCTCCAGCAACTCCGAGCGGGAAACGGCCTGATCGGCGCGTGTGGCTAGCATTTCCAGGACCGCGAACTCCCGGCTCGTCAGGGTGAGCAGCACACCGGCGCGGTGCACGCGCCGGCGGGCGGTGTCGATCTCCAGCTCGCCGACCTGATGGACGGGCGGGCGGACGACCGCGGAGCGCCGGCACAGACTGCGTACCCGGGCGACCAGCTCCGGGACGGCGAACGGCTTGATCAGGTAGTCGTCACCGCCGCTCGCGAAGCCCTCGACCCGGTCGGCGACAGAGTCGCGGGCGGTGAGGAAGAGCACCGGGACCTCCCGGCCGCCCCGGCGCATCGTCTCCACGTAGGTGGCGGCGTCCCCGGACGGGAGCATCCGGTCGAAGACGGCGCAGTCGTACGCGGTGACGAACAGCGCCTCGTCGGCCTGCGGCAGGTCGGCGGCCGCGTCGACGGCGAGTCCGGCGGGCACGCAGTGCGGCGGCGATCCCGAATCGCAGATTGTCGTCGTCCTCGACCAACAGCACTCGCACGCCGCACACCCTAGCTTTGTACTTCGCACGTCACCGATTCGGGTCGCCGCAGGGGCGGTCATGATCGATCGATCTTCACGATCGGGTGACTCGCGAAGTACGGAACTAGCCTGCTGGAGGCCGCGTCCCGCGGCCAGATTCGAGACGATGCCGCGCAACGCGGGCTTGGTCAGGCCCTGAAAGACGCCGTTGAGGGCAGCCAGCGGCAGCAGGAACACCGGGTGCTGATGAGCCAGGAGCACGAACGCGACGCCGGCCTGGGTGAGGCCGGCGCCCAGGCTGGTAAGGAACAGGACGGTGTCGCGCCGGTAGTGGTCGGCGATACCGCCGCCGAGGAGAAGCGTCGCGACCATCGGGACCAACGCCGCAGTGGTGACGGCGGACAGCCAGGCCGCGCTTTCGGTGACCTCCAGGACACCGAAGGCCAGGGCGACAGGCGCCATGGCGCTGCCAGCCATGGAGATCGACTGGCCGACCAGGAACCACCGGAAGGCGGCGGAGCGGAGCGGCTGCCCGGAGGCGAGGCCGGTCGGATACCGGTACGCGTCGCTCAACGGGGTGCCGGATCACCTCCTTGCCCTGTGGGCGGGGCACACCAACGTCAAGACCACGAAGCGCTGGTATGTGAAACCGAACGTGGAGGACCTTCGTCCGGCGGCGGATACATGGGGAGGTCTGGCGAGCTCTCCCGACCCCCTCCCGTGAGAAATTGTGAGATGTGGGAGCGTGAGCGGGTGAGTGAGACGACGGATGAGACCCTGCAATACCGCCTTGACGGGCCAGAAGACGCACCGGTCCTGATCTTGGGACCCTCCCTCGGTACTACATGGCACAGGTCGTAGCGAGCGTCCCGAGGCGTCCAGCTGCTCCAGGGCAGGTGCTTAGTGCCAGGTCAGGGCTAACGGTCCGGGGGAGTCCGCACAGTTTGTGAGACCTGTGTGAGAGCGCGTGAGACGACGAACCCCCGCCGGTTTGCTCCGGCGGGGGTTCGAGCGCGGCGGGGTCACGACGGCGTGCAGTGTCCGGCGTGGCACCGTTGCACTCCGGCTCTCCGCTTTCGATTACGCGGAGCAACGACACGGTGACGACGCGTGTCCCACGGCCGATGCGTAGCACGCGGCACCGTCACGGGCGGCACGCCCGGTGGATCACTGCCGCTCACCTCCTCCCGCAGCAGGTGGCTCAGCGTCACATACGCGGTGTCCTCGCGGGAGCGGGGCTGCACGACGCTGAAGTGATCGCCGGGCAGGGCCGCGCAGTCGGGGAAGGCGCCCTGCGCGGACGCGCGCGGTACCACCCGGTCGCTCTCGGCCGCGAAGACGGAGAACGGGCCCGGGCAACCGCGCTCGCTGGCCGCCTCCGCGCCGACGACGTCGCGCAGGACGCTCACGACCTCACCACCCGCGCACTCACCAACTCCCAGAAAACCACCGAGGATTGATCCCCTACACCACCACAAGGGACACGATCGTTCCTCGCCGCCGCATGGAAAGCAGCGCGTCACACGGACCCTGGACCGATGACCACTGACGCCCCGGTCCGGCTCGCCGCACTGCCGAACCCCGGCTGACCAGTGGCAGCTTCTGCCGAAGACGTATGTTCTGAACGCGTGCGCACGTCGTCGGCAGAGCCCTGGCACGAGAGGGTCACGGACCGGTTTCCGGAGCACGCGGCAGGGTGAAGCCTTCCTTTACCATCACGTCGATGGCGGGAACGTAATAGCTCAGGTACGGCTCGTTCGCCGCTTTCATGTCGCCGTTTCCACCGCTGAGCGTTCCAATGGCTATCTCGGGATGGTTCTTGTCGTAGAGCGGTCCGCCGCTGTCTCCCCCGTGGGACTCGATGTCGGTGACGATGAGGTCACGCACGGAGGTTCCATCGTCGTAAGGGATCGTCTCGTCGGTCTTGGTGATCTTGCCGCACCTTTGCTCTCCGGTCTTCGCGCCGGACTTGCAGACCTCCCGACCGACATAGGGCAAGCCGACCCCGGAGAATCGATCCTTGGGGCCGGGTCCGCGATCGGTTTCCACAAAGCTCCAGTCGGTATCGCCGTCTCCGAGCCTTTGGGTCTTGCCGATCTCCCGGCGATCCTCATCAACCCAGACGTCATCCGTCTTGCAGTGTCCTGCGGTCAGGAATCCGTTGTCCTGCCCATCGGTGACGTGGATTCCGGCTGTGCAGAATCCTTGTATTTCCTTGTCGAAGTTCTCCCTTGGGATGATTTTGGCGCCGCGGGGGAGGGTCAGGTCCTCCGTGCTGGGCTGTGCTTCGTCGACTGGCTCCTGGTCATCCGTGCCGGGCGGTACTTCGCTAGACGGCTGCTGCCCCTCTCCGCCGGACTGCCCTTCTTCGGGCTGTTCTGCCGGGTCCGGTTGGGCTGTGTCGGTGCCTTCGGTGATCTGGAAATCCGGTTCCTCGTCGACCTCGTTCACCTGCGCGGCTTCAGAGTCCTCGGTGGGCTGCCAGTCTTCTGTTCCGGACTCCGCATCCCCAGACGGCTGCTCGGTGGTGCCCGGCTGTATGTCCTCCGTGCTGGTGGACTGTGCATCGCTAGGTTGTTCAACTGCCGACGCGCCGGAGACGAACAGCGCACCATACAGCAGCCCTCCCGCCGTGGCGGATGCCAGTCCTGGGCGGCCCTTCGCGGAAGGTTTTCTGTGTCTGCCCAAGGCGGAAGTCCTCCTGTGTTTGCCCATCGCGAAAGCCCTTCCTTCTGTCTGTGATTGGTTGACGCCACTATGGTCAAATCGCGGCCGAAGCCCCGTTACCCCGATCGCGCCCGCCCGCCCGCCACGGTCACGACCACTGGCCACGGGCGAGGGATGACCAATGCCCACGCCGAGCCGAGATGTGGCCCGTTGAGGGCTTCCGCGTACGGCTCACATGCACGGGCACTTCGTCGCTCGACCCACACACTCGGCAGGCGGCCTTTCCTGCCCAGCGACCCTAGAGAGCGCACCGGCAATCAGCTATCCGTAGCCCTGAAACACGGATACGTACGCGAGTGCGGAAGGCATGCCAGCTCCCGCACAACGTCCCCTGGAGTCGCCATGCCCGCGCCTCCCGTCGCGGTGGATGGCTCCGCTCCGTCGCTCGTCGACGTTTCGGGTCTGATCGTTCTGCTGCGGGCGACCCTGCCGATGGCGGCCAACTGTCTGCCGATCCTGGGGGTGGCCAAGGGGCTGGTTCCGCTCACGCTGACCGTTCCGTCGCTGTCGCTGCTCGCCTGTCCGCGGTCCGCAAAGCCCTGGACTAATTGCTGTCTCACGTTTCTCGCACGACCTCCGGCTCCTGGCGCCGTAGGAATCGGATCGTGAGCACGTAGCAGACCATCGACGTGCCGAGAAGTACGCCCGTGTCGGTCAGCCACTGACTGAGCGTGTGATCCCACAGAGGGTCAGTGGCCATTTTGTCCATCGGACCGAGCAGCTGTCCGAGATCGAGTGTCACGCTCTCCGCGGCGATAGCCCAGCGCGACGGCGCCAGCCAGGCCGCCTGTTCGGAGAAGACACGCCTTCACCACAGCCCTCACGATCCTGCTCGTCCTTGCCATGGCCGCCGCCTCAGTGGCCTACCGGCAACGCGAAACCGCACTCGCCGCCCAGCAACAGGGGCTGTCCAAGCAACTCGCCGCCCAGTCCGACGCGCTCATCGACACCAACCCCGACCTGGCTTCCCTACTGGCCGTCCACGCCTACCGGACCAGAGCCACCAACGAAGCCACCGCCAGCCTCTATGCGGCAGCAGAACTCCCCCTCCACCGCCGCCTCACCGGCCACAAGGACACCGTGTATTCGGTGGCGTTCAGCCCCGACGGGCACACTCTCGCCACCGCCGGCGACGACAGAACGGTGCGGCTGTGGGACACCAAGACCGGCCGCACCCGCACCATCCTCACCGGCCACACAGGCACCGTGTATTCGGTGGCGTTCAGCCCCGATGGCCACACCGTCGCCACCGCCAGCGAAGACGGCACGGTGCGGCTGTGGAATGCAGACATGCCTGACGAGACCGCAGCAATCAGAAGGATCTGCCAGGCCGTCGGCCGAGATCTCACCGCGAAAGAACGCTCCGAGTACCTCGCCGGACAGTCACCTGACCGCGTGTGCCTCACCTGACCTCCGCCTGAACGCGCAGATGGCATTCGACTTCTAAGAGCCGTACTTCCCCGACAACGCTCGGATCGACAGCTTCAATGGCCTGCTGTTCCGGCGGATACAGTAAGCAGCTCATGCCTGCATAAACGGCCTTGGGGACGTTGCGGCGCTGTGGCGGGCGCTGGAGGAGGTCGCGCCCCGGGCAGCGCTCTCCAGCGCGCCCGCCATGGTGGTGAGCCTGGTGGCGGAGGACGACAGCACGGCGGAGACCGCGTTGCGGGGTGCGCTGGCGCTGCGCTACAACACCGTCAAGCCGTTCCTGTCTCTGTTGGGCGAGCCGAAGGCGCTGGATGCGGCGACCGGCGGGATGCGCATCCTGACCGGGGTGAAGCGGCTCCCGGCGCTCTCCCGGCGGAAGGTGTCGGAGAAGCCGCTGCTGCCGCGCGAGGTCGACGAGAAGCTGGTGCCGCCGCACTGGCGCAAGGCGGTGTACGCGAACGCGGACCTGCCGGAGGGCGCGGTGGACCGCGACGCCAGCGGAGATGCAGCGATCGATGTGTCGCACGAGCTGGCGATGGCCACGCTCCATCTGCTCGCCGCCAGGAAGCAGCTGCGTCGGGCCGAGTCCTGCCGTTCGACCTCTGACCTGGTCAAGCTGTGTGACCAGGTTCAGGGGCCGGTCAGTGAGATCCGCGCGCTCCGACGAACACGGCGGCCTTGCTCGCGGCGAGCTCCTTGAAGCTGCGGATCACCAGGTGCTCGGCGCGCGGGTCCATCGCGGACGTCGCCTCATCCAGCATCAGCATGGCAGCCTCCCTGTAGAACGCTCTGGCTACCGCGATTCTCTGCCACTGCCCGCCGGACAGGTCGGTGCCGCCCCAGTTCGAGCTGGCGACCAGGGTGTCGAGGCCGTGGGGGACCTTCGCGATGACGCTGTCCGCGCCGGCCGCCTTCGCCGCGTCCACCAGTTGGGCGTCGTCTTCGGTGCGGGGCTGGCCGAGGTGGATGTTGGCGCGCAAGTCCATGGACCAGCGGGTGTAGTCCTGCGGCACCAGGCCGACGCGGGCCCACACGCTGTGCGGATCCGGCCTCGCTGAGATCGATCAGACGGTGTTCACGCGTCGTTCCGCATCGGGGGCGGGTTCCCGAGCCGCCCGCCCCCGGGCAGGAAGCGGCGGTCTACGCGTCAAGCTCCACATCGGTGATCGGGTACGCGACGCAGGAGTGGGTGTAGCCGAAGCGGGCGTCGGACATGCGGAGCTTGGCCTCCTCGGCAGTGTGCAGAGTGCCCTTGAGGACGCGGACGCGGCACAGGCTGCACTCGCCGGAGCGGCAGGCGGCCTCGGGACGGATGCCCTCGTCCTCCAGGGCGTCCAGGAGCGGGCGGTCCCTGCGGGTGCGGAAGGTGCGTCCGGCGGCGGTGACGGTGACTTCACCGTCGGGGGCCGCGTCGGCGGGCCAGTGCGCCTGGCGGGTGGGATCGGCGGGAGCGCCGTTCGCCTCGAAGCGGATACGACGACGGGGGTGTCCGAGGTCGAGGAGCTGCTGGAGGGCGTACGGGTAGAGGGCCTGCGGGCCGCACACGTAGACCGTGCGGGCGTTCAACGGTCCGGCGAGCGTCTTGATGAGGGACGAGGTCAGGAAACCGGTGGGGCCGGCCCAGCCGGGGCCGGGCTCGGCGATGACGTGGTCGATGCAGATGTTCGGGTGGTGGTCTGCGGCGAGGGCGTCGAGTTCGTCGCGGAAGATGACGTCGTCGTCGGTGCGGGAGCCGTAGACGAGGTGGAGGCGGCGGTTGAGTCCGTGGTCGACGATGTCGCGGATCATGCTCATCGCCGGGACGACGCCGGAGCCGCCGGCGAGGAAGACGACGTCGTCGCCGTGGAAGAGCGGGTTGTGGTGGAAGGTGCCCATGGGGCCGGTCGTGGTGAGGGTGTCGCCCGGCGTCACGGTGTCGATCAGGTGGTTGCTGATCCGGCCGCCGGGGACCCGGCGGATCGTCAGGTCCCAGTGGTCCAGGCGTGCGGGGCTGGAGGACAAGGCGTAGGGGCGGTTGGTGCCGTCCGCGAACACGCCCACGTACTGGCCGGCCAGGAAGGGCGGCAGGTCCGCTCCGTCGGGGCGACGCAGTCGGAAGGTCTTCGTGGTGGCGGTCTCCGTGATGACCTCGGTGACCGTGAGGGTGAGCCGCCTGGGGTGGTACGTGTCCACCGTGCGGCGGACCTCGGAGAGGTGGTCCGTGGTGTCGGCGGGGCGGCTGTCGATGTCGGCCTGGACGGCGTCGTGGCCGTCGAAGAGCGGGGCGAGCGGGTGTTTCACGGGTTCTCCCTGTCGGGTCGGGCGGTCAGGCGGCCTTGGTGCGCAGCAGGCGCCGGGCGACGCGGTGGCCGGCTTCGAGGGTGGGCTGGAAGCCGCCGGGGCCGACCCAGGCGCCCGCCAGGTGCAGGCCGGGTACGTGCGTCTCTCGTTCGCTGTCGCGGAACAGCCAGCTCTCGGCGCGGTCCTGGTCGTAGCCGTAGATCGCGCCGCCGGGGTGGCCGAGGTAGCGGGCGACGGTCAGCGGGGTGGCGACGTCGACCTCCTCGATGGCATCGCGGATACCGGGCATGGCCCTCTCGGCCAGGTCGAGCAGGGTTTCGGCGTAGGCGAACTTGGTGCGCGCGTACTCAGCGGGCGGGACCTTCTCCCAGACGTCGCCGTACTGCAGCGTCAGCAGGCTGACGTGGCTCGCGCCCGACGGGGCGAAACCGATCGGGGCGACGTCGTAGGAGGAGACGCAGATGCCGCGGGCGGGCTCCAGCGAGCGCCAGACGGCGTAGGTGCGGTCGTCGTCCAGGTCCACGCCGACGAAGGTGGTGCTGGTGGTGAAGCCCAGGTCGGCGGGGGTGGCGTCGAGGCCCATGTGCAGGGCGAAGGCCGAGACGCCGACGCGCCTGGTGGCCAGGTCGTCGCGTACGGCCGTCGGGACGGCGTCGTCGCCGAGCATCGCGTAGGTGACGGGGAGCGAGGCGTTGGAGACCACATCGCGGGCGGACACCTCCTGGCCATCGTCGAGTCGGACGCCCACCGCACGGCCACGCTCGGTCAGGATCGCCTCGACCGCCGTGTTGAAGCGGACCTGGCCACCCGCCGCGACGAAGGAGTCCAGCAGCGCGCTCGACATGGCCTGCGAGCCGCCCCTGATGTGCCAGGGCTTGAACTCGATGTAGCCATAGAGCATGAGCGCCATCTCCTGGAACGCGAGCCGGGAGGGCGGCTGGCCGATGTACGGCCAGTACGTGCCGAGGACCGACTTGAGGCCGGGATCGTCGAAGTGCTCGTCCAGGACGTCCTTCAGCGGGCGCAGCGCCTGACGGAAGAGCACGGGGTCGATGTCGGCAGCCGGTGTCCTGCGCAGGGCGGCGATGTACCAGAACGTCACGTCCCGCACGAGCGCGAAGAACCGTTCGACGCGGGCGCGGTTGCCGGGGAAGGCGTCCTCCAGCGCGGCCACGGCGCCGGACCAGTCGGCGGGCAGGGTCACGTCGTACTGACCGGGCACCACGGCGCGGTACAGGTCGTGCTCCTGGACGAACTCCAGCGAGTCGGCGACACCCAGCCGGTCGAACAGCGAGCGCAGCGTGTACTGCTGGCCCTCCATGCCGACGCCGGACAGCTGGTGCAGCGCCGTCTCGAACTCGAAGCGGCCGCGTCGGAAGGAAGTCGCGCAACCGCCGGGGATGTTGTGGCGCTCCACCAGGAGGGTGCGCAGTCCGGCGCGTTGCAGGGTGGCGGCGGCGGTCAGTCCGGCGTTGCCCGCGCCGATGACCACCGCGTCGAAGTCGGTCGTCGCGGTCACTGTTCAGCGGCCTCTCGTGCGATCTGCTCGAACTGGGCGCCCATGGCCTCGGACAGCGCCTGGGCGGCCGAGAGCGGGCGCACCATCACCGTGAACTCGTCGATCCTGCCGTCCTCGTCGAAGTGCAGGAAGTCGCAGCCCTGGAGCTTCTTGCCGGCGACGGTGGCGGTGAAGACGAAGGCGTGGTCGCCTCCGTCCGGGTTGGCGATCTCACGGATGTACGTGAAGTCCTCGAAGACGCGGGACACGCCACGCAGGATCGCGGCGGTGATCGCCTTGCCTGGGTACGGCTTGAAGGCGACCGGGCTGGTGAAGACGACGTCGTCGGCCAGCAGGGCGGCCACGCCGTCCATGTCGCCGCTCTCGACGGCCTTGCGGAACGGGTGCATGAGCCACCTCTCATACTCAACAAATTGAATAGGTGAAGTGGAGAGTAGAGGGGAAAAGATGCCTTGTCCATGGGATGGAGGCGAACTATCAGTCACCTCGTTGACTAGTCACAGCAGTGTTAGCGTGTGGCCCATGGCTTTGCGGAACGCGGTGATGGCCGCACTGTTGGAGGGCGAGGCGTCCGGGTACGACCTCGCGAAGGGGTTCGACGCGACGGTCGCCAACTTCTGGATGTCGACGCCCCAGCAGCTCTACCGGGAGCTGGAGCGCATGGAAGCCGAAGGACTGGTCACGGCCCGCGTCGTCGAGCAGGAGCGCCGCCCCAACAAGCGACTGTTCTCCCTGACGGAGGCCGGGCGCGAGGCCGTATACGCCTACACCGCAGAGCCGTTGGGCAAACCGGCCGTGATCCGCGACGAACTGCTGGTCAAGGTGCAGTGCCTGGACGCGGGCGACATCGAGGCGGTCCGGAAATCCATCACCGAGCGCATGGAGTGGGCCACCGCCAAGCTCGCCCGCTACGAGAAGCTCCGGCAGCGCCTGCTCGACGGGCGCTCGGAGGAGGTGTACTTCGCCGAGGCCGAGCGCATCGGCCCGTACCTCACCCTGGTGCGCGGGATGTCGTTCGAACGGGAGAACCTCCAGTGGGGGGACATGGCGCTCCGCAGGCTCGATCAGCGTGCGGCCGTTCCCCGAGCCAACGGCTAGCTCAACGGCCAACCCGCCTGACGCGATTAATCAACAAAGGGGGTACGAGGAGGGGCTGCCACGGACCAGCCGAGCCCCTCGCCGAGACCCCACGCCCTGTCCGCTAGCAACCACCCGCCGGTCTATGCGTGAGCGGGCACCGGCTCCGGCTCTTCGTCGGCAGGGATGCGGTGCAGGCCCTTCCGGTCGTAGAACCGGGTCACGCCGAAGCCGAAGAGGCAAGCGACCGCCAGGCCCACGCCCAGCATCACCCAGCCCCGGGTCAGACCGGCGTCACCCTGGGCGTCGTAGTAGAGGATCGAGCGGACGGCGCCGGTGATCTGGCGCAGGGGCTCGAACTCGCCGAGGACGCGGTAGAAGTCGGGCAGCGCCTGAAGGGGCACCGTGGCGCCGGACGTCGGGACCGCCATGGCGATGTAGAAGACCGTGATGAACAGCATCCCGGGCGTACCGAACACGGCGAGCAGGCCGAGCGCGCCGATGCCGACGACCGCGATGGTGCACACCGAGAACAGCCACAGCAGGGGCAGATGAGAGGCGTCCATGCCCATGATGCACACCGCACCGGCCAGGACGAGACTGCCCATGAGGAGGGACAGGCCGATCATGACAGCACTACATCTTCAGAAATCTCCTAGGCCGTGCCTGACCGTCACTTCCCAAGAACACACTGCGCCGGCGGCCCATGGTCGCCGGCGCAGTGTGTTCACGGCGCCTTGACCTCATCATCCGCGACCTCATCCGCGTCCAGCAGCCTGCGGGCCGCCTCCCGCGCCTGACCGGCGGGCGCGCTGCTCCCAGAGATGGCGGCGGTCGTGATCGCCCCCTCCATGAGCAGGAAGAGGGGCTCCGGCAACCAGGCGGCGTGGCCCTCCGCGTCCACCAGCCCCGCGAGATACCGCTTCAGCGCATCGGCGTGATCGCGGGCGGCGCTCGCGACGCCCTCCGATGTGGCGCCCAGCTCCCCGAACGAGTTGACGAAGGCACAGCCCCGGAAGTCGGGCTCCTCGAACCACGACTCCAGCCAGTCGAAGACCGCGAGGATCCGGTTCTCCTCGGCGGGCCGGGCATCCACATAGCCCGCCAGCGACGCGCGCCAGCGCACATCACGTCGGCGCAAATAGGCCTCCACCAGGCGCTCCTTGGACGGGAAGAGCTGATAGAGGCGCTTGAGGGACACCCCCGACTCGTTCCGGATCGCGTCCATGCCGACCGCCTGCAGCCCCCGCCCGTACAGGAGCTTCTCGGCCGCGTCGAGGACGCGCATCTCCGGCACTGCTTCCATCCCAGCCCTCGCCTCGGGTACGCCTTGCGTGAGAATCACCGTTCTCCTACGCTACGGCACACCGGGGAGAACGCACGTTCTCGCCATCGCGAACTCGCCATCACGAAGGGGAGAGTCATGTCCACCCAGGACCCCGCCCACAGGCCCAGGCCTCCATTCCCGCCGTTCACCGCCGAGACCGCCCTGCAGAAGGTCAGGGCGGCCGAGGACGCTTGGAACAGCCGGGACCCCGAGCGCGTCGCCCTCGGCTATACCGAGGACTCGGAGTGGCGCAACCGCGATGTGTTCCTCAGCGGGCGCGCGGAGATCGTCGACTTCCTGCGCGGCAAGTGGGAGTACGAGCTGGACTACCGCCTGCGCAAGGAGCTGTGGGCCTTCACCGACAACCGCATCGCGGTCCGCTTCGAGTACGAGTGGCGCAACGACGAGGACAGGTGGTTCCGCAGCTACGGCAACGAGAACTGGGAGTTCGACGAGCACGGCCTGATGCGGCGCCGGTACGCGAGCATCAACGACTTCCCCATCGCACCGGACGAACGCCGCATCGCCATCTGAGACCGCCTCAGCCCGGCACCGGCACCGGCACCGCCGCGAGCCGCCCGTCCGACATCGTCACCGTGCGGTCCGTCCGCTCCAGGTGCGCCCAGTCGTGGGTGACCAGCACCGTCGCCGTGGACCGCTCGCGCGTCAGGGTCACCAGCAAGTCCAGGACCGCCGCGCCCCGTTCATGGTCGAGCGCGCTCGTCGGCTCGTCGACGAGCAGCACCGCGGGCTCGTTCATCAGCGCGCGGGCGATGTTCACTCGCTGGCGCTGGCCGCCCGACAGTTGGTGGGGACGGCGGCCGGCCTCGCGGGTCAAACCGACCGCTTCGAGCAGCTCGAGCGCACGAGCCCTGGCCTGTCGGGCTGCCCTGCCCGAGAGATGCGTCATCACCTGAAGCTGCTCGGCCGCGGTCAGCGAGGGCAGCAGATTGGGCTGCTGGAAGACGATGCCGATGTGCTCCCGGCGCAGGGCGGCCCTCGCCGCGGGGGTCAGCCCGCCCGTGTCCGTACCGTCGACGACGACCCGGCCGCGGTCCGGGGTCACGAGCGTCGCGGCGACGGCGAGCAGGCTGGACTTGCCCGATCCGGACGGGCCGACCACCGCGGCGAGCGAGCCCGCGGGCACATCGAGGGAGACCCGGTCGAGCGCGGTGAGCCGTCCTACGCCGTCCGGGTAGGTGAGCGTGAGGTCGTCGAGTACGAGCTTCGCCGAGGTCATCGGGCGCTCCCGAGGGCGGTGAGGGGGTCGACGGCGGTGATCCGCCTGATGGACAGACCGGCGCCGACCGCGCCCAGCGCGATCATCACGGCAGCGGGCACCAGCACGGTCGGCGGATCCAGTACGAACGGCACGTCCCCGCCACTGATCAGCGCGCCGACGCCGACCGCCACGCCGGTGCCGAGCAGCGTCCCCGCGGCCAGCATCACCACCGCCTGCCCGAGCGCGTCGCGCAGGAGATACGGAGTGGAGGCACCGAGCGCCTTCAGTACCGCGACATCGCCGCTGCGCTGGATCGTCCACACGGTGAAGAAGGCCCCTATGACCAGCGCGGAGATGACGAAGAGGAAGCCGCGCATCAGCTGCAGCGAGCCGTTCTCCGCCTGGTACGAGCCGATCGCGGTCAGCGCTTGGTCCACGGTGAGCGTATTCGTACCGATGGCCTTGTCGCCCGCCGCGAGATCCGCCCCGCCGTCCGTCGTCAGCGCGATAACAGTGGCCTGTTCCTCCGGGGTGGTGCCGCTGTGCCCGATGCGCTGCCAGTCGTCGAGGGCCGTCCACACCACCGGCGTGTGGCTGTACGAGGCGTCGCCCGCGACGGCAGCCACGGTCTCCTCCAGGCTCCCGATCCGTACCGAGTCGCCCGCCGCGAGCCCCAGATCCTCGGCCGCCTGCTCGGACAGCACGACGCGGCCGGGCGTCACGGCCTCCGGCGCGAGGCCGGAGTCCGGCTCGACACCGAAGGACGACACCGCGGCCGTACGGTCCCCGGCGCCGGCGTTGAGCGTGCGGATCCCCAGCGGATGGGCTCCGGTGACCCCCGGCCGCCCGGCCCACGCGCGCCAATCGCCCTCCTTCACCGTGGAGTTGGCGAAGGAGACGGACCGGCCGCCGGGCGGGGCCGCGAAGACGAGGTGGTCGGCGGGCAGCCCGGTGACGGCCGAGGTGTTCTCCCGGGCAAGCCCGGCGGTCAGCCCGGACAGCAGCCCCACAAGCAGGGTGATCAGCACGACGACCGTGCCCATGAGCGCGAACCGCCCCTTGGCGAACCGTAGATCTCTCCATGCGACGAACATGCCTCCCAGCGTGGTGCGCGCGGCCCGCGCAGACATCGCGCGGCAGTGCGTCCACACATCAACCTTTTGATTGACGGCGCTCCCACGGACCCCGCTTACGCTGGACGGACCATGGATTCCCGCCCCCTCACTCCCGTACCGCGCGTGCTGGGCCTGTGCCTGCACGCCCTGCTGGCCGGGCTGCTGGCACTCGCCGCGGTACGGGCCGTGGCGGACGGCGCCCCGCATGCGTACGCCGTCGTGGCGGCCGCCGCGCTGACGGTCGCCGTGTACGCCGCGGGCGTGCTCAGCCCCGCCGTACACCGCTCCCCGCGTGCCGCCGCGCTCTGGCTCGCGGCCCTCGGCGCGTGCTGGCCGGCGCTGCTCGCCCTCTCCCCCGACGGCCTGTGGGCGGCCTTCCCGCTCTACTTCCTGCAGCTGCATCTGCTGCCGGTGCGCTGGGGGCTGCCCGCCGTCGCCGCGACCGCTGCCGCCGCCATCGGGAGTTTCCTGCTGCACGGGCAGACGGTCAGCCCCGGGACCTTCATCGGGCCGCTGCTCGGCGCGGCCGTCGCCGTGGCCACCGTGCTCGGCTACCAGGCGCTGTACCGCGAGAGCGAGAGCCGGCGCGAGCTCATCGAGGAACTGGTCTCCACGCGCGCGGACCTCGCCGACGCGGAGCACCAGGCCGGTGTGCTCGCCGAGCGGGAACGGCTCGCGCGGGAGATCCACGACACTCTCGCCCAGGGCCTGTCCAGCATCCAACTGCTGCTGCGCGCCGCCGAACGGACCCTGCCCGACGACGCCCCGGCCGCCGCCCATGTCCGCCGGGCCCGGCAGGCCGCCCAGGACAATCTGGCGGAGGCCCGCCGTTTCGTACGGGAGCTGTCGCCGCCCGACCTGGAACGCGGCTCGCTGACCGCGGCGCTGGAGCGGTTGTGCGCAACGGCTCCGGGGCCCGCGGTGCGGTTCGGGATCAGCGGAACCCCGTTCGAGCTGCCCACCCCGTACGAAGTGACCCTGCTGCGGATCGCGCAGTCCGCACTCGCGAACACGGTCCGGCACGCGGACGCCCGCCGAGCCGAGATCACCCTCAGCTATATGGACACCTCGGTGGCGCTGGACGTCGTGGACGACGGCTCGGGCTTCGACGCGCCGCGCGCCCAGGGCGGCTTCGGACTGTCCGCGATGCGCTCCCGGGCCGACGCCCTGGGCGGCACGCTGAGCGTCGAGTCGGCACCGGGGCAGGGCACGGCGGTGGCGATCACGCTGCCGCTGCCTCTGTCCTTGCCGTCGAGGAGCGCCGTATGAGTACGCCGATACCGCTGCCGCCGATACGGCTGCTGCTCGCCGACGACCATCCCGTCGTACGGGCCGGTCTGCGGGCCGTCCTGGACACCGAGGCGGACTTCGCCGTCGTGGCGGAGGCGGCGACCGCCGAACGGGCCGTGGAACTGGCCGCGTCCGAGGCCGTCGACGTGGTGCTGATGGACCTTCAGTTCGGCCCCGAGGGGATGCACGGCTCGGAGGCGACGGCGTCGATCACCGCCCTGCCGGACGCGCCCCGCGTGCTCGTCCTCACGACGTACGACACGGACGCGGACATCCTGGCGGCGGTGGAGGCGGGAGCGGCCGGATATCTGCTCAAGGACGCCCCGCCGGAGGAACTGTCCACGGCGGTCCGCACGGCGGCGTCCGGCCGCTCGGCACTCGCCCCGGCGGTCGCGCACCGGCTGATGGACCGGATACGGACGCCTGCGGCGGCGCTGACGAAGCGGGAGCTGGAGGTGCTGCAACTGGTGGGCGACGGCCTGTCCAATCTGCAGATCAGCAAGGAGCTGTTCCTCAGCCAGGCGACGGTGAAGTCCCATCTGGTGCACGTCTACGCGAAGTTGGGCGCGGACTCGCGCACGTCGGCGCTGGCAGCGGCGAGGTCGCGCCGCCTGATCCGCGGCTGAGACCGGTGCCCTGGGGTGCGCTGCCGCCAGGCCCGGCGCCTCCGGTACCGACGAGGCTCGCGTTGGGGCTCCACCCCAGCCCCCGTGCCTCAAACGCCGGCGAGGCTGAATTGTGCCCGGCGAGGCTGGACTCCCCTTTGGCGGGCTGGACTTCTCGCCCGCAGGGCGGAAAATCTCAGCCGGTCCGGCGATTGAGGACACGGCCGAAGGCCGTACGGGGTCCGGGGCTTGCCCCAGTTGTGGGAAGGGGCGGGTAGGGGAACAGCCACCCCCGCTCACACCTGACGTCGCGGCGGCACCTCACCGAACAGGTCCACCGCGTCCCGTACCCCCATCAGCGCCGGCCCCAGCGCGCTCACCGACCCGATCGCCCCCGCGATCAGCAGTAACGAGCGCCGCATCCGCGGGATTTCGGGGTCACCCGCCGCTACCATGGCCGCCAGCACCGCCAGTTCGTCCTCCGCGATGCCGCGGTCGGGGAACTCGGCCGGATGCCCCGCGAGTTGGCGGCGGAGCCGGGAGACGGCGGCTCTCAGCGCCGTCTCCCTCGGGTCCTCGCCGCTCCCTGTCACCCGCGTCTGCCCAACGCTCCGCAACAAAGCCTTCCCCCTCGCACGCCCTTGGGTTCGACGACCGTCAGCGGTCAGTCAGACACTGAGGGTCGCGGGAAAGCTACGCCATCCGGTGCGGTACGCGCCACTCCGCGGACGGAATTCAGTAGGAGGGCTGAACGGAGTCGATCGCACCGCGCCAGACCGTCACATCGACGGTGATGTAGTGGCTGGGATCCGATTCGGGCGCCCTGCCCTGGTAGGTCACCAGGCCGACGTTCCCCGTCTCGCTCAGCACGCAGAACTTCGCGCCCTTCGACAGGTTCTTGATAGTGAGCAAGGGGGCGAACCGTGTCTCGCTCTTGCACGTCGCCAGGTCGGCCTGCTGATCCGTGCGCAGCAGCACGATCTTGCTGTTCTTGGCAGCGATGTTGCCGATGTAGTACTCGTGCTCGAAGTCCACGGCGTCGCTGCTCTCAGCCGAAATCGGCTTGACCGGCTCGTCTCCGAGGTTGATGCCGTAGTCGTCCGTGACGTTGAGGCCGTTGTACGTCTTGGGCGTCGGGTCCTTGACCGGTTCGCCGGGCTTGGAGGACTTGTCGCCGCCCGGGCTGTCGGTGGCGCCGCCCCCGCTCGCGTCCGGCGTGCTGCCGGGGTTGTCCTGGCCCTGGGACTGGTTTCCCTTGTCCTTGTCCTTGCCCGACAGATAGATGCCGCCGCCGACGAGCCCGCCGAGCGCCACCACCGCGATGACGACGCCGATGGCGGCGCTTCGGCTGTTCTTCTTGGGCGCGCCGGGCGGGCGGGGCCCCGAGACCATTTGGTACGGCTGCGGCGGGTACGGCTGCGGGGGCCGCACGTGCTGGGGTGCCGTCTGCCCGTACGGAGTGGCATGCGCCTGCGGGTAGCCGTAGGTCGGGTTCTGGGGCGGCGGGCCGAAGCCGGGCGGCGGGGTCGCCGGGGCGGAGGCCACGGTGGGCGGCGTAACCGGAGCGGGCGACTGCAGCTGGGCCTGGCCGGCGGTCTGCGTCGGCTCGTAATGCGGCGGCTGCTGCCCCGGAGGCTGGACGGGCGCCTGAGTAGCCGCCTGCGTCGGCGGGTGAGCCGGAGGCTGCACCGGAGCCGGGGCCTGACCGGCCGGCGGGGTCACCGGCGGCGCGGGGGCCGCCTTGCGCGTGGTGATCTCCGCGGCGACGGCGCCCGGCAGCCACTCCTCGGGACGGCGCAGCACCGTTTCCCCATTGGCGGACTGGCAGATGGCGAGGAGGTCGGCGACCGAAGGCCGGGCCTCGGGGTCCTTGGCCAGGCAGCGGGTCACCAACTCCCGCAGCTGCTCGGGCAGTCCGGTGAGGTCCGGCTCCTCGTGCACGATCCGGTAGAGCACGCCGTGCGAAGTGCCTTCACCGAAGGCCGCCTTGCCGGTCGACGCGTACGCCGCGATCTGGCCGAGCGCGAAGATGTCGGTCGCCGCGGTGACCGTGCTGCCGGCCGCCTGCTCGGGGGCCATGAAGGACGGCGTGCCGATGGTGACGCCGCTGCTGGTGAGCGACGTGGCGTCGGCGGCGCGGGCAATGCCGAAGTCGATGACGCGCGGCCCGTCCGATGCGAGCAGCACGTTGGCCGGCTTGAGGTCGCGGTGGACGATGCCCGCGCCATGGATGACGTGCAGCGCCTCGGCGATCCCGGCGACCAGCAGCAGCACGGTGTCCACCGGCAGCTTGCCGTGCTGGATGACGGCGTCGGCGAGCGAGGGCCCCGGGACGTAAGCGGTGGCGAGCCAGGGCTGCTTGGCCTCGACATCGGCGTCTATGACCGGCGCGGTGTACAGGCCCTGCACGCGCTGTGCGGCCTGCACCTCCTGCGCGAAGCGGCGGCGGAATTCGGCGTCCTGGGCGAAGTCGGGCCTGATCACCTTGATGGCGATGGGGCGGCCGCCGGGCGTGTACGACAGGTACACCTTGCCCATGCCGCCGGCGCCGAGCCTGGCGGCCAGCCGGTATCCGGCGACGTGCTGCGGATCCTCTTCGCCCAGCGGCTGGAAGACCGTTCCATCGTGTGCGCGCCCACTCATCGACTCTCGTCCCCCATGGCGAACTTCAGTATCGGAGGTGCACCTTATCCAAGCTCACGCCTCACTCTCCAGGTCGGACGACCCTCGTACCCCAGGCGGTTGCAGAGCCTCGCGGACGGACCACGATTTGCGCAGCGCTTCGCCCGGATTTGAGGTAAGGAGTCCTTATGACGCACCTGGCACAACCGCCGAAGGAACCGATCGTCGCCGGACTGCTGCTCGCGGCGGGCGGCGGGCGTCGACTCGGCGGACGCCCGAAGGCGCTGCTGACGCACCGGGGCCGCCCGCTGGTCGAGCACGCGGTGCGGGTGCTGCGCGAGGGCGGCTGCGACCCGGTGCATGTGGTGCTCGGAGCGGCGTCAGACCGGGTACGGAAGGAGGCCGAGCTCTCCGGCTGCGTACTGGTCGACAACCCGGAGTGGGAGGAGGGCATGGGCTCCTCGCTGCGCGCGGGTCTGGAGTCCCTGGCCGCGACGACGGCGGACGCGGCGCTCGTCTCTCTCGTGGACCAGCCGGGCATCGGCGCAGCGGCGGTGGCCCGGATCCGCGCCGCGTACCGCTCCCCCGATTCGCTCGCGGCCGCGGCGTACGGAGGTGAGCGCGGGCATCCCGTCCTGTTCGGCGCGCACCACTGGACAGACATCGCGGCGAGCGCGGTCGGCGACCGCGGGGCGCGCGCTTTTCTCAAGGAGCACGAGTCCTCGCTCGCGCTGATCGAGTGCGGCGACATCGCCGAGGCGTACGACATCGACACGGCGGAGGATCTGGCGCACCTTGAGTGAACGGCGTGGCACTCAGCGCCATGGTCTGTCGAGCCAGAGAATCTCGATATCAACAAACCATTGAACTTCCACCATGAGGAAACTACTATCCACTGGTCAGAAGCGCCCGACTCCACAGAAGCGCCCGCGACCGCACCTCGGCTCTTGCGGCACCGAGTGCCGTATCTGAACGCCCGGCGGCCGCAAGGCACCGCCCGCTGAAGGAAGTGACAGCTCATGTCCGCACCAGCGCCGTCCCCGCTGGCCATCGTCGAAGCCGAGCCCCTGCCCCGGCAGGAAGAGGTCCTCACCGACGCGGCCCTCGCCTTCGTGGCCGAGCTGCACCGGCGGTTCACACCGCGGCGCGACGAGCTGCTCGCCCGCCGCGGTGAGCGCCGTGCCGAGATCGCCCGCACCTCCACGCTGGACTTCCTCCCGGAGACTGCCGCGATCCGCGCGGACGACTCCTGGAAGGTCGCCCCGGCCCCCGCGGCCCTGAACGACCGCCGCGTGGAGATCACCGGACCCACCGACCGCAAGATGACCATCAACGCGCTGAACTCGGGCGCGAAGGTCTGGCTCGCAGACTTCGAGGACGCTTCCGCCCCCACCTGGGAGAACGTCGTCCTTGGCCAGCTCAGTCTGATCGACGCCTATGAGCGCCGGATCGACTTCACCGACCCCCGCTCCGGCAAGTCGTACGCCCTCAAGGCCGCCGACGAGCTCGCGACAGTCGTCATGCGCCCGCGCGGCTGGCACCTGCAGGAGCGCCACCTGCAGCTCGACGGCAGCCCGGTGCCGGGTGCGCTGGTCGACTTCGGCCTGTACTTCTTCCACAACGCCAAGCGCCTCATCGAGCTCGGCAAGGGCCCGTACTTCTACCTCCCGAAGACGGAATCCCACCTGGAAGCCCGTCTCTGGAACGACATCTTCGTGTTCGCCCAGGAGTACGTCGGCATCCCGCAGGGCACCGTCCGCGCGACCGTGCTGATCGAGACGATCACCGCGGCGTACGAGATGGAGGAGATCCTCTACGAGCTCCGCGACCACGCGTCCGGCCTGAACGCGGGCCGCTGGGACTACCTCTTCTCGATCGTCAAGAACTTCCGTGACGGCGGCGAGAAGTTCGTGCTCCCGGACCGCAACGCGGTGACGATGACCGCCCCCTTCATGCGGGCGTACACCGAACTCCTCGTCCGCACCTGCCACAAGCGCGGCGCCCACGCCATCGGCGGCATGGCGGCCTTCATCCCCTCCCGCCGCGACGCCGAGGTCAACAAGGTCGCCTTCGAGAAGGTCAAGGCCGACAAGGACCGCGAGGCGGCGGACGGCTTCGACGGCTCGTGGGTCGCCCACCCGGACCTGGTCCCGATCGCGATGGCGTCGTTCGACGCGGTGCTGGGTTCCAGGCCCAACCAGAAGGACCGCCTGCGCGAGGACGTCTCGGTGGCACCCGGCGACCTGATCGCCATCGACTCGCTGGACGCCAAGCCCACGTACGAGGGCCTGCGCAACGCCGTCCAGGTCGGCACCCGCTACATCGAGGCGTGGCTGCGCGGCCTCGGCGCGGTCGCGATCTTCAACCTGATGGAGGACGCGGCGACGGCGGAGATCTCCCGCTCCCAGATCTGGCAGTGGATCAACGCGGGCGTCGTCTTCGAGAACGGCGAACTGGCCACCCCGGAGCTGACGCGCAAGGTCGCGGCGGAGGAACTGGCGGCGATCCGCGCGGAGGTGGGCGAGGAGGCCTTCACGTCCGGCAAGTGGCAGCAGGCCCACGATCTGCTGCTGCACGTCTCCCTCGACGCCGACTACGCGGACTTCCTGACGCTGCCGGCGTACGAGCAGCTGGTCGGCTGACCGCACAGCAGCCGCCCAGCCCGTTCCAGCCGACGCCCCCGTACCGCACAGCACCGGGGGCGTCGCGCTGTCGCGAACTGCGCACGCGCTGAGGTCTGTTACGACGGGCAGGCGTTCAACAAACCGTTTCAGCCGCGGTTTTGCGCGATGCGGCCGCGCTGGCGTCAGCGCTCTAGCGGACCACCACCGTGCGCTGTGCCGAGAAGTCGCCCCACTTCCCGTCCGGCAGCTTCGCCCGGAGCTTCACGCTGTAGCGGGTGCCCGGCTTGTCCGTGATCATGATGGTGTACGCCGCCGTCCCGGCGGGCGGCGCCGCTCCCCAGACGATGGTCGTGGCCAACTTCCCGTTCAGGAACAGCTGATGCTCCTTGACCGGGCCGCCCGTCCGGGGCGGGGTCCAGCTCAGGTCGACGTTCCCCTTGCGCGCGGTCGCCTTCAGGTCGGTGGGCGCGGTGCTCGGCGCGTCGTTGCCCGGTGCCGAAGCCGTAGTGAGGTCAACGGAGTTACTGTCGGGCGAGGAGTTCTCGGCGGCATCCCGGGCCCGCACGGTGAAGGTATAGACGGTGCCGGGCCGCAGGCCGGTGACACGTGCCGTGGTCTCGGTGCCGCTGACGCTGTGGATGCGGGAGTCCTCCTGGTAGATGTCGTACGAGGTGATCCCGATGTTGTCGGCCGCCTTCCCCCAGCCGAGGGTGACCGCCCGGCCTCCGTCGACCTTGCCCCGCAGCTCGGCCGGCCGCGCGGGCGCCTGCTTGTCCTCCGGTGTGGGGGCCGGGGTGGTGACGGCTGTCGCGGGGCTGGGCTTGGAGAGATTCCCGGCGGCATCCCGCGCCCGCACCGTGAAGCTGTACGCGGTCTTCGGGCTCAGCCGGTCGATATCGACCATGCTCTTCGTGGCGGGCACCGCCTTGACCTTGGCGCCCTTCTGGAACACCTCGTAGCCGGTGACCGCCTTGTTGTCGGTGGCCTGGTCCCACATGACGTGGACGGATGTGGCGCTACCCGCTTGCGCGGTCACACCGGCGGGTGTCGTGGGGCTCTCGGTGTCCTTGTCGTCGCCACCGCAGGCGGTGAGGAGTAGGGCGGCGGCGCAGGCCAACGCAGCGAGTGTGGGGGGACGTTGCACGGTCGGACCTCCGCGGACTACGGCAATGGTCCAGACCTGTATGGCACGATCGGCGGCCGACAACAAGACCGCGCGCCCGCCCTTTCGTGTTCCGGATGATCAGCGGTGGCGAGCCTTCCTCCCGGCCCGGCGACGACTCGGTGCGCCCGTCACGCGCCGGGCGACGGCCGCGACACGGGGGTCGGAGTGACGGCCGCTCAGGTGAGCCAACACCCCATTGGCACGGTGGGCATCGGCGTCGGCGAGCGCGGCGATCAGGGCCTGAGGGCCGCCCGGCCAGGTCGTGGCGGCGGCATCGAACGCGCTCACCAGGGAGGCCGCCACGGCGAGCGGGGCAAAGGCCTCGGCCCGCCGGTCGTCGCGGCGGCACGCATCCAGGTCGTCGAGGACGAGAGTCGCCCGCGCGCTCAGCGGAACCTGCTGCTCATCCGCCCGGTCGCCCCGGGTGCGCAGTGCCTGGAGGGCGTACGCGCCGAGGGCGGGGTCGGCAAGCAGACCTCGCAGGGGCTCGGGCGGTGCGACAGCCGTGTCCAGATAGGTGAACAGAAGGCGGGTGGGGCCCGCATCCTCGGTGCCGGGCTTTGTGGAAGCAATGGCACCGAGCAGGTCGTCCCATGCCTCGGCGGTGTTCTCGCGGGTGGTCAGCCAGTCCGTAAGGCCGCGGGTGGCGGCCTCCCGGATCCAGGACCGGGCCGCATCGACGAGGGTGGCGGCGTCCCAGCCCGTGACCGTTTCCCTGTCGGGCGCGGCGACGGCACCGGCCTTCAGCGCGTAGCGGACCGCAGCGGTACCGAGCGGCGTGAGGCCGAAGGCGTCGCCGGTCCGGAAGATCGCGCCGGTGGCAGCGAGCCGGTCGACGACCGCGGCGAGCGCCCGGGCGGGAGCCTCGAGCTCCGACCGGTCCTCATCGTCCAGGCCGGGGAGGCCGAGCAAGGCGGACAGCTCTCGCGGAGTCGGTGTCGCGTACTCGGTCGGGGCGCTGTCCGGGACCGGCACGGGCATGCTCTCCACGGCCGGGTCGACCAGCCAGTCGGCATACTCGGCGGCCTTGCGCGCCACGGAGTCGGCGGTGCAGCCGCGCTCGTACAGGACGTACAGCAGATGCGCCGCGTCGTCGGCGTACTCCGAGTCCATCTCAGGGGCCTCCGAAAGACGTCCGACGGCCGTCGCGAGGATGTCCGCGGCGAGTTCGGTGAGATCCTGCGGGGTGCCTTCGGTCCAGATTCCGGCGCCCGGGCCCGGCGTGGTCAGCATGCCGTCCTGGCGGAGCAGGCCGCAGGCAACGGCAAGGTGGCGTACCTCCTCGTCCACCACATCCGGGCCCTCGACGGCCGCCGAGAGCAGGGCGGGCAGCGGGGCGCCGTGGAGCAGACCGCGCATCTCCTGCGGCGCGGGCAGCGCGGGCGGCGGAGGGAGCGGGATGCCGGAGTACCCGAAGTAGCTCAGGTGCTGGTCGAGCAGTGCGTCGGCGAGGACGAGGTGGGGCGAGTCCTCGGGGCCGGGAGCGAGATGCGCGTACGGCCCCGAGAAGGCATCGGACAGCCCGGCCGCGGTCCAGCGGTCGGTCAACTCGGCGGCGACGAGCCGCATTTCGCCCGGGAGCCCTTCCTCCGGATCCTCCTCGTCCGCCGCCTCCAGCGGGAGACCGGGCAGCAGGGGCCCGGCGGGCGAGGGCTGCTCGAGATCACGGGCGAAGGCCCGCAGCAGGGTCTCGGTCAGGAGGATCTGCATGCCGACGGTCCGTCCCGTGACGTCCGCCCGCTCCACCCCGTCCGGCAGCACGGGACGATCGGCCCTCGGCGTACGGTCGTGAGCGGCGAGCCGGCGCAGCACCGCCTCGGGGTCGTCGACGGGTGTGCCGTCGGCCCGCATCAGGGACGCGTACCACCGCGGCCAGGTCAGGTTGCCCGGGTCGGTCATGGCCCGCCGATATTCCGGTACGGCCTCGTCGATCGCGGCCAGCAACCGGGCGTGACGCTTCGCGTTCAGCCTGCCCTTGGCCCGTACGAGGTCGGCGAGCGCGCTCAGGACGCCGGGGGCGACGGGCAGCTCGGCCTCCGTCATGCAGACGAGAACCGGAACATCCAGGTGGAGGACCTGCCGGACCAGCTCGGGGGTCGGTTCGGGCAGGCCGGTCCGGCGATCCGCGCCTCGGAGTGAGAGAAGAGTCAGTACGGCGTCGGCAATCCGGGCGGAGGCAGGGCTGTCGAAACCCTTGGTCTCGTGGAGGAAGAGGTCGAGGCCGACGTTGGGCTTGAGGCTTGTGGTCACGTATACAGCGTAGGAAACGGCGGCGGTACTGGGGTGGTCGTCGGGCCGGTGGTACCCGTTCCGGTGATCGGAGCCGGGTTTTTCCGCGACGGCGGCGGTCGGCGGGGGCTACCCAGTCCTCAAGCGGTACCGCGCTCGACTGCCACCCGCTGGGGGGTCAGCCCACGTCCGACCGCACCCGGCGAGACCGTCTGGGCCGAACACAGAATCGACACACCCGACCCCGTAGACTCGGTCACCGATTCCGGCCGCCGGCGGGAAGCGGTACGTAACCGTCCGGGAAAGGCACTTTCGACGTGAGCTCCACAGATCAAGCCGACGCACCGATCTACGCCGGCCTCATAGAGGAGCGCGGGGACGTCCCCGCCGATGTTCGCCGGACGGCTGAGCAGGCCTGGCGGGAAGTGGGCCGGGCCATGGACTTCAGCGATGTGCGCCCGGCCCGGGCGTACAGCTAAGCGGCCCCGGGGAAGTCCGGGCGGCGTCGCGGGCCGATGGCTGTCGCCCGGCTGCGTTGTCGTCAGTCGCCGACGCTCCGCGTGGACTCCTTCCTCCGCCTTGCCAGACTCGGCCCTCGACCCTCCCCCGTAGCCCTTCGGGCACGGGGGTACCCCCACCTTCACCCACCCGGACTTCCCCGACACCGCTTAGACCCCCAGCTTATGCACCGGCGACGCGCCGAACGGGTCCGGCACAATGGCGCGATGATCGGCAACCGGATCACCCATCGCATGGCGGACGGCATACGCGTACCCGGGACCTGGCGGCACGCCTTCATCCGCAACGGCGACTACCACCTCACCGACCTGTTCATCTACGCGGACGGGCTCATCAACTGCTGGGGCCTGGTCACCCTCGACGAGTTCGAGAGGAAGCTGCGCTCCGGCTGGGTCGCCACCGAGCTCCCGGAGGGCGGCAGGGCGTCCGGCCACGAGCTGGCCGGCTGGACGTTCAGCAAGCCGCGCACCTGGCTCACCCCCGAACTGCTGCTCGCCGAGGTGCGGGACACCATCGACCAGCTGAACGGCCGCCCCGATTCAACCGACCGATGCCTGGACGCCGTTGACGCGTTCCTCGCCGACCGGACCGAGGAGAAGCGGGCGGCCGCCCGCGCGGCGTATCTCGCCATCCCGGAGACCCAGCGCCACTACGCGCTCGGCGACATGGACCGGAAGGACTGGCCGCTCCAGGTCCTGGTGGCCGGGCCGGGCGGGCAGGTCGAGGACTGGCCGGACGAGCCCGTCACGCAAGAGGACTACGACGAGGCGGTCGCCTACTTCGAGGACCGGGCGAAGTGGATCGCCGAACGGCCCTCCCGGGCCCCGGCGGACGGACCGACGACCCCGGTCGCACCGGCCGTCCATCTGCCCCACTCGTATCCGCTGAAGCCGTCGGACGACCCGGGAAAGCAGGGGCTGCGCAACGACTATCCTGCGCCGATCGACGTCGACGGCGTCATCTACCCCACCGTCACCCACGCGTACTGGGCCCTGTCCACCACCGACCCCGACGCGCGGGCCGCCGTCACAGGCGCCGATACCCCCATCCCCCGCGGGCTCGCCGCCGATGCCACCCGCCGCGACGGCTGGGAGCAGGCCCGCGCCTCGGTCATGACCAGCCTGCTGCGGGCCAAGTACACCCAGCACCCGCACCTGGCCGAGGTCCTTGTGACGACCGGCGACGCGACCCTGATCTACGACGACGCCGACTCCGGTTTCTGGGGCGACAACGCCGGCCGCGGCCGTAACTGGAACGGCCGCCTCCTTGAACTCATCCGCTCCGAACTTCACGCGCGGCAAGCCGGGATCGGGTAACGGAGGGGCCCGGGACCGCCGTCATCCCTTCGCAGCAGGCGGCGCGAAGACGTCTCGCGCATCGAGCAGTTCACTGAAGAACGCCTCCGGCCGGGCCGACAGCGCCCGAGTCCGTTCCGCGTCGCTGATCGGCACGACGTTGATCACCCGCACGGGCTCCGTCGTGGTGTCGATCGAGCCTGCTTGTCCGTACTCCCACGGTCCGGCCAGGAAGACACTGCGGCAGCCGGGGAAGGTCGGAACGTCGTCGTCGAAGCTCACGGTCTCGCCCCAGCCGAGCGGCCGCCCGACCGTCCAGGGATACGTCGCCAGATTCGCCAGTTGCCTGGCGATGAGTCCCTGATCACGCGGTTCCACGGCGCCCTGCCGGACCAGTCGGAGCTCGGCCCTGCCGCCGGCCCGGCCGTCACGCGGCGCCATGGGCTCGACCGACATCCCGACCGTCGCGAACACGGTGGCAGTCAAAGGGGCCGCCGCGCTCCGTAGACCATGACGTCGATCCGGTCGAGCGGGAGCGGACCGTTGTCGAAGGTGATGCCGGTGTCCTCCTCGCCCAGCTCGGCACGCAAGGCATGGAAGACGTCACGGAGGATGGAAGGCGCGGGCATGGGGTCGACCCTATCGAGCGGGTCGCCCCTGCCCTCAGCTGGTGACGGCTGCCGGCGGCCCGGGCAATTCACGTATGCCGTCGAACACCATGGTGGCGGGCTACCTCCGGGTACCCGCAGGCAGACTCAGCAGGCGTCAGGCGATCCGTGTCCCCGTCCCGGTCACCCGCACCCGCGTGTCGCCCTCGCGCAGTTCCACGGTCAGCACCCCCGGACGCCCCATGTCCTCGCCCTGGTGGAGGGTGAGGACCGCTGCCTCGGGGACCAGGCCGAGTTCGCGGGCGTACGCGCCGAACGCGCCTGCCGCCGCACCCGTCGCCGGGTCCTCTACCACGCCGCCCACCGGGAACGGGTCGCGCACGTGGAAGACGTTCTCCGACTCCCGCCACACCAACTGCACCGTGGTCAGATCGAGACGGCGCATCAGGGCTTCAAGGCGTTCGAAGTCGTACGCCAGATCCGCCAGCCGCTCACGGGTCGCGGCGGCGAGCACCAGATGCCGGGCGCCGGCAAAGGCGATTCGGGGCGGCAGCGCGGGATCCAGATCGGCGGCCGGCCAGTCCAGAGCGGCCAGCGCCTCGGCCAGGTCCACATCCGCGATGTCCTCGCTGTGCGGCTCGACCGTGGTGAGTGCGGCCCGCAGCGTCCCGCCCTCTTCGCTCACGGTCACCGGCACCGTCCCCGCGCGGGTCGCGAACAGGAGGTCGCCGGTTCCGATGCGCTCGCCGAGGGCAATGGCGGTGGCGACCGTGGCGTGACCGCAGAACGGCACCTCGGCTTTGGGGCTGAAGTACCGGATGGTGAACGCCCGTCCGGGCTCCCCGCCGAGCCCCGCGGGCGGCGCGGACAGGAACGCGGACTCGCTGTACCCGAGGTCGGCGGCGATGGAGAGCATGTCGGCGTCGCCGAGCCCCGATGCGTCGAGGACGACTCCGGCGGGATTGCCTCCCTCGGGGTCGCTGGAGAAGGCGGTGTAGCGCAGGACCTCAGGCTTCGTCGTCATGACCGGCGGAACTACAGGCCGGGCCGGATTGTTCCCGGTGGGGACCGATGGGTACGCAGGTACCGGCACTGTGCCGCCTTGTTGCTCCCCACCCCGCAGCGGATCCATCCCGTGAGGTTGGCCAGTTGGGGGGGGCCGGATTGTCCCCGCCGGAGTCCGGCGGGGACAACAGGCTTTCCGGGGAGACCTGCAGCGATAGAACGCCTGGATCAGGCGAAATCGCGAGGGTGGCTGCCCGTGCCGGCCGGTGAACGATGCCGGTAAGCCGTGTGCGGAGAAGAGGACACGCACGGTGTGACGGGCGGGGCTGGAGACGGAGCCCTCACAGACCACCGAGCCCGAGCCAGTCCCCGACCATGCTCAGGCGCACTTTTCGCCTTGCTGATCACATCCCGGACGGCCGGCTCCGTGAGAGCGCGAGGTCAGCTGTCGAAGTGATGGCCGTTGTCGAGGTCGTCGATGAGCCCGGGGTGGGTCGGCTGCCAGCCCAGCAGTTCGCGGGTCAGCGCGTTCGAGGCCTGCATGTCGAGCCCGATGAGGCGGGACAGGAAGCCGAAGTGGGCACCCGCGTCCTCGGCAGCGACGGCGGTCACCGGCACGTTCAAGTGGCGGCCGATGACCTCGGCGACGGCGCGGATGGCCACGCCCTCCTCACCGACGCCGTGCAGCACCGATCCCGCCGGTGCCTTCTCCACCGCCAGGCGGAACAGGCGCGCGGCATCAAGTCGGTGTACCGAGGGCCAGCGGTTGAACCCGTCGCCGAGGTAGCCCGAGACGCCCTTCTCGCGGGCGATGTCGACCAGCCGTCCGACGAGGCCGCGCTTGCTCTGGTCGTGGACCGTCGGCGCGAGCCGCACGATGGACGAGCGCACGCCGCGCTCCGCGAGGGCGAGCGCTGCCAGGGCGCCGGCGTTCCGGGGGCTCGCCGACGCGGGCGGCGCGTCCTGCTCGGTCCCCACGGGCCCCCCGGTGGCGATGACCAGCGGCCGGTCCGATCCCTCAAGCGCATCGCCGAACGTTTCGATGGCGCGCAGTTCGGCGCGCGCCGCGGCCTCGTGCTGCGTGAAGTCGTGGTTGAACGCCAGGTGGATGACTCCCTCGGACTCGGCGGCCCCGGCGCGCAGGCTGTCGAGGTCCTCCACCGTGCCGCGGCGCACCTCGGCGCCGACGGCGGTCAGGGCAGCCGCCGAGGCATCCGAGCGGGCGAGACCGACGACCTGATGACCCGCGGCGATGAGATCGGGCACGAGGGCGGAACCGATGAACCCGGACGCGCCGGTGACGAAGACACGCATGGCGGTGCACTCCTTGGACAGAGGGATCAAGAACCAGCCCGATGGGGCGCTCGGACGGCGCCCGGCCGGTGATCCCACTCTGCGGCGACAGGGCACGGCAGGTCCATTGAATGTTTCGTAAGGGGCCATACGCCGCGTGTATCGCCATGCTCACGGCGGTCACGGCGGCGTTGACGGGCCGCGTGAGGGCTACGCTGGAACGGTGCCCGACTCGCCACCGCCTCCGACGATCTTCGATCTGCGGCTTGTGTGGTGCTTCACCGTCGTGGCCGAGTATCTGCACTTCGGCCGCGCCGCCGAAGCCCTCCACACCACCCAGCCGTCCCTGAGCCGGCAGATCCACCGCCTCGAAGAGCAACTGGGCGCCCGCCTGTTCGAGCGCACGCCCCAGGGCAACCACCTCACGCCGGCCGGCGAGGTCTTCCTGCCGCTGGCCACCGCGTTGCTGCGATCCGCCGACCAGGCCGCGGCACGCACCCGGGCAGCCGCCCGGCCCAGCCGTATCAACATCGGCTACACGCCGGGCATCATCGTCACTCCGGCCGTGCGCGAGCTACGCCACCGGCACCCCGACGCCGACGTGCGAACCCTGCACCTGGCCGGGGACGAACCCCGCCCGGCGCTGCTGGACCACCGCGTGGACGCTGTGGTCGCCCGGCTGCCGTTCCCGGACGACGGCCTGGACGTGACAAAGCTCTACGACGAGCCACGGGTACTGGTGGTGTCTCTGGACCACCGGCTGGCCGGCAAGGAATCGGTCACCCTGGACGACATCGCCGACGAGCCCCTGCCCCAAGTGCGGGGGGCCGACCCGCTCGTGAGCGCGTTCTGGCGCATCGACCCCCGGCCCGACGGACGCCCGGCACCCGACGGCCCCGTCGCCGAGACCGTCGAGGACAAGTTCGAACTCATCGCCGCCGGGCAGGCCGTCACCATCTCCACCCACGTCCACACCCACACCCTGCGCCCAGACCTCACCACGGTCCCCCTTGAGGGCGTCGAGCCCAGCCACGTCGTCCTGGCCACCCGCACCCACGAGCGCAACGGCCTCGTGACGGCGTTCCGCACCTACGCCCGAGCCCACCTCACGGGCGGCGACCCGGCCGACCCGGAGAGCGCCCCGCCATCATGGTCCGCGGAGTCACCGCACCCGTGACCCCATAAGTATCGATGTGGCGCATAGCCCCAATCCCGAGGACCGTTGGGCGGACATGCCCGCGGCACCGGCATCGAGCTTGGCGTCGATGCCGGTGGCGCGGGTGGGGAGTTTCACCAGGACGTGGTGAGACGCCCGGTTACGAGGCCCAGATGTCGTAGATCGGGATGGCGTTCGTGTCGTTGGCGGTCATGCGGGTCAGGCCGAGCGCATCCTCGACCGTCCGGGTCACGTTGTAGTGGTTGTAGTAGGTGTTCGACGTCGATCCCGCCGCCTTCAGCAGGTTCGGGGAGCCGACGAGGATCGTGGGAATGGGGTTGGCGGACGTCCAGTACCTGTCCTCGTCCCAGGTGATGATGAGCAGCGACTTCTGCGTTTTGAACGCCGGGGAGTTCAGGAGCGTCGGCAGGTTGTTCTTCATCCAGTTGTCACCGGCGCTCACGCACGTCTGGATGTTGGGGCTGCAGTTGTTGTGCATGGTGTTGTTGCTGTTGGGCACGAACCACACGTAATTGGGTGTGGTCGACGTGGACCTGAGGTCCGTCCAGAACTGCGAGATCGGCTTCAGATGGTTCTGGCAGTACGTGGTGTCGTTCCCCACGCCCTTGAAGTAGAGGAACGGCAGGTTGTCGGGGTCGTACGGGCCGTTGGGCGTGAGGTCGCAGCTGCTGCTCGTGCCCTCGATGTAGCCCTTCCACGTCTTGCCCGCATCCTCGGTGATCGAGCCGAGGTGCTTCGTGTTGGTGCCTCCGACGCTGTGCACGTAGGAGAGGTTGTTGCCTTGAATGCCCAGTTGGGCGGAGGCCAGTGCGACGTAGTTGGGGTCGCTCGGGTGCATGAGGCCGTGCGAGTTCGTGAGCGAGACGTTGGCGCAGGCGAGCTGGGACAGGTAGGGCGCGGGCGCCGTGCTGGGAGAGGCGCAGTTGGGCTTGTTGTTGCTTGTGCCGAAGATGTCGCTGGGCGCCTTGTTCTCCATCATGACCATGAAGACGTGGTCCAGCGCCGGAACCTTGCCTGCCGTCGCGGGGGGCGAACCGACGTAGAAGTGCACCGGCACGCTGTACAGATCGCCGAGCTTGGGGTCAGTGGCCAGGTCCGTGCTGTATCCGTCGTTGTACAGGTAGTAGGCCACATAGCCCCCGGACGCCAGGCCGCTCGTCGAGAGGGTCACCGCCCCCGAGGCGCCGGTCGCGTACTTCCACACGACGGAGCTACCTGATCCGGGCGTGTCATTCTCTTTGTAGATGCCGATCCAGTTGTTCTTGGGTCCCCACTGGTCCGGCACGCTGTACTTGGCTGTGACGGTTTCCCCGGCCGCGTAGCTGGACTTGTCCAGGCTCAGCGTAGGCCCCACCCAGAAGTGGCGGTTGGCCAGTTGGGAGTAGCCGTTGTTCCACAGGAGGTAGGCCACATACTCCCCCGGAACCAGGGTGGTGCCTGCTGCCTGATTGCTGTCCCCCTCGGTCGTGCCCGGGGCACCGCTGCCTGCGAAGGTCAGCGTCCCCGAGGAACTATTGGCATACGCCCACTTGACCGCGGTGGCCGATCCGGGAGCGTCACCCGCCTTGTAGATGCCCACCCAGTTGTTGTTGTTGGCTGTGGTGGTGTACGTGACGTTGATCGTGTTCCCTTGCATGTACGTCGTCTTGTCAAGGGTGATCGTGTCCGTAGCGGCCGAAGCCGAAGGTACAGCGACGAACGCTACGAGCAACGCCATCGGCGTGATCAACCAGCACAGAAGCCTGAACGGTCTGCGTCTACGGGAGCCAGCCATGTCTCCACTCCTCGTGGGGGGCCGCGTGCATGACGATAGGGGGATGTTGGCCCCAGGGTGGTTGGCTCACCAGGGCCTTGGGGGGCGCGGCCGGCCCTCGATTGCGGGCACGTCGCGCGTCTGTCACCGGTGCAAGGGGTGGAGCCAGTACGCGAATGTGGCGGTTTCCGCCGCCACGCCACTGCCGGCCTGGGTATCGGTCGGCCGTACTTTATTCCCCTGCCCAGACTGTTTCAATAGGTGCCCTCGAATTCGCATAGCGCAACGAAGTGTTAGGCGTGTCTTTACCCAGGTGATCTGGTTCGACGGCAGCCGCGCACCCCAACACGGCGCACGGCTTTGATCGTTCTGCCCGAAAGGGCGGCCGTGCGGGCGGTGGCCTCCTCGGGCGCTGGTCTCCTCGGGCGGTGGGTGCCGCCAGGATCGCTCTTGTGGCGCAGGCCCGCCGAACGCGCCTGCTCCCGCCGACGCCTGACGTCGCCTCAGAAGCGTTCGTCGCAGTCGACTGGCAGCCGGAGCGGGGGCTGTGATCCCGCCCCCCAGGGACCTCGCGGCATGAGTTACCTGTCCCCGCTTGGTCGGACAGCGCCCGTTCGTCGGACAGTTCGAGGCTCAGGATCGGATCGTTCTTCAGGATCCGCCGGCTCGTTCCACGCGTTCCGTTCCATCCATTGTCTTTCCGTTCAATTTCCGTTCCATTCAATGGCGTCGCAGGCAGGCACCCTGCGTCCGGGGCCCTCCATTGCATACGCCTACGCCACCCGTGAGGCTTTCCCGGCGTGCTGCATGAGAGGTGATGCCATCGTGTTCGCCCCGGCCCGGCTGGTCGGAACCCGCGGCAGTCTCCTGACTCCAGGGGCTCGACACAGCGGTTCCCGCACATCACGCTGATTGACCCACGGACGGCCCGCGCCAGGAAGTGACGCCGTTGTACCTCGCTGACAGTCGGAGTACTCCTCCACCGCCCAACCGCACCGGCTTTGGACGGCGGTCCGCCGTGCCCGGCACCGTGCTGGCGCTCGGGACCGTCAGCCTGGTCACCGATGTGTCGTCGGAGATGGTCACCGCCATCATGCCGCTGTACCTGGTGACCGGGCTCGGCCTGTCCCCGCTCGGCTTCGGCTTCCTGGACGGGATCTACAACGGGGCCAGCGCGCTGGTACGGCTGCTCGGCGGACGCCTCGGCGACCAGGGCGGAAACCGCCACAAGACCGTGGCCGCCGCGGGATACGGGCTGTCCGCCCTGTGCAAGCCACTGCTCCTGCTCGTCCATACCGGGCCGCTCATCGGTGCCGTGTTGGCGGTGGACCGCACCGGTAAGGGGCTGCGCACCGCCCCCAGGGACGCCATGATCTCGCTGGCAACCGAGCCCGCACAGCGGGGCCGGGCATTCGGTGCGCACAGGGCCATGGACACCACCGGGGCGCTGCTCGGACCCCTGGTCGCTTTCGCCCTGCTGTACCTGACGGTTGACGGCTACGACGCGGTGTTCGCGGTGAGCGGGTGCATTGCCGCACTGGGTGTGCTGATCCTGCTGCTCTTCGTCCCCGGGCACCGGGGGACAGTGCCCGGTGCTGCCCGGCCGTCCGGGCAAGAGCGCGGATGGCGGGCCGCGTTGGGGCTGCTGCGGTTGCGTGGACTGCGGCGTCTGACCGGCTGCGCGGCACTGCTGGGGCTGACCACAGTCAGCGACTCCTTCCTGTACTTGCTGATCCAGCGCCAACTCGGTCTTCCCGGGCATCTCCTGCCCCTGCTTCCGCTGGGCACTGCCGCAGCATTTCTGGTGCTCGCCGTGCCGCTGGGCGCGGCCGCCGACCGGATCGGCCGACGCCGGCTCTTTCTCATGGGCCATCTCCTGCTGCTCGTTGGGTACGGATTGCTGCTGGTGCCTCTCTCAGCCGGTTGGACGGGGGTCCTGCCGGTGCTCGTGTTGCACGGGGCGTTTTATGCCGCCACCGACGGCGTGCTGGCTGCGGCCGCGGCCGACATCCTCCCTCCGGCCCAGCGCGGCACGGGACTCGCCCTGGTCGGTACGGGCCAGGCGCTGGCCCGCTTCACCGGCTCACTCGTCTTCGGTGCTCTCTGGTCCGCCTGGGGCACCGGCATCGCACTTGCCACCGCCACGGGTGCGCTCGCTGTGTGCACAGCGGCCGCGATGGTCGTACTGCGCCTCAGCGGCAGCCGGGTGACGACGGAGAGCGCTTCGTGACGCCATTGCCGAGCCGCCCTGGCTTCTCCCGCACCCGACACCCCTGGGTGGGCCAACCCTGCGAATGGCCGGCTCGGCCCCATCGGAAAGGCAGTGCCTGATGACCCGCAAGAGCCGCCTTCTCACTTTGCTCACCGCCGTTCTCGTACTGGGTTCGGTCGCCGCCTTCGCCGTGCACCACGCCGCCGAACGGGCCGACCGCCGCAGTCGTCCGCAGCCGGGCGGACCGGCAGTCGCGGACGGCCGGGTGTCGCTGGCCGCGCCTGCAGGCGCGGGGCGGCGCATGATCTTCCGCAGTACGGCCTACGGCCCACACCGCGACGAACTCGCCTCGGTGCCTGCCGAACGGCCCGCCGCACAGCGCGCTACGTCGGGGGTGAAGTGCCTGCGCTTCTTCGCCGCGGGCGGCACCGGGATCTGTCTGCGGGGCGCCCAAGGGCCGCTGCAGAACAGCTACCGAGCGGTGGTCCTCGACGAGGGGCTGAACGAACGTCGCAGCTACCCACTGGCAGGGGTCCCCAGCCGGGCCCGGGTCTCGCCGTCAGGGCACCTGGTCGCATGGACGGTCTTCGTCAAGGGGCACTCGTACGGCGACACAGCCTTCTCCACGCGCACATCCATCCTGGACACCCGCACATGGAAGCTGCAGGACAACCTGGAGGAGTACGACCTGAAGGTGGACGGCCATGGGTACCGATCCCTCGATGTGAACGTCTGGGGCGTGACCTTCGCCGACGATGACCACTTCTACGCCACGGTGTCCACCCGCGGGCAGACCTATCTGGCGGCAGGCGACATCGCGGCGAAAACGCTGACCACTGTGCACAGCAATGTGGAATGCCCCTCGCTCTCTCCGGACGGCACCCGGATCGCCTACAAGAAGCGGGTGCCCGGCCTGCCGGCCGACTCGCCCTGGCGACTGTATGTGCTGGACCTGCGGACCATGGCCGAGACGGCAACGGCCGAACACAGCAACATCGACGACCAGGCGGTGTGGGCCGCCGACACAACCCTCGTCTATGCCAGGCCCGGGAAATTCGGGACGGACCTGTGGACCGTGCCCGCCGATGGCAGCGGGGCACCAAAACAGCTGGCGAGCGGGGCCTTGGCACCGGCTTTCATCGGTTGACCGCCGGAAGCCACCTGTTCACCGCCCGGCATCCGGGCCCGCCCCGATTCACCGGACCCACTACGGGTCGAGCTGATGGTAGGTGCCGGCCGAGGGTGCGTTCGAGCATCCCTTCAGTGAGCGGGCGGCAGGCGCAGCTCCGCCCACATCTGCTTTCCGGGGGCACCCGCGCGGGGTGCGACGCCAGTGGTGGGCGAGTTGGGAGACGAGGTAGAGGCCCCGACCCGATTCTGCGTCGGCGGGTGGGGTGGTGAGGTCTTCGGTAGCGGGGAGTCGCTCAGTTCGGGTGTCGGCGACCTCGACGCGCAGAGCGGTGGCGGTTGCGGTTGCGGTGAGGCGGAGGTGGAAGTCCCGGCCGGGGACGTGTCCGTGGCGCACGGCGTTCGCGATGAGCTCCGCGGCGATGAGGGTGAGCGTTTCGTTCGAGGTGGAGTCGTACGGATAGCCCCAGTCGTCGAGCCGGTGCGAGACGAGCCGACGGGCGAGGCGGGCACCGCGCGGGGTGGAGGTGAACTGCATCGAGAACTCGTCGCTGGGGGTGGGCTGTTGCTGGGGTGCCTCGTGAGGGGTAACTGCTCGGTTCATGCGGCAAACGCTCGCGGTGCGTGCGTACCGTTGACCAGGAGGGACGCGCTGACGGGCAGGGGCTGTACGCGTCCCGGGGCGGGATGTACGCGGCTGGGAGCGTGACCCGCTCGCGGCTGATGCGTTGGCCGCGAGGGGGTGCGATGGCGGGACGGTATTGGAGGTGCGGGCATGGAGGATCAGCGTTCGGGTCCCAAGCACCGAACTCACCCTCTCGTGCCATCAGCTGCCGTCAACCGCAACACAATCGCCGCCGTTCAGTGCCCGTCAGGCGGGGGCGACGGCCGGGCCCTGCCTCCGGAGCGTCGTCGTCCTTACGCCTGGGGCCAGAACCGGACGAGGTAGCGCTCGATGCCGTCGGCGGTGCCGGTCTCCGCGGACAGCCGCTCGGCTTCGTCCCGTCCCGCGCAGCACACCTGGACCTGCCAGGTGCCGCCCTTGTCGGACAGCGTGACGGTCTGGTCCGTACGCCCGAGGCTCATGGAGCAGACCGCCACTTCGCCGCTGGTCGACACGAACTCGGCCTCACCGTGCTCGTCCCACCGCGCCCAGTCCTCTTCGGGCGGGCGGCCGTCCCACACCTCGGCGGTCACGGCGGCGGTGTGCGTGTGCGCGGCGCTGAAGATGTCGACACGTCCGGGAAACGAGGTGAGAAACTGTCCGAACACGCTGTCGTCGGGATACGGCACAGGAAGATCGGCATCATCCGACTCCTGGAGACAGAAACTGTGATAGCCGACGTCGGCCCCGAATCGCAGCCGTCGGATCAGTTCCGCCACGCCAACTCCTCACCATGAGTGGCCATCTGGTCATCCGAGGAGATGGTAGCCGCGCCCCAGAGGTCGATGCCCGAGCCCTGCTCCGTGACGCAGCTCGCATGGCCGGCGTGACGCGAGGGCGGCGGTGTGCCTCGGGGTGTGGCCCGAGGGGACTGCCCGCACTACACCCCGAGAACGGGCCCGAAAGCCCGTGAGCCATCGGCTACGGACAGGACCAAAAGGGCCGTTCGTTCACGGCCCGCTCTCCACCCCGGTCCGCACACGAAACAGGCGCCCAGGCGGACTTCGTGCTCGCTCCTGGCGCCCGCTCGGAGGGAGGGTGTCGGGACTGGGCCGAGGGGTTCCGCAGCCTTTCACGACGGCCGACTCCACAGGAGACGACGCCTCGGCCTTGCTCCGTCACAAACGATCGGTCGAGTCGATGTGCTGCTGGAGCGTCTGAGCGATCTCAGCGACGCTTCCGTGTGGCGGGAGAACCCAATAGGCGTCGTCGCCGTTGTTCAGCGCCAATTCGCTCGTGAAATGGACCAGGTAGGGAGAGGGGACAATCGAGTCCCGCAACCAGGCAGCAAATTGTGCGGCCTCGGCTGCCGATGCTTGCATCACCATGACCGAGCCGATTTCCGGATAGGGGGTTGTCGCCAGCCCTTCCAGCCACACTCCGTCGCCCAGTGGTACTTCGAAGGACAGGGCGTCGGCCGACCGTGGTCCCAGGTCTCCACCCAAGGAGGTAGACGCTCCGGGGAAGGCTTCGGTGATCTTGGCTGCGAGGTCGTCGAGCTGCAGATGCCAGGCCGCAGCGTCGTTGACCGGCGGTGCGAAGCTGAACGTTGTCCTCAGCGCGTCTTGGTCCGTCATCGTGTCTCCGTACTTCTACGGCACGTAGCGTGCGGTGCCTGTTACTCCGCTCATGGCCATCATGCTCTGCCAGTAGGGAGCGGATCGCTGGTCGTTCGTGATGATCTCGAAGCCGCGTATCTCGTCGTTGCGTGGATCGGAGAGCGCTGCACGGTAGCGCGCCATTTCGTTCCCGTCCTTTACGTACATGCCGTCACGGTGCGGGTCGAACTTTACTTTTCCGTTCTCGTCGATCTTGGGCGGGGTCCCGAGGGTCTTGTCGACCTGGTCCAGGTCCCGGAAGGTCTTCTTGCAATCGGGTTCACGCACGTGTTTGGCCTCGATCGCGTATCCGTCCATGGGACGCATGCCGTCGACCATGAGGCCCCTGCCACTCGCTCCGGTTGCCGCGGCGGGCAGTGGCACCTCACGTTCCGGGTAGCCGGCCACACGCATCTGATAGGCGTTGTCCGGGTGGCTCGGGCCGCCGCCGCCGGCAAAGCCTCCGGGCGGCAGGGAGTTGACCCAGGTACGGAATGTGCTCTGTTCGCCAGGGGTAAGGATGCGGGTGGTGCCAGGGGCCGGTGGCAAGGGGTCGCGGTTGAGCGTCGGGTCGTACCCACTGCCCATAGGCACAATGCCAGGTGGCTGGCCAGTGTAGGCGGCAAGTCTCAGTGGCACGGGGATCGGTACACGAATCAGCGGGGGCAGGAAGGGTATGCCGGGCCCGCGAGGGTCGTCCGAGCCGTCGGGCAACTTGACGCGATTCTCCGACACGTCGAGGGCGTGAGCGATATCGCCGAGTTGGTGAATCCATGGATCTTCCAGCACGGCGGCATGGAGACCGCCGTCGTCTCCGTTCCCACCGAACCTCGGGGCATCCCACGGCATTTCGACGTGGAACAGGTCCAGCTTGTTCTGCTGGATCTGCTTCTTGGCGGCTTCGACGTGGTCGGCATACCGGTCGCACGCCTTGGCGAGCTGGTTGCATGCCGCTACCAGATTTGTCACGAGAGGCTCGTCCGGCTGGGCACGCTCGAGCGGGCATGTCCTACCCACGCACATGGTGAAGTAGGTACGGAAGGCATCCGCTGCCTCACCGGAGTGCGCCTTGTCGGCCGTCGATGCGAAGGCCTGGGCATCCTCGAGGAAGCGCAGCATCAGTTTTCCGGCGTGGCGCCACGAGCCGGCCACGTCCCGAATTTTCTCCGGCGACCCACGGAAGCGATCATTCGTTCCGTACTGTTCGAGACCGGATGTCTCACCGACCACCTCGGGCAATTCCCGGCCGAGCCCCAGGTAGTTCTCAGGACAGTCCGCCCCCGGATCCCCCATACCTGCCGTCAAGTCGATCTGTTTGCCCAGGATCGCTGACGCGATGCTGCTCTCTGTGGCCATGAACTCGCGTGCCGTGCGCATCAACCCTCTGCCGGACTCGCCCAACAGATAGGAACTGAAGCCCATCTGGTCGAGTGTGGTTGAGGCGGCGGACTTGTAGACCTTTGCGAAGTCGCGGCCCGCGTCGTCGTCTCCGGCCATCCCCTTCTGCCGATCCAGCTCGTGAGACAGCCCGATCGCGCGGCGGCCCGCTACACCGCCTGACAGTCAGCGCGTCACTGCTGGTCAACGCAGTGAACTACGCGGAAATGTTGGACGCATGAACCCGGCAACCACCCCGCCCGCGAGGCTTGTTAACGATCCCGCCACCACTCACGAGTTCACGATGCGGTTCACCTCGACGGCCCGCGGCGCACGGCTCGCCCGCCGGCTCGTCTCTCCGTCTCCACGAGTGGGGTCACCCGTACGACTCCACCGCCAACGAGACGGTCACGCTGATCGCAGCCGAGCTCGTCGCGAACGCCGTGCGTCACGGGCACGTACCCGGGCGGGACTTCCACCTCTGCCTCGCCGCGAGCCCGGCCGCTCTGCGCATCGACATCACCGAGACTCGCGCCGAGCAGCGGCCCTGTCGCGATCAGGCTCTCCCACTCAGGTCGCTGGAGCAGGAGTCGGGTCGCGGACTGCTCCTGGTCGACGCGCTCGCCGCCGACTGGGGCGTCACCCCGCGTACCGGCGCTCCCGGCGCTCCCGGCGCTCCCGGCAAGACGGGCTGGGCCGTGGTCGCCATCAGGAACTGAGCTACGCCTGATGCGTCAGTCCCGGAGTTCCGCGCGGCAGGACGCCCGCGCCGCATGCGTGTCGGCGGGCGTGGTCCGGACCTGCTCCACCGGCACGAGCAACTTCCGGTCGTGGTCCGCGTCCCAGACCACGACCGCGTCCTGTGTCGTGCCGAACGTGACGTAGGGGCGTCGCGGCTTCAGAATCCCGCCCTGTGTGTTCAGCTCTGTCTCAGGAACCGTCGGTGTCAAGCAGATCCACTCGGGCTCGACGCCAAAATATGATGGTGGCGTGCCTCCGCCCTGACGGGCGACAGCCTTGACCGCGTCTGCGGCGCGCTGAGGAGATTCCAGGCCCAGACTTCCCGCGTTGAGTGCCAACAGGAGGGCCACCACGGCGAAAACCACGGCGCTGAATCGTCCGCCGTGGCGTACCAGATGCCAATGCCGTGCGATGGCCCACGCCGAAGGAACGAGGAGCAGCGCACTCATCGGCGTCAGCAGCTTCAGCGCGGACGCCGCCTGCCAGATCCCCGACACATCCATTTCGCTCGTGCTCAGTCCGAGCTCGTCGCCGTACATCCAGTGCAACAGCCTGCCGGTAACAGCGAGAACCGGCACCAGCACGGCGACCACGGCCGGCCCCACCCAGGCGATGTGCGTGCTGCTCGTCCAGCTCCGGACAAGCAGACTCATACCGACAGCCACGGCCACGAACACGGGCAGCAACAGAGCCTGCGCGCGGGACAGGCCCGAAGCCTCGTCCAGCGACCAGCCAAGGAAGACGCCGACGACATACACGCCGAGCAGGGCGACGAGCAGCCGTCCGATCGTCTCGCCGCCTACCTGCTCCAGCCTTCCGCCGAGCCACCAGGCGATGCAGAAGGACGTCGCCGCACTGACGACCCAGAGCCAGAACACAGGGCCCTGCGTGCCCTTCGCGACCGCCGCCCCGCAGCCGGTGAGGACCACAAGACCCAGAATCTGCGTCAGTCGCCTGTCAAGATCTGCAGTTCTCCGTGCGACAGTCGGCCGTCCGTCCCGGCCGTCCAGTGGGCGTACAGCGACATCGGTACGCGGTGCGTCACGGTGCGGCCAGCCCGTACGTGCCAGGGCCAGGGCCTCTTCAGCCGACCCGAGGACCGTCTCACCGGTGTCGTACCGGCCTGTCCACTCGGTGAGACGCACGGCTCGGCGCCGCCATTGCCGCTGCCGTCGAGCCAGCCAGGTAGACGGCTCTTCGTCGGCTTCGGGCGGACGGTGATCGGTGGTGAGTACGCGCCACCGGGGCAACAGCTCCCTGTCTCTGTCCCATCGCACCGGCATCCGGGGATACATCTCGATCGCCGACACGTCCGCAAGGCGGGCCACCGCCCACTCGGCTTCTCTCTCGGCTCGCGGCGCCGCTCCCCCCACTCGAACCTCGACGGCATAGATTCGGGACAACGGGTCCTCGGTCAGGACTCCGGCCGTCCATCCCGCACCGCGCAGCCCTTCGTCGGTGAAGTCCCATTCTTCCCGGTTCCAAGCCTCCTCTGCGCCTCGCCATTCACCAGGACCGCCCCGCACCTCGACGAGCGTCCAGACCCGCTGCCCACTGCGCACAGGAACCTCCTTCCAGACAGTCGCTTTCGGGTGAGCAGAGGGCACCATACGTATGCCCGGCCACGTCTCGCCCGGCAATTCACTGCGAGCGTCGAACGACGGCCTGAAATCGGTGGGCGCGGTGCTGGGCCCCTTCCCCTCGTACGAGGTGACGCCCATGTCGTCGGCGGCGCGCCCCCAGGACAGGGGCCGCCGCGCGACTCCCCTCGGCCCGGCCGCTCAGCTTCACGGGACGCCAGAGCGCCTTGTGGTCCTCCGGCGTGGGGGCCGGGGTGGTGACGGGCACGGCGGCACTGGGCGCGGAGAGGTCCCCGGCGGAGTCGCTTGCGCGGACGGTGAAGATGTAGGCCGTCGACGGGGACAGCCGGTCGATGTCGACCATGTGCTTGCCGCCCGGCAGCGACGTGACCTTGGCGCCCTGGTGGAACACCTCATACCCAGTAACCGCCTTGTTGTCGGTTGCCTGCTCCCACATGACACGCAGGCCAACGCGGGGAGTGTGGGGGGACGTTGCACGATCAGACCTCCGCGACGGACAGCAATGGTCCAGACCTATACGCCACAGGCTGCGCCTGCCCACAAGCGGGGTGGACCGGACACGTCGCCCCGCGGCCTGCCCGGCGTACCTGGTGGGAGTCTGATGGCTTTCTTATGGCTTCTTGAAGAAGCCCTTTCTCGGGGTCTTTCGACGTTCGGACCGGCTTACGCTCTCGTCAACCCCCCACCGTGATCCCGGTGGGCGCGGCTGCGTCCGCCGGGATCTCGCCTGCTCAGCCGTCTTCCTTCCGAGGTGTTGCACGTATGGGTTCCCGACGAGCCGATGGCCCGAACTCCCGTTCTCACGCCCGCCCCAAGGGCGGGAAGCGGGCACGCAGCGTTGTGCTGGCCCTGGGCGTGATCACCGTCACCGCGGGTGTCGGCGTCACCCTCGCCACAGGCGGCGGGAACGACGGCAAGGCGGCCGGCCAGGTGGAGACGAACGCCGCCGGTGACGTCGCCGGGCAGGGCGAGGACAATGCAGCGGCGGGCAGCGCGTCGCCGATCGCATCGCCTTCGGGGAGCCCGAAGACGGTCGCCTCGACGAGCCCGTCCGCCTCCCTCCCGGCCTCCGCCAAGCCGAAGCGGACGGCGAGTCCCAAGACCGCGCCGAAGCCCACGGTCCAGGCCAGGAGCGGGAGCGGAACGGGTGGGTCCGGAGGTGCTGGCGGTTCAGCCTCGTCCTCCGGCGGTTCCGGTTCCGGCGCGGGGTCGGGGTCCTCGAACGGCGCCGAGGCTCAAGTCCTCACGCTCGTCAACAAAGAGCGCGCGTCCGCCGGTTGTTCGCCGCTCACGTCGAACGCGAAGCTGACCGAGGCCGCGGACGACTACAGCGACGTCATGGCCCGCAGTGGCGTGATGTCCCACACCGGACCCGACGGGTCCACGATGTCCGGCCGCGTCGACGCCGCCGGGTATCTCTGGTCCACGCTGGGCGAGAACATAGCCCGCGGGCAGTCCGATGCGGCCGCCGTCATGGACGCCTGGATGAACAGTCCCGGCCACCGCGCCAACATACTCAACTGCTCGTTCAAGGAGATAGGCATCGGCGTGCACTTCGGGGACGGCGGCCCCTGGTGGACGCAGAACTTCGGCGCAAGCCGGTAGGAGCTGGGAGGACCCGCTACCGCTCCTCGCCCGCCAGCCCGAACGACACCCGCACCCGAGCCCCGCCCATCGGCGCGCGGGTGATCTCCAGCTCCCCGCCCGCCACGCGGGCCGCCCGCGCCACGATGTCCAGGCCGAGGCCCGTGGAGCCGCCGACGCTGACGCCCCGGGTGAGCGCGGCGTCCGGGTCGGCAACGCCGGGACCCGCGTCCTCCACCATCAGCAGCACATGGCGGTCGGTGCGCTCCACGCGTACGGCGAAGGCGGTGCCCTGCGGAGTGTGCCGGAAGACGTTCCCGATCAGCGCGTCCACGACCGCGGCGAGGTCGTCCTCCGGGAACCGTACGGGCGTCGGGCGCGGCGTGAAAGAGCGTTCGTACAGCCGGTCCTGCTGGGTGGCGAGCACCGACCAGAAGTCGAGCCGCATCGCCACCACTTCGGTCACCTCGCTCGGACGGGCGGGCTTTGCCCCGTTAGCCGGGCCGGCGGCCAGCGGGGTGCGGGCGGCGGTGATGATCGAGTCCAGTTCGCCCTCCAGCTGCGTGACGGCCTCCGTGATCCGCCGGGCGCCCGGTGAACCGCCCAGCAGGTCCGCCTCCAGGTACAGCGCGGTCAGCGGGGTCCTGAGCCGGTGCGAGAGGTCGGCGACCATCTCCCGTTCGATGGCGAGCAGTTCCACGACCCGGTCGGCCATGGTGTTGAATGCAGCCCCTGCTTCCTGCAATTCCGGCGGACCGTCCGGTTCCACCCGTATGTCGAGGTTCCCCGATCCCAGGGCCAGCGAGGCACGCTTCAGGCTCCTGGTGGAGCGGACGACCCGGGCGCCCATTCGGTCGGCGACCAGCACCGAGCCACCCACCAGGCCGAGCGCGAGCAGCGACATGACGCCCCAGGAGGCCCCGACGCCCCGGGTCAGATCCCCGGCGGGTACGTAGGCCTCGACGACCGCCACCCGGTTCCGGTCCAGGACGACGGGCTGGAGATAGATCCATCCCTCGTCGGTGTCGAGCGCCAGCGTCTCCCGTTTGCCCACCGCGCGGTCCAGCGCCTCCGGCGGCGCATGCGGAGTGCCGACGAGCCGGCCGTCCGGGAGCCGTACGGCGAGCCGGTCGTCCGAGCCCACGCCCGCGACGGCCTGCTGTACATCGGCCGGCCTGGTGGTCAGGGCGAGTACCGGGGCGAGGGCGGCCGCACGCTGTTCGGCGGCGGTGGTCACCCGGTCCCGGGCCTGTTCGCGTACGAGCAGGGCGAGCGGGATGAGGAAGGACAGCGCGATCATCAGCGTCGCGGCGAGGGAGATCCCGGCGAGGGCACGTCTCATGACGGCGACGCGACCAGCTTGATCCCGATACCGCGCACCGTGTGCAGATAGCGCGGATGAGCGGCCTTTTCCCCCAGCTTCCTGCGCAGTGCCGAGAGGTGGACGTCGACCGTCTGGTCCTCGAGATACGGCTGCTGCCAGACCTCGGCGAGTATGCGCTGCCGGGATATGACCTGGTCGGCGTTGCGCGCGAGGTAGGCGAGCAGGTCGAACTCCCGCCGGGTCAGGGAGAGTTCGCCGCCGTCCAGGTGCACGGTTCGGGCCAGCGGGTCGATCCTGAGACCGGCGACCTGGAGGACCGGCTGCCGGTCGCCGTCGTCCGCGCCAGGCCCGGACCGCCGCAGTACGGCCGCGATCCGGGCGGCGAGCTGGCCGCCCGAGAAGGGCTTGACCATGTAGTCGTCGGCTCCGGCATTGAGGAGCCTGATGATCTCCGTGTCGTCGTCACGGGCCGTAGCGACGAGTACGGGTACGCGTGAGATGCCGCGGATCATCCGCAGCACGTCGAGACCATCCAGGTCGGGGAGTCCGAGGTCGAGTACGACGATGTCGGGCGGGCCCTGGGTGATCTGCCGCAGCGCCTCGAAACCCTGGTGAGCGGTCCTTACCGCGTACCCGTGTCCGGTGAGGACCTCGATCAGCGCGGCCCGGATGACTGGGTCGTCCTCGACGACAAGTACGGAGGCCATGAGCAGGCACGTTAGCGGGTCCGCCAAGATGGTGTCGTGTCCCGGTACCTGCGCTACGTGCTCATCTGGCTGTCCTGCACGGCGGCCAGCGTGACGGCCGTCATGATCACGGTCCATTTCGTGGTGGGCTCGACCAGGCCGACGGCGCCGGTCGCGCAGTCGGCGCCGAAGGATTTCGCCGCCGCCTCGCCGCGGGCCCCGGCGACTCCCAGCGCCTCCCCGAGCCCCGAGCCCACCCCGAGCCGGTCGACGCCCAGGCCGAAGCCGCCCAGGAAGACCGAGAGACCCCCCACAGCGTCGCCCGTGGCCCGCACGACTCCCCCGCCTTCACAGGAGCAGTCCGGGGCGAACTCGGGCGGCGAGGGCTGCGAGGAGGGCGGCTCGGGCGTGCACACCATCACGTCCCAGGGAGGGAAGGCCACCGTGCGCTACGGAAGCGGCGGGGTGTGCCTCATCTCGGCGGTGCCGAACCAGGGCTTCACGGCGAGCACCACACAGAGTGCGCCGGACACTCTGACGGTGACGTTCGCGGGCGACCGGCATCGCTCGGAAATCACGGCATCGACCGTTCCCTCGGACCGGGCCAGCGTGCGGGAGACGTCTTTCTGAGGGCGTCCCGATCTCACGCCGGAGCGCTTCCTCGGGCATCCGGGGAGCTGCCCGCCGGGCGGGTGGGTGCCATCGGCCAGATGCTGGAGACATGCGGCATCCACTGAAGGACAGGAAGTCCGCACACCACCGCGCACCTGGAACGGTCGGGGTGCACATGGACCCCACTCAGGCAGGGGGTCTCGTCTACGAGACGCTGTGCGCGATCTTCACCCCGGCCCTGCTCGGGGCCGGCCGGATCGTCTCGGACGACGGCCCCGCGGTGTCCACCCTGTCCTTCGACGTACGGAAGCAGCGCCTTCTCAGCGAGCCGGTGCTGCTCTCCGAAGCCGTCCCCGCGCTCGCCTACGGTCGCCCGAAGGACGTCGAGCGCCTCGTCCTCGGCCTCCGGGAGCACTTCACCGTGGAGGACAAGGGCTTCCGCAAGCTCGGCCACGGGGACCAGGAGCACCAGCTGGTGATCGGCCCGAAGCGGGGCAGCTGACAGCGGGCGATGAGTTTCGGCGGCGGGTCCGGTCTGCCTCTGTATGGACAACACACAAAACCCCTCCCCAGACCTCCACCCCGCCGCCCGCGCGGTGGCGCAGCTGATCGACGGCGTCGGCGACGAGCGGCTCGGGGATCCGACGCCGTGTCCCAAGTACGCCCTACGGGAGCTGCTGGGCCATCTCGTCGGGCTGTCCACCGCCTTCCGGGACGCCGCGCGGAAGGATCTCGGGCCGACGACCGGGACGGACCCGGGGTCCGTGCTGCCGGTCCTCGATGACGACTGGCGCACCGTGCTTCCGCAGCGGCTGGACGAGCTGGCGGAGGCCTGGCAGACACCGGGCGCGTGGGACGGCGACACGCAGGCGGGGGGTGTCACCTTCCCGGCGGCGATCGCCGGACGGGTCGCCATCAACGAACTCGTCGTCCACGGCTGGGATCTGGCCCGCGCCACCGGGCAGGAGTACGCGCCCGGCGAGGCGAGCCTTCAGGTCTCGTACGAGCTGATGAAGCCGGCCGGGGACGACCCGAGCGGGGACGGGATGTTCGGCCCTGTCGTGGAGGTGCCGGACAGTGCGGCTCTGCTCGACCAGGTCGTCGGGTTCAGCGGGCGTAGGCCCGACTGGCGGCCGGGGGACTGACCTGCCCTAGGCCTGGCCGGCGGACGGCGGACGGCGGCGACTCCGCGATACGACGTGGGGTCCAACACACTCAGTTACATTGTGCACAATTTAATTGCAGGCTACCTTTCTCGTGGGACGTACGCACCGGACAGGCGCGCACGACGCGGCAAAGGAGATCCCGCCATGGAATTCGTCAGGTACGAGACGTACACCCCCGTCGAACGACCCACCTATCAGCAGGAGCTGGACGAGGTGGTGCGCAATGTCGGCCGTCGCACCCGCGATTCCGTCGAGCGGCAGGGGGTCGGCCGCGCGGTCAGGACGGCGCACGGCAAGACGTACGGGCTGATGAAGGCCACGGTCACAGTGGGTGAGCTGCCGGAGTCCTACGCCCAGGGGATCTTCGCCCGGACCGGCGCGTACGACGCGGTCGTCCGCTACTCCAACGGGCTCGGGCATCTGCGGGCCGACTCTCTGCTGGGCGCGGCCTGCGGCATGGGCATAAAGATGTTCGGGGTGCCCGGAGAATCGCTGCTCTCCGACGAGGCCGAGGCGACGACCTTCGACCTCAACCTGATCAACAACAAGGTCTTCTTCGCCAATACCGCGTACGACTACATGGTCATCGAGGAGCTGTTCGGCGAGCTGCCGGACGCGCTGGTGAACCCCGCGCGGCGCAAGTCCTGGATGGGAGAGTTCCTCACCAGGCGCGGGACGCTCAGGACGTCGGACGAGTGGCTGTGGGACGAGCTGTTCGCCATGCTGTCGTTCACCCAGGTTCCTCGGCAGAACCTGCTCTCGTACGCGTACAACAGCATGGGCGCCTTCCGGTACGGCGACCACATCGCCAAGGTGCGGACGGTGCCCGTCTCGCCCGTCGCTCATCTCGCGGTCGATGTGCGCGCGGACGGCGAGGCCTTCCGCAACACGCTGGTGGCGGAGGCCGGTGAGCGGGACCACGGGTTCGAGTTGCAGGTGCAGCTCAACACCGATCTGACGCGGATGCCGGTGGACAACACATCGGTGGAGTGGCCCGAGCAGCTCTCGCCGTGGGTGACCGTCGCACATATCGCCATTCCGCGGCAGGACATCGGGGGCGAGGAAAACCTCGCCGCCGCGGACGGTACGTCGATCACCCCTTGGCGTACGCGCGAGGACCACCGGCCGATCGGCGAGATCCAGCGGGTGCGCGAGGAGGTCTACCGCCGCTCGTCCATCGAACGGCACCGCCTCAACGGACAGCCGCGCGTGGAGCCGGCGAGCAGCTCCGAGCTGCTGGACTGACGTCCTCGCTCAGCCGTCGCGGGGCCGTCCCAGGGCCGTCGCGGGGCTGCCGCAGGACTGTCCCAGGGCTCAACTTCCGCACGCGGAAGGGGTGTACGTCACTCCGGCACTCTGATAGGAAAGCTTCCTAACAGAACACCGGAACGACGAACACCCTATGGAGGCCAGGTGCCAGCCCCCCACATACGTTCGGCTCGACCGCTCAGATTCCTCCCCCGTGTGCTGCTCGGCCTGACGCTGGTCGCCGTACCGGCCACCGCCGTGGCAGCCTCGGCCTCCGAGCCCGCCGGACCGGAGACGGCCGCCGCCGCCCCCGCTCCGGCGGCCGTCGGGCTCGACGATCCGGCGAAGAAGGAAATCGCCATGAAGATCGTGTCCAGCGCGGAGAACTCCTCGCTGGACTGGAAGGCCCAGTACAAGTACATCGAGGACATCGGCGACGGTCGCGGCTACACCGCCGGGATCATCGGCTTCTGTTCCGGCACGCACGACATGCTGGAGCTGGTCGAGCTCTACACCGACCGCAAGCCCGGCAACGTACTCGCCAAGTACCTGCCCGCGCTGCGCGAGGTCGACGGCAGCGACTCGCACGCCGGTCTCGACCCGAACTACACCAAGGACTGGGTGAAGGCGGCCCAGGACTCCGAGTTCAAGAAGGCTCAGAACGACGAGCGCGACCGCGTCTACTTCAACCCGGCCGTCAAGCGGGGCAAGAGCGACGGCATCGGCGTGCTCGGCCAGTTCATCTACTACGACGCCATCGTGATGCACGGCGACGGCGGCGACAGCACCAGCTTCAGCAACATCCGCAAGAGGGCCCTCGCCAAGGCCAAGCCGCCGGCCCAGGGCGGCAACGAGAAGACCTATCTGAACGCCTTCCTCGACGCCCGGGTCTGGGCGATGAAGCAGGAGGAGGCGCACGAGGACACCAGCCGGGTCGACACGGCCCAGCGGGTCTTCGTCAAGAAGAACAACTTCAACCTGAACACGCCGCTGGACTGGAAGGTGTACGGCGACAGCTTCCACATCGACTGACGCCGCACACCCCGTAGTACGACCGAGGCGCGCACGGCACTGGCGGGTGCCGTACGCGCCTCGGTTGCTGCCTTCGCTCCTCGGTTGCTGCCTTCGCGCCCCGGTTGCTGCTCACGCGCCTCGGTTGCTGCCAGGCGGCCATGTCACACAGACGGCATCAGTGCACTGCGGCCTGGGCCGGAATCCCAGTCCCGTCCAGCAGTTGCTCCTCCTCCGAACCCGCCTTCTTCCCAAGGTGGTTGAAGGCCAGGTTGAGGACGATCGCCACGATGCAGCCCGTGGAGATGCCCGAGTCGAGCACGACCAGCGCGTCCTTCGGGAAGGCGTGGTAGAACTCCGGCGCGGCGATCGGGATCAGTCCGATGCCGACGGAGGCCGCGACGATCAGGGCGTTCTCGCCCTTCTCCAGGGCCGCCGAGGCCAGCGTCTGGATGCCGCTGGCTGCGACCGAGCCGAAGAGCACGATGCCCGCGCCGCCGAGTACCGGCAGCGGGACGAGCGCGATCACGGAGGCGGCGACCGGGCACAGGCCCAGCAGGATCAGGATGCCGCCGCCCGCTGCGACGACGAACCGGCTCCGTACCTTCGTCATCGCCACCAGGCCGATGTTCTGCGCGAAGGCGCTGCACATGAAGCCGTTGAAGAGCGGGCTGATGGCGCTGCCGAGGGTGTCGGCGCGCAGTCCGCCCTCGATGGTCCGCTCGTCCGCCGGCCGGTCGACGATCTTGCCGAGTGCGAGCATGTCGGCGGTGGACTCGGTCATGCAGACCAGCATCACGATGCACATCGAGACGATCGCGGCGATCTCGAACTGCGGGGCGCCGAAGTGGAACGGCGTGGGGAAGCCGACCAGATCGGCGTTCTTCATGGCGTCGAAACTGGTCATCCCCAGCGGTACGGCGATGACCGTGCCCGCGACAAGTCCGAGCAGGATGGCGATCTGCTGCAGGAAGCCGCGCAGAATCTTGCGCAGGGCGAGCACGATCACCAGGGTGAGGGCCGCCATGCCGATGTTCTTCATCGAACCGTAGTCGGAGGCCGTGGAGTTGCCGCCCTGCGACCAGTTGAAGGCCACCGGGAGCAGCGAGACACCGATCAAGGTGATGACGGTGCCGGTGACGACGGGCGGGAAGAAGCGGACCAGCTTCGAGAAGTACGGCGTGAGGACGAAGCCCAGCACGCTGGCGACGATGATCGCGCCGAAGATGACGGTGATGCCGTCCGCTCCCCGGTCCTTGCCGATGGCGATCATCGGAGTGACACCGGCGAACGAGACTCCGTTGACGAACGGGAGCCTGGCGCCGACCTTCCAGAAGCCGAGGGTCTGAAGGAGGGTGGCTATGCCGGCCGTGAAGAGGCTCGCGCCCATCAGGAAGGCGGTTTCCTTGGCGCTGAGGCCCACGGCGGGCCCCACGATCATGGGCGGGGCCACCACGCCGGCGTACATCGCGGCCACATGCTGAAGGCCGCTGGTGAACATCTTCAGAGGAGGCAGGGTCTCATCGACCGGGTGCGTCCCCTCCGGTACTTCGACTTCCGGTACTGCGACTGCATCTTTCGGAAACCTGGGCTGTGCGGCCACGGGTAGTTCCTCCGGTCGGGTACACGTCGGCGGTGACGTGGGTATCAGGGAGGTGGTGCGAATCGTGCAGCGGTGAGCCCGGCTTCTGGGGTGTGAAGACACGAGTCACCGTCCCGGGGGGTGCGGCACCGATTGCGGTGCCGCACCTCCCGGTGACGGCTGCCATGGACCCCGCTCGGGTCCATGGCCGCCGGTCGAGGGCCGTCCCCCTCGACCGGACTTCTTCTGGTCAGCCCTGGGCGGCGATCCGCGCCAGGCGCTGTGCCTCGTCCCGCGCGGAGCGGGCGATGGCGTCCTCGTCCACCGTGGTCAGGTGGTTGTCCTCGACGACGGTCTTGCCGTTGACGAGGGAGAGCGTGACGGGAGCTGCCGCGCCGAAGACGAGCGCGATCACCGGGTCGGCGATCGAGGAGTGTGCGAGCGTGTCCAGCTTCCACAGCACCAGGTCGGCGAGCTTGCCGGCCTCGATGGAGCCGATCTGGTCGGCACGGCCGAGGACCTGGGCGCCGCCGTACGTACCGAGGCGCAGCGCCTGGCGCGCATTGAGAGCGGCTTCGCGGTGGGGGCCGAGCCGGTTGATGAGGAGCGCGTTGCGCAGCTCGGTGTGCAGCTCGCCCGACTCGTTGGAGGCGGTGCCGTCGACGCCGAGGCCGACCGGCACGCCGGCCTTCAGCATGTCCGGGACGCGGGCGATACCGGCGGCCAGGCGGGCGTTGGACGACGGGCAGTGCGCGACGCCCGTGCCCGTACGGGCGAAGGCGGCGATGTCCGAGTCGTTCATATGGACGCAGTGGGCCATCCATACGTCCGAACCGAGCCAGCCGGTCGACTCGAAGTAGTCGGTCGGGCCCATCCCGAAGAGCTCCTTGCAGAACTCCTCCTCCTCGACGGTCTCCGAACCGTGGGTGTGCAGCCGCACGCCCTTGCGGCGGGCCAGCTCGGCGCCCTGACTGAGCAGGTCGGTGGAGACGGAGAAGGGGGAGCACGGCGCGACGGCGATCTGGGTCATCGCGTCGAAGGAGGCGTCGTGGTGCTTGTCGATGGTCGCCTCGGTGGCGGCGAGCGCGCCTTCGAGGGACTCGACGGCGAAGTCCGGCGGCAGGCCGCCGTCCGAGGTGCCACGGTCCATGGAGCCGCGGGCGAGGGTGAAGCGGACACCCATCTCGCTCGCCGCGCCGATGATCGCGCCGGACAGGTCGCCTGAGCCCTGCGGGTAGACGTAGTGGTGGTCCATCGCGGTGGTGACACCGCCGCGGGCCATCATGGCGAGGGAGCCCTGCGCGGCGGCGCGGGCCATCGGCTCGTCGAGACGCGCCCACGTCGGGTAGAGCGCCACCAGCCAGTTGAAGAGGTTGTGGTCGGTGGCCAGACCGCGGGTGATCCACTGGTAGAAGTGGTGGTGCGTGTTGACCAGGCCGGGGGTGACGAGGTGGCCGGTGCCGTCGATGCGGCGGACGACGTTCTCCAGGCCTGCGGGTGCGGTGCCCGCTCCCACGGACTCGATCCGGTTGTCCGCGACGACGACATAACCCGATGCGTACTCGGTGTCGTTAGCGTCCACGGTCGCGATGGCACAGTTCTCGATGACGATGCGCGAAGCCGCCATGGCGGTTCCTCGTTCTTCCACTCGGATGTACGGACCCGGGGGCCGAGCGGGGTGACGACCGAGTCCGTGCTGCACGTACGACCGCATCATCGCGGACCTTCGCGATCATCGCGGACCTGCGCGCAGGTGTTGCGCAGATGCCCCCGCTCACCTCCGGGCTCTCCGGAACGGGACTGCCGTCCCGGAGGGTGACGCCGGCGCGCGCGTCAGAGGTTGTCGAGGCTGTCGCCCTCGGGGGGCGACGGTCAGAGGTTGGTCATGTCGACCGGGATCTTCGGCTCGATGCCGTCCCGCAGGACGGTCGCCTCGATCAGGCCGTACGGCCGGTCGGCCGCGAAGTAGACCTCGTTGTCGTTCTTGAGCCCGAACGGCTCGAGGTCGACCAGGAAGTGGTGGTTGTTCGGCAGCGAGAAGCGGATCTCGTCGATCTCGCTCCGGCTGTTGATCACCCGCGAACCCATTTGGTACAGGGTCTGCTGCAGCGAGAGGGAGTACGTCTCGGCGAAGGCCTGCAGGATGTGCTTCCTGGCCTGATCGTACGACTTCTCCCAGTTGGGCATCCGGTTTCCGTCGCTGGTCCAGTTGTAACGCCAGGCGGCGGCGACGTCGGTGCACAGGATGCGGTCGTACGCCTCCTTCAGCGTCGTGTACTTGTCCTTGACGTAACCCCAGAACTCCGAGTTGGTGGAGTTCATGACGGTGAGGTCCTTGAGACCGGAGATGACCTCCCACGTCTCACCGTCGAAGGTGATCTGGGTGGTGCGCAGCTCCTGGCCCTTGCGGGCGAAGGAGTGGTTGACCTCGTCCGAGCCGATGAACTTGGAATTGGCGTCGGAGGTGGCGATCCGCTCCCAGGAGTACTCCTGGATGCGGATGCGCGCCCGGTGGATCGGCTCCTGCGTGGTCACGAAGTGACGGGCGAGGTGGATGCCGAACTGCTCGGCCGACTCGATGCCGTACTCCTTGGCGAACGCGTACACCGTGTTCTTGGTGGTGTCGGTCGGCAGGACGTTGGCGTTGGAGCCGGAGTAGTGGACGTCGTCCATGTCGCCGGAGAGGGCGACGGAGACGTTGAGGTCCTTGATGTGGTGGGTGTCGCCGTCCCGCGTGATCTTGACGACGCGGTTCTCTGCTTTGCCGTACTGGTTCTGGCCGAGAATCGTGGGCATGTCTGCTAGCTCCCTCGGTAAACGGAGTAGCCGAACGGGTTGAGCAGCAGCGGTACGTGAAAGTGCTCGCCCGGCCGGACGGCGAAAGTGATCGCCACCTCCGGGAAGAACGCACCGCTGTCCCTTACGCGGGGGGCGTCCTGCTGCGCCTCGGCTTGCTTCTTCGAACTGTGCTCATTCAAGAAGTACGTCTCGGTCTCGAAGTCGAGGCGTACGTGGGTGGTGCCCTCCGGCAGCGCCGGCAGGTCCTTGCAGCGCCCGTCCGCGTCGGTCGCGGAGCCGCCGAGCGCCACCCAGTCGCCGTCGAAGCCGCTACGGGCCGACAGCGAGATGGCGACACCCCCGGCGGGGCGTCCGACGCTGGTGTCCAGAATGTGCGTGGACACCGACGCGGTGGTCTCGGTACTCATCAGTCCTGGTCCTCTTCTGCGAGACGGGTCAGCCGGATGCGGTTGATCTTCCCGAGTTCGGTGCGCACGATCTCGCGCTCCTGCTCGGGCGAGTTCCCGATCCGGGTCCTCATCGCGTCGCGCATCTGCTCACCTGTGGAGCCGGTGGCGCAGATCAGAAAGACATGTCCGAACCGGTCCTGGTATGCCAGGTTCAGTTCGAGCATCTCGGCCTTGAGCTCCTCCGAGGCACCGGCCATGCCCCGCTGTTCGCGGGACGAGGTCGGGTCACCCGGCTTCGGCCGGCCGATCGGCGGGTGCCCCGCCATCGCCTCGGCCAGATCCTCGTCGCTCAGCTCGGCCATGGCGGCGTCGCTTGCGTCGAAGAGGGCTTCCACGGTGGCGTACGGGCGCTGGGCGAGAAGCTTGCTCCCCCACGCCGAACTGGCACACACCTCGTGCAGGGCGGCCAGCGCCGCACTGTCCTGTGAGGTGTTGAACCGGGCGAGGCCCGGTGTCGTCGGACTCGAAGTCACGGGAGCCTCCGTGGCTGTTTTTCGCTGTGCGTTGGACGGGCTGCGGACAGCTAACGCCCTCCGGCAACATTGCGTCAACACTTTGTTGAAAACTCGGCAACACGAAAGCCGTCGCCCGGACACCGGACGACGGCTCGCGACTGCGCGTGCTCAGCTGTCCTTGGCGGCGTTTTCCCTGTTCAGATAGTTGTAGACGGTGAAGCGGCTGACCCCCAGGGCGCCGGCCACCGTCTCCACGCCGTGCCGTACGGAGAAGGCGCCCCGCGCCTCCAGGGTCCGTACGACCAACTGCTTCGTCTTGCGGTCCAGCTCCGCCAGGGGCATGCCGTGCCGCCGCTCCATCGCGGCCAGAATGTGGTCCAGCGAGTCCGAGAGCTGCGGGAGCCGTACGGCGAGTACGTCCTCGCCCTCCCAGGCGAGCACCACATCGTCGGGGTCGGCCTGGTCCGGCCTGAGTATCTCCGCGCCCATCGCGTCGACCAGCGGCTTCACGGCGCTGACCAGGGGGTGGTCTCCGGGCTCGGTCACTTCTCCCCCTCCCCGATCACATTCACCTGCAACGAGACCCGCGTGGCACCGGCCTCCAGGGACCGGCGCAGCAGCGCGTCCACGGCTGTGAGCACCGCGTCCGCGCTGCCTTCCGCGGTGTTGCCGAACGGGCCTACGTCCACGGCGTCCAGCTCGGCCGCCTGGATGACCTCGCGGGCGACCACCGCGTGGGCGGGCGCCTCGTCAAGGTCGAAGGGTTCGGTGGTGAACTCCACCCGCAATCGCTCCATGCCCCCACGTTAGCCGCGCGCTCGCGCGCCGTCGTCGGCCCTCCCGGCACGGAAAAGGTACGACTCCCTGCGACGGACCTGCGCCGGTGCCGCGTAGAGCAGGTGAAGAAACGCCGCGCAACAGCCGCACTGGGAGGGGTCTGCATCATGACAGGACGCAAGCGCGGAGGTGTCAAGGCGACAGCGGTCGTTACGGCGGCCATGGCGGCACTGACCGCCTCGCAGGCCCCGGGACCGACGGCACGCGCCTCGGCTCCGGCGAAGACTCACCCGGCCCCGCCGGGTCCGAGCGTCTCCGGCGACACCCCTTACCGCACCGAGTTTCCGCCGCTGAGGACGCGCGGAGCGGCAGGCGGCACCGAAAGCGCGGAGGGCTCCGGCGGACCGGTCGGCGGCGCGTTGCCGGCCACCGTCCTGGCCGCGTACCTGCACGCCGAGGAGGGACTCGCGGACAGCAGGCCAGACTGCTGGCTGCGCTGGCAGCTGCTTGCCGCGATCGGCCAGGTCGAGTCCGGGCAGGCGCACGGCGGCCGGGTGACCGCGGACGGCACGACGCTCACACCGATCCTCGGCCCGCGGCTCGACGGCAACGGGTTCGCCGCCATCAGGGACACCGACAGCGGGGTGTACGACGGGGACGTCGCGTACGACCGTGCCGTCGGCCCGATGCAGTTCATCCCGTCAACCTGGGCCGCCTGGGGCTCCGACGGCAACGGCGACGGACACCGCGATCCGGGCAACATCTACGACGCGTCCCTCGCAGCGGGGCGCTATCTGTGCGCGGGCGGGCGGGATCTGTCCGACGCGGCGGACCTGGACCGCGCGATCCTCGGCTACAACCACTCCACTGCGTATGTGCGCACGGTCAGGGCATGGTTCGCGTACTACCTGGAAGGTCACCGGGTCGTGCCGGACAACGGTTCCGGACCGGCCGTCCGCCCGAAGCCGAAGCCGTCGGACACGTCTCGGCATCCGGTCTCCTCCGCAGCTCCTGCCCGCCCGGGCGACCGGGACGGCGGACCCAAGTCCTCCCCGACGCCCACCTCTTCACCCTCGCCTTCCAAGAGTGCGGGCGGCGGCGCGGAACCGGAAGCGCCGCTGCTTCCGGTCCCGAGCCCCATTGCCGGGCTGCCCGGCGTCGGTGCGTTGACCAGCAACGGAAAGGACTCGATGCGCGCCTCCCCCTCCACAACCCCCGCTACCGGGCGGTAATCTCCCCCGCGCCGGGCAAGCACCGTGTCCGGCCGGGGTGAGAGCGAAGGGGCCCTCATGACGACGGACACGCAAGGGGCGCACGAGCGGTGGCAGCGCGCGTGGGCCCACCGCGAGCAGCTTCTCAAGGTGGCCCGCCGCAGGTCCATGAGCCTGGAGGACGCCGAGGACGCCGTGCACGAGGCGATGCTGCGTGCTGCCGAGAACCCTCATCTGGACGAGGAACGGCTGGGCGCCTGGCTGACGACGGTGACGATGCGGCTGTGCGTGGACCGCTACCGGCAGGTCAACCGTGAGACCGAGGTGCGCAGCAGCCCCAGGCTGCTCGCACCGGTCCCGGTGCCGGTGGAGGAGGCGGTCTGCGACCGGGCCGAGGCGAAATGGCTGGCGCGCCGGAGCGGGGAGCTGCCGGCCCGCCAGGCCGAGGCGCTGTGGCTCAAGGCCGAGGATCTGGACGTGGACCAGGTCGCCACGAAGATGGGGCTGAGCTACCGGACGGTCGAGTCACTGCTGGCGCGGGCTCGCCGGACGCTGCGCAATTCGCTGGCCGGAACGCTGGGGCTGGCGCTGTGGCTGATCGGACGTGGCCGCCCGCGGGGCGGGAACGCGCAGGCGGTGGCGGTGGCTTCGACCGCGGCGACGCTGGCGGTCGCGGGCCTGATCCTGCCGTACGCCCATGACGGGGACGGGCCGCACCGATCGCGCCCGGCGGTCCCTGCCGTCTCGGAGTTCACGGACGTGCAATCGCCGACGGCGGGTGGCGTGGCGCCGGCCCCCGGCAGCAGCACGGATGCCGGTCAGGGTGCCGGCACGGCCGGGACGCAGCGGTACGGCGGCCCGGGGCTCATCGTGCCCCCGCTGCCTGCGCTGCCGGACCTGCCGCTACCCGCGCCCGACATGCCGGACATTCCCAATGTAACGGCTGTGCCGGCGGTCCCTGTCCCGGACCTGACCGCCGTGCCCGACCTCACGTCCGCACCGGACCTGCCCGCCGTACCGGATCTGCCCGCCGTACCCGACCTCACGTCCGCACCGGACCTGCCCGCCGTACCGGATCTGCCCGCCGTACCCGACCTGCCTGCGGCGTCGGAGCTGCCGTCCGTGCCCCTGCTGCGGCAGCCGCTCCCCACGGAGCCGGAGGCGAACGCATCCGTGCCGCAGGTGCTCCCGAACCGCTAAGCGGTGTCGGGGAAGTCCGGGTGGGTGAAGGTGGGGGCACCCCCGTGCCCGCAGGGCTACGGGGGAGGGTCGAGGGCCGAGTCTGGCAAGGCGGAGGAAGGAGTCCACGCGGAGCGTCGGCGACTGACGACAACGCAGCCAGGCGACAGCCATCGGCCCGCGACGCCGCCCGGACTTCCCCGGGGCCGCTTAGGCCCTGTTCCACCCTGATTCCGCCCTGATTCCGGGCTCGTAAAAAAATCTTCGCCTCGTCGCGACGGACGGGCCGCCCTTCCCCGTAGAGCAGATGTCAGAGCTGCTTTCACGGCGGAAGGGTGAACCGGATGGGTGTCGAGATCTGCGTGGAGGGGCTGACCAAGTCCTTCGGCCACCAGGTCATCTGGCAGGACGTCTCGCTGACGCTGCCGGCCGGGGAGGTCTCGGTGATGCTCGGCCCTTCGGGCACGGGCAAGTCGGTGTTCCTCAAGACGCTCGTCGGGCTGCTCAAGCCGGAACGCGGCTCGATCCGGATCGCGGGCACCGACATCACCCGGCTCCGCGAACACGACCTGTACGAGATACGGAAGCTGTTCGGCGTGCTGTTCCAGGACGGCGCGCTGTTCGGGTCGATGAATCTGTACGACAACATCGCCTTCCCGCTGCGTGAGCACACCCGTAAGCCCGAGAGCGGGATCAGACGGATCGTGCTCGAGAAGATGGACATGGTCGGGCTGATCGGCGCCGAGGAGAAGCTGCCCGGCGAGATATCCGGTGGTATGCGTAAACGGGCCGGGCTGGCGCGGGCCCTGGTGCTGGATCCGGAGATCATTCTGTTCGACGAACCCGACTCGGGTCTCGACCCCGTGCGGGTGGCGTACCTCAACCAGCTGATCGTCGATCTCAACGCGCAGATCGACGCGACCTTTCTCATCGTCACGCACGACATCGCCTCCGCCCGGCAGGTCCCGGACAACATCGGGCTGCTGTTCCGGCGCGAGCTGGTGCTGTTCGGCCCCCGCGAACAGCTGCTGACCAGCGACCAGCCGGTCGTACGGCAGTTCCTGAACGGCCGCATGCAGGGGCCGATCGGCATGGCGGAGGAGAAGGACGCCGCCCAGGTCGAGCAGGAGCTGGCGGGTCTCGACGACACAGCCGGTGCCGTCGTCACCCCGCGCCTGCTGCCGAGCCCGGGGATCGTCCGCCCGCCCCGCTGGGAGTCCATCGCCGAGCGGGAGGGGGCGCACGCATGAGCCTTTCTCCGACTGCGGGTCTGCGGCACACCGGGAGCCTCTTCGCGATGGCGCTGGACGTGCTGCGAACGCTGCCGCGACGACCCTTCCAGATGCGGGAGTTCATCCAGCAGGCCTGGTTCATCGCCAGCGTCACGATCCTCCCCACCGCGCTGGTCTCCATCCCCTTCGGCGCGGTCATCGCGCTGCAGATCGGCAGCCTGACCCGGCAGCTCGGCGCCCAGTCGTTCTCGGGCGCGGCCTCGGTGCTCGCGGTACTGCGGGAGGCCTCCCCAATCGTCACCGCACTGCTGATCGCCGGAGCGGGAGGCACGGCGATCTGCGCGGACCTCGGGGCGCGCAAGATCCGCGAGGAGATCGACGCGATGCAGGTGCTGGGCATCGACCCGATCCACCGGCTGGTCGTGCCGAGAGTGCTGGCCACGATGGTGGTGGCGGTGCTGCTCAACGGACTGGTGTCGGTCGTCGGTGTGGCCGGTGGCTACTTCTTCAACGTGATCCTGCAGAACGGCACGCCGGGCGCGTATCTCGCCTCCTTCACCACCCTCGCGCAGCTGTCGGATCTGTGGGCGGCCGAGCTGAAGGCCCTGGTGTTCGGCGCCATCGCCGCCATCGTCGCCTCGTACAAGGGCCTGACCGCCAAGGGCGGCCCGAAGGGCGTCGGCGACGCGGTGAACCAGTCGGTGGTGATCACCTTCATGTTGCTCTTCGTGACGAACTTCGTGATGACCGCGGTGTACTTCCAAATCGTTCCGCAGAGGGGCTGACCGTGGCGCTCATCAGTCGTTTCATGGGGCTTCCACTCCGCTCCCTGGAGGAGCTCGGCGCCCAGCTGTCCTTCTACGGGCGCTCGCTGGCCTGGACCGGCCGGACTCTGCGCCGCTACAAGAAGGAGATCCTGCGCCTGCTGGCCGAAGTGAGCTTCGGCCGCGGCGCGCTGGCGGTCGTCGGCGGCACCGTCGGCGTCATCGCCTTCCTGTCCTTCTTCACCGGCACCGAGGTCGGCCTGCAGGGGTACGCGGCCCTCAACCAGCTCGGCACGTCCAACTTCGTGGCGTTCCTCTCGGCGTACTTCAACACCCGTGAGATCGCCCCGCTGGTGGCCGGCCTCGCCCTGTCCGCGACGGTCGGGGCCGGGTTCACCGCCCAGCTCGGCGCGATGCGGATCAGCGAGGAGACCGACGCCCTTGAAGTGATGGGCGTTCCCTCGCTGCCGTTCCTGGTGACCACCCGGATGATCGCCGGTTTCGTCGCAGTGATCCCGCTGTACGTGGTCGGGCTGCTGTCCTCGTACTTCGCGGCGCGCACCATCACCACCGGCTACTACGGCCAGTCCGCGGGCACCTACGACCACTACTTCCAGCAGTATCTGCCGCCGGTCGACGTGCTGTGGTCCTTCGGCAAGGTGATCGTCTTCGCCGTCGTGATCATCCTGGTGCACTGCTACTACGGCTACTACGCGAGCGGCGGCCCGGCCGGCGTCGGGGTCGCGGTCGGCCGTGCCGTGCGAACGTCCATCGTCGCCATCAACCTTCTCGACTTCTTCCTCAGCCTGGCGATCTGGGGCGCCAGCACGACCGTACGGATTGCGGGGTAGCGCCGATGCGAATACCAGGACTCCTCCCGACGCGCGGCGCACAACTGCGGCTCTACGGAATCGTCTTCATCGCCTTCATCGCGCTCCTGCTGTCGCTGTCCGTCGCCGTGTACCGGCAGGCGTTCACCACCGTCGTACGGATCACGCTGGAGGCCGACACCCTGGGCAATCAGCTGGATCCGCGGGCCGACGTCAAACTGCGCGGTCTGCTGGTCGGCGAGGTGCGCGAGGTGCGGGCCGACGGCGAGAAGGCGACGCTCGGCATCGCGCTCAAGCCGGAGCACGTCTCCCGGATCCCGGCGGATGTGCATGCCCGGCTGCTGCCCAAGACGCTGTTCGGCGAGAAGTACGTCGACCTGGTGGCACCCCGCGAGCCGTCCGCCCGGCACATCCGCGCCGGGGACGTCATCACCCAGGACCGCACCAGCGTCGGCATCGAGGTGCAGCAGCTGATGAACGATCTGCTGCCGCTGCTGCGGACCGTGCGGCCGGCGGATCTCAACGCCACGCTGTCCGCGTTCTCCACCGCTCTCGAAGGCCGGGGTGACCGGATCGGCGCCAACCTCACGCGCCTGGAGCGCTATCTGAGGGAGCTCAATCCGCATCTGCCGTCCCTCAAGGAGGACATTTCACGGTTCGCCGACGTCGCCGAGGTGTACGGCGACGCGGCCCCCGATCTGATGCGCATCCTGCGGAACTCCGTCACCACGAGCCGCACCCTCGTCGAGCAGCAGGACCAGCTGGCCGCCGCGCTCACGACGACCGCCACCGCCGCCGGAACCGCCGACGCGTTCCTCGACGAGAACGGCGACCGGCTCATCACGCTCGGGCGGGTCTCCCGCCCCACGCTGGCGCTGTTCGCCCGCTACGCACCGGAGTACCCCTGTCTCCTCGACGGCCTGGTGAAGCAGGAGGCGGCGTCCGAAAAGGCCTTCAGAGGCGGGGAGATGCACATCACGCTCGAATTCGTCCGCCCACGATCCGCATACCGACCCGGCGAGGAACCGCGCTATGCAGAGCGCTCAGGACCCGACTGCAGAGGTCTGCCCCACCCCCATGTGCCCGCGCCGGACGTCAAGCTCGATGACGGTACGTCGCGGACGGGCCCGGGCGGTGCCCTGCCCGGCGGGACCCATGTGTCCTCCACGCGGGACGAGCAGCGCGCCATCGGCTCGCTGGTGGCCCCGGTCATGGGAGTCCCCGCCGACCAGGTGCCGGCCGTCGCCACACTGCTGTTCGGCCCGATGGCACGCGGAACGGCGGTGAGTGTCGCATGAGGGTGGGCCGAGCCACAGAGACCGCGGCGCCGCTGGTCAAGTTCCTTCTCTTCGCGGTGGTGACGGTGCTGGCGACGACGTTGCTCGCGGCGACGATCGTCAACATCTCCTTCACCTCGGAGCACACCTACCGCGCGGTGTTCAGCGATGTCACCAGCCTGGAGGAGGGCGACGACATCAGGGTGGCCGGCGTACGGGTCGGGGAGGTCCAGGAGGTCGGCATCAAGGACCGGACGCTGGCCGAGGTCACGTTCAGCGTCAGCGACGATCGCCCGCTGTTCACCACGACCGGCGCCGTCATCCGCTACCGGAGCCTGGTGGGGCAGCGGTACGTCGCGCTGACGGAAGGCGCCGGCAGCGGTGCGCGGCTGAAGCCCGGCGGCAGGATCCCCCTGTCCAGGACCCAGCCCGCACTCGATCTCAACGCGCTGCTCGGCGGGTTCAAGCCGCTGTTCGCGGCGCTGAGCCCGAAGGACGTCAACCAGCTCGCCACCGAGATCATCAAGACCCTGCAGGGCGAGGGCGGGACGGTCAACAGCCTGCTCGCCCACACGGCGTCGCTGACCACCACACTCGCCGGCCGCGACAAGCTGATCGGGTCCGTGATCGACAACCTCAACGAGGTGCTGACGACCGTGGACAAGCGCGGCGCCCGCTTCTCCGCCCTGCTCAAGCAGTTGCAGCGGGTGATATCCGGGCTGTCCGCGGACCGCAAGCCCATCGGCGCGTCGCTGGTGAACATCGGCGCCCTGACCGAGGCCACCTCGGGTCTGCTCGAGGACGCCCGTCCGCCGCTGCGGGACGACATCGCCGAGCTGACCGACCTCACCGGAACGCTGAACGACAACGAGAAGACGGTGGAGGGCGTGCTGAAGCGGCTGCCGAGCAAGCTCAACAAGCTGACGGGGACCGCCTCGTACGGCTCCTGGTTCAACTTCTATCTCTGTGACTTCGACGGCCGGATCGTGCTGCCGAAGACCGAACAGGTCATCACTCCCGAGCTCCATGTCGCCCGGGCGAGGTGCGCATGACTGCCTTCCGTGACCGTAATCCCGCGGTGATCGGGGCCGTCGGCATCGCCACGCTCGCGCTGCTGGCCGCAGCCGCGTTCAATGCCGACAGCCTCCCGGTGATCGGCAGCGGTGACACCTACAGCGCGGCCTTCTCCGAAGCGGGCGGACTGAAGCCCGGCGACGAGGTGAGAATCGCCGGGGTCAAGGTCGGCAAGGTCGACGAGGTCGATCTGGACGGGGACCACGTCAAGGTGACCTTCCGGGTCAAGGGCGACCCGGAGTTCGGCACCAGGACCGGCGCGGCCATCAGGATCAAAACGATCCTGGGCGCGAAGTACCTCGCGCTGCAGCCGAAGGGACGGGGACAGCTACGGCCGGGCAGCGAGATCCCGCTGAACCGGACGGTGGCCGCGTACGACGTCGTGGCGGCGTTCAGCGATCTGACCACGACCACCGAGAAGGTCGACACGGCGCGGCTGGCGACCGCCCTGGACACGATCTCCACCACCTTCGAGGACTCACCCTCCGAGGTCCGGGCGTCGATCAAGGGTCTCTCGAAGATCTCCCGGACGGTGGCCTCCCGCGACCAGGCTCTGCGGGAACTCCTCGACCACGCCAACGGAGTCACCGGGGTGCTCTCCGAGCGCTCCGCCGACTTCGGCGTACTGGTCAAGGACGGCGACAAGCTGTTCAAGGAGATCTACGGGCGGCGGGCGGCGATCCACGCGCTGCTCAAGAGCTCCGCCGCGCTCGGCATCCAGCTCTCCGGCCTGGTCGCGGACAACCGCAAGGAGATCGGCCCGGCGCTCAAGGGCCTGAACGCGGTGGTCACCATGCTCGAACGCAATCAGGCGAGCCTGGACCGGAGCGTCAAGCTGCTCGCGCCCTATGTGCGCGTCTTCACCAACACCCTCGGCAACGGCCGTTGGTTCGACAGCTACATCCAGAACATGGTCGCGCCCACTCCGGTGGCTCCGCGGACTGGAGGCTCACGATGAACGGCCGCTTCGCGCTGAAGGAGCGCCTGGTGCCGAAGGTGCGCTTCCTGCCGACGGGGCGCCTGGTGCCGATGGGGCGCTTCCTGCCGAAGCGACGACTCACGCGTCGCCTGGCGCTGGTCGTCGTGCTGGCGCTCGTCGCCGGAGCGACGGTCGTGTTCTGGCCGCCATCGTCCCCGGTCCGCGTCACGGCGTACTTCCCGCGCACCGTCGGCATCTACCCCGGCTCGGACGTACGGGTCCTCGGTGTCCGTGTCGGCGAGGTCAGGAAGATCACCCCGGAGGGGAAGCGGGTGCGGGTGGAGCTGGAGTACGAGTCCGGCCGCAGGATCCCGGCGGATGCCCGGGCCGCCATCATCAACTCCTCGGTCGTCAGCGACCGTTACGTCCAGCTGCTGCCGGTGTACCGGAGCGGCCCGGCCATGCGGGACGGCGCTGTCATCCCCGAGAGCCGCACGGCCGTACCGGTCGAACTGGACCGCGTCTTCGACAGTCTCCATACGACGGCCGAAGCGCTCGGGCCGCGCGGCGCCAACGCGGACGGTTCGCTGTCCCGGCTGCTCGGCGTGAGCGCGGACAACCTCCAGGGCCAGGGCGGGCAGTTGAACCAGGCGGTCGAGGACCTGTCGCTGGCGGTCACCACACTGTCCGACGGCCGGAAGGACCTGTTCGGCACCGTCCGTAATCTGCAGGTGTTCACCGCTGTGCTGGCGTCCGACGACAGCACGGTCCGGTCGTTCAACAACAGCCTCGCCAAGGTGGCCGGCCAGCTTGCCGGGGAGCGGGGGGACCTCGCGGCGGCGCTGCGGCATCTGGGCCTGGCGCTCCGTGACGTGGCCGACTTCGTGAAGAAGAACAAGAAGGCGCTGACAGCGGACGTCAAGGGCCTCAGCAAGGTCACCAAGGTGCTGGTCACCCAGCGCGCCGCACTCGCGGAGCTGCTCGAGGTCGCCCCCGCCGGGCTGTCGAATCTGCAGAACGCCTACAACCCGTCCTCCGGCACCCTGGACACCCGCAACAACCCGGACCTTTCACAGGATCCGGCCGCGCTGCTGTGCTCCCTGCTCAGGACGACCGGGGACGCCGGAGGAGAGAACCCCGACTGCGGCGAACTCACCAAGCTGTTCGACTCCCTGCCTGAACTGCCGTCGGCCAAGCCCGTGTCGGGCACGGGCTCTCTCGACAGGACACTCGGCGGAATCCTGGAGGCCCGAGCATGAGCGTACGGCGCACGGCCGGGGTGGCGGTGTGGACGGCTGTCGGTTCAGTGCTGCTCACCGGCTGCGAGTTCAACGGCCTGTACGACGTCCGGCTGCCCGGCGGCGCGGCCGCCGACGGCAACGCCTACCGGGTCACCGTCGAGTTCAGGGACGTCCTCGATCTGGTGCCGCAGTCGGCAGTGAAGGTCAACAACGTCACCGTGGGCGCGGTCGAGAAGGTGGAGCTGGTCGGCTGGCACGCCCGGGTACGGCTGCGGGTCGCCGACTCCGTGAAGCTGCCCGGCAACGCGATAGCCGATCTGCGGCAGACCAGCATGCTCGGCGAGAAGTACGTGGCGCTGGCGGCCCCCGCGGACACCGCGCCCGTCGGCAGGCTCTCCGACGGCGCCCGGATCCCGCTGTCCCGCAGCGGACGCAATCCGGAGATCGAGGAGGTGCTGTCCGCACTCTCGGCGCTGCTCAACGGCGGCGGAGTGGCCCAGCTCAAGACGATCACCACGGAGTTGAACAAGGCCCTGGAGGGCCGGGAGAACCGCGTCAAATCCCTGCTCGGCGAGCTGGACACCTTCCTCGGCGGCCTGGACGGCCAGCGCAAGGAGATCATCCGCGCGCTCCAGGGCATCAACCGGCTGGCCGCCCGGCTCGGCGCCGAGAAGAAGACGATCGCCCTGGCCGTCGACACCATGCCGCCGGCTCTGAAAGTGCTGGCCGACCAGCGCCGCAATCTGACCCGGATGCTCACCTCGCTCTCGAAGCTGGGAGTGACGGGCAGCAAGGTGGTCAATGCCTCACGGGACGACCTCGTCGCCAACCTGCGGAGTCTGCGGCCGATCCTGGAACAGCTGAACAAGGCGGGCAGCGATCTGCCCAACGCCCTGGAACTCCTGACGACGTATCCGTTCCCGCGCAATGTCTCGGACGCCATCAAGGGCGACTACGTCAATCTCAAGATCACCGCCGATCTCGATCTGGCGAGCGTCTACGGCAATCTCGCCGACAAGCCCCCAAAGCCCGGCGCCCCCGGAAAGCCCGGGCTCCCGGAGGTCCCCGGGGTTCCCGGCCTCCCGCTGCCCACGTCGCTGCCCAGCACGCCGGGGCTGCCGAAAAAGCCCGGCGCCCCCGCGGTGCCTTCGGACCCGTCGAAGCCTTCGGACGACGACGAGGTGCTGTGCCCGCCGGTGTGCACCAGCAGTTACGCCGTGTACGGGGGCGAGGACGGCGACCGCTACCCGCCCGGGGTCGATCTCGCCCTCGCCGAACTGATGCTGAAGGGGATGCAACCGTGATCACACGTACGGTCAAGGCCCAGTTGCTCGCCTTCGCCACTCTCACCGCCGTCGGCGTCTCGTACGTCGGCGCGCGGTACACCGGGCTGGGCGACAGCCTCTTCGACCGCTCCTACACCGTACGGGCCGACTTCGCCGCTTCCGGGGGCGTGTTCCCGGGCGCCGAAGTCACCTATCGCGGGGTGCCGGTGGGCCGCGTCGGCGAACTGCGGCTGACCGGTTCCGGCGGAGTGTCCGTCGCGCTGGACATCGAGAACGCGTCACGGATCCCGCAGGACAGCCTGGCGGTGGTGGCGAACCGCTCGGCGGTCGGCGAGCAGTACGTCGATCTGCAGCCGCGAGCCGCCGGCGGCCCCTATCTGCGGGACGGCAGCACGATCGCCCGCGGCGACACCCGGGTGCCGTTGCCCACCACGGATCTCATCCTCAGCCTGGACCGGCTGGTCAACTCCGTCGGCAAGGAGGACCTGCGGATCACGGTCGACGAGCTGGGCAAGGCCTTCGCCGGCACCGGTCCGCACCTGAGCCGGCTGGTGGATTCGGGCAACGAGCTCGTCGAGTCGGCGTCGGGCTCGCTGCCGCAGACGATCGCGCTGATCGAGGACTCACGGAGAGTCCTCAGGACACAGGCCGATCAGGGCTCGGCCATCACGTCGTTCTCCCGCGACCTGGCCGACCTCACCGCCGAACTGAAATCGAGCGACGGTGACATCCGCCGAGTCATCGGCTCCGGCGCCCCCGCGGCACAGGAGGTGAACTCGCTGCTGAAGGCCAACAGGCCCCATCTGCCGGTCCTCCTGGGCAATTTGATCAGCGGCGGCCAGATCACGGTGGCGCGGCTGCCCGGCGTCGAGCAGGCCCTGGTCACCTTTCCGGTGGTGGTCGCGGGCAGCTTCACCGTACTCCCGGGCGACGGCACCACCCACTTCGGCATGGTCGCGGGCGCCGACGATCCACCGCCGTGCCGACAGGGCTACGCGACGCAGCGGCGCGACCCCTCGGACACCAGCACACGGCCGGCGAACACCGGGGCGCACTGCGCGGCCCCGCGCGGCGGCGGCACCTCGGTCCGCGGCGCCCAGAACGTCCCTGGCGCCCCGGGATCCGCCGGTTCCGGCGGGGCGGACCCGGTCGCGTACGTCACCCCGTACGACCCGGAGACCGGCACCGCCACCGGCCCGGACGGAACGCCTGTCGAGATCGGCTCGACGGGCGGCGAACAGAGCGTGTTCGGAAAGGACTCGTGGCAATGGATGCTCGTCGGACCTCTGGCATGAGCGGGGGCCTCGTCGCGGGCGCGATACGCCCGCTGCGCCGCCTCGGCGTCAGGCTCATGGACGCTGCCCGCCGCGGCAGGGCGCTGCCCGCGTCACTCGCCGTGGCAACCGCCGTGACAACGGCCCTGTCCGTGTGGCTCAGCCTCCAGGTGTACGAACAGCGCGCGGAGGAACAGCGGCACCAGGACATCCTGGCCGCGGCCCGCCGGTCGGCGCTGAACTTCACCTCGCTCGACCACCGGCACTACGAGCGGGACAGCAAGAACGTCCTGAAGGGTGCCACCGGCGACTTCAAGCAACAGTTCGCGGCGCAGACCGCGGAACTGACGAAGCTGGTCGCCGCGAACAAGTCGGTGTCCGAGGGGCAGGTGCTCGAAGCGGGCATCACCCGTGCCGACGCACGCACCGCCCGCGTCCTGGTGGTGGCCGACAGCAAGGTGACCAACACCGCGGCCCCCCAGGGGCAGGCCCGCACCTACCGGTTGCAGCTCGATCTCGTGTACGAGCGCGGCCGCTGGATGACGTCCGATGTCGAGTTCGTCGGCTGACCGCGCGCCCGAGCACACACCAGTATCACCAGCACTGAGGAGCAAGACCGTGGCGAATCTGACTGGACGAGGCCCCGGCGTCACATCTCCCGGCCGCCGCTCGATGGCCGCGGCGGCCCGCGCGGCCGCCAAGCGCACGGCGACGGGCGTGGTGGAGCCTGAGAAGCCGCGACTGGAGGCACCGGACGACGCGAGCCAGGGGCGGCAGCCGGACGATCAGCAGGCCGGCCCTGTCCTGTACGCCGACGGCGCGGCGGGCGGCGCGGCGGGCGGCGCAGTGGGCGGCGCAGTGGGCGGCGCAGTGGGCGGCGCAGTGGGCGGCGCAGTGGGCGGACGGAGGCGAGGGGCGGTCAGTGCCGTGCTTGCCGTACTGGTCGCGGCCGGGCTGGTCGCGGTCGCGGTGTTCGGGTCGGCGTACCTGGACGGCCGGCAGGCGGACACGGCGCGGGTGCGGGCGCTCGCCGCCGCGCGGAAGGCGGCCCCGGTCGTCCTGAGTTACGACTACCGCCGTCTCGAGAAGGACTTCGCCGCGGCGCGCGGCCATCTCACCGGGTCCTTCCGGGACGAGTACCGCAGGACGACCACGGCGGTGGTGGCGCCGACCGCGAAGAAGTACCAGGGGGTGGTCAGGGCGACGGTGGTGAAGCCGCCGGGCGGCGGTCTGCCGGCGGCCTCGGTGGTGTCGGCCTCGCCGGACAGGGCAGTCGTGCTGCTCTTCGTCAACCAGGTCACCAGGAGCACCCAGATCACGGGAGACCGCGTCGACCTGAACCGGGTGCGGATGACCCTCGCGCTCACGTCCCAGGGCTGGAAGGTGAGCGCCGTCGACGCGCTGTAGCCCGCAGGAGCCCGCACCGCCCGCCGGACACCTCTGAGTGCCTCCCGAGCTGGGACGACAGAAGCCTGGACAGGTCTTCCGTCTCCCCGCCCGGGAGGCCGCTTTTTTGTTTCGGCACTTGACAGTCCTTCCCCACCCCAGGCAGTCTTCCATCAAGCAGAAACTGACTTCCGCAATACGGAAGGAGCGCATACTCCTCATGGCCTCCCTTTTTCGGGACAAGCGCGGCACGGACCAGCGCTTCGATGTAAACCTTTCGATCCTCTTCACGGAACTCCCGCTCCTTGAGCGCCCCGCGGCCGCGGCCGCGGCGGGCTTCACGGCGGTCGAGCTGTGGTGGCCCTGGGTCGAGACCCCCACCCCGCCGCAGGCCGAGCTCGACGCCCTCAAGCAGGCGCTCGACGAGGCCGGCACCCAGCTGGTGGGACTGAACTTCTACGCCGGGCAGCTGCCGGGCCCCGACCGCGGCGCACTCTCCGTGCCCGGCGAGGAGTCCGACCGCTTCCGCGCCAACATCGACGTGGCCGCGGACTTCGCCGCATCGGTGGGCTGCAAGGCGCTCAACGCGCTGTACGGCAACCGCGTCGAGGGCGTCGACCCGCAGGTCCAGGACACCCTCGCCCTGGAGAACCTGGTGCTGGCCGCCCGCGCGGCCGACCGGGTCGGCGCGATCCTGCTGATCGAGACCCTCAACAAGCCGGAGTCCCCGCTCTACCCGCTGGTGAGCGCCCCGTCGGCGATCGAGGTCGTCGACAAGGTCAACGCGGCGACGGGCGTTGGCAACGCCAAGTTCCTCCTCGACCTCTACCACCTGTCGATGAACGGCGAGGACCTCAACGAGGTCATCGCCGCCTACGCCGACAGGACCGGCCACGTCCAGATCGCGGACAACCCGGGCCGTGGCGCGCCGGGCACCGGCGACCTCGACTTCGTCGACCTGCTCGGCCGCCTGAGGAAGGCCGGTTACGACGGCTGGACCGGCCTCGAGTACAAGGCCGGCGACCGCCCGAGCGCGGGCAGCTTCGAGTGGCTCCCCCAGCCGCTGCGTGCGGCCAACTGACTTTACGTACAAGAGTTTTGAGAGAGGCACCCTCATGAGCACCCTCCCCAAGATCGCGTGGATCGGCCTCGGCATCATGGGTTCCCCCATGTCCGAGAACCTGCTGAAGGCGGGCTACGACGTCACGGGCTTCACGCTGGAGCAGGACAAGCTGGACCGCCTGGCCGCGGCCGGCGGCAAGGCCGCCTCCTCGATCGCCGCGGCCGTCGCGGACGCCGATGTCGTCATCACGATGGTGCCCGCCTCCCCGCAGGTCGAGGCGATCGCGTACGGCGCCGACGGCATCCTGGAGAACGCCAAGTCCGGCGCCCTGCTGATCGACATGTCCTCGATCACCCCGCAGACCTCGGTCGACCTCGCCAAGAGGGCCAAGGACAAGGGCATCCGCGTGCTGGACGCCCCGGTGTCCGGCGGCGAGGCCGGCGCCATCGAGGCCGTGCTGTCCATCATGGTCGGCGGCGAGCAGGCCGACTTCGACAGCGCCAAGCCGATCCTCGATGCCCTGGGCAGGACCATCGTGCTGTGCGGCCCGCACGGCTCGGGCCAGACGGTGAAGGCCGCCAACCAGCTGATCGTCGCGGTCAACATCCAGGCCTGTGCCGAGGCCGTGGTCTTCCTGGAGAAGTCCGGCGTGGACCTGGCCGCCGCGCTCGACGTCCTGGGCGGCGGTCTGGCCGGCTCGACCGTGCTGACCCGCAAGAAGGACAACTTCCTCAACCGCGACTTCGCTCCGGGCTTCCGGATCGACCTGCACCACAAGGACATGGGCATCGTCACCGACGCCGCCCGCAATGTCGGCGCCGCGCTGCCCGTCGGCGCGGTCGTCGCCCAGCTGATCGCCTCCCTGCGCGCGCAGGGCGACGGCGGCCTGGACCACTCCGCCCTGCTGCGCTCCGTCGAGCGCCTCTCCGGCCAGCAGGTCTGAGTACCCGAGGCTCACCGCCTCACCCCCTGAACTCCGGGCCGCGGCAGCGCTGACACCTGTCCTGTCGCGCCCAGGCGCTGCCGCTGCCCGGAACCATACACTTCGATTTCAACAAACTGTTGACGATACGTTCCCTGCGAAATTACGCTCCAGGAGCCGTCAGCAGCTCCAGTACGGAAGGTCAACCCGCCACCATGACGCAGCGTGTGCTTACGACCGAGTCAGGCGCCCCGGTCGCCGACAACCAGAACTCCGCCACCGCCGGCGTCGGTGGCCCGATCCTTCTCCAGGACCAGCACCTGCTGGAGAAGCTCGCGCGCTTCAACCGCGAGCGCATCCCGGAGCGCGTCGTGCACGCCCGCGGCAGCGGCGCGTACGGCTACTTCGAGGTGACCGACGACGTCACCGGCTTCACCAAGGCGGACTTCCTCGGCGAGGTCGGCAAGCGCACGGAGACGTTCATCCGCTTCTCGACCGTCGCCGACTCGCTCGGCGGCGCGGACGCGGTCCGCGACCCGCGCGGCTTCGCGCTGAAGTTCTACACCGAAGAGGGCAACTACGACCTCGTCGGCAACAACACCCCGGTGTTCTTCATCAAGGACCCGGTCAAGTTCCCCGACTTCATCCACTCCCAGAAGCGCGACCCGTTCACGGGCAAGCAGGAGCCGGACAACGTCTGGGACTTCTGGGCGCACGCCCCCGAGGCGACGCACCAGGTGACCTGGCTGATGGGCGACCGCGGCATCCCCGCCTCGTACCGCCACATGAACGGCTACGGCTCGCACACCTACCAGTGGACGAACGCCGCCGGCGAGGCCTTCTTCGTCAAGTACCACTTCAAGACGAACCAGGGTGTCCGCTCGCTGTCGAGCGAGCAGGCCGCCGAGCTCGCGGGCAAGGACGGCAACAGCCACCAGACGGACCTGCTGCAGGCCATCGAGCGCGGCGTGAACCCGTCCTGGACCCTGTACGTCCAGGTCATGCCGGCCGCCGAGGCCGCGGAGTACCGCTTCAACCCGTTCGACCTCACCAAGGTGTGGCCGCACAGCGACTACCCGCTGCAGCGCGTCGGCCGTCTGGTCCTGGACCGGAACCCCGACAACGTCTTCGCCGAGGTCGAGCAGGCCGCGTTCTCGCCGAACAACTTCGTTCCGGGTATCGGTCCTTCGCCGGACAAGATGCTCCAGGGCCGGCTGTTCGCCTACGCGGACGCGCACCGCTACCGCCTGGGTGTCAACCACACACAGCTCGCGGTGAACGCGCCGAAGGCGACGGTCGCGGACAACTACGGCCGCGACGGCCTGATGGCGACGCGCAACGGCCGCCGCGCCGACAAGAACTACGAGCCCAACTCGTACGCGGGTCCCGCACAGACGGACGCGGCGCTGTCGGCTCCGCTGGCCGTCCAGGGCTGGACCGGCACCCACGAGGCGCCGGCGCACGTCAAGGACGACGACTTCTTCCAGGCGGGCGAGCTCTACCGGCTGATGTCGGACGAGGAGAAGTCCCGCCTCATCGCCAACATCGCCGGCGGCCTCTCGCAGGTCAACCGCGACGATGTGATCGAGAAGAACCTGGCCCACTTCCACGCCGCGGACGCCGACTACGGCAAGCGCGTCGAGGAAGCGGTCCGCGCGCTGCGCGAGGACTGAGCGGGCGGGTAAACACCCGAGCTGCGCCCAGGGTTTGACGGGAGGTCAGATCTCTGGGCGCGAGCCCGCACCGCGGACCCGGATGAGGGGTGGTCACGCGGAGCGGGCGGAGGCGAGGACCGCAGCGGCAGGTGATGCCAGTGCGGTGGTCAAGGTCTCCGGACTCTCTTTCTGACCTGAAGGAAGGGAACTCCGGGGAGCAATTACCGCCGCTGCGGTCCCAGCCCGAAGCTTGTGCCCCACACCCCATGCACCCCGCCCGGCGGCGCGAATGTCCTGTCGCGCCAGCCTCGTGCCGTCGGGCGGTAACAACTGCACAGCCAGAGCGCCGAGTACGGACGGTCCCGTACTCGGCGCTCGCTTGTGTGCGCGGCCGCACGCGCCGGGCCCAAGCCTGGGGCGCTGCACGGGGACCCCTGCGCCTCAAACGCCTGCGAGGCTGGAGGATCCAGCCCGTCCGGCGATTGAGGACACGGCCGAAGGCCGTACGGGGGTCCAGGGGGCGAAGCCCCGTGGTTCCGGGAAGGGGCGGATAGGGGAACACCCCCCGCGCAGCGGTCAGGACGACGAGCACTCCGGGGCGAGCGCCGCCCGGCCCCCGTGGGGCGACGACGCCTCCGCGACAGTCTGCGGCCAGCGGAACGGCCTCCGCCCCGGAGCAAGTCCGGGGCGGAGGCCGAGCGCTGCTACAGGACGTCAGACGAGGGGCTTGATCGCCGTCGGAGCGTGACCCGGCTCCGTGGCGAGCTCCTCCCACTCGTTCACGCCGTCGATCTGCACACCCATCGAGATGTTGGTGACCCGCTCCAGGATCGCCTCGACGACGACCGGGACGCGGAACTCCGCGGCCAGCTTCTTGGCCTCCTCGAAGGCCGGGAGCAGCTGGTCGGGTTCGGTGACGCGGATCGCCTTGCAGCCCAGGCCCTCGACGACCTTGACGTGGTCGACGCCGTAGACGCCCAGCTCCGGGGAGTTGATGTTCTCGAACTCCAGGTTGACCTGGAAGTTGATGTCGAGGTTGCGCTGCGCCTGGCGGATCAGGCCCAGGTACGCGTTGTTCACCAGGACATGGACGTACGGAATCCTGTGCTGCGCGCCGACCGCCAGTTCTTCGAGCATGAACTGGAAGTCGTAGTCGCCCGACAGCGCGACGACCGTGCCGTCGGGGTCGGCGGTGGCGACACCCAGCGCGGCCGGGATGGTCCAGCCGAGCGGGCCGGCCTGGCCGCAGTTGATCCAGTGGCGCGGCTTGTAGACGTGCAGCATCTGCGCGCCGGCGATCTGGGAGAGGCCGATGGTGGTGACGTAGCGCGTCTCCGGGCCGAAGGCCTTGTTCATCTCCTCGTACACGCGCTGCGGCTTCATCGGCACGTTGTCGAAGTGCGTGCGGCGGTGCAGCGTGGCTTTGCGCTCCTGCGCGGAGGCGGCCCATTCGCCACGGTCCGGCAGCCTGCCCGCGGCCTTGAGCTCCTTCGCCACCTCGACGAAGAGCTCGAGCGCGGCCTTGGCGTCCGATGCGATGCCGTAGTCCGGGGCGAAGATCTTGCCGATCTGGGTGGGCTCGATGTCGACGTGGACGAACGTGCGGCCCTTGGTGTAGACGTCCAGGCCGCCGGTGTGGCGGTTGGCCCAGCGGTTGCCGATGCCCAGGACGAAGTCCGACTCGAGGAAGGTCGCGTTGCCGTAGCGGTGCGAGGTCTGCAGACCGACCATGCCGGCGTTCAGCTCGTGGTCGTCGGCGATGATGCCCCAGCCCATCAGGGTCGGGACGACCGGGATGCCGGTCAGCTCGGCGAACTCCACCAGCAGCTCGCAGGCGTCGGCGTTGATGATGCCGCCGCCCGCGACGAGCAGCGGCCGCTCGGACTCGTTCAGCATCGAGATGGCCTTCTCGACCTGCGCGCGGGTCGCGAACGGCTTGTAGACCGGCAGCGGCTCGTACGTATCCGGATCGAACTCGATCTCGGTCAGCTGGACGTCGATCGGCAGGTCGATGAGGACCGGTCCGGGACGGCCCGAGCGCATCAGGTGGAAGGCTTGCTGGAAGACGCCGGGGACCTGCGCGGCCTCCAGGACCGTGGTCGCCGCCTTGGTGACCGGCTTGGCGATCGAGGCGATGTCGACGGCCTGGAAGTCCTCCTTGTGGATCACCGCGGTCGGCGCCTGGCCGGTGATGCAGAGGATCGGGATCGAGTCACCGATGGCGGAGTAGAGCCCGGTGATCATGTCCGTGCCGGCCGGACCCGACGTACCGATGCAGACACCGATGTTGCCGGGATTGGTGCGGGTGTAGCCCTCGGCCATGTGGGAGGCGCCCTCGACATGGCGGGCGAGCGTGTGGTCGATGCCGCCGCCGGCCTGGAGGGCCTTGTAGAAGGGGTTGATCGCCGCGCCCGGCACACCGAACGCGTGCGTGACGCCTTCGCGCTTGAGGATCTCAACTGCCGCTCGGGCAGCGGTCATACGAGGCATGGGGTGCTCCTGCTTCGGCCAGGCGGACTCGGGCTCTTTCGCGTCACTCGAGAGCATCGATTTCCGTAATGCGGAAGTTTAGTTCTGCTATACGGAAGTAATCTAGGACGCCTGCGGAGCGACGTCAAGGGATGGCCGAAGTCCCTCCCCAAGGCCTTGCGCTTGGTGGACGATGGACCGGAGCACAAGGGGAAGGGGGACCGCGATGGCCGAGACCGTGCCGGTGCGCTGTCCGGCCTGCCGCCGCGACCACCTGTACGCGCCGCAGATCTATCCCTGCGCGTGCGGCGCCCCGCTCGCCCCGCCGATGCTGCGCGGTGCCTCCCCGCAACCGATAACGCACCGCACCTGGACGGACGACTGGGTGACGGTCCGCTGCCAGGAGTGCGCGCGCCAGGACCAGTGGCCACAGCCGGAGCTGGGCTGCCCCTGCGGCACGGTGCTGCGCATCCCGGTCCGCCCGGTGAGCGCGGCCGTCCCCACTCCGCCGGCCTCGTCCGGGCCGGGCTCGCTCCTACGCCCCGCACACATACCGTTCCCGCGTACGGCCACGGTGCCGCGGCCCTCGTTCCGGCCGGTCACCATCCGCACCGCGCGGGACGCGGTGACCGCGGCGGCCCGCTATCTCACCTGGCTGGGATTCAGCGATGTCGTCCAGCCGGAGGTCAGTCCCTCGTCGGGGATAGACCTGCGCGGGCCCGGCCTGGTCGCCCAGGTCGACCCGTCCACGCACCCCGCGACCCTGCGCGACGTCGAATGCCTCTGGCTGAACGGTCTGAACACCTCGGCGGCGAGCGTCTTCTTCTCCCTCGCGGGCTACGCGGAGGACGCCCGCGCCCGCGCCGACCGCCTCGGCATCCCGCTCTTCGTCATGGACCTCACGGGCAGCCCTCAGCCGGTCAACGCCCCGGCGGACGAATTGATCTCCACCGGCGTATAGGGGCATGGAGCGCTTCAAAGCTCAGACAATGCTCTGAACCTGCCCCCGCGCGCTGCTGGTCACCCCGATGACCGCGCCCAACACCCCGCTCCAGTTTGCGGTTTCGGCCGTCCCGGTGGCCGTGGTCCTGATGTCCGTCGCGCTGTACGGGGATACGGCGCTGCGGCGGCACGTCGCCCACTTCGCGAGGGACGGCGGGCTGCTCGGACGCGGCAGCAGGGACACCGGCTTCCACGTGCACCACGACGCGACGGGCGGTGGAGCGAGCTGTGGTGCCTGAAACGGCTGGGCCATACTCCCCGTATGCGTATCCGACCGGCCGCACTCGCCGAACTCCCCCTGCTCCAGGACATCGAGAGGGCGGCCGGAGAGCCCTTCCGCGCGCTCGGCATGGCGGCGGTCGCCGACGACGATCCCCCGCCGCTCGATGTCCTGGACCGCTACCGGCGGCGGGGCCGCGCGTGGGTGTCGGCCGACGGAGCGGGCCGCCCGCTCGCGTATCTGATCTCCGACGAGATCGACGGCGCGGCCCACATCGAACAGGTCTCGGTCCACCCGGACGCCGCCCGCCGGGGCCTGGGCAGCGCGCTGATCGACCACCTCGCGGCGTGCGGCGTCGCGGACGGTCTGACGGCTCTGACGCTGACGACGTTCACGGACGTGCCGTGGAACGCGCCGTACTACGCCCGACTGGGGTTCCGCGCGCTGGGCGAGGACGAACTGACCGAAGGGCTGCGGGAGATCAGACGGGCGGAGGCGCGGCACGGCCTGGACCACTGGCCCCGGGTATGCATGCGGCGCGAGCTCGGGTAGGCGGTGCGGTGCCCGTCGGGGGGCGGGTGCGCGGTGGTGCCGTCGGGTACGCGGCGACGGCCCGCTCCAGGTCGCCGCCGATGGTGTCGCCGAGCAGCGCGGCCGTGCCCGTGCCGTGCGCGCATGAGAGCGCCGTCATCGCAGATCACCCTCGTCGTACTCGGCGGCCGAACCCTCGGCCGTACGCTCGCGCAGCTCGACCCGGCGGATCTTCCCCGAGACGGTCTTCGGCAGCTCCGCGAATTCGAGGCGGCGGATGCGCTTGTACGGGGCGAGGACGGCGCGCGAGTGCTCGAAGAGCAGCTTCGCCGTGTCGGGGCCCGCCTCCCAGCCCTCCGCCAGCACGATGTACGCCTTCGGCACCGCGAGCCGCAGCGGGTCGGGCGCCGGGACGACCGCCGCCTCCGCCACCGCCTCGTGCTCGAGCAGCGCGCTCTCCAGCTCGAACGGCGAGATCTTGTAGTCGGAGGCCTTGAAGACGTCGTCGGAGCGCCCGACGTAGGTGATGTACCCGTCGGCGTCGCGCGCGCCGATGTCACCGGTGCGGTAGAAGCCGCCCGCCATCGCCTCGGCCGTACGCTCCGGGTCGCCGTGGTACCCGGTCATCAGGCCCACCGGGTGACGGGACAGGTCGAGCGAGATCTCCCCCTCCGGCGCGCCCGGCTCGCCGGTCACCGGGTCGAGGAGCTCCACCTGGTAGCCGGGGCTCGGCCGGCCCATCGATCCGGCCTTGAGCAGCTGGCCGGGGCTGTTGGCGACCTGCACGGCGGTCTCGGTCTGCCCGAACCCGTCCCGGATGGTCACCCCCCACTCCCGCCGCACGGTCTCGATGACCTCCGGGTTGAGCGGCTCCCCGGCCGCGACGACCTCGCGCGGGGGCGTACGCAGCCGGCCGAGGTCCGACTGGATGAGCATCCGCCACACGGTGGGCGGGGCGCAGAAGCTGGTCACTCCCGCGCGGTCCATCTCCGCCATCAGCTGGCCCGCGTCGAAGCGGGTGTAGTTGTGGATGAAGACGGTCGCCTCGGCGTTCCAGGGCGCGAAGAGATTGGACCAGGCGTGCTTGGCCCAGCCGGGCGAGGAGATGTTCAGATGCACATCGCCGGGCTTGAGCCCGATCCAGTACATCGTCGCCAAGTGGCCGACGGGGTACGAGACATGGGTGTGCTCGACCAGCTTGGGGCGGGCGGTCGTGCCGGAGGTGAAGTAGAGCATCAGCGGGTCGCCGGCGAGGGTGACCCCGTCGGGCTCGAAGCTCTCCGGGCTCTCGTACACCCCGTCGTACGACAGCCAGCCGGTGCCGCCGCCCCCGACGACGATCCTGGTGTAGCCGCCGGGCACCTCGTCGAACTTCGACATGTCCTCGGCGCGCACGATCACATGGCGCACCCGGCCACGCTCGATTCGGTCGCGCAGGTCCCCGGGGCCGAGCAGCGGGGTCGCGGGGATCAGCACGGCCCGCAGCTTCATCGCGGCGAGTGCGGTCTCCCAGAGCTCGGCCTGGTTGCCGAGCATGACGAGGATGCGGTCGCCGGCGCCGACGCCCTGGGCGCGCAGCCAGTTGGCCGCCCGGTTGGAGCGTGCGGACATCTGGGCGAAGGAGATGCCGGGGCGCGGACCGTCGTCCTCGACGATCTGCAGCGCCGTCCGGTCGTTGCCCTCGGCGATGACGTCGAACCAGTCCAACGCCCAGTTGAAGCGCTCGAACCGCGGCCAGGCGAACCCCTCGTACGCCGTCGCGTAGTCCTCCCGGTGCTGCAGCAGGAAGTCCCGTGCCGCCCGGAACCTCTCCGTCGAGCTGCCTGACGTCATATGTCCTCCTCATCGCGGGACCGGCTACTGACATCGTGTAGTCAGAGACCCAGGTCTCACTACCCCCGCACGGGGGTCCCGGCGCGCCGGGCGGGCCTGCTTTCGTGGGCGCGTGGCCGCGCGGACCACCGTCCTGGACCAGGAGACGCTTCCACGGCCCTGGCCGCGCGGCCGGAGGGTCGGGTTCAATGACGGGATGGTGTCGACAGACCGCTTGCTCGCATTCGCCGCGATGTCCCTTCTGATCATTTCGATCCCGGGCCCGAGCGTGCTGTTCATCATCGGCCGGGCACTCGCCCACGGCCGCCGGACGGCGCTGGCGACCGTCCTGGGCAATGTCATCGGCTCGTACCTGCTGGTCGTGATCGTCGCGCTGGGCATCGGGGCGGTGGTCGAGCGCTCGCTGGTGGTCTTCATGGCGGTGAAGCTGGCGGGCGCGGCGTATCTGGTCTACCTGGGCGTGCAGGCCTTCCGCCATCGCAAGGAGATGAAGGCCTCGTCGCTCGCGGCCCCGGCGGACGCGGCTCGCGGTGACGTGCGTACGGTCGTGGACGGCGCTCTGGTAGGGGTCACGAATCCGAAGGGGATCGTCTTCTTCGCGGCCGTACTGCCGCAGTTCGTCGACCACACCGCGGGCCGTCTGCCCGCCCAGATGCTGCTGCTCGGCCTGGTACCGATCGCGATCGGCCTGGTCACGGACACGCTCTGGGGGCTGGGCGCGTCGGCGGCCCGCAGCTGGTTCGCCCGCTCGGAGCGGCGGCTGTCGCTGGTGGGCGGCGCCGGCGGATTCGCGATGATCGGGCTGGGTGTGACCGTGGCGGCGACGGGCCGCGCGGAGTAGAGCCGTCCTTGTGACGTGCGCCTGAACTCCCCCCGCTGAACCTCCGCGTCCGGCACCAGCGCTAGGGACGCGTCAAATAGCGGCCCCGCACGATCAGCGGCACGTCATGGATCCGCTGCCCCGCCTCCGCACGGGCATAGCTTCGAGTGGTCAGGAAAAACGCTCGACTCCCCTGCGGAGGACACCATGGAGACCCTCACCCGTGAGGACGCGGATCCCGCGGACCCCGACGAACGCCGCCCGGCAGGGCCGCTGTACGTGCCGGTTCGGCTCGGCTCTGCCGGAGGACACCAACTGCGCTTCATGCGCACACCGCTCGGCGTACGCACCGCCGTCGGATTCACCAGCCGGGAGCAGCTCGTGGCCGTGCTCGGTGAACGACAGCCGTGGATCAGGCTCGCCGAGCCCGCGCTGCGTACGCTCGCCGAACCGATCGGGGTCACCACCGTGACGGTGGACCCCCAGCTCACCGCTCCCGCGCCGGCGGTCGCCTCCCTGCCTGCCTCCGGACCGGTACCCGCGTCCGCGCAGCCGTGCGCGCGCCGGCCCGAAGGGGATCCGGACGCCGTCGGGGTGCTCCGGGTGACCGGGGCCGCGGCCTTCGTCTGGTCCGCGGTCACCGCGATTCACGCTTTTCTCGACTGATGCCTGGAGGTGTACGGATGACCGCAGTACCCGGAGTTCCGGTTCAGGCCCCGGGTTCGGACCCGGTTCCGGACCCACTTCCGGACCCACTTCCGGACCCACTTCCGGACCCACTTCCGGACCCGGTTCCGGCGATACCGGAACTCGCTGCTCCCTCGGTGTGGCCCGCGTCCGCCGTCTCCGCGCCCGGCGGTGATGTCGCGGTGGCCGGTGTCTCGCTCACCGAGCTCGCCGATCGGTACGGCACGCCCGTCTACGTACTCGACGAGGACGAGGTCCGGTCCCGGGCGCGGGCCTGGCGGCGCGCCCTGCCCGACGCCGAAGTGGTGTACGCCGGCAAAGCCTTCCTGTCCCGGGCCGTCGTCGACTGGATGGACGAGGAAGGCCTCGGCCTCGACGTCTGCTCCGCGGGCGAGCTGGAACTCGCCGCGACCCGCGGCTTCCCCGCCGAGCGGATCGTGATGCACGGCAACGCCAAGTCGCCGCAGGACCTGCGCACCGCGCTACGGCTCGGCGTGGGCCGGATCGTCATCGACTCGGACTGTGAGATTGCCCGGCTGGCGGCCCAGGTGACGGGGCCCCAGGCCCAGCAGGTGATGGTGCGCGTGCTGCCCGGTATCGAGGCGGGCGGCCACAAGAAGATCCGGACAGGCGCGGAGGGCCAGAAGTTCGGCCTCTCCATCGCGGGCGGCGACGCGGAGGACGCGGTGGCCCGCATCCTCGGCCAGCCGCGGCTCGAACTGACCGGCCTGCACAGCCACTTGGGCTCGCAGATCGCCTCCCCGGAGCCGTACGCGCAGAACGTGCGGCGCGTCATCGCCTTCATGGCGCGCATCCGCGACCGCTATGGCGTCACCCTGCCCGAGCTCGACCTGGGCGGCGGCTTCGCCGTGGCGTATCTGCCCGGGGACCCGGCACCGGCACCGGCCGCGTACGGACGGCGGATCAACGACGAACTGGTGCGCGCCTGCGCGGAGTCCGACTTCCCACTGCCCCGGCTCACCGTCGAGCCCGGCCGCTCGATCATGGCTCCGGCAGGGATCGCCCTCTACCGAGTGCTGTCGGTGAAGCGCGGCGGCGGCCAGGTCTTCGTGGCCGTGGACGGCGGGATGAGCGACAACCCGCGGCCCGCGCTGTACGGGGCGCGCTACACCGTCCGTATGGTCGGGCGCTCGTCGACCGCCCCGATGCGTACGACGACGGTGGTCGGCCGGCACTGCGAGGCGGGCGATGTGCTCGCGGAGTCGGTGGAGCTGCCGGAGGACGTACGGCCCGGGGACATCCTGGCCGTGCCGGCGTCCGGTGCGTACCACGTGTCGATGGCGTCGGGGTACAACCTGACGGGCCGGCCGCCGGTGGTGGCGGTGTCGCAGGGGCGGTCGCGGACGCTGATCCGGCGCGAGACGTTCGACGACCACCGCAGGCGCGACATCGGCCTGTAGTGCCATTGGCTGCTATTCGCTGAATGTCCCGAAGCGGATGTCGTGCGTGGTGGCCGAGGACATGGTGGTGAGTATCCGCTCGCCCTCCTCGGCCACCGCTTCGCGCTGTGTACGGGTCAGCTTGCCGAAGGCCTGCACGGTCAAGAGCGCGCTCCCCTGGCTCCCCTGGCTCCCCTGGCTCCCCTGGCTCCCCTTGCTCCCCTTGCTCCCCTTGCTCTCCTCGAGCCACCAGATGCCGGACAGCCGGCCGTCGACCATGAGGACACTGAACGACTGATTGCCCTTCCAGGAGCGCGACGTGTACTCCTCGGTCACGAACCGGCTGCGGTCGGCGTGCGAGAGCAGCAGGTTGTCGTACTCGGGGAGGAAACGGGGCGGCGCGGGGGTGTCGGCGTCGGGGCGAGGAGCGTCCGGGAGATCGAAGAGCTCGACACCCTGCTCGTCCTGGAAGACGGCCAGCCGTGGCCGCAGCCGCTCGAAGACCTCCCGCATCCGGGTCAGCCCGGACCAGGTCTGCATGTCCTTGACCGAGGCGGGTCCGAAGGCCGCGAGATAGCGGAGCACCGTGCCGTCGGGCGCGGGGACCGGCTCGGACTCCCTGCCGAACCAGTGCTCGGCGGTGGTCAGCGTGACCTGGCCACTCCTGCCCCACAGCCCGCGCGGGGTGACCTGCACCAGCGGCAGTACGCAGCGGGCGGCGACGGACAGCGCGAACGGGTCGCCGTCCGGCCACTCCTTCAGCAGAGCCTCGCGCAGCTCCTTCATGGTCCGGGGCTGCTCCTCGACCAGCTCCCGGCTGATGGCGCCGAGCCGGCCGAGATCGACCCCGGCCAGACCGTTGCGGAACTGCTTGAGCTCCCGGTCGCGCGCCGCCTGGACCAGAGGGCGCAGGGTCAGGCAGTCGTCGGCGGAGTGCGTGTGGATGGTGGAGCGCATGGTGACCAGGCGGGCGACCTCGCGGGATGCCATCAGGGCCGAGAGATCCTCCGGGTCGAAGCCATCCAGACGGGCGGCGAGCGCGAAGTACGGGGGCTTCACGTTCTGCGCCTGGAGTCCGACGAGGTGCTCGACGGCGCCCTTGGCGGACATCGCGGACTTGGGTGCGCGGCGCAGCAGGAGCTGACGGTCCAGGGTGGCGCGGTTCAGGGCGCGGTTGCCGAGCACGGGGTTCGTCGTCTTCGAGGCCATGTGCCACACGCTACTCAGGCTTGCGGACAGCTTCCGTCCGCAATGGCGGTACGACTGGTCGCCGCCCCGTCATGCCGGGGCATTTCGACCCGGATATCCTGCTCCGGGGCTGTGTGGGCACGGCTCCGTACAGGCAGACAGCGCTCGGCGCAGATGGCGCCGTCGAGGTGGGAGGTGAGACTCAAGGATGTCGATGTCCCCGAGGAGGCCCCAGTGGCGCCGCCGCCCCCCGCCTCCCGCGAGCCCCGCCGCCACCGGCCCGCCGGCCCCGAGCCGCCCGCTCCCACCCCCGTACTCAAGGCCCAGGGCAGCGTCGTCCAGGCCGCGCTCTACCGCGACGGCCGCCGCGTCTCGACCCCCGACTCGCTCGCCGAGACCTTCCGCCAGCTGCGCGAGTACCCGGACGGCATGGCGTGGATCGGCCTGCACCGCCCGACGGAGGCCGAACTCCTCTCGCTGGCCGCGGAGTTCGACCTCCATGAACTCGCCGTCGAGGACGCCCTGGAGGCCCACCAGCGCCCGAAGCTGGAGCGGTACGGCGACACCCTGTTCGTGGTCCTGCGCGCCGCCCGCTATCTCGACGCCCAGGAGGAGGTCGACTTCGGCGAGCTGCATGTCTTCGTCGGCAAGGACTTCCTGATCACCGTCCGCCACGGCGCGGCCCCGGACCTGTCCGCGGTACGCCGGCGGATGGAGGAGACCCCCGAACTCCTCGCGCTCGGCCCCGAGGCCGCGCTGTACGCGATCCTGGACGCCGTCGTCGACGGCTACGCCCCGGTGGTGGCGGGCGTGCAGAACGACATCGACGAGATCGAGACGGAGGTGTTCGGCGGCGACCCCTCGGTGTCCCGCCGTATCTACGAACTCTCCCGCGAAATGGTCGAGTTCCAGCGCGCCACCCGCCCCTTGGTCGGCATGCTGCACGGTCTGATCTCGGGCTTCGCGAAGTACGGCACGGACGAGGAACTCCAGCGCTATCTGCGCGACGTGGCCGACCATGTCACGCACACCAGCGAGCGGGTGGACGGCTTCCGACAGGCGCTGGCGGACATCCTGACGGTCAATGCGACGCTGGTGACGCAGCAGCAGAACGCGGAGATGCGGGCGCTGGCGGAGGCGGGCTTCGAGCAGAACGAGGAGATCAAGAAAATCTCGTCCTGGGCGGCCATTCTGTTTGCACCCACGCTAGTGGGAACGATTTACGGAATGAACTTCGAGACGATGCCGGAATTGAAGTGGGCGGCGGGGTATCCGTTCGCGATCCTACTGATGGCGGTAGTTTGCATCAGTTTGTACTTCATCTTCAAGCGCCGCGACTGGCTGTAGCCAGCAACCCGTTCCACTTGATCAACTTGGCTCTAGCAAAGGCCCTGTAGTGCCCTCTACCGGCCCCTGGGGAGAATCTGGGGAGAAAGCGCAGCTCGGCGTGACAGGGCGGCGCCCACACCCGGCACCGCCCATGTCGGCGAACACGGCCACCTTCACGAGCTCGCGGCTGCGCTGCGTAACGGAAGCATTGCGCTGGCTTTGCCCGCACCACCGAGCGCTGGCTTGTGGCACTCCGGCTCGCGGCCTTCACCTGCTCCGGCCTCGCCCTCCGACACAGTGCGGTTCTACCGCCTCGGCCGGGGCGCGCTCGAACGGGACATCCTGCTCGCCCTGTACGACGTCGTCGCTCCCGGGAACCACGGTTGGCCGCACTACTTCGAGCCCGCCCTCCACCAGCGGACCGTATTGACGAACGTCGTCGAAGACTCCACCGGCAACGCACTCTTCCGGCGTCTGCGCACCGTGGACATCGCGGCCGACGGACCGCCGTTACGGCCGTGATCGGCCTGCAGGCGTTCAACTCGATCCCGGCCGGACAGCGGGCCGCCCACCGCGTCACCGACCCCGTCCAGGCTCTGCGCGAGCTGATTCTCGCGCACCACCACGAGGTCGACTCCTGGGTCCTCCTCAGCCACTCCGGCTTCGAGCAGGACCTCCAGCTCGCCGAGGCATGCCCCTGCCTCGACGTGGTCTTCGCCGGCCACTGCCACAGCGAACACACCGGACCCGAACGGGTCGGCGGCACCATCGTGATCAAAGGCCAGGAACTCGCCGTCGGATACGCAGTCGCCAACCGCTCCCCCGAAGGCTGGGTCGGACGGACCGCCCGCTTCCCTGACACCTCGGAGTCCGTCCTGCCGACCGAGCTCGACTCCGTCCGTGAACAGATCGCCTCCATCGACGCACAACTGGCCGAGCCGCTGGGTCGTCTCGTCGCGCCCTATCGGAACAAGCCTCTCGACCGCCACGCCCTGCTCCACGAACTGGCCGACCGGTTGCGCAGCGGGCTGGGCAGCGAGGCGGTCGTCCTCAACGAGACCGCCGTGCGCACGACGCTGCTCGGCGAAGTCCTCACCAACGGGGATCTACTCGTCATCGAGCCGTTCGACAACAAGCTGGTCGAGGCCCAGGTCGCGCCGGCCTTCCGGAATGACCCCGCTGCCCTGCTCACTCACCTCACCGAGCGGGCAGGACTCCTGATCACCTCCCCCGATCCGCTCCCCGGCGGACTGACGAGCGTGCTGACCACCGACTACCTCGCTGACACCTGTCTCGGCAGCCGAGCCCACCCCGCCGGCCTCAGCCTCGGCTCGGCGATCACGAGCATCCTGACCAACGGAGACGACCGGTGATCCTCACCGGACCCGAGATCACCTCCGCCTCGAAGGACGGACGGCTGCGCATCTCCCCCTTCATGCCGACCCAGGTCAACCCGAACAGCTACAACGTCCGCCTCGGCGGGACCCTGCTCACCTACACCGACCAGGTACTCGACACCTACCGCCCGAACCCCACCGCCCCACAGAGATCGGCAACGACGGCCACGTCCTGCAGCCCGGCGAGCTGTACCTCGGCCACACCTTGGCACGGCCTCAAGTACCGCACCAGCGAGGGCATCGAGACGTCCCGCCTCTACGAGGAGAACCCCGGAGGCCGCCGGTGAACCGCGTCGTCGCCACCGCTCTCGACCTGCCGTTCCCCAGCCCCGGCGGAAGCGCCGAACTCTTCCTCGACCTCTACGCCGGCACCCAGCCCGCCATCCCTGCCCGCGCCTTCATGCTCGCCCCGACGGCCTGCAACCCCATGCCCCGGCCGGCATCGACCTGCTGCACGCATCCGGCAATGCCTCGGGGCCCCGCGTTCAGCCGGTACGTCACGAACCTGCGCCACGCCATGGCGGCCGCCATCGACCCGCGCCGGATCAGCGTGCTGCACCTGCACCACCTGGCCTTCGGGCCACCCCGCCCTCCTGCGGGCCCTACCCGCCCACCCCCGGATCGCCTTCGTCCACGGCACCGACCTCCTGCACGCCGAGAAGCACACCACGCAGCTACGCGTTCTCCGCGAGACCGCCTCCGCTGCCGACGCGATCGTCGTCCCCACCGGAGCCATGGCCGACCGCCTGCTCAAGCTCGCCCCCAAGACGGACAGGCGCAAGATCGAGAAGATCCCCTGGGGCATCCCCGATCGCCTCCTCACCAGCCCACCGCCCCGGCCCGCCCGACGTCCCACCAGCCACCTGCGGATCCTCTTCGCAGGCCGCCTCAGTTCCGAGAAAGGCCTCGAACCCCTCCTCCAAGCCGTCTCGGCCACCCGCTCGGTCGAACTGAGCATCGCCGCCCCGCGCGCCCAGTTCCTCGACCTCGCCCCGGTCGTCCGCCAGCTCGGCGTCCACGTCCGCTACCTCGGCTGGTTCCGCCGCCCCCAACTGTGGAAGGCCTTCGCCGACCACGACGTACTCGCCGTGCCCTCCACCACCCTGGAGGCCATGGGCCTCGTCGCCCTCGAAGCCCAGGCCTGCGGACTCCCCGTCCTCTACCAACCCGTTCCCGGACTCAGCGAAGCCCTCTCCGGCACCGGCCTGGCCACCGACTTCACCAACCCCACCACCGCCGCCCACAACCTCCACCGCCTGCGCACCACCCCCGGCCTCCTGGAGATGCTCCGGGCATCCGGCCGCACCAACGCCGCCCGCTTCCCCCTCAGCTCCACCGCCACGGCCATCACCGCCCTCGGCCGGCAGCTCGCCTGACACCACCCGTGGCGCAGTCGGCACCGCCCGGGCCGCGTCACTAACCTGGCCAGCGGACGACCCGCGGCCCACGGCGATCGGGAGACCATGACCCACACCACCGACCGGATCGAAGACCTCCTCCAAACCGGCGTCCGCGACGAGGTCTACCCCGGCGCGGTGTGGGCGGTCGGGAACGCCGACGGCATCCAGGCCAGCGGAGCCGTCGGCCTCCTAGCCACCCGGACGAGCCGATGCGGCTGGACACCGTCTTCGACGTGGCCAGCCTCACCAAGATCCTCGCCGTCTGGTCCACGATCGGCACCCTGATCGAAGAGGGAAAACTCCAGCTCCACACACCGCTCGGCACCTTCTGGGACGAAGTCGCAGGCCACCCCCTCGCCCAGGCCACGGCCCACCACCTACTCACCCACACCGCCGGCCTGCCGCTGCGCGCCAACCTGAGGAACCTCTACGGCACCGACCCCCAGGACATCCGCGCCGGCGTCCTCCACGAGGCCCTCCACCGCCCGCCCGGCGAAGCCGTCGAGTACACGGACCGAGCCGCCCTCGTCCTCGACGACCTCGCCCTCTTCCTCCGCCACATGCTCGCCCCCACCCAGTCCGCCTTCGGCCCGACCTGGATCAGGGAGTCCCTCCGCATCCACACGGGCGGCATCACCCCCGCCCGCGGCATCTTCTGGCACCCCGCGCCCGGCACCGACCCCGACCCCGACCAGGACATCTGGGTCCACTGCGGCTTCACCGGCACGGGGATGTGGATCAGCCCCGCCCAAGGCCGCTGGGCCGCTCTCCTCACCAACAAGCTCCGCTTCAACCGCGACCGCGAACCCCTGACCGAGATTCGCAACGACTTTCGGGGGGCAGCCTTCGCCCCTGAGCACACCCAGGGAACATAGAGGGAAGCTCTCTCGTCCAGGCGTTGCAGCGCGACGGCATTTGGATGCTGCGCGAGAGCGAGACCGTCCACCACCGGCTAGAAGTGCGGCTGGACCTCGGCAGTCAATTGCGGGTGCAGGTGCTGGAGCCATTTCGTCAGGGAGAGCCCGGCGGCGTCGACTCTTCCGGTGCTATCGACACACAGGTGTCGCGCCCACCGCAGGCCGGGATCGACCTGTTCATGGACGGGCTGGGACGGACAGAACTTCGCCAATGGGTCGACACCTCACACAACGAGGAGCCCCGACTCTATGGCCCGAACAACCGCAAGAGTCCGATTTGGGCAGTTGAGCTTGGCCAAAATGATGCCGACCATGCGTTTAACTCCATGCTCAGAGATACTCAGCGATCCAGCGACTTGTCGGTTACTTTGCCCCTCGGCAATCAGGCGCAGCACCTGGTGTTCACGTGCCGTCAGAGCAATCATCGACGCGCGCTTCGAGGTGGCGTCATCACCGGCCTGGTCGGGTGCCGTGACGGATCGTCGCGCCAGAGTCGCCGACACATGAAATCGTCCAGTCTCCACGTCGACGATCGCTTCGCGCAGGGTCTCGGGACGGAGATCCGCCCAGTCCAGGAAACCGTTGGCATGATCGACCCAGGATTGCTCAACAACGTCTGCCGAATCCACCAGGACCAGTACATGTATGTTGTGTATGCGCAGCTTTTCAGCGATCTCGGCAGGTACAGGCTCCAAAGCATTGCTGGATGAAATGATCAGCTGACCGTTGCGGAATGTCGAGATATCTTCGATATCCGCGCTGAATTGCACTGTCAACCGAATGTCGAGTGAACGAAGCATTCCCTCGATACTGTATCGACGAATATCGTCTTGGATTATCAACATGATCTGGAGATTGAAATCGAGGGTGCCGGTCGGCACCGCGATCCCAGTTTGCAACGGGAATCGTCCAACCCGCGGGGAAGCTCGGGTGTCACGTATATCACCACTGCTCGAGCTCGGCTGCCACGTCAACCTGTCGTTCACGCTACCCATATAAGCGATCCCCCATTTTCCCACCTTAATATCTCGAGAGTCCGACCCCTGCAGGTGAAAGGCCCGACTCAGATAGATGAGCATGGCACCGAGTTGTGGGGACTGTCCACCCCGGACTAAGACCTGTCCCGTAATCCCACAAGTGGCGCGCCACCACCACAGGTCGGGGCCGGACAGCCTGTGGAACTGATCGAGTGCTTGGCCGTCGTCGTCGATGGTCATGGCCTTGTACTGGTCGTCAGAGCTCTCGCACCTCGGCTTCAGTACGATGCCTGCACAACCTCGCCCTCGCCGGATAGACGAGCAGATCCCGCGACGGCCGAGCCGAGGTATTTCGGACATCATTTACGGGACGAGCCTCAGCCTCGATCTTTCGCCGGCTCGCCGAAATTTCCCATTTATCCCGTGTGGCTCCGACGTGAAGGGCGGGCCTCCTTCGATGCCGGCGATTACCGCACCTGACCAGCGTTTCCCATCGAAGGAGGCCCCTTTCCCACGTTGGCATGTGTGGAAGATGTGGAAATCAGCGCCCTGCGGGCGCTGGGCTGGACGATCTCGCAGATCGCCCGGTATACCGGTGACAGGAAGACCATTCGTGCCTATGCGACTGGGGGAGCGGACCCCTGGCGTACGGAAACGGCATCTGCCGGATCCGCACGAACCGTTCGTCGGGTACGTGACTATCCGACAGCCGTCGATACATGTCGTGTGAGTACGACTACTTCGCCACCGTGAAGTAGTCGGCCGGTCAAGGGCATTGAGCGCGTTCCACCGCTGCGGCAATGGCGCGGTGGGGCCACGAACGGTGAGGCGGCGAAGGCCTGTCCCGTAACTGCTGGTCAGGCGTGAGATGATCTTGCGGTGGCTGGTGTGATCACGGCGTCGGAGCCGTCCTGGATAGCCCCGTTCACGGGGCTGAGCCCGCGCTGCTTCGGAAAGCTGGTGACCGTGCTGCGGCGTGAGGGTGCGGACGCGGTCCGCAAGGGCCGGCCGTGGAGCCTTCCGCTGGAGGACCGTGCACTGCTGGTCGCGGCGTACTGGCGCACCAACCTGACCATGCGCCAGATCGCGCCGCTGTTCGGGGTGTCCAAGTCGGCCGCGGACCGCATCATCGACCACCTCGGGCCGATGCTCGCGCTCCAGCCCCGCAAACGGTTCGCCAAGGACACCGTGCTCATCGTGGACGGCACCCTGGTCCCCGCCCGCGACCACACCACCGCCGCCCGGTCGAAGAACTGCCGGTCCTCCACCAGCCACCAGGTCGTCATCGACGCCGACACCCGCCTGGTCATCGTGGTCGGTCGGCCCCACGCCGGAAACCGCGACGACTGCAAGGCATCGGAGGAATCCGGCGCCGAAGCCGCTGTCGGCACGACCATGACCATCGCCGACGGCGGCTACCCGAGCACCGGACTCGTCCTGCCGCACCGCCGGCGCAAAGGCGAAGAACTGCCCGACCCGAAGCAGACCCGCAACGAGTCCCACAAGCAGGCACCCGCCCGCGCCGTCCACGTCTTCGCCCGCATGAAGACCTGGAAGATCCTCCGCGACTGCCGCCTCAACGGCGACGGAGTCCACCACGCCATGCTCGGCATCGCCCTCATGCACAACCTCGCCCTCGCCGGATAAGCGACCGCATCCGACCACGACCGCCCGGCCCCCGGCGACTCAGACATCTTTTACGGGACAAGCTGAGCAGCCCCGTGCGCGCGGGCCGGAGTCTGTACCGCGCCGAGTGCGCCCGCGGCGACGACGCGGGCGCCGAGTCTTCAGGCGGGCTGGACGGTGATGGTGCAGAGGCGCTTGGTGGCCCGGGTCAGGGCTACGTACAAGTCCCTTTCCCCACCGGGGCGGGTCGTGATGATTTCCTCGGGGTTCATGACGACGACCCCGTCGAATTCCAGGCCGCGTGCTTCGGACGCCGGCACGATGCGTGCGTGGTGAGCGATGCCCTGGGCCGTCAGCTCGCTTACCCTGGTGTCCGCGCAGATCACTCCCAGAAGCTCGCCCGGGTACGCGGTGCTCTGGGCGCGGAGTTCCTGAACGACGGCGGTGACCAACCCGTCCGGAGGTGTGGTCACGGCGCGAGGGCTCTCACCGCTTCGCAGTGACCGTGTGGGCTTCTGGTCCGGAGCGATCCGCATGAGCAGGTCCCGGACGCTCTCCAGGATCTCCTGCGTGGTGCGGTAGCTGACGGTCAGGTTGTGCAGTTTGAACCGCGGTCCGACGTGGGGGCTCAGTGCTTCCTTCCAGTCGCGTGCTGTCGCGACCGGGCCTGCCTGGGCGAAGTCACCCACCAGCGTCATCGCCCTTGCCGGGCAGCGGCGGACGATCATCCGCCACTGCATCGCGGTCAGTTCCTGCGCCTCGTCGACGACGACGTGCCCGTACGTCCGCTCGGGGAGGCCGTCGACCAGGCTCGCCGCCTCGTCCAGCAACGGCACATCGGCAGCGGTCCACGGGTCGTCCGGACCACGCAGCAGGAGGGACCGCTCCTGCGCGGTAAGGCGGGGCAGGCGCTCGGCGAGAGCGCCGGCGTTCGTCAGGAGCGCCTGCACGAGGTCACCGGGTGCCAGCCGCGGCCACAACACCTCGACCGCTCGGTCGACGCCGGCGTCGTCGAGGAGATCGGCTCGGATGGCGTCCAAGTCCAGCTCGTGGACCGGACCCGGGTCGGCCGCACCTTCGGCACGGCGCTGGGCGGCTCCCGTGAACCGGTCGAGGTTGATGCCCGTCATCCTTTCGGCATCGGCGTCGATCTGTTCCAGGAGGTCGCCCATGTCTCGTTGCATCGCGTCGGTGACGGCGTCGACCAAGAGCTCCCTGAACACCTGGCGCGCGGGGTTGTGCCCCGATACGGCTGCCACGGCGGCGTCGCGGGCCGCGGCGACTTCCTCGCCGGAGAGGTGAACCAGTTCCTGTCCGACCCGCACGGTGAAGTCACCGGCGGGGGCTTGGTGGACGCGCAGCAAACCGGCCAAGGCGTCCGCGAGGTCGGAGCTGCCCTTGAGGCGCGCCGTATCGAACGGGTCCACCGTGTCCGTGGACACTCCGGCCAGTTCCCGGCAGGTCGCCAGAACGACGTCGTTCTCTCCGAGCGAGGGAAGGACCTGGGAGATGTAGTCGAGGAACCGGGCGTTCGGGCCCACCACCAGGACACCCTCCTCCGCGGCGCGCGGGAACGCGTACAGGACATAGGCCGCCCGGTGCAGGGCGACCACCGTCTTGCCGGTGCCGGGCCCGCCCTGCACAACGGTCACCCCGCGGTGGGCGGAGCGGACGATCTCGTCCTGCTCGGCCTGCAGCGTCGCGACGGCCGCGTGCATCCTGCCCGTGCGCCGTGCCGACAGAGCCTCGGTCAACGGGCCGTCCCCCACAACGTCCTCGTCGGTCGGGGCGGTCCCGTCCAGCAGTTCGTCGCTCACCGAGATGACCGTGCGCTCCTCGAGGCGCAGGTGCCGGCGCCGCCGCAGGTCCATCGGGTAGACCGGTGTCGCCTCGTAGAAGGGCCGCGCCGCGTTCGCGCGCCAGTCCACGAGCAGAGGCAGGTCATCCTCCTCCGTATGCAGTCCGATCCGCCCGATGCGCAGGGCCGTGCCATCTGTCCAGTCGATGCGCCCGAAGACCAGCCCCTTTTCGGCGCCCTCCAGCCGACCGATTTCCTTGGCCAGACGCTCGGCGGCGATTTCTCTCTCGTATACCTCACCGGCACTTTCCGCCGGGGCCTTCAGTACACCCGCTCGGTGTACTCGCGCCTCGGAAATCCGGTCGGCGAGCAACTCATACAAAGAGGACACATAGTACCGCTCCGATTCAACCGCACGCACAGCGGAATCATTCTTTTTTGACAACAGAGGGCTCCTTGGTGAAGTTTGCCGCTGCTGCCAAGCGGACCGCCCGGCCCACGGCAGGCAGCTGGAGATCATCGCTAATTGCGCTCCCGATGCCCGCCTGCCTTATGGGCGAGCCCGCCCCTCGAGCTCACTGCCAGGGGGAATCTGGTCACCCCTCACGCGGTGGATCGAGGCTCGGAGCTGCGGGCCTCTTCGTAGTCCGGCTCCGCTGTCGGACTCTTCTTCTTTCCGGCAGCAGGCAAGGTAATCAGCAGCACAACTACTCCGAGGAGTGCGATAGCCGCGATCCAGCCTGCGCCGACGTGCATAGCATGGATAAACGCATTGTCAGCAGCCTGAGCAAGAGTGGGCCGGTGCATGGTGGTGGCGACGTGGCGGGCCTGTTCGGCGGAAACTCGCGCCTGATCCTGCACCGGACCGGGTACACCCTCCAGCGAAGGTTCGATCGCCCGTCGGTACATGATCGACATGATCGTGCCGCCTACTGCGATTCCGATCACACTGCCGGTTTGTCGCACGGTGTTGGTGACGGCCGATCCTGCACCGGCCTGTTCCAACGGCAGGTCGCTGATCAATGCGGCCGTAACGGGGCCGATCACCATGCCGATCGAGAGACCCTGTATCAACAACAGGATCTCGATCCAGACGAGTGGAGTCTGGAGTCCGAGGAACCCGTACCCGCCCATGGTCAGCGCAGCCACGGTGAGCGCCGGCACGGTGACAAGGCGGAGCGGCAGGCGGCGAACCAGGCGCGAGGCAAGAGGCGCCCCCGCGAGCGCGCCGGCCGCGGTCGGGATATTGGCCAAACCCGCCTTCGTCGGCGAAAATCCGAGCGCGCCTTGCAGGTAGAACGCGTTGTAGAAGGTGATGGCGGCCACACCGAAGAGCAGCAATCCGAGCGCCACATTGCCGCCACTGAATGTGCGTTGCGCGAACAGTCGCGGGTTAAAGCTGGGCGCCTTGACACGCAGTTCGACAAGCACGAAAACGGCCAGCAGAATCAGACCGACAACGATCGGCGCCCAGACGTCGGTACGAGTCCACACCGCCACCTGCCCCGCCCGGATCAGCCCGTAGGCCAACGCCACGAGGCCACTGATCGACAGCAACATTCCTGCGGGGTCCATTGGTCGCAGAATGGGGCTGCGGAAATTCGGAACCAGCACAGCGAGCCCGACCAACGCCAATGCCGCGACCGGGACATTGATCAGAAAGACCGAGCCCCACCAGAAATGATCGAGTAGGAACCCTGCCAGTACCGGGCCGGCAGCCATTCCGACACCGGCCGACGTCGAGAAAATGCCGATCGCGGCAGCCCGCGCGGGGCCGGTGAAAGTCCACATAAGGATGGCCATCATGGCGGGCGTGATCAACGCGCTGCCCACCCCCATCACAGCTCGAGCTGCAATCAGCTGGCCCGCATCGCTTGCGTACGCCGCCCACAGCGAGGACCCGGCAAAGATCACCAATCCACTGGAAAACACAGTCCGGTGACCGAACCGATCTCCCAATGCCCCTGCAGTGAACATCAATGTGGCGAAGGCCAGAGTGTACGAACCGGTCGCCCATTGCAGCTGACCGGGATTGGCCCCCAGTCCACGGACCGGGTCTGCAAGGGTCTCCAGCGCAGTACTCAGGACGGTATTGTCCAGCCAAATCAGCAGCGAACACAGCATAAGAATGGCAAGAATCAACTGCCGCCTGGGCTTCGGCAACGTTGGAGGCGCGGTCATGAACACCTTCGGATATCGATTGGCAGGAACTTGAACGACTGGACCATAAACAAACCCCACGACGCTGTCAAGCTTAGAATTTCTCATTAAGACTGTTGCGGCCGAACGGAATATATGCCCTCTGCCGGATTTGCGGACCGAATACTTTTGTGCCTCTGGCGGATTTGCGAGTAAGCGGATTTCATGGCCTCCAGTGAGCTGTCGCACCGCGTCCTGCGACCCCAGCTCGGTGTGGTTGACGCCGCGGTGATCGCCGACTCGCGCCAGGGACCAGCCGGGGTTGTAGAGGCGGCAGTCCGGTGCGCTTCCGGACGCCGTCGAGGATCTCGTCCAGGCCGTCGGCGGAGAGCCGCCGGCCACGGGTCGGCCCACGCAACACCACGAACAGCCGGTCGTGCCCCGCGGGCGGACGCTCGCGGTCCAGGTAGTCACCGACCGCACTGAAGAACTGCGCAGAGACGGGTATCAGGCGCTGCTACCCGCCCTTGCCCTCGCTGATGAAGAGCCGACGCTCACCCGGTGAGAGGTCGCACGGGCGCAGACTGAGGACTTCGCAGCGGCGCAGTCCGCCCAGCAGCATCGCCAGGACCATGGCCCGGTCCCGCGCGGTGTTCAGCGCGCCGAGGACCAATTCGACCTCGCCCGGTCCGAGGGCCCGCGGGGAGAGTTCGGGGTATGCGCAGGAGGGAGTGGTGCCCCGCGATTGCCGCTGCGGCGGAGACGCCGGCGAGTCGGCGCTTGACGGTCCGGGCCGAGAGACCCCTTCACCGTCTTCGAGCCGGACAGCCTTGAGTCCTCGCCTGGGCTTCTTCTGCGCGGTGATGACCGCGCAGATGTCCGCGGACGACGTCGGCCGGCTCCTTGAGCACCACCGAAAGGAACACCTTCAGGTCGTAGGCGGTGGCCAGCAGGGTGTTCGGCCGACAGCGTGCCGCCACAAAAATCGGCGGCCCTCCCGGAGTGATCCCGGCCGCCTCCGCCGGCGCGGGCTACTTCCTGATCGTCTTGCGGTCCACCCCGACTGATTCACAAGGAAGATCCAAAAGTCTTGCAAACCATCTGAAACAGGGAATATTAGGCTAGTTCGAGCGTGGCCAGCGGCATGATCGACGCTCAGCGCCCCGCTGCGGAGTCGTGACCACAGGGGTGGGGAATTGGCTGACGCCGATCATGCCGATCGTGGGGAATTACCCCCTGACCATCGACACGGGGTCGTGCCCCAAGTAGCGGCGGACCGCGTGAACGTCGTCGAATGCTCGGCGCAGGCGCCCGAGCACGCCGCGCGGGCGGCCGGGCTTGTCCAGGGGTGTCATGTGTCCTCGTTCCTCGAATCTGACGGTTCGGATATCAATGGCCGCTGAGCGAATCAAGCCAGCGCCGGAGGTGCGCGGCGGTCTCTGCCGCCTGTTCCTCGATGATCGAGAAGTGATCTGACTCGACGCGCTCGATCGGTCCACGGTGTTGCCAGTCGGGGACGGGGTCGACGTCTCCGAAGCTGCTCAGCGTCACAGTGGCCCGCAGATTCAGCGTCGGCGCGGCGATCGGCTTGGCCTCGCGCTCGGGATATATCCGCACATAGCCGCCCAAGGCGACCAGGCCGTGGTCGTCGACGGGGGTCAGTGCGTTGTCCCGGGACAGGATCTGCCCCAGCGCGTCGGTGAGCACGAGGCGCTTGAGTTCGAGGTCTTCCGGGGAGTAGGTGTCGATCATCGCGACGCCCGCGAGCTCGACGCCGTCGTCTTCGAGCCGCCGGGCGACCGCATGGGCGAGCGCACCACCGATCGAATAGCCGATGAGCGCCACCGGGCCTCGCTCGAGTTCCGACGCGACGGCCGCGGCGAGGCTCTCGATCGCCGCCGCCCATGTCGCCGGCAGGTCGTCGCTTGCGTGCATGCCGGGCAGCCGCAACGCACTGACCTGCCGCTCGCCGCCCAGTTCGCGGGCCAGGCGGGCGAACTGGTGTGGGCCCGATCCCGGCAGGAACGAGGGGATGCAGATCAGTGCTGGTGCCGCGGCGCCGCGCGCCAGGAGCTGCGCAGCCGGGCGCTGTGCGGCGGCCTCGTCGGCGGGGTACGTGGTCATCAGAGCCGAGCTCGCGATCAGCAGGGGCATCGCCCCTGCCAGCTCACCGCGTCGATGCGCCGCCGACACCAGGTCGGTGATCGTGCCGCGCACGCCGGCAGGTGCCTGCTCGACCACGCCGGTGTCGGATTCCTCGATCAGCGATCGCACCAGTTTCGCCACATCGGTGGCGGTCGGGTGGTCGAAGATCAGCGTCGATGGCAGCGTCAGCCCGGTCAGCTGTGCGAGCCGGTTCCGGAATTCGATGGCCCCGAGGGAGTCGAAACCGAGCTCGGTGAACGGCGCGTGCGGGTCGATCGCGTCGCCGGACAGGTGGCCGAGGACCGCCGCGGCGACGTTGCGCACCTCTCGCACGATCACACCGTCGCGGTCGGCGTCGGGCAGTGCGGCCAGCTGCCGCGCCAGGCTGACATCGGCACTCGCGGCGGCCGGGGGAATCCGGATCATGCCGCGCAGTACCGCGGGTAGTGTGCCGCCGCGCGCCAGGGCGGTGAGCGCCGCCGTGTCCAGCAGTGCCGTGGTCGGTGTCGCCCGGTCGGTCGCGAGTGCGTTGTCGAACAGCGCCATCCCGGACTCCGGGTCGATCGGGATCAGGCCCAGCCTGGCCCGGATCTGGCGGGCGTACTGCTCAGCGCCGTCCCCGGCGAGTATCCCTGCCATGCCGACGGTCCACAGTCCCCAGGCCAGCGAGTGTGCGGGCAGGCCCGCGCTGCGCCGCACGCGTGCCAGCGCGTCCAGCACGCTGTTCGCGGCGGCGTAGTTGCCCTGTCCTTGTCCGCCGAGCAACGGCGCCGCGGACGAGAACAGCACGAACGCCGACAGATCCAGGTCCCGGGTCAGCTCGTGCAGGTGCAGTGCCGCATCGACTTTCGGTGCAAGCACCCGTGTCGTCTGCGTGGTGGTGAGGGTGTCGAGCGTGCCGTCGTCCAGGACGCCCGCCGCATGGATGACGGCGGTCAGCGGGGCGTCGGTGTCGATGTCGGCCAGCAGGGCGTGGACCGCGGTGCGTTCGGTGACGTCGCACGCCACGACCCGGACGTGGGCACCGAGGTCGGTCAGCTCGGCGACCAGTTCGGCGGCGCCGTCCGCGGCGGCACCGCGCCGCGATGCCAGCAGCAGCCGTCGTGCGCCGCGCGCTGCGACCAGATGCCGGGCGACGATCGCGCCGATGCCGCCGGTGCCGCCGGTGATGAGCACCGTGCCGTGGTCGAACGACAGTGGCACGCCCGGTTCGCTGGCGGGCAGCGGCTGCAATCGCGGTGCCAGGAGCCGACCCTCGCGAACGGCCATGTGCGGTTCGTCCTGGGCCAGGGCGTCGGCGAGCGACGTGATCGGCAGGGCGTCGCTGTCGTGGTCGATGAGCAGGAACCGGCCCGGGTGCTCGGACTGTGCGCTGCGCACCAGGCCCGCCACGGCGGCTCCGACCAGATCGGGTTCCTCGCCGGGCAGTCCGGCGGCCGTGCGCGTCACGATCGCGAGCCGGCCGGGGTGTTCGCCGCCTATCCAGCCCTGCAACAGTGCGAGCGTCGTCAGCACGCCGGCGTGTATGTCCGCCGCGCCAGCACCGGTCCCGCGGGGCGCCGACCATACCACCGTGTCGGGAACATCCTGCAGCACAGCGAGTTCCGCGAGATCGACACAGCATGTCGGGGGCTCAGGGGCCTCGACGGTCGCCGGGTCGCCGAGCACGACGATGCGCCCGGTGTCCGCCTTGGAGACGGCAGGCACGGCGACCCACTCGAGGTCGAACAACGGTGCCGCGCCGCGCAGCTGGGCCAGCGCCTGCCGCTCCATCGGGCGGGCCCGCACCGACTCCATGCTCAGCACGAGGGCACCGGTCGCGTCGACCGCTTCCACGCGCAAGGTGTTCGGTGCGATGCGGGCGATGCGGACGCGCAAGGCACCCACGCCGGACTGTGCAAGCTGGACACCGTCGAAGGCGAAAGGCAGTGGCACCCGGCCGTCGGGCCCGTCCTCGGCGAGATGGCCGACAGCCGCGTGGAATACGGCGTCCAGCAGTGCCGGATGCAGTCCGAAGGCGGTGGCGCGCGCTGCGGTGTCGGTGTCGAGCGCCAGGTCGGCGAACACTTCCTCCCCGCGCGACCACGCGGCGCGAACACCCTGGAACACCGGGCCGTACCCGAAGCCGAGGCCGCCGAGCGCGCGGTACACCTGCTGCCCGTTGACCGGATCACCCGCAACCGGAGGCCACACCTCGGACCAGCCCGGCGCCGCGGTCGGCGCGGCGGGCGTGAGCAGGCCACGGGCATGCAGCACCCATGCGTCGGCGGCGCGGGCGTGGATGGCCACGGTCCGGTGCCCATCGGCGTCGGGTTCGCCCACAGCGAGCTGAATATCCGCGGCACCATCGGTCGTGAGAATCAGCGGCGCCGCGAGCACCAGTTCCGCCAGGCGCGGCACGCCGAGCCGGGCACCAGCGGCCAGAGCCAGTTCCACGAATCCCGTACCTGGCATCAAGATCGTGCCGAAGACGGCGTGGTCGGCGAGCCATGGGTGCGTGCGCAGCGAGAGCCTGCCGGTGAACAGCCACTCGTCCTTGCCGGCGAGCTGCACTTGGGCGTGCAGCAGCGGATGGTCGGCGGAGTCGGCACCGGCGAGCGGCGCAGCGGCCTCCGCGGGCAGCAGCCAGAATCGTTCGTGCTGGAAGGGATAGGTGGGCAACGCGATCCGTGCCTGCGGTCGAGCTCCGAAGTAGGCCGCCCACCGCACCGGCCGGCCCGCACAGTGCGCGGTTGCCAGCGCGGTGACCAGCTGCTCGGGTTCGGCGACTGTGCGACGGGATCCCGCGACCACCGATGCACGCGCTGCGAGGTCTGTCGCCAGAGTGGCGCGGGTCATGGTCGTCAGCACCGCGTCCGGGCCCAGCTCGACGAACAGGCTCACACCCGAATCGAGCAGTGACTGCACCGCCGGGGCGAAGCGCACCGCCTCGCGCACCTGCCGTACCCAATACTCGGGCGTACCCACCGAATCGCCGGCGAATGCGCCGGAAACCGTGGAGCACAAAGGTATTCGTGGCTCGTGATACGTCAGGCCCGCGGCGATCTCCGCGAACTCGGTCAGCATCGGATCCATCAAGGCGGAGTGGAACGCGTGGCTCACCCGCAGCCTGCTGGTCTTGACGCCCTCGGCCACCAACCTCGACTCGAGCGCCGATACCGCCTCGGTGTTTCCGGAGAAGACCACCGCATCGGGAGCGTTCACAGCGGCCAGCGAGACCGCGGCGACTGCCGGATCGGCATGACCCGCCGCCAGCAGCTCCACGGCTCGCCCCTCCGGAACCGCGGCGGCCAGCATGCTCCCACCTGTCGGCAGCGCCCCCATCAATCGACCCCGGGCCGCAACGAGGGTGCACGCATCCGACAACGACCACACACCGGCCACATAGGCCGCGGCCAGCTCGCCGATCGAGTGCCCGGCCACCACATCCGGCGTCACGCCCAGCGACTCGACAAGGCGATACATCGCCACCTCGAACGCGAACAACGCGGGCTGGGTGTACTCGGTGCGGTCCAGCAGAGTCTCGGCAGTCGCGCCGCTCGCAGCGGCCGGCGCGTCGAGCTCACTCGCTTCCTGCCCGATGCCGGTGCGCTGCGCGCCGAACATCACATCCCGCAGCGAATGCCCCAGGTGTGCATCGAATTCCGCGCACACGTCGTCGAGCGCGGCCGCGAAAGCCGGAAACGCCCGGTACAGCCCAGCGCCCATCCCGATCCGCTGCGCGCCCTGACCGGTGAACAGGAACGCTGTTGTGCCTGTCTGACCAGCGCCGTTGGCGATGCCCGGTCCCGGCTCGTCGGCTGCCAGGCGCGCCAAGGCCGCCAGCAGCGTCTCCCGGTCCGAGCCCACGACGGCAGCGCGCTGCTCGAGCCGCGCGCGGTGCAACGCCAGCGTCACCGCGACGTCGGTCACGTCGAGCTCCGGACGTGCGCGCAACGCGTCGTGCAGACGGCGCGCTTGGGTCCGCAGCGCGGCAGTCGTCCGCGCGGACAGCAGCAACGGCATGGCCGCCGGGCGCGGTAGATCGACCGGCCGCGGCGGGACCGCAGGCGCCTCTTCGAGGATCACGTGCGCGTTGGTCCCGCTGATCCCGAACGACGACACTCCCGCCCGGCGCGGACGCTCCCCGACCGGCCACGGCTCGGCCTCGGTCAGGATCCGTACCGCGCCCGCCGACCACTCCACGTGCGGCGACGGCGCGTCAACATGCAAGGTGGGCGGCAACGTCTCGTGCCGCAGCGCCTGCACCATCTTGATCACACCGCCGACACCGGCAGCCGCCTGCGCGTGCCCGATGTTCGACTTCAACGACCCGATCCGCAGCGGCTCGGCGCGATCCTGTCCGTAGGCGTTGATCAGCGCCTGCGCCTCGATCGGGTCACCCAGCGTGGTGCCGGTGCCGTGCGCCTCCACCGCGTCCACCTCGGCCGCGGCCACCCCTGCGTTGACCAGTGCCTGCGCGATCACCCGCTCCTGGGACGGACCATTCGGTGCGGTCAAGCCGTTGCTCGCACCGTCCTGATTGATTGCGCTACCGCGGATCACGGCCAGCACCGGGCGCCCGTTGCGCTGCGCGTCGGACAACCGCTCGAGGGCGAGCACGCCGACGCCCTCGGACCACGAGACACCGTCCGCAGCACTCGAGAACGCCTTGCTGCGCCCATCCGGTGACAGCGCCCGCTGCCGGGAGAACTCCACGAACAGCAGCGGAGTCGACATGACCGTCACCCCGCTGGCCAGGACCAGCGACGTCTCCCCGGCGCGCAATGCCTGCACCGCCAGATGCAAGGCCACCAGCGACGACGAACATGCCGTGTCCACGGTCACCGCGGGTCCTTCCAGACCGAGGGCATAGGACACCCGGCCGGAGACGACGCTGCCGGCCGATCCGGTCGCCAGATAGCCTTCCGCGGCACCGTCGGCGGCCTCGCGCGCGTTGTAGCCGTAGTCCTGGTACATGACGCCCGCATACACCCCGGTATCGCTGCCCCGCAGTGAGGTCGGATCGATACCGGCATCTTCGAGCGCTTCCCAGGACGCCTCGAGCAGCAACCGCTGCTGCGGGTCCATCGCCGCTGCCTCACGGGGTCCGATTCCGAAGAAGGCGGCATCGAAATCACCTGCGGCATGCAGGAATCCGCCTTCTCGGGTGTAGATCTTGCCAGGTTGGCCGGGGTCGGTGTCGTACAGGTGGTCGAGGTCCCAGCCGCGGTCGCCCGGGATCGGGGTGATCGCGTCGACGCGCCCGGCGATCAGTTCCCAGAGCTGGTCAGGATTCTCGACGCCGCCGGGATACCGGCAGCTCATGCCGACGATCGCGATCGGCTCGTCGGCCCTGGCCTTGGCCCTGGTCGAGGCGGGACGCGGTCGCGTCGGCGCCGAACCGTCGACCCGGGTACGCAGGAAGCCCGCAACAGCGGCGGCGGTTGGATAGTCGAACACCAGCGTGGCCGGAAGCTGAACACCTGTGGCGGCGGTCACCCGGTTGCGGAACTCGACTCCGGCGAGCGAGTCGAAGCCCAGTGCTGTGAACGGTGTTTCGGGGTCGATGGCGTCGGCCGACTCGTGGCCGAGGACCGCGGCGGCGATCGCGCGGACCTCATTGCGGATCAGCGCCTCCCACTGATCGGCGGGAGCGTCGAGCAACCGCTGGCGCAACGGGCTGTCGGCGATCCGGCCGCGCGACGGTACATGAATCAGGCCGCGCAGCACCGCAGGCAGCGTGCCGAGCCGGCCCAGCGCGGTGAGGGCGGGTGTGTCGAGCAGTGCGGTCATCAGCATCGGTTCGCCGGTGGTCAACGCATCGTCGAACATCTGCATGCCAGTGTCCGGCTCGATCGGGGACAAACCGAGACGCGTGCGGATCTGACGCACCAGATGTTCGGCACCCGGGTCGTTCAATGCCTCGGCCATGCCGCGCTTCCACAGCCCCCAGGCCAGCGAATGCGCGGGCAGGCCGGCGCTGCGGCGCGCCTGGGCGAGCGCATCCAGCGCCGCGTTCGCGGCCGCGTAGTTGCCCTGGCCCTGCCCACCGAGCAGCGGCCCGGCGGAGGAGAACAGCACGAACGCCGACAGGTCCATGTCGCGGGTGAGCTCGTGCAGATGCCAGGCGGCATCGACCTTCGGGGCGAGCACCCGATCCACCTGCTCGGCGGTCAAGCTTTCGATGGTGCCGTCGTCGACCACGCCCGCCGTGTGCACGACAGCGGTCACCGATTCGTGCGCCGGTACGGATTCCAGCAGCGCCGCGACCGCGGCGTGATCGCTGACATCGCAGGCGGCGACGCGTACGGCGGCGCCCAGCGCGGTCAGCTCGGTGACCAGCTCCGCCACGCCCGGCGCTGCGAGGCCGCGGCGGGAGGCGAGCAGCAGTCTGCGCACCCCGTGCCGGGTGACCAGGTGGCGTGCGGTGACGGCGCCCAATCCGCCTGCGCCGCCGGTGATCAGGGCCGTGCCATCACCGAAGGGCTTGCCGGTCGATTCGACGGTGGTCGTACGAATCAGCCGCGGTGCCACCGTGGCGCCGTCGCGGATCGCGAGCTGTGGTTCGTCCGTGGCGACTGCGGCGGCGATCCGCTGGTGCAGGTCCGCGAGGTCGTTGTCGTCGAGGTCGAGGTCGACCTGCACGATGCGCCCCGGATTCTCCGATTGCGCACTGCGTACCAGGCCGCGGACGGCCGCTGCCGCGGGGTCCGGCGTCTCACCGGGCAGACCTGCTCCATTGCGGGTCAGCACGATCAGCGTCGAGTCGGCGCAGCCCGGTTCGGCGAGCCAGTCGCGCAGCACCGCGAGGGCGTTGTGCACGGCGGTGCGGATGGTCGCGGGGACGTCGTCGCCGTCCGCCGACGCCGTTTCGGGCGACCAAACGGCAGCCGCGCCCGTGTGGCCCCCGCCTGTCGCGAACGCCGCGACATCCCCGAACGTCTCGGCGCAACCTGCGACGGGTCGACCCAGTGCGACCAGTTGCTGGTCCGACACCGCAGGTGCCGTCACCGGCGTCCAGTCGAGAGCGTAGAGCGGGCTGCGGGCACCGGCGAGAGCGCGCGCGTCCGCGGGGCGGGCGAGCACGGCGTCGATCGACAGCACCGCGGCGCCGGTGGCGTCGCAGGCGTCGATGCGCACCTTCTCGGGACCCGAACGGATGATGCGGGCGCGGACCGCGGTGGCGCCGGGCCGGAACACACGGACGCCGCCAAAGGAGAACGGAAGCGGCAGCCTGCCGTCGGGCAGGTCGTCGGCGAGTGCATCGATGGCAGCGTGGAAGATCGCGTCCAGTAGCGCCGGATGCACCCTGAAGCCCGCCGCCCGGCCCGCTGTCGTCTCGTCCAGGGTCACCTCGGCGAACACGTCGTCATCACTGGTCCAGGCGGCGCGCACGCCTTGGAAATTCGGGCCGTAGCCGAATCCCAGGTCGGCGAGCCGGTCGTACAGACGCGTTCCGTCGATCGGGGTGCCGTCGGCCGGCGGCCAGTCGGGGTCGATCCAGGCCGGCGTCACGCCGTCGGCGGGGGCGAGGGTGCCGGTGGCGTGCAGCGTCCAGTCCGGCTCGCCCGGGTTGGATTGCGCGGTGCCGGTGACGGCACGCGAGTGGATCGACAGGCCTCGACGGCCGGTGTGGTCGGGCTCGGTCACCGACACCTGCACGTCCACGGCAGCGGCACCGTCGAACAGCAGCGGCGTCGACAGGACAAGTTCGTCCACGACGGGCAGTTCCAGGCTGCTACCCACGGCCAGCGCGAGATCCACGAACCCGGTGCCGGGCAGAAGCACCGCTCCGAAGGCCGTGTGGTCGGCGATCCACGGCTGGTCGGTGGTGGAAAGCCTGCCGCTGAACAGCCATTCGTCGCGACCTGCAAGCGGCGCGGCGACGCGCAGCATCGGATGATCGAGCGCGGCGAGACCGGCGCGGCCCATGTCACCGAGCGCACCGTCGTCGGCCTGCACCCAGTAACGGCGATGCTGGAACGCGTAGACAGGCAGGTCGAGGTGGGCGACCGGCCTTCCTGGTGACAGCGGCGCCCAGTCGACGGCAACGCCCGAGCAATGGGCGGCGGCGAGCAACCGCAGGAACTGGTCGACCTCATCGACGCCGCGCCGTGACGCCGCCGCGATCAGCGAGCGGGACGCCACCTCGTCGACCAGTGTCTGGCGGGTCAGCGCCGCCAGCACCGCATCCGGACCCACCTCGACGAACCGGCGCACGCCGGCGTCGACGAGTGACTGCACCGCCGGGGCGAACCGCACGGCCTCGCGCACCTGCCGCACCCAATACTGCGGCGTCAGCAGTTCGGGACCGATCGGCGCACCGGACACCGTGGAGCAGACACCAATGCGAGGCGCCTGATACGCCACCGATCTGGCGACCTGCTCGTACTCGGCAAGCATCGGCTCCATCAACGCCGAATGGAAGGCGTGACTGACCGTCAGCTGGGTCGTCTTCACACCCTCGTCCGCCAGCCGATCCTCCAGTGCGACGATCGCCGCCGTCTCGCCCGAGAACACCGTCGCCGCAGGCGCATTCACGGCCGCCAACGAGACCGTCCCGGCCGCGAGCAGTTCCAGCGCCCGCTCCTCCGACACCGCGGCGGCGAGCATCGCTCCATCGGTCGGCAGCGCGCCCATCAATCGACCACGGGCGGCAACGAGCCGACACGCGTCGGCCAGCGACCACACCTCGGCCACATAGGCCGCGGCCAGCTCACCGATCGAATGCCCGACCACCACATCCGGGGTCACGCCGAACGACTCCAAAAGGCGATACAGCGCCACCTCGAACGCGAACAGCGCAGGCTGCGTGAATTCCGTCCGGTCAAGCAGGGCCAGGCGCTCGGTGTCGCCGACGCTGTTCCCGGCACCACCGGTCCCGCCGAACATGACCTCGCGCAGCGATACCCCTAGCAGGGCATCGAATTCCGCGCACACCTCGTCGAGGGCAGCGGCGAACACGGGGAACGCGGCAGCCAACCCTGCGCCCATACCGACACGTTGCGCGCCCTGACCGGTGAACAGGAAGGCCGTCTCGCCGGTGGTGGCGCCACCTGACACAACATGCGGGGATGCCGAACCCGCGGCCAGGGCCGTGAGGCCGGCGAGCAGACCGGCCCGGTCGGCGCCGAGCACCGCGCCGCGCCGACCCAGCTGAGCGCGCGCAGCGGTCAGGACGGCAGCGACATCGGCGTCATCCACCTCGGGGTGGTCGGCGAGCCAGGCCAGCAGCCGGCTCGCCTGTGCCCGTAGCGCGGTCTCCGACTTGGCCGAAAGCAACCAGGGTACCGGCAGCGTCGCCGGGCCCGACTCCGACTGCTGTACATCCGGTCCTGTCACCGGATCGACAGCAAGGTCGCGCGGCGCCTCTTCGAGGATCACGTGAGCGTTGGTCCCGCTGATCCCGAAGGACGACACACCCGTCCGACGCGGACGATCAAGCTCCGGCCACTGCTGAGCCTGCGTCAGCAGTTTCACCGTGCCCGCCGACCAATCGACCTCGGGGGTCGGCTCGTCCACGTGCAAAGTCGAGGGCATGACCCCCTTGCGCATCGCCATAACCATCTTGATCACGCCCGCGACACCCGCCGCGGCCTGCGTGTGACCAATATTCGACTTGACAGAACCCAACCACAACGGGTTGTCGTCCCCACGGGCCTGGCCATACGCAGACACCAGCGCCTGCGCCTCGATCGGATCACCCAGCCGCGTACCCGTACCGTGCGCCTCCACGACATCCACCTCGGACGCCGACAGCCGCGCGTTGGCCAACGCAGCCCGAATGACCCGCTCCTGCGCAGGCCCATTCGGCGCAGTCAGCTGGCTGCTCGCACCGTCCTGATTCACCGCGGAACCACGAAGCACCGCCAGCACCCGATGCCCGCTGCGCTCCGCGTCCGACAGCCGCTCCAACACCAGCAGACCCACACCCTCGGCCCAACCCGTGCCATCCGCCGACGACGAGAACGCCTTGCACCGCCCATCCGGCGACAACCCACGCTGCCGAGAGAACTCCACGAACGTGCCCGGTGTCGCCATCACCGTCACACCACCGGCAAGCGCCATCGAACACTCACCCTGACGCAGCGACTGAGCGGCAAGATGAAGCGCGACCAGCGAGGACGAACACGCGGTATCGACCGTCACCGCCGGCCCCTCCAACCCGAAGGTGTAGGCCAGACGACCCGACGCGACGCTGCCCGCGCTTCCGGTCAGCAGGTAGCCCTCGAAGCCCTCGGGCGCATCGGGGATCCGGGAGCCGTAGTCGTCGTACATGACGCCCGCGTACACCCCGGTACGGGTGCCCTTCAGTGCCGCCGGGGCGATGCCTGCGTGCTCGAAAGCCTCCCAACCCGTCTCCAGCAGCAACCGCTGCTGGGGATCCATCGCCGCTGCCTCGCGAGGACTGATGCCGAAGAACTCGGCGTCAAACCGGTCCGCCTCGTACAGGAAGCCGCCTTCGCGGGTGTACGAGGTCCCGAGGTGGTCGGGGTCTGGGTGGTACAGGTTTTCCAGGTCCCAGCCGCGGCCCTCCGGGAAGGGACCGACCGCGTCACGTTCGGCGCTCAGCAGCTCCCACAGGTCGTCCGGGGAGGCGATACCGCCCGGGAGTCGGCATGCCATGCCCACGATCGCGATCGGCTCGTGTGCGCGCTCCTCCAGATCCTGCACACGCTGACGGCTCTCCCGCAGGTCGACCGTTGCCCGCTTGAGGTAGTCGCGAAGTTTCTGCTCGTTGTTCATGTCTACCTGCCGAGTTCGTTGTCAAGTGCTGCGAAGAGTTCGTCGTCGGTTGCCAGGTCGAGGTCGGCGCCGTCGGGGCCGCCGTCCACCGTCCGAAGCAGGCCGCGCAGTCGCGCGGCGTACGTTCCTGCCGGTCCGTCGCCGTCCGACGGGCCGGCGGCCGAGAGAGCGGCCTCAAGTGCGTCCAGGGCTGCCTGGACCGGGTCTGCCACTTCGCCGACCAGCTCGCCCCGCAGGTATTCGGCGACGGCTCGGGTGGTCGGGTGGTCGAAGGCGAGCGTGCTGGGCAACCGCAGTTCGGTGATGGTGTTCAGCCTGTTGCGCAGTTCGACCGCGGTGAGGGAGTCGAAGCCCAGGTCCAGCAGTCCGCGCTGGACGTCGATCGTCCGCGGGGCCGGGTGGGCCAGGACGATGCCGACCTGTTCCCTGACGAGGTCGAGCAGCAGCAGCTGCTGCTCTTCCCCGTCCAGGCCCGTGAGCCGCTGCGCCAGCGGGATCTCCGCCGGAGCGGAGGTACGCCGGCCGGCTCGGCGCTCTGTGCGCACCAGGCCCCGGTACAGCTCGGGCAGTGCGTCCCCGAGGCTCCGCAGTACCGCGAGGTCGAGTGCCACCGGAGCGAGCACCGGTCGGATCCCCGCCTCGCCGTCGGCTTGTGGCGCCCTGGCTCCGGCCAGGGCCGTGTCGAGGGCGGCGAGTGCCCGGTCGGTCGGCATCGGCAGGATCCCGTTGCGTGCGAGCCTGGTCCGGTCGGCACGGTCGAGGTTGCTCGCCATCCCGTCCTGCCACATACCCCAGGCGAGGGACACGGCGGGCAGGCCCTCGGCGCGCCGGTGTTCGGCGAGCGCGTCCAGGAAGGTGTTGCCGGCGGCGTAGTTGGCCTGTCCGGCGTTGCCCACCAGGCCGGCGACGGACGAGAAGAGGACGAAGTCCGTCAGCTCCAGTCCGGCGGTCAGCTCGTGCAGGTTCCAGGCGGCTTCCACCTTCGGCCGCAGGACCCGGGAGAGGCTCTCCGGGCTCATGGCCTCCAGCGTGGCGTCCTCGACGACTCCGGCCGCGTGCACGACCGCGGTGAGCGGGTGCTCGTCCGGGATCGAGGCGAGCAGCCCGGCCAGCGCGTCGGGGTCGGCCGCGTCGCACGTCGCGACCCGTACGTCCGCGCCGAGCGCCGTCAGTTCGGCGACCAGGTCCTGCGCCCCACCTCGCCGACTGGTGAGCAGCAGGCGACGGGCGCCGCGGCCGGTCACCAGGTGCCGGGCGACCTGGGCTCCGAGTGCGCCCGTGCCGCCGGTGATCAGCACCGTACGCTCCGGGTCGAACGCGTCGTCGATGTCCGGGGTCCGGACCGGGTACGGGACCTTGGCGAGCCGGGTCACGTAAGCCTGTCCCTCGTGCAGTTCGAGCTGCGGTCGGGGATCGGCCAGGGCCGCGGCCAGCAGCTCGCGGCCGGCCGGCAGGCTGTCCGTGATCACGTGCTGGAAACGTCCCGGGTGTTCCGACTCGGCGGTCCGCATCAGCCCGGAGAGTGCGCTGTGCGCCAGTTCCCCGGTGCTGACCACGGCGAGCCGCGCTCCGGCCGGCGCGTCGGTGGCGAGCCACTGCCGCAGTACCGCCAGCACCTCCTCCGTGACCCGGCCGGTCTCCTGCGCAGTGGCTGGGCGTACCGGAAGGACGACCACGTCGGGTGCGGCCGCGCCGTCCGCCGTCGAGGCGGCCAGGTCGGCGAGGTCGGCGTGGTGCTCGGCGACGAGTCCGAGGTCGGCCTCGCCGAGGACCACGATGGTCGTGTCGCCACCGGTGGGGAGTTCCACACCGGCCCGCTCCACCGCGTACACGTGCTGGTCGGAGGGGCGGGTCAGCGCGGTCCCCGCCGGCAGGGCCCGCAGGGCGAGCGATGCGACGGTGGCGACGGGCGCGCCCGTCTCGTCGGCGATGCTGACCGCGACCGTTCCGTCCGGGCCGGCCGACAGCTTGACCCGCAGGATGCCGGTCGGGGACCCGGTCAGCTGGACGCCGCCGAAGGAGAAGGGCAGCCGTAGTTCGGCCGACTCCTCCAGGAGCAGCGCGTGCAGTGCGGCGTCGAACAGTGCCGGGTGCAGGGCGAATCCATCAGGGTCGACGGACAGCCGTACCTCGGCGTAGAGGTCCTCGCCCGAGCGCCATGCCGCCTGGAGGCCCTGGAAGGCGGGGCCGTAGCCGTAGCCCTGGTCGGCGAGGCGGTCGTACAGGTCCTCGACCGGCTGGGCTTCGGCGCCGGCCGGAGGCCAGGACGCGAGGTCGGGTTCGGGGCCGCCGGGAACGGCGTTCACCACGGTTCCGGTGGCGTGCCGGTCCCAGACGTCGCCTTCATGGTCCCCGCGCGAGTGGACGGCGACGGGCCTGCGGCCGTCTCCGTCGGGGCCGCCGACGGTGATCTGGAGCTGGAGCGCACCCTCGTCGGGAAGGACCAGGGGTGCCTGGAGGGCGAGTTCCTCCAGCCGCTCGCAGCCGAGCGCGGCGCCCGCGTGGAGCGCGAGCTCCACCAGGGCCGTGCCCGGGACCAGCAGGGTGCCGGCGACGGCGTGGTCGGCGAACCAGGGGTGGCTGCGGGCCGAGATCCGGCCGGTGAACAGGACACCGTCGGAGTCGGCGAGCGGAACCGCGGCCCCGAGCAGCGGGTGCCGTGCGGAGTCGAGTCCGGCCGAGGTGACGTCGCCGCCGCCGGGACCCTCCGTGAGCCAGTAGCGCCGGCGCTGGAAAGGGTAGGTCGGCAGGTCCGCGGCCGGTCCGGCGTTCTCGCCGAACAGTGCGCGCCAGTCCACCGGCACGCCCCGTACGTGGGCGTGGGCCAGGGCGGTGACGGCGGTGTGCGGCTCGTGGCGCCCGCCGCGCAGCACCGGGACCAGGAGCGATCCCGCGTCGAGGAAGTCCTGCCCCATCGCGCTGAGCACGCCGTCCGGGCCGAGCTCCAGGAAGGTCCGTACGCCTTCGGCCTCCAGGGCGCGTGCCGCGTCCAGGAAGCGCACGGGCCGGCGGACGTGCCGGACCCAGTACTCGGGCGTGGTCAGTTCCTCGGCGCCGACCGGCCGCCCGGTCAGGGTGGAGACGACGGGGATGGTGGGCGCGGCGAACGTGAGCCCCTTCGCGACCGTTTGGAATTCGTCCAGCATCGCGTCCATGTGCGGGGAGTGGAAGGCGTGGCTGACGCGCAGTCGCTTGGTCTTGCGTCCCTGGGCGGAGAGTTCGGCTCCGATGGCCTCGACGGCTTCCGCGTCGCCCGAGAGCACCACGGAGGTGGGGCCGTTGACGGCGGCGATGCCCAGCAGGTCCTCCCGTCCGGCGAGCAGCGGCAGCACCTCCTGCTCCTCGGCCTGCACGGCGAGCATCGCGCCGCCGCCGGGCAGTGCCTGCATCAGCCGGCCGCGGGCCGCGACGAGCTGCGCCGCGTCCGCCAGCGAGAGGACGCCGGCGACGTGCGCGGCGGCCAGCTCACCGATGGAGTGGCCCGCGAGGAAGTCCGGCCGTACTCCCCAGCCTTCGAGGAGCCGGAAGAGCGCGACCTCGGTTGCGAACAGGGTGGCCTGCGTGAAGCCGGTCTGGTCCAGCGGCGCCGGGTCCTCACCGAAGAGGACGTCGAGCAGCGGCGTTTCCAGCCATTGGCCGAGCTCTTCGCATGCGGCGTCCAGGGCCTCGGCGTAGCCGGGGTAGGCGGTGTACAGCTCCCGGCCCATGCCGAGTCGCTGGCTGCCCTGACCGGTGAAGAGGAAGGCCGTACGGCCTTCCACGGGTGTACCCCGCACGGTCAGTGCCGCAAGTCCGTCGACCGCTTCGGTGGCGGTGGAGGCCACCACCACGGCGCGGTGCGGCAGTCCGGCCCGTCCGACGGCCAGGGTCCGGCCCATCGATGCCAGGTCCTGCTGCCCGGTGTCGGCGAGGGCCGCGCCCACCTGGTCGGCCTGCGCCAGCAGGGCCGCGTCGTTGTGCGCGGACAGCAGCAGCGGCACGACCGGCATCGGCTCGGCCGGCGGGACCATCCCCTCGGTCGGCGGCTGCTCCACGATGACGTGGGCATTGGTACCACTGATGCCGAAGGAGGACACGCCTGCCCGGCGCGGCCGCTCGGACTCGGGCCACGGCACCGCCTCGGTGAGCAGTTCCACCTCACCGGCGGACCAGTCCACGTGCGGGCTGGGCTCGTCGATGTGGAGGCTCTTGGGGAGCACCCCGTGCTGCATCGCCATGACCATCTTGATGACGCCGGCCACACCGGCGGCGGCCTGGGAGTGTCCGATGTTGGACTTCAGGGAGCCCATCAGGAGGGGCGACGGGCGCTCCTGCCCGTAGGTGGCGAGTACGGCCTGGGCCTCGATCGGGTCGCCCAGCGTGGTGCCGGTGCCGTGGGCCTCCAGCGCGTCGACGTCCGCGGTGGTCAGGCCCGCGTTGGTCAGGGCTTGGCGGATCACCCGCTCCTGGGAGGGGCCGTTGGGGGCGGTGAGGCCGTTGCTCGCACCATCCTGGTTGACGGCGGTTCCGCGGATCACGCCGAGGATCCGGCGGCCGTTGCGCTGGGCGTCGGAGAGCCGCTCCAGCAGGAGGATTCCTGCGCCTTCGGCCCAGGCCGCCCCGTCCGCCTGCGCGGAGAAGGACTTGCACCGGCCGTCCGGTGCCAGGCCGCGCTGCCGGCTGAACTCGACGAACAGGGTGGGCGCGGCCAGTACGGTCACACCGCCGGCCAGGGCCAGCCCGCATTCGCCGTTCCGCAGCGCCTGCGCGGCGAGGTGGATGGAGACGAGCGAGGAGGAGCAGGCGGTGTCGACGGTGATCGCCGGTCCCTGCAGGCCGAAGGTGTAGGCGACGCGGCCGGAGGCGACACTGACCGTGCTGCCGACCGACAGGTAGCCCTCCAGGGCCTCGGGGGCGTCCTTCAGGCGTGCCGCGTAGTCGTTGGCCATGACACCGGCGAACACACCGGTCTGGCTGCCCTTGAGAGAGGTCGGGGCGATGCCCGCGCGCTCGAAGGCCTCCCAGCAGATTTCCAGCAGCAGGCGCTGCTGCGGGTCGATGGCGGTGGCCTCCCGGGCGCTCACCCCGAAGAGCTCGGGGTCGAACTGCGGAGCCTCGTAGAGGAATCCGCCGTGCCGGGTGTACGAGGTGCCCACGTGGTCGGGGTCCGTGTCGTACAGGCCGTCCAGGTCCCAGCCGCGGTCGTTCGGGAACGGGCCGATGGCGTCCCGCTCGTCGGACAGCAGCGCCCACAGCTCCTCCGGGGAGCTGACCTCGCCCGGGTAGCGGCAGGCCATCGCGACGATCGCGATCGGCTCGTCGGAGGCGCCGACGACCGGTTCGGCCACGGCCACCGCGGCGGCCGGGCCGAGCAGTTCGGTCCGCAGGAAGCCGGCCAGCTCGACCGTGTTCGGGTAGTCGAATACCAGCGTCGCGGGCAGCTTCAGACCTGCGGCCGCGTTCAGCCGGTTGCGCAGTTCCACTGCCTTGAGCGAGTCGAACCCCAGCTCGTTGAAGACCCGGTCGGGCGCGACCTGGTCGGCGTCGGTGTACCCCAGTACGGAGGCCACCACGCCGCGGACCAGTTCCAGCAGCGCGCGCTCCTGGTCCTGGAGGGCCAGGGGCGCCAGGCGTTCCTGGAGGGAGTTCCTGCCCGCCTGCTCGCCGACGGCGGCGCGCCGCGCCGGGCGCACCAGGCCGTGGTAGAGCGCGGGCAGGGTGCCGTCCTCGCTCTGTGCCCGCAGTCCGGTGTAGTCCAGCAGCGCCGGAACGAGCACCGGCCGACGGGCCGCGAGGGCCGCGTCGAACAGCGCCAGCCCCTGCTCGCTGCCGATGGGGGCGATGCCGCCCCGGGACATGCGGGCGAGGTCGGCGTCGGTCAGGTGACCGGTCATCCCGCTGCCCTCGGCCCACAGGCCCCAGGCCAGCGACGTACCGGGCAGGCCCAGGGCCTGGCGGTGGTGCGCGAGGGCGTCCAGATAAGTGTTGGCCGCAGCGTAGTTGGCCTGTCCTGCGGTGCCGACCGTACCGGCGAGCGAGGAGAACAGGACGAACGCGTCCAGTTCCAGGTCGGCCGTCAGCTCGTGCAGGTGCCGGGCGGCATCGACCTTGGGGCGCAGTACGGTGTCGAGCTGCTCGGCCGTGAGGGCGTGCAGCGTGCCGTCGTCGAGGACGCCGGCGGTGTGCAGGACCGCGGTGAGCGGGTGCTCCGAGGGGATCGCGTCCAGCATCTCGGCGACCGCCATGCGGTCGGCCGTGTCACAGGCGACCACGGACACGTCGGCTCCGTGGAGCATGAGTTCGGCCTCCAGCTCCAGCATGCCCGCCGCGTCCCGGCCGCGGCGGCTCGCCAGCAGCAGGTGCCGTACGCCGTGTTCGGCGACGAGGTGGCGGGCGAACAGCTGGCCCAGGGTGCCGGTGGCGCCCGTGATGAGCACGGTGCCCTCGGGGTTCAGGGCGGGCACGGTGTCGCCCGTCGTGGGCGACTTGACCAGTCGCGGTACGAGCAGTGCCCCGTCCCGCAGGCTCACCTGCGCGTCCGGTACGGCCAGCGCACGGCCGAGCTCGGCCTCGGAGAGGTCCCAGTCCGTCAGGTCCAGCAGGCCGAACCGGTCGGGGTTCTCGGCCATGGCGGTACGCACCAGCCCCCAGACGGGAGCCGAGCCGAGTCCGGCCTCCGTGCGGGCGGTGGTCGCGTCACGGGTCACGAAGACCAGGCGCGAGTCGGCGAACCGCTCCTCGGCGAGCCACTCCTGGGCCAGCCTCAGGGCCCGGTGCGCCACGGCGCCGGGGCCGTCCTCGCCGGGGAAGGGGACCACGACGAGCGGCGGGGTTCCGACCATGCCGGCGAGGTCCGAATAGCTGCCCAGAGGGGCGGGCAGCCCCCGCCAGCCGCTGTCGGAGTCGTCGAGGACGGCCCATCCGGCGGTCGGGGCGCTTTCCGGGGCGGTCGTCCACTCCACCTGGAGCAGCGGCTGGCGGGGGGTGCCCGAGCCGGCCAGCTGCGCGGGGTCCACGGCCCGCAGGCTGAGCGTCTTCACCGACGCGATCGGCGCACCGCTCGCGTCGGCGAGGGACAGGGCGGCACCCGAGCCTTCCGGAGTGATCCGTACGCGCAGCACGCTGGCGTTCACCGCGTGCAGCCGAACGCCGGTCCAGGCGAACGGCAGCGCCAGGCGGCCGTCCTCCGCGAGCGCCAGCGGGTGCAGGGCGGCGTCGAGGAGGGCCGGGTGGATCCCGAACTCGCCCAGGGGGACGTCCTTCGGGAGCGCGACCTCGGCGAACATCTCCTGGCCGGCGCGCCACAGCGCCCGCAGGCCCTGGAAGGTGGGTCCGTACTGGAAGCCCCGCTCGGCGAGCGTGTCGTACGCCGCCGTCAGGTCGACCGGCTCGGCGCCGGCCGGGGGCCAGGCGGTGTCGGCCGGTACGCCCGCACGTCCTTCCGCGTGACCCAGTACGCCGGTGGCGTGCAGGGTCCACGGGTGGATCGCGGCGTCGTCGGACTCGGGCTCCGGGCGGGAGTGGACCGACAGCGCGCGCCGGCCCTCCTCGTCCGGAGCGTCGACCACGACCTGGAGCTGTACTCCGCCGCGGCCGGCCAGCACCAGCGGTGCCTGGAGGGTCAGCTCGTCGAGCTGGTCGAGGCCCGTGTGGTCACCCGCCCGGATGGCGAGGTCCACGAAGGCGGTACCGGGGAGCAGCACGGTGCCGGCCACGGCGTGGTCCGCCAGCCAGGGCTGCGTGTTCAGGGCGATCCTGCTGCTCAGGACCAGCTTGTCCTCGTCGGCCATCCAGAGCGCGGCGCCGATGAGCGGGTGCCGCTCGGCGGCCATGCCGAGCCCGCCCGCGTCCCCGGCCGGCGCCGGGCCCTCCAGCCAGTGGCGCCGGCGCTGGAAGGGGTAGGTCGGCAGGTCGACGACCGCGCCGGGTCCGCCGACCACGGCAGCCCAGTCGAGCGGGGCGCCCGAGACGTGGGCCTGCGCCGCGGAGGCGAGGAAGTCGTCGAGTCCACCCTCGTCACGGTGGAGCGAGGGCACAGTGACGGCGCTGTCGTACGACGTGTCGTCGATCGTCTCCTGGAGCGCGATGGTCAGCACCGGGTGGGCGCTGGCCTCGATGAAGACGCGGTGGCCCTGGTCGAGCAGGGTCCGGGTGGCCTCCTCCAGCTGGACGGTCTGGCGGAGGTTGCGGAACCAGTACGAGCCGTCGAGCTCCGTGCCGTCCAGCGGCTGCCCGGTGACGGTGGAGAGGAAGGGCACCTTGACGGCGCGCGGGGTGAGCGAGGAAAGGGCCTCGAGAAGCTCGTCCCGCAGGCTTTCGACGTGCGCGGAGTGGGAGGCGTAGTCGACCGGGATGCGCTTGGCGCGCATCTTGTTGTCCTTGCAGTAGGCGACCATCTCCTCAAGAGCGGTCACCTCTCCGGCGACCACCACGGAACGCGGGCCGTTGTGTGCGGCGATGTCGATGGCGCCGTCCCAACGGGTGATGAGCTCGCGAACCTCGTCGGCCGGCAGAGCTACCGACACCATCCCGCCCGTACCGGCCAGCTTCACGATCGCCCGGCTACGCAACGCCACGACCTTCGCCGCGTCGTCCAGCGACAGCGCCCCCGACACCGCGGCCGCCGCGATCTCGCCCTGCGAGTGACCGATCACCGCATCCGGCTCGATGCCCACCGAACGCCACAACGCGGCCAGGGACACCATCACCGCCCACAGCGCCGGCTGCACCACCTCCACCCGATCAAAACCGGGCGCCCCCTCCACACCGCGCAGCACATCCAGCAGCGACCAGTCCGTGAACGGCGCCAACGCCCGCTCACACTCCACCAGCCGGGCGGCGAACACCGCGGAGGAGTCGAGGAGTTCCAGAGCCATGCCCTGCCACTGCGAACCCTGACCCGGGAACACGAACACCGTCTTACCCGAGCCCGTGACCGCACCCTGCACCAGGTTCGCCGCGGACCCACCCGAGGCCAGCGCCTCAAGACCCGCCAACAGCTCATCCCGGCCGGCGCCCGAAACCGTAGCCCGGAATGGGAGGTGCGGGACCCGGGTCGCGAGAGCCGAAGCCACCCGCGCCGAATCGGCGGTCTCCGAGGCCAGCAGCTCACGCACCTGGCCGGCACGCGCCGCCAGGGCCGCCTCGCTCTTCGCCGAGACCACCAGCGGAAGCCCCGCCACCACCGGCTCACCGGCCACGACCGGCTCCGGGCCCTGCTCCAGGACCACATGCGCGTTCGTACCACTGATACCGAACGAGGACACGGCCGCGCGACGCGGACGCGCCACCTCCGGCCAGGCCCGACGCTCGGTGACCAGCTCCACCGCACCCGTCGACCAGTCGACGTGCGGCGTCGGCTCGTCCACGTGCAGCGTCGCCGGAAGCTCCCCGTTACGCATCGCCATCAGCATCTTGATGATGCCCGCGACACCCGCGGCAGCCTGCGTGTGACCGATGTTCGACTTGATCGATCCCAGACGCAGCGGCTCTTCGCGGTCCTGGCCGTAGGTGGCCAGCAGCGCGTTGGCCTCGATCGGGTCACCGAGCCGGGTACCGGTGCCGTGCGCCTCGACCGCGTCCACCTCGTGCGGAGCGAGGCGGGCGTTGGCGAGGGCCTGGCGGATGACGCGTTCCTGCGAGGGCCCGTTGGGGGCGGTGAGGCCGTTGCTCGCACCGTCCTGGTTGACCGCGGAACCACGGATCACACCAAGGATGTTGTGCCCGAGCCGCTGAGCGTCCGACAGACGCTCCAGCACCAGCATGCCCACGCCCTCGGACCAACCCGTACCGTCCGCCGAGGCCGCGAACGACTTGCAGGTCCCGTCCGGCGACAGACCACGCTGACGCGAGAACTCGACAAAGGTCGTCGGCGTGGACATCACGGTGACACCGCCGGCGAGTGCCATCGAGCACTCGCCCTGGCGCAGCGCCTGAGCGGCCAGGTGCACCGCTACCAGCGACGAGGAACACGCCGTGTCCAGCGTCACCGCCGGCCCCTCAAGACCGAACGTGTAAGCCACCCGACCCGACAGGACACTCCCGATCGTGCCCGTCAGCAAATGCCCCTCGAAGCCCTCCGGAGCACTCCCCAGCCGCGACCCGTAGTCGTTGTACATCACACCCGCGTAGACACCGGTCGAGGAACCGCGCAGCGAGGCGGGGTCGATTCCCGCACGCTCCAGCGCCTCCCACACGACCTCAAGCAGCACACGCTGCTGTGGGTCGGTCGCGATCGCCTCACGCGGACTCAGGCTGAAGAACTCGGCATCGAACTCGGCGGCCTCGTAGAGGAATCCGCCCTTGCGCGTGTACGACTTGCCGATCTTCTCGGGGTCCGGGTCGAAGAGGCCTTCCACGTCCCAGCCGCGGTCGGACGGGAACTCGTCGATCGCGTCCCGGCCCTCCGCCACGAGCCGCCACAGGTCCTCCGGCGAGGAGACCCCGCCCGGGTAGCGGCACCCCATACCGACCACGGCGATCGGCTCGTCCAGTCCCGGGGCGTGGGCGGCCACCGACGGGACGACGGCCATTGTGGTCGCGTCGAGCCGGTCCAGCAGGAAGTCCGCCACCGCCTGGGGCGACGGGTGGTCGAACACGAGGGTGGTGGGCAGTCGCAGACCGGTCACCGAGTTGAGCCGGTTGCGCAATTCGACACCCGTGAGGGAGTCGAAGCCGATGTCCATGAAGGCCTTGGCCGGGTCGATGTCGGCGTTGGCCCCGTGCCCGAGAACCAGCCCCACGGTCTCCCGTACGGTCTGGAGTACGGCCTGCGCCCGCTCCTGCGCGGCCAGCGCGAGCAGCCGCTGGACCCACGACGAGTCGGCGCCGCGGGCGGCGCCGGCCGCCTGCCGGCGGCGGACGCGGACCAGGCCGGCGAACAGCTCGGGGAGCGCGTTCTCCTCGGCCCGGGCGCGCAGGGCGCCCAGGTCGAGTTCGGCGGGGACCAGCAGCGGCTCCGCCGAGGCGAGCGCCGCGTCGAACAGATCGAGACCCAGTTCCGGGGTCAGCGGGACGATTCCGCTCCGCTTCCACCGCGCGACGTCGGCGCCGGCGAGGGTTCCGGCCATGCCGTCGGCGCTGTCCCACAGGCTCCACGCGAGGGAGGTGGCGGGCAGGTTCTGGGCGCGGCGGTGCTGCGCGAGGGCGTCGAGGAAGGTGTTCGCGGCCGCGTAGTTGGCCTGGCCGGCGTTGCCCATGAGACCCGCGATGGACGAGAACATGACGAACGAGGCGAGGCCGAGGGACTCGGTGAGGCGGTGGAGGTTCCAGGCCGCGTCCACCTTCGGACGCATCACCCGCTCCAGATGACCGGCCGACAGCGACGCGACCGTCGCATCGTCCAAGACACCCGCCGTATGCACCACGGCAGTCAGCGGACGCTCGACCGCGACCCCATCCAACAGACCCGCCAGCGCGTCGAAGTCCGACACGTCAGACGCCGCCACCCGAGCCCGCGCACCCAACTCCGCCAGCTCCGCCACGAACTCGGCAGCACCCGGAGTCTCACCACCACGACGCGACACCAACAGCAGGTGCCGCGCTCCGTGATGCGTCACCAACCGACGCGCCACCAGACGGCCCAACGTACCCAGAGCACCGGTCACCAGGACCGTACCCTCCGGATCCAGACCCTCCACCACACCCGCCACGACACCCGCAGCACGCGCCAGACGCGGCACGAACAACCCGCCGCCCCGCACCGCCACCTCAGGCTCACCCGAAGCCAACACGGCAGGCAGCAGCTCCAGACCACCCTCATCCAAGTGGGCGAGGACCAGTCGGTCGGGCTGCTCGGTCTGCGCAGTACGCATCAGGCCCACGAGCGGGGCCGTGTGCAGCGCACTGTCCGGGACGACGAGGACGAGGCGGCTCTCCGCGAACTGCGGGGCGGCCAGCCATTCCCGCACCGCCTCCAGCCCTCGCGCCGCCGTGGCGTGGGTCTGGTCGAGTACATCACCGGTGGTGCCGACGACGAGCTCCTGCTCGCCGATCACCACGAACTCCGGTACGGCAGATCCCGCGTCGACCGCAGCGCTGAGCGCGGCGAGGTCGGCGTAGGGCGCCTCGCCCAGCCGGACCCACCGCTGGTCGGCGACCGGCTCGGCCGCCGGGACGGCCTCCCAGGTCACCCGGTACAGGGACTCCACGGCCGGGCCGGCAACGGCGAGCTGATCGCGGGCGATCGGCCGCAGGGCGACCGACTCGATCGCCGCCACCGGAGCGCCGGCGCCGTCGGCGAGGGCGAGACGGGCCGTGTCCTGGCCGGTACGGGTCCATCGGACGCGCAGCACCGTGGCACCGACCGCGTGCAGCACGAAGCCCGAGAACGAGAACGGCAGAAGGATCGTGCTGTCGTCCTGCGCCGAGGCCGCGGCCTCCAGCACGAGCGGGTGCAGAACCGCGTCGAGGAGGGCGGGGTGCACACCGAAGCACGCGGCTTCGGTGTGGAGCTGGTCGGGCAGGGCGACCTCGGCGAACAGGTCGTCACCGGCGCGCCAGGCGGCGCGCAGACCGTGGAAGGCCGGCCCGTAGCCGTAGCCCAAGTCGTCGAGGCGGTCGTAGACGCCGTCCAGCGGGATGGGGGTGCCATCGGCCGGGGGCCACTGGTCCAGGGAAACGCCCGGCGAGGGGACGGAGGACGTGAGCAGGCCGGCCGCGTGGGCGGTCCACTGCTCTTCGCCGGTCCGCGAGTACACGGTGAACTGACGATCGCCGCGCGCGTCGGCCCGGTCGACGGTCAGCCGCAGCTGAGCGCCCGTCTTCTCCGAGAGGATCAGGGGTGCCTGGAGGGTGAGTTCCTCGACGGTGGCGTGACCCAGCTGCTCGGCCGCGGTGCCCGCGAGCTCCAGGAACACCGTCCCCGGAACCAGGACCGTCCCACCCATCGCGTGATCAGCCAGCCACGGATGCGAAGACAACGACACCGAAGCCGAGAACTGCACCGCATCACCATCGGGCTCCGTGATCACCGCAGCCAACAACGGATGATCCACAGCCGTCAGGCCCAGACCCGCCGCATCACCGGAACGCGGCGCATTCAACCAGAAACGCTCACGCTGGAACGCATACGTCGGCATCTCCACCACACCGGAACCCGGCAGGAACCCCTCCCAGTCCACACCCACACCATGTGCGTGCACAGCGCCCAGGGCGGCGAGGAGGGAATGCTTCTCGGCACGGTCCTTGCGCAGCACCGGAACCACGACGATGCCCTCGGTGTCGGCCAGGCACTCGCCCGTCAGACCCGCAAGCGTCCCGTCGGGCCCCAGCTCCACGAACGCCGTCACACCAAGACCGGCCAGCGTGGCGATGCCGTCGGCGAAACGGACCGCCGAACGGGCCTGAACAGCCCAGTACTCGGCAGTGAACCCCTCAACCACCTCACCGGTGACATTCGAAACGACCGGGATCCGGGGAGCCGAGTAGGTCAGAGTCCGGGCGATCTCGGTGAGCTCCGCCAGCATTCCGTCCAGGTGCGCGGAGTGGAAAGCATGGCTCACCTTCAGCCGCGTCGCCTTCACACCCTCCCCGCGAGCCAGCTCCAGGACTTCGAGCACTGCTGTCTCGTCACCCGAAATCACGGTGCTGGCAGGGCTGTTGAACCCGGCCACATCCACACCGGAACGACCCTCAAGCCACCCGGCAACGTGCGCTTCACCCGCGTTCAGGGCAACCATCGCCCCACCCTCGGCAACACCCTCCATCAGACGCGCCCGCGCACACACCAAACGCGCAGCGTCCTCAAGAGACAGCACACCCGCCACATGGGCCGCCGCCAGCTCACCCACCGAATGACCCACCAGATAATCCGGGGTCACCCCGTAATGAGACAGCAGACGGAACAGGGCCACCTCGACCGCGAACAACGCCGGCTGAGTGAACACTGTCCGCTGAAGCAGCTCCGACTCACCCTCGATCACCCCGGCGAGCGAACGGTCCAAGTGGACATCCAACGCCCCGACAACCTCGTCGAACGCAGCCGCGAACACCGGCTCCGCCGCATACAGCTCACGGCCCATACCCACACGCTGACTACCCTGCCCGGAGAACAGGAACGCCACCGAACCCGCCGAGACGGCCTCGCCCGGGGTCAGCGCCCGCAGCGCGTCCAGGAGTTCCTCACGGGTCTCCCCCACGACCACCGCACGGTGATCGAAACGAGCACGCGATACGGCCAGCGAACGGCCCACAGCCACGACGTCCAGCTCCGGCCGCTCCTCCAGGAACGACACCAGCCGATCCGCCTGCTCCGACAGAGCAGCCCCCGACTTGCCCGACACCACCCACGGCACCGGACCCGACACCGACAGCTCCTCCACCGGAGCTTCGATCTCCGTGACCTGCTCGACGATGAGGTGTGCGTTGGTACCGCTGATGCCGAAGGACGAGATGCCCGCCCGGCGCGGACGGTCGAGCTCCGGCCACTCCTGGGCCTGCGTCAACAGCTCCACCGCGCCGGCCGACCAATCGACGTGCGAGGTCGGCTCGTCCACGTGCAGCGTCGCCGGGAGAACCCCGTTACGCATGGCCGTGATCATCTTGATCACGCCCGCGACACCCGCCGCGGCCTGCGTGTGACCGATGTTCGACTTCAGCGAGCCGAGTCGAAGCGGCTCTTCGCGGTCCTGGCCGTAGGTGGCCAGCAGCGCCTGCGCCTCGATCGGGTCGCCGAGCTTGGTGCCCGTGCCGTGCGCCTCCACCGCGTCCACCTCGGACGCCGACAGGCGGGCGTTGGCCAGCGCGGCGCGGATGACCCGCTCCTGCGAAGGCCCGTTCGGGGCCGTCAGACCGTTGCTCGCACCATCCTGGTTCACGGCGGAACCACGGATCACCGCGAGCACCTGGTGCCCGTTGCGCTCCGCGTCCGACAGCCGCTCCAGCACCAGCAGACCCACACCCTCGGCCCAGCCCGTACCGTCCGCCGACGAGGAGAACGCCTTGCAACGCCCGTCCGGCGACAGCCCGCGCTGCCGGGAGAACTCCACGAACATGCCGGGCGTGGCCATGACGGACACACCGCCGGCGATGGCCACGGAGGACTCGCCCTGGCGCAGCGACTGCGCGGCGAGGTGAAGCGCGACGAGCGAGGACGAGCAGGCGGTGTCGACCGTCACCGCCGGGCCCTCCAGCCCGAAGGTGTAGGCCAGCCGGCCCGAGGCCACACTGGCGGTGTTGCCCGTCAGCAGGTAGCCGTCGTATCCGCCGGACGGCTCGTGCAGCCGCGGCCCGTACTCCTGTGCCGTCGCGCCCACGTACACACCGGTGCGGGTGCCGCGCAGCGCGGCGGGGTCGATGCCCGCCTGCTCGAAGGCCTCCCAGGCCGTCTCCAGCAGCAGCCGCTGCTGGGGCTCCATCGCCGCCGCCTCGCGGGGACTGATGCCGAAGAACTCGGCATCGAACCGGTCCGCATCGTGCAGGAAGCCACCTTGGGTGGCGTAGGTCTTGCCGGGGCTGTCCGAATCGGGGGCGAAGAGCGAATCAAGGTCCCAGCCTCGGTTGGTCGGGAATCCGTCGACCGCATCGACCTCGCTGCTCACCAAACGCCACAGGTCCTCCGGAGAGGCGACCCCTCCCGGCAGCCGACATGCCATGCCCACGATCGCGATCGGCTCGTCAAGGGCTAGAGCCTCGTACGCATCGTCATCCTGGCCCTGGCCCTGGTCCAGGCCGAGGAGCTGACCACCGAGGTGTTCGGCGAGTATGGCCGGGGTCGGGTAGTTGAAAAGGAGGCCGGAGGGCAGCGAGAGCCCGGTGGCCCTGTTCAGCGCGTTCCGAAGCTCGACGGCCGAGACGGAGTCGAAGCCCAGATCCTTAAAGGTCGTGTCGATGTCCACGTCGCGCGCCGATCCGTGGCCGAGCACTGCTGCCACGTGCGCACGCACCAGCTCCAGCTCATCGCCTCGCGGCGCGGACCGCTTCGGACCGCGCCGCCTTGCCGCAACGGTCGGGACCTGGACCGGCCCGATCGCCGAACCATCCAGCCAGAAACGTTGACGCTGGAAGGCATACGTGGGCAGATCCACCACACCCGAACCCGGCAGGAACCGCTCCCACTCCACCCCCACACCGTTGACGTGCGCCTCTGCGACCGAGGCCAGGAAACGATCCCGTCCACCGTCGTCGCGCCGCAGCGATCCGACAACAACAGTGCCGCCGACGCCGGCCTCGTCGGCCGTGTCACTGAGGGCCGAGGTAAGCACCGGGTGGGCACTGACCTCGATGAAGACGCGATGCCCGTCGTCAAGCAGAGCACGGGTGGCCTCTTCCAACTGGACGGTCTGGCGGAGGTTGCGGAACCAGTACCCGCCGTCGAGCTCCTCACCGTTCAGCGGCTGCCCGGTGACAGTGGAGAAGAACCTGATGTCACCGGTACGCGGCGTGACGCCGGCCAACAGCTCCCGCAGCTCATCCTCCAGCAAGTCAACGTGGGCGGAGTGAGAGGCGTAGTCGACCGGAACGGTGCGGGCACGGTATCCCTTGACCTCACTTTGAGCGACGAGGTCGGCCAGGGCCTCCGGGTCGCCGGAGACGACCGTGCTCACGGGGCCGTTGTGTGCGGCGATATCGATCGCGCCGCCCCAATGGGCGATGAGCTCGCGAACCTCGTCGGCCGGCAGAGCTACCGACACCATCCCGCCCGTACCGGCCAGCTTCACGATCGCCCGGCTACGCAACGCCACGACCTTCGCCGCGTCGTCCAGCGACAGCGCCCCCGACACCGCGGCCGCCGCGATCTCGCCCTGCGAGTGACCGATCACCGCATCCGGCTCGATGCCCACCGAACGCCACAACGCGGCCAGGGACACCATCACCGCCCACAGCGCCGGCTGCACCACCTCCACCCGATCAAAACCGGGCGCCCCCTCCACACCGCGCAGCACATCCAGCAGCGACCAGTCCGTGAACGGCGCCAACGCCCGCTCACACTCCACCAGCCGGGCGGCGAACACCGCGGAGGAGTCGAGGAGTTCCAGAGCCATGCCCTGCCACTGCGAACCCTGACCCGGGAACACGAACACCGTCTTACCCGCACCACCCGGCACCGCACGACCCGACACCACACCAGCCGCAGGCACACCCGCAGCCAACGCCCGAACACCCGCCAGAAGCTCCTCGCGAGTCTCCCCCACAACCACCGCACGATGATCGAAACGAGCACGCGACACCACAAGCGAACGACCCACCGCCGCGACATCCAGCCCCGGACGCTCCTCCAGGAACGACACCAGCCGCCCCGCCTGACCAGCCACAGCCTCAGCCGACTTACCCGACACCACCCACGGCACCACACCCGAGCCGGACTCAGCGCCAGGCAACTCCTCCTCCGCCGCCAACTCGGTGCGCCAGTCCGAAAGCACGACGTGGCAGTTCGTACCGCCCACACCGAACGAGCTGACACCTGCGTAGAGCGGCTCGTCCGGCCGCGGCCATGGCTCGAGGCTTCGCTGTACGGCGACCTTCAACTCGTCGAACGGAATGTCTGGGTTGGGGGCTTCGAAGTTCAGGCTCGGCACGAGCTCGCGGTTACGGATGCAGAGCGCCGCTTTCAGCAAGCCGACGATGCCGGCGGCACCCTCAAGGTGTCCGACGTTGGTCTTCACCGATCCGACCCGCAGCTCAGCTCCGTCCACGCGGCCGTCACCGAGCACCGCGCCCAGAGCCGACGCTTCGACCGGGTCGCCCACCTTGGTACCCGTGCCGTGCAATTCGACGTACTGCACCTGCTCCGCGGACACCTTGGCACGCTCGTACGCCTGCCGCAGGACATCCTGCTGGCCAGCCGGACTCGGTACGGTGAGACCCTCGGTCGTCCCGTCGTTGTTCATCGCGCTGCCGTGCAGCACGCAGTAGACCGGGTCGCCGTCTGCTACGGCGGCGTGCAGCGGCTTGAGCACCACGAACGCGCCGCCCTCACCGCGTACATATCCATTCGCCCTGGCGTCGAAAGTGAAGCTGAGACCGTCTGGTGAAAGTGCGCCGAACCGCTCCGCGCCGATGGTGCTGTCCGGCACCAAATTGAGGTTGACACCGCCGGCGATGGCCATGGCGGACTCGCCGCGGCGCAGGCTCTCGACTGCCAGGTGCACAGCGACCAGCGAGGAGGACTGGCCGGTGTCCACGGCCGCACTCGGTCCGTGCAGACCCAGGGTGTAGGAGATCCGGTTGGCAACGACGCCGCGGTTGAGACCGGTCAGGGTGTGGCGGGTGATGGCTTCGACCCCGTGCTGACGCGTGAGGGCAGCATAATCGTCGGCGATAACCCCGACGAAGACACCGGTCCGACTATCGGCAAGATCGGACGGGAGGATCCTGGCGTCCTCCAGTGCCTCCCAGGCGAGCTCAAGCATCAGCCGCTGCTGCGGATCCATCGACGACGCCTCACTCGGACTGATGCCGAAGAAGCCTGCATCAAAGCCGCTGACGTCCTCGAGATAGCCCCCCGGCCGAGAGAGCAGTTCGGGGCGGCCTGCTGGGGGCGCGCCAATCGCACTGCGGCCGTCGCGCAGCAGTTGCCACAGTTGCGCGGGGTTCTCCGCATGCGGCAGTCGGCAGGACATACCGACGATGGCGATCGCCTCGGTCGATGCCGACGTGTCCGCTTGGATTTCAGCCATGGTCGAGTCGCCCTACCTATTTGTTACGTACGATGCTTGAGCGGAGGCGCAGCACCCGCAGCCGCACTGCGGGTGCTGCACCCATGTGATTCTGTGGCGGCCGGTCAGCCGCATAGTGACGAGCCGGCGGTCGACTCGTATTTCGAGACGAGCATCCGCTTGAGAACCTTTCCGCTGGACCCCATCGGGAGAGCGTCGGTGAACTCGACTCGACGAGGGTACTTATATGCGGCGAGGCGCTGTTTGCCCCATTCAATGATCTCTTCATCCGATCCAGAGGTCACGCCCTCCGGGCGGGCAGGCACGACAATCGCCCAGACCTCCTCACCAAGCACAGGGTGCGGAACACCGATAACTGCCACCTGCGCCACGGCCGAATGCCCGAGGAGGATTTCCTCGATTTCGCGCGGATAGACGTTGTAGCCACCACGCAGAATCAAGTCCTTCTTACGGCCCACGACCGAAAGGTAGCCGTCGCCATCCAGCCTGCCGAGATCGCCGGTAAGGAACCAGTCGTCGATCAGAACCTCGGCGGTGATATCTGGGCGACCGAGATATCCGGCCATGACGTTCGGACCGCGCACCACGATCTCGCCCACCTCACCGGCGGGCAGGAGATCTATCCTGTCGGAATTCGGCCGAGCTATACCGACCGTGATGCCAGTGATCGGAACACCGACTGTTCCGGATCGAAAAGTCAGGCCGGGATAGTGATAGGCAACGCTACAAGAGGTCTCGGTCATCCCGTACCCCTCGTACACAGGACATCCGAACGCGCTTCGGACATCCTCGAGGGTCTTGACCGGAAGCGCGGATCCCCCGCTGTACACGCGGTCGAGCCGAGGAACCTGCTCTCCCTGGGCCACCGCATCGAGCAACTTGAAATACATTGTCGGCACACCCATGAAAACCGTGCACCGGTGTTTCGTCATCAGCGCGAGGGCCTCCCGCCCGGAGAACCTCGGCATCATGACGATGGATATACCGGCGCGGAAGCCCGTCAGCATGCCACAAATCTGACCGAAGCCGTGGCTCAGCGGCAAGCACCCGAGCAATACGTCGTCACTCCGGAACGCATACGGAGTGGTGACCATCCTCTCGACGTTGTACAGAATATTCCGGTGGGTGAGCATCACCCCTTTCGGCTCACCCGTCGTACCGGACGTGTAGAACACGACCGCCACATCGTCGGGTTCCCGCACTGCGGAATCGTCGATCGGCGCTGTTTCCTGTGCCGCGTTCTCCAGGTCGACAGTGCCCGCGGGGCCCGGGCCGACAGTGAGGAGCACCGTGCCGAGCGGCTCCGCCTCCTTGCTCGCCCGGGCGAGCAAGGAGGCGGAGCACACCAGAAAATGGGCGTCGGCATCGGTCAGGACGTGATCGATCTCCGACGCGGTCGACATGACATTCAGCGGGATCGCGACGGCGCCGGCCGCCAGCACGCCGAAGTACACAGCGGGAAACTGCGGGGTGTCGACCAGGAGCATGGCGACCCGGTCTCCTGGCCGTACCCCGTTGGCTCGCAGCACGGAGGCGTAGCGGCGCGCCTGTTCCCACAGCCACCCGTAGGTGAAATGCTCGGACTCGTAGATCACGGCCGAGTGGTTGGGTCGCTGCGCCGCCGTGTCGGCCAGCACGCCGGCAACTGACATGGTCATTACGGCAGCAGTCCGTCTTTCGCGGCGGTGCGGGCGCCGCCACCGCAGAGCTCGGACGTGAACCAGTCTCGGGCACTCGCGGTCGGGATGTTCAATTCCTTCCAGATTCCATGAAGTGCGTGGGCGAAGTTCTCGACATCGTTCTGATCGTGCACGGCAGACGGAGCGATGCGCAGGATCTCCTCGCCCGCGGGCACGCTGGGGGCATTAATGGACTGGACGTAGATCCCGTGCCGCTCGAACAGCAGCTGGGACGCCCGCTTGCACATATCGTCATCACCGACGAAGGCCGCAACGATATGGGAGTCCGTCGAAATGAACGGGATGTCGGCCGCGATCAGAAGGCTGTGCAGAAGCCGCGCATTCTCCGAGAGAAGCTTTCGCTCGACATCGGAGGACCGCAGGTACTGAACCGACGCCAGCGAACCGGCCGCGACCGCCGGCGGCAGCGAGGTGGTGAAGACGAACGAGCGCGAATAGGTCCGCACCGCGTCCACGAGGGCAGCCGGTCCCGCAATGTAGCCGCCGACCGTTCCGTAACCCTTTGCCAAGGTACCCATCACGACGGTGAACCGATCGGCTATGCCTTCCCGCGCAGCGATGCCGGCGCCCTGCGGGCCGTACATACCGACCGCGTGGACCTCGTCGATGAAGGTCGTGGCACCGTACTTGTCCGCAATGTCGGCAATCTCGGCGAGCGGTGCAACGTTGCCCGACATGGAATAGACCGATTCCACGACGATAAGCTTCGGGCGGTCGGCGGGAGCGGCCGCGATCAATTCTTCCAGGTGGGCGACGTCGTTGTGCCTGAAGACGTGCTTCTGCGCACCGCTGTGCCGGAGACCGTCGATGATCGAGGCGTGGTTCTTCGCATCGGAAAATACGACGGCATCCTTCGGCAGCCCCGCCAGCACGGAGAGCGATCCCTCGTTGGCTGTGTATCCCGATGTGAAAAGGAGAGCGGATTCCTTGCCGTGCAGATCCGCCAGCTCATTTTCGAGAAGGACGTGATAATGGTTGGTTCCACCGATATTCCGGGAACCTCCGGAGCCTACGCCATGAGTATCGATCGCGGCGTGCATGGCCGCGATGACCTGGCGATTCTGGCCCATTCCCAAATAGTCGTTGCTGCACCAGACACTTACTTCCGAATCCACCCCATCACGCCGCGCACTGGCCATGGGGTAATGACCGGAACGACGGCCGATCTCCAGGAACTCGCGCTTGCTTTCAGCAAGATCGTCAGCGGTGTTCCCACTCAGGTATGATGCCAGGTGAACGTTCATTCACTCGCCTTCTCGACATAGCGGTTGGATTGGCCTGCGAACCGAAAGGTCTACGCTAGGAACATTGCGACTTCAGGAGCACCTTGTCGGGCTTGCCGTTGCTATTCATCGGCAGAGCGCTCAAGACATGTATCTTCTCGGGCACGTGAATCGGGGACAGCGCCTCAGCAATTCTCGCGCGGATATCTTCTACTTCGACCACCTCAGCCGGATCGCATTCGATTGCGGCGTGGATATGGTCGCTTCCATCCTCGTCCCGCACGCCGTAGACGGCGGCGTGCCGGACGCCTGGGTGGGAAAGAATTTCTGCCTCGAGAACTATTGGATGAACCTTGACGCCGCCGACCTTGATGACGTGGGCCACCCGACCCAAGAGAGTCAAATAGCCTCGCTCGTCGAGACAGCCGATATCTCCGGTGAAATACCAGCCGTCACGAAGAACTTGTACAGTCAATTCCGGGTTGCCGTTATAGCCATCCATCATCTGAGGCGAGCGGACACGAACCTCGCCGATTTCCCCCGCCGCCAACTGCGCGCCCGAATTCGAGTTGCAGACGACGACCTCCACCTCAGGGAAGGGCCGGCCGACAGTGGCCGCGAGTTCCGGATCGCCGTGCTCCTGAGGCGTCAGGATCGTGATCCGACCGCTCTCACTCGTGGCATACCCCTGCGCCAGAGCAGGGCCGAAAATCCGAAAAGCCTGTGCAATTCTAGCGGGCGCCGCGGGGCTGCCGCCGTAGACAATCCGCTTCAGCGAAGACAGGCCCGCAGCTTCCAAAGCGTCTCTGTCGCGGATTCCTCGCTCGAGCAGATGGTCGAGGACTTGGAACACGTGATTTGTCGCCATGAACGTCCACGAGACCCCCTTCTCCGCGGAGACGGTGTCCACGAATTTCTCGGCATCGAAGGTCTCATGGAGATAGAGCGCTCCGCCCAAGGCGAAGACTGCGTCTGCCATCGCGGCAACGCCATGACTCAGAGGGGTCGACACCAGGATCGACGCACAGTCGTATTCACGACCAACCTCCATCCATGCACGCATGGTGGCTTCCCATGCGCGGCCCCCCAACCGGATGCCCTTGGGCCGTCCCGTGCTGCCACTCGTGAAGCCGATGAAGGCTAGCGCATCCGGCTCCCATGACACGGCGTCCGGGGTATCGGCAACATCGACCCGGCCGACCTCATTGCGTTCCCCATGTTGACGTCGCGTTACAGGGATCCCACTACCATCAGCGAGCTCTGTCGCGCGCTCCGAATTTTCGGCATCGGCATAGACGGTCACGGTTTCGGTGTCGCGCAAGATTTGGATCTGGTGATCCAGCGGAAGGACCGTTGCCCTGGTACCAGGATTAGTGGTTCGCACATAGCACACGGCGCCGCCGAGCAGATGTGTCGCGTACCGCACGGTGAGCATCTCAGGGCTGTTGGGTGCGACCAGAATCGCTACCACATCCCCCTTACCCACTCCGCGATTGCGCAGCGCAAGGAACGTTTCAGTCACGGACCGAATCAGGTCACCACCGGAGAAGGCTTCGCAACGCCAATGAACGACATCGCGATCCGGCGCGGCTGCGAGCAGTGACAGGATCTCCGAGACATAACTTTGACTTGCACTCCACCAATGCTGGGGCAGGCTCATGGCATCTTCCTTTTATTTCACCAACAGCGATGTCATCCGATTGGGCGATTCAATCTTCGTCACGCAATCGAAGTAAGCGGTAGATCGTTCGACCAGCTATAACGGAGGGCCGGAAGGCACCCCGATCTGGGTAGCCGTTCGGCGCACGCGCCGCGGGAGACGCCACCGGCGGCGGAAGAGGTGTCGCCGTTCGCGGGGGCGGGGGACGCTCCGGGGACCGTGCGGGTCCATCAGACCGTGCCGAGGATCGGCCTTGCGGCCGAGACCGCGAAGACCGAGGGGGCACGCGCGAAGCTGAAGCGTCTGGTCGAACGGGGCCGGCTGGACGAGGCCTCGCCCTGAACCTCGCTCCATCGCGTGCACTCTGATCACGGGTGTCGGGCGGGTTCAGGGCGGTCTTTCGAGTGCGGGCAGCACGGTGTGCCGGGTGGCCGTCCGGTGCGGGTTCTCCGATGTCTTTCGGGTCGTGGGCGGGTAGGGCGGTCGCGGGGGTCAGCTGAGCATGCGCTGCCCGGTCGCAGTCCACAGGTCGGTGAAGTCGTCGGCCCGGCGCCGGCGTTCGGGCAGGCAGCACGCCGCGTCGGAGGCCAGGAACGCCACGACGTCCGCCACCTCCCCCAGCGTTCCCGTCCGCCCCTCCGGAGGCGTACGGCCGTCGATCGCGTCCCGGACGGTGGGCATCTGCAGGCCGAACGAGATCATCGGCGTATCGATCGGGCCGGGGGCCACGGCGTTGACGCGGATCCCGATGCCGATGGCGGAGAGGATGCGCTGCCACTCGTCCGGCGCCAGGTCGAGCAGGAGCGCGCCGCCCCGATGCCGGCCGCGTTGACCAGGACGTCCGGCGTCCGCGGCAGTGCGGCGAACGCCGCCTCCACCGCGTTGTGGTCCGTGGTGTCCACCGGATTGTCCGGGTGCGCGAGATCCAGCACGACGACCTCCGCCCCGTCCGCGCGGAAGCGCTCTGCACAGGCGAGTCCGATGCCGGAGCTGCCACCCGTGACCACAACCAACTGCCGCTCGCCGGGCTGCTGCGCCGCGTCGTCAGACCAACTCCCTGATGGAATCAGCTCCTTGCAGGAGTAACGACCTCGTGCATGGTTGGCGGTGCGGCGCAGGGGCTTGCTCCCTGATCATGTTCGCGTGGTGGGGAACGGGACTCGTGCAGCGGTGATCAACAATCGGAGGATCACGGGACTGGTCTTCATCGACCGGCTCCTGGCCACGCTCGTCCACCTTCGCCACGGCGCGACTCACGACGTGCTGGCCTGCTGGGTCGGTGTTGACCGCTCCACGATCACCCGGGCGATCGGCGAGGTGCGGCCGCTGCTCGCAACCCGCGGCTGCACCATCGCGGCCGGCATCCGGGTCCGCAGGCTGGGCCTGGTCAAGCACCTGACTGGTGGCCCGGCCGTGGAGATCCTTGCCGACGCCGCCTACCAGGGCCTGGCCGCCCAGACCGGCGGCCGCGTGGTGACACCACCGCATCGCAAGTTCAAGAAGAACCCACCGGACTGGTACGAGGAGATCTACGAGCGCCGGCGCAAGGCGCATTCCTCACGCCGTATCCGGGTCGAGCATGGCATCGCACACCTCAGGAACTGGCGGGCACTCGCCCGTCACCACGGCCGCCGCGACCACATGAGCGCCACGGTCCAAGCCATCGCCGGGCTGCTTTCACGCCAGCAGACCGCCACCCGCAGGCCCGGTCAGCCAAGGTGACCTCCGGCACTGACCGGCACCTTTCGACACGTCACCGGCCAGCCAGGAACCAGTTCGTCAGGCACGACCACCGCCTTCGGTACGGCGATGGCGGAGACCACAAGATTTCGCCGAGCCAGCCAACGGCCCTTCAGAAGACCGGACTCTCCCCTGTTCTGGGGCCGGGAAGGGATGATGCGTGCCGTGAAGGAGGCTGCCGCGGCGTCCACTTCGATGTCGGCGTCCTCGAAATCCAGTCGGCGCCCCGTGGCCGGATACCAGGCCTTGTAGACCGCTTCCTTCATGCTGAACAGCAGGCGGTCCCAGCACACGCCGGGTTCGGTCGCCCGGAGTCTGCGCAGCCGCGCGATTTCACCGGGCAGGGCAATGCTCTCCAACACGCCTGCGGGCAGCGGCTGATCGGGTTCCGCGTCGATCCCCATCATGGCGACATCGGACGTCAGGGCCAGGGCCGCGACGCGATAGCCGGTGCAGTGCGAAATGCTGCCCGTCACGGATTCCGGCCAGCGCGGCGCTCCGTGCCGGCCGGGCAGCAGGGGCCCGGGTGGCAGGCCGAGCTGGGCGAGGCAGCGTCGCGCGCACAGCCGTGCCGTGGCGAACTCACGCCGCCGACTGTCCACGGAGTTCGCGACGACCCTGGCCTCCTCCGGATACAGCTCGGCCGGTGCGGAGTCGTCGTACGCCTCGGCCACCACGACGTTCGGCGGCAGTATCTCTTCGATCACGGAGTTCTCGTCTCGGGCAGCACACGACGGGGGGCGTCGCGCAGGTGGCCGGGGCGGCGCCACTCGCGCGGATAGCCGACGAACACCTCCTCGAAGCACACGCCGTCGTGCCAGGTCGTCCGGGGGATGTGCAGATAGCCGTACACCACCGACCGGGCGCGGAACCGGCGGTGCCAGTCGGCCGTCCGCACGGTGCCGCACCACTGCGCGAACTCAGGGTGATACAGGATCCGGGTCGGATGGCGCACCAGCGGATAGTGGTTGACCAGCACCGTGGGCAGGTCGGGGTCGCACGCGGCGAGGCGCTGTTCGCTCTCCCGCACCCGGGCGTCGCACCAGGCCTCGCGGCTGGGATAGGGGTCCGGGTGGAGAAGGAACTCGTCCGTGCACACCACTCCCTTCTCGTACGCCTTCTCCAGCGCTGCTTCCTTGGTCACGGCGGTCGGCGTACGGAAGCTGTAGTCGTAGAGCACGAACAGCGGCGCCACCGTCACCGGGCCGCCCGCCCCGTCCCACACTGCGTAGGGGTCCTCCGGGGTGAGGATGTCCATCCCCCTGCACAGGTCCACCAGGTAGCGGTATCTCTCCTCGCCCCGGAGCTGCACCGGGTCCTCGCGGGGCGTCCACAGCTCATGGTTGCCCGGCGCCCCGCCGACCTTCGCGAAGTGGTCGCGCAGCGTGCTCAGAGCCCACTCGATGTCCTCGGTCAGCTCCCCGACATCACCGGCGACCAGCAGCCAGTCGTCGTCCGCCGTCGGCCGCAGGTTCTCCACGATCTTCCGGTTCTCCGGATGGCTGACGTGCAGATCGCTGATGCCGAGCAGGTTCGCCGGGGCCATCCGTCACCGGTCCGACGCGGGCGGGCCGGTCAGCGACAGCTCCGTGATGCCGGCCGAGATCGCCTCCATCACCGCCGTCGCATGGGAGTTGAGGTAGAAGTGGCCGCCCTCGTACACCTTGAGTTCGAAGCCGCCGACCGTGTGCTCGCTCCAGGCCTTCGCCTCGTCGAGCGTCACCTGGGGGTCGTCGTCGCCGGTGAGGGCGACGACGGGGCAGTCCAGCGGAGGGCCCGGAACGTGGCGGTACGACTCCACCGCCTTGTAGTCGCTCCTGACGGCCGGGAGGATCACCCGCAGCATGTCCGGGTCACCCAGGATCTGGGAGTCGGTCCCGCTGAGCTTCTTGAGCTCGTCGATCAGGCCGTTGTCGTCGCGCTGGTGCACGTTCCCGTCCCGCGTACGCGACGGGGCGCGCCCGCCGGAGACGAAGAGGCGCAGGGGCTTGATCTCCTTGCGCTCCAGGCGCCTGGCGACCTCGTACGCCACCATGGCGCCCATGCTGTGGCCGAAGAGGGCCAGCGGCTTGGTGTCCAGGGACAGCAGCTCCTCGACCACGCGGTCGGCCAGCTCGCCGATGTCACTGACACACGGTTCGCTGTGCCGGTCCTGCCGGCCCGGGTACTGGACCGACAGCACCTCGATCGACCGTGACAGCGTGCGGGAGACAGGAAAGTAGAAGGTGGCCGAGCCTCCCGCGTGCGGGAAGCAGACGAGCCGGACACCGGCATCCGGCGCCGGGTGGAATCGGCGCAGCCACGCTCCGTCGTGCCTGGTGTTACCTGTCATGGTTCCTGGACGTCCCCTCTGTCTTGCGGTCTTGCCGTCTCTGTCCTGCGGTTCTGTGTTCTTGCCGGGTCACATCGGCGGGTTGCCGTGTTTGCGCGAAGGCAGCCGGGCGTCCTTCGTGCGCAGTGCCTCGAGTACCTCGAGTGCCTCAAGTGCCCGGATCAGTACGCGCCTTGTCCCGGCGGGGTCGATCACGTCGTGCACGAGTCCGCGTTCGGCGGCGTAATAGGGATGCATCAGCTCCTGCTGGTACTCCTTGATCCGCTGGGCCCGCACGGCCTCGGGGTCGTCCGCCGCAGCGATCTCCCGGCGGAACACCACGTTCGCCGGGCCTTCCGCGCCGATGGAACGCGAGTCCGTGACGATGCAGGAACCGCCGTACGCTTTGCGGAGAATCAGCTGGATCCGGAGGACTTTAGCATGGCAGTAGATTCCATGATCGGCAATGAGAACGGGAGCCGCCCCTGCCAGTTGGCTTCCGACCGGGTTGGTATGCGTGCGGGAGTGTCCGCACCGATGGCAGGCCGGGGGTCGACAGTTTCGGTGGTCCCGGGCCCTCTTGGTCCGCGTCCTTGACAGGCGCGGCTCAGTAGCGCCCGGCTCCGTCAGTGATCGTTGTCGCCGGTTTCGGGTGGCGGCGCGAGAGCGAGCAGGGCCTCGACGAGGGCGGCGCGGTCGGGGGCTGCCTCGAAGTGGTCGTGGTCGATGGCCTCGACGTGTTCGATGGCCCGTCGGGCTAGCTGGACGCCTTCGGCGGTGACGCGTAGTCGTTTGATCCGGGTGTCGTGCGGGTCCTGCTCGCGGGTGATGAGCTCTTTGTTCTCCAGAGCGCGGGCGGCCTGGGATGCGATCATGGCGTCCATCCCGGTGTGCTCGGCGAGTTGGCACCGGCTGGGGGTCCTGCCGTGGCGGCCGAGCCAGCAGGTGCCGGCGAGCACGACGAATTGAGGATGGGTGAGGGCGAGCGGTCGCAGGGCGGTCGCGACGGCGCGCTGCCATTTCATGGTGACGCGCCAGAGCAGGAACCCGGTGCGGCTTCCCCAGGGCCCCTGCTCGTGTTCGGCGGTGCTGGTCACCCGGCCTGCCCGGCGGCCTTCGCCTGGGCCTGGACGGCCTCGGGGAAGTCCTTGGTGATCTGCGGGCCGAGTTCGGGGCCCATCTTCTGTGCGGCGGGAACCTTCGATCTCCAGCCGGTGCGTGATCCGGCTGCCGCCGTCCGGCAGGGCGGCCTGGCGGTGGACGAAGCTCAGGGTGACCGCGCCGGGGATGACCGTCTCGTCGGTGAAGCCCTCGCCCGGCTCGCCCTGCCTCTGCCACCTCGGTCGCAGCACCACTACGGCTCGCGCGCGGTCCCGTCCGGAGTACCCGGCGTCCATGTACCGCCCCCTGCACTCAGGCCATCCCCCTGCCACAGAACGGTCACCACAGGCTGGACCGCGGCACCGTCGCCTCCCTCAGCCGTCCCACCGTCCAGGCCCCCGCCGCCCACGCAGCGAAGACCGAAACACCCGTGGCTGACGGAAGGATTTCGCAGCGAACCAACTGGTCGCGCGTGCATGACCGCAGCACCGAAGCCCCCTCCCAAGCGGGACGGTGCTGGGGAGAATCTGGGGAGTCTGAGCGCCGCTGGGGAGCGCGTGGGGAGAACCGGCTACGTAAGGCCGTACGAACTTGAAAGGGCCAGAAAGATGCGTCCACCAAGGTCAGAGGCCTAAAGCCCACGAAAGCCCGGTTCAGGGGCACGTGGACGAAGAGTTCAAGAAAATCCCGTCCTGGGCAGCCATTCTGTTTGCACCCACGCTAGTGGGAACGATTTACGGAATGAACTTCGCCCAGATGCCGGAACTGCGCTGGGCGTTCGGCTACCCCTTCGCCGTCGCCCTCATGGCCATTGTTTGTGTGAGTTTGTACTTCATCTTCAAGCGTCGCGACTGGCTATAGGCCGCCACCCTCTGACACTATCAATGTCATCCCCTTTGCGATCACACACTTTTTTCCATAGCGTTCTATGCCCGCTGGGGAGTGGCTGGGGAGAATCAGCGCTCTGTGATCTCTTCTCCCTTCCGAACGGCAACCGCTGGATCCGTCACCTGTACGGAGCCGTTGAATCTACTGCGGCGCCAACACCCTGCCTTCACCACCGGCTACAGCCCTCTGTCGGCGCCGTCGGGTTCCAGTCGAGGGGCAGTGGTCGTACCGTGACGAACGCTGGCTCCAGTTGGACCGTCTCGTACATCTCGGCGGACGTCGTGATCGCGGTCATCATCTCCAGGACGTGCCGGGCCAGTTCGCCAGTTGTCCGGTGTGCTTCGTCGCCGCGGATGGCCCGTGCCATGTCGAGTACGCCAAGGCCGCGCCCAGCCGTGCTGCCCACGACCGGCAGTTCCCGCCAGTCCTTGTCCTCGAACCCGCGTACCAGCAAGGGGTCCGTGGAAGGCGTTCGGGTCCGGCAGGGACAGCGTGCCCTCCGTGCCGGTGATCTCGATCATCGTGCGCGGCACCGAGGCGAAGCTGAACGTGGAGGATGTTCTTGCTGACCGTGATGCCCAGTTGACGGGCCAGCCCCAACCAGCACTGGCCCGCCTGGAGCAACGGCGAACACCACGACAGCTGGATCAGCAACTGGGTCGGCGTCACCAACATGTTCACCGCCTACGGCACCGACCACCCCCGCCTGCGCAAGCGCGCGACGGACCGGGGCCGTGTGCTGCGCCGCGCACCTCGCCCGGATCACGAGATGATCAAGCACCGTGACCTGCTCTTCACAGCTTCCACGGCCTGTGAAACTCTCCGCTCGGCACCGCGGTGTCCGCGCCGCGAGGGCTACTCGGCGGCGGCCGCGCCACGCCGGCGCATGATCCGGCGCCCGCCCGAGCCCGACACAGAGAGCTGCCGTCCGGTCACCCGCACCTGACGGAACCAAAACCCTGGTTCTGGCGAGCAGTCAGGATGCGCTGGGCACTTCGGCGGGATCGTCCGAGACCGTGGGCTTGACCGCCCGGCCCGCTGCCCGAGTGAGGCCTTTTCGGGCGATGCAGGCATGTTCCAAAAGCTCTTTGACACTGGGACGTTGCAGATGTCCGCGAACTGTCACGGCGTTGCCGTGGGTCGAGGAGCCGCCTTTCGCGGGGCGGTTCGCGTGCGCATGATGATCACGCATCCGACCACGGGGCAAGCGGCATGGGCCGTCGGCCCCTCTTCCAATGAAACGGGGACATCACTATGGCGTCCGCTCTCAGGGCCAAGTCCTTTCTCGTCGCCGCTGCGTTCCTTGCGGGGACCACGCTGCTGACTGCCTGCCAGGACGACACCACCGGTCAGGGCTCTTCGTCGAAGACCGCTGCTCCCGCGGCGTCGGCGAAGGTGCCGGCGGGGTCGAAGGGGGTCAGCGGGACTTTCGCCGGCGGCACGGTGGAGTATCTGGCGCCGGGCAAGTACATCGTGAACGCCAACGGCAAGGAGCAGCAGTTCCTCACCGCCGAGGACACCAAGGTCTACGGCGCGGGCACCATCTGCGGGAAGTACAACCCGGCCGCCAACACCCCCTGCACGGTCGATGACCTGGAGAAGGTGCTCAAGAAGGGGTCCATAGCCGCAGACGTGGTTATGAAGGGCGGCGTTGCCACCGCGGTTACCGAGCGTGCTGCACCCGACGAGGGTGACCCGGTCGACGACAGCAAGGACGGCTCCGGCGCCCCGGGCGGTGGCGAGGACGAGGGGACGATTGACGGCATCAACAAGGGCAAGGGCGTCAACGGCACCTGGTTGGGCAAGGTGTCGTACCTGGCGCCGGGCAAGTTCACCGTGTCGGACATGAAAGGAACCGAGCAGCAGTTCTTCCTGGCGAACGGCACCGAGATCTGGGGATACGGCGTCATCTGCGGTGACGACAACACCGGCGAAGGCGGACAGGGGGGCACCGAATGCACCGAGGAAGAACTGGAGAAGGCCGCCAAGGGTTCCGGCCTGACCGCCAAGGTCGTCATCCTCAACGGCACCGCCACCACGATCACCGAAGACCACTGACACCGCGGACGCGAGTACACGCAGCGCGGCCGGACCGCGCTGCGCCCGCATGGCGCACAGCCGGCGTGGCATCGCACCGGGGCGTGGCCCCCCTCCCTGCCGCGCGCGGCTGCTGCTGAGGCCTCGCGTTCTCCCCTACGTTGTCCGGATTGAGCTGGGGCGGGGAAATACCCCTTTACGATGCGCGGATGCAGAAGATCCGAGTTGCCGAGGTGCTGGCGGCCCTCTCCCTGACCACCGATGTCGCTGCGGGGATGTCATTCGAAAAGGGCCTGCGTATGTGCGCGGTCGCCACGACATTCGCCGACGCCGTACTCGGAGTCGACTCGGTCACCCGCCGGGTGGTCTTCGAAGCAGCCTTGCTGCGCTCGGTCGGATGCACCTCGTTCGCACCGGAACTCGCGGAAGTCTTCGGTGACGATATCGCTTTCCAGACTGCCTTGAAGCGCCTGGACCACGGCGACGAGGCAGTGTTCGCAACACAGATGCGCACCTTCGGCGACTGGGCCGGAGATGACCGACCGCGCTTGGCGCAGACCTTCATCGACGTCTTCCCCACCATGGGAGTCGAGGCAATGCGCAGCGGGTGCGAAACCAGTCGCGCCCTTGGCACCGGGCTGGGTCTGCTACCGGACTCAGTGGCGGCACTGGACGATGTCTACGAACGATGGGATGGACGCGGCATCCCCGACGGCTGCCGCGGAACGCAGCTGTCGCAGGCCGCACGAATCGTGCACGTCGCCGAACAAGCGGTACTCGCCCATGACCTGGGCGGCGCACCGGCCGCGGTGGCCGAGGTCCGTCGGCGCAGCGGCGGCCATCTCGACCCGGACCTGGCCCGGGCCTTCGTCGCCGACGCGTCGGTCGCACTCGCGCCGCTGGAACAACCGAACGCTCTCGCCGCAGTTCTCGACCTCGAGCCGGTGCCGCACGTCACCGTGCCGTTCGCTTCGCTTCCACAGCTGTGCGCGGTGCTCGCCCGAGTGGTTGATCTCAAGAGCCGGTGGCTGCTCGGACACAGTGAGCACGTCGCCACTCTGGCCGCGGACGCCGGCGCGCTTGCGGGACTGGATCCGGCCGCGGTCGCCGAGTTGCGCTGTGCCGCTCTGGTGCACGACCTCGGCAGGGTCGGGATTCCGACCAATATCTGGGACCGCCCGAGCCAACTGGGAATAGCCGAGGTCGAGATGGTCCGGATGCATACCTACTGGACCCACCGGATCCTGGAGAGAATACCCGCCCTCGCGTCGCTGGCCCCGATCGCATCCGCGCATCATGAGCGGGTGGAGGGCGGTGGCTACCACCGTGGAGATCCTTCCGGAAGTCTTCCCTTCGCCGCCCGCATCCTCGCTGCGGCGGATGTTTTCGCCGCCCTCACCGAACCGCGCGCCCACCGTGAGGCGTTCACCGTGCAAGCCGCAGCGGATGTGCTGGTGCACGAGGCCGACACCGGAGGTCTCGATCGGGAGGCGTGCGCGGCCGTCCTCGGGGCGGCGGGGCTCCCGAGGCCCCGCCGAGTGCTGCCGGCGGGTCTCACCGAACGGGAAACAGAGGTGCTCTGCCTGGCGGCCCGGGGCATGAGCAACCGGCAGATCGGCGAACGGCTGTCGATCTCGAGCCGGACCGTGGGGCACCACTTGGCTCACATCTACGACAAGACCGGTCGACGCAGCAGAGCCGGTGTGGCGGTGTTCGCCATGGAGCACCGACTGCTGCCCTGACCCACCCACTCCCGGCCGGACGGCGTTCACAGCCGTTCTCCCGACGGCACGCTTCCCCCTACGCTGCTCGTTCCGCGACGTCCGTCCGTGGTTCACCGCCGCCACTCCGACGAACAGGCGCCGCCAAGCGCTCGGACGCCCGCATCGAACCCCGCTGTGCGCTGATAGGCCGATTGACCGATGCCGCCACAGCCCACCCGGATGTTCATTGGTCGTAGCTCCCCGGCCGTGCACGGCCGGGGAGACACGAGCAGGACACGGAGCGCAGGCACCGTTCCTGATGCTCGGCCGCACCGGGCCTGTCGTCGCTCAAACCGTCGGCGGCCGACCGTACAAGGAACCAAGGATGGGACTACAGATGACCGCCAGAGTGACGATGGGCTCGCAGGACACCCGGGCGTCGAGGAACCAGGGGGTGGTGGCCCAGATGTACGCCGATCTGAGCCGTGGGGACGGTGAAGCGGTCCTCAGCACGCTGAGTGAAACAATCGAGTGGGTTGTCGCCGCCGGGTTGCCCTACGGCGGAACCTACCGCGGCCGTGAGGCAGTGCTGGTCAACGTGTTCGCCCGGTTCGACACGCAGTGGGACGACTTCGCCGTTGACCCGGCAGAGCTCGTTGCCGTCGAGGACGTGGTGATCGCCCTGGGGCACTATCAGGGGCGGGGCCGTGAGACGGGTAAGGCGATGAAGGCACGTTTCGCGCATGCGTGGCGCTTCGAGGACGGTGTGCCGGTCTCGTTCGAGACCATCGCGGACACGGGCATCATGGTCGCCGCCATGTCATAGACCGATCACGGCAGGGCTTCTGCGCACCTGGTTGTGCCCGCCGCCGGGGACCGGCGGCGGGCGTGTGCGTGCGTCATCCGGCACACCCTGGCCGCGGCTCTCGGCACACCTGCGCACCGTGTGGAAGGCCTACGGCCCACTGTCCGAAGATCTCCGGCGTGCCCGGTGGTCACTGAACCCCGAGCGGGCCGCTCACACCCGGATGACCTGAGGGCCCAGCAGCGAATAGCGCTGGGCCTCCGTGGCGGACAGCGAGGTATCGGTGATGATGGCTTCGAGCTCCCGCACCTCGGCGAACCGGCAGAAACTCACCGCGCCGAACTTGGTGTGGATCCCGACGAGTATCCGGCGCCGGGCCGACTTCACGGCCTGCGCCTTGACCTGGCCGACCGCCGGATCGGGCGTGGTCAGCCCATGCTCACGGGAGATGCCGTTCGCACCCACGTACGCCAGGTCGATCACGAAGCCGGCCAGCATTTCTTTCGCCCATTGATCCACCGTGGCCATTGTCGTGCCCCGAACTCGACCGCCCAGCAGCAGTACCTGCGCGTGGTCGCGCTCGGCCATGACGGCTGCGGTGGTGAGGGATGTGGTGACGATGGTCAGCCGCCGGTCCTGCGGCAGCGCCTGCGCGATCAGTTGTGGGGTGAAGCCCTCGTCGATGAAGACGGTCACGGCTTCCCCGAGCAGTTCGGCCGCCGCCGCCGCAATCCGGGTCTTCTGCGGTACATGCCGGGTGGCACGAGTGGCCAGGGTCGTCTCGAATCCGGCGCTCTCGACAGGGTGGGCGCCACCATGCGTACGCCGCACCAGACCGAGAGCCGCCAGTACCCGCAGGTCGCGGCGCACGGTCTCCGGGGAGACGGACAAGTCCGCCGCCAGGGTGGCGACGTCCACCGATCCGTCCCGACGCGCGACCATCAGAGCTTCTCGTCGGCGTTTGTCGGCGTTCAGGGTCTTCCCCTCCCCCGTCCTGTGGACGGCACGGTCGCTGGTCGCGAGCCATCCGTAGGTCCTCGGCAGGCCGCATTGGTGTCTTCTGGTGGCTGAACAAGGTGCGGGTGGCTCACGCCCCAGAGGCACTCGTGAGCCAACGAGCCAACGAGCCAACGAGCTGACGAGCTGACGATCGGGCGAGTTGCAGTACCGATGTTGTCCGAGCGCTGCTGTGACGGCATCGGTCAACCGGCCTATGGCGAGGCACTGTCGGCCACATTCCCGCCGATGCCCCAGCCGTCCGGTGACCTCCTCGATCAGGACCGAGGTCGTTGCGCGCGCGTTCTCCGTAGGGGAGACGCACTGCCGCGTTCTGGATGGACGAACCGGTCGAGAAGCTGCCGGTGGGCATCGACCGGCTGCGGCAGGACCGGATCCTCGAATAAGCCCTCGCCGGCGGTGCCGATCCGCTGCACCTCGCGCACGTCTTCTCCCTCGGCGCCAAGACCAGCCTCCGCTATACGTCCGCCGTCGCCACCTCGGCCGCCGAAGACGATTCGCGCTGTCCCTGAACCAGCAGTCGGGCGAGCTGCGGCCGGGCTGGACCGCCCGATTGCACTGGGTACTCCTTCAGGCTGGTGTCATGCGGCGTGCTCGTGATCGGTGACGACTTCGTGGATGACGTGTCGTGCGATGGCTGCCATGACCGGGTTCGTGTCTCGGTAGTAACGCAGTTCGTCGAGCGCGATCGACAGAGCCCAGCCGCGGCCTCGCGCCCAGGCCGCGTCATCGACCTCCAGAGCGGCGCGGAAGACTCCGCGCGCGTCGGCCGGCAGCAGGTACCACGCCGCAATCAGGTCGACGGCGGGATCGCTCACGCCCAGGCACCCGAAGTCGATGACGGCGCTGAGCCGCCCACGGACGATCAGCAGATTTCCCGGTTGCAGGTCCGCGTGGACCCAGACCGCCGGGCCGGGCCGCGCGGGAGCCTGCAGGGCTGCGTCCCAGGCGGCGGTCGCCGCGTCGGTGTCGACGATTCCGTGCAGTTCCTCGATCGCGTGGCGCGTCGCGGCGTCTCGCATCGCCAAGCGCTCGCTGCGGTAGGAGGGAGGCCCGTCCGCGGGATCGATCCGGTGCAACGCGGCGACGAACTCCGCCAGGTCCCTTGCGAGCAATCCGGGTTCCGCGATGCGCTCGACAGCCGGATTCTCGCCCTCGAGCCAGCGGTAGACGGACCAGTGCCAGGGATAGCCCTCAGCAGGCCTTCCCTTGCCCAGCGGTACGGGAATGGCAACGGGAAGCCGCGGGGCAAGCCGCGGCAGCCACTGGTGCTCCTTCTCCACATCGTTGGCGGCCCCCGCGATGCGGGGGAGCCGCACGACCATGTCCTCGCCGAGCCGATACATGGCATTGGATGTGCCGGCGGAGTCGACCAGAGTGACGGAAAGGCCCGCCCACTGCGGAAACTGCGCAGTGATCAGCCGACGCACGAGAGATACGTCGATGTCCAACTCCTCAGCGTGCATCTTGCGAGCGCGCATGAGGCACCCTCCAGTACTGGGGCGATTCCACCACGCGACAGTCGACACGCCTGCGTGAAGGTAACTGGACCGCCGATGGTCGCCGGCCGACGGCAATATGAACGCTCCGGGACATCGCCAGTCAACTCATTTAGGGCAACCGTGGGTTCATGCCGAGCACCCTTCAGAGTGTGATTCCCCGTCCCCGCCTTTGGTGAAGCACAGTCGAGGCTTCGACCACGCCGTCGTTTCAAGTCCTCGCCGCCGGCCGCACTGCTGCCGTTCACCACCCGTGGGCACGAACCAGGCATGTACTGCTGCCTCTCCGCTCCCCACGACTTCCTGCGATCCGCCGCAACCCTCGCACCCGCCCTGCTCCGGGCCCTCCACCTTGGCGCCCATCGCAGTACGGCACCCGCACGCCACCTCGGCGATCCCGACGCCGTATCTGCCGTCAATCTGGAACTGGTCACTCTCACCGAGGACCGGGCCGTCATCACCTGGTACACGGGCGTGCCCGGCAGCGACGACGGGCTCGGCCGCATGCTCCCCGCCGTGACCGAGGGCGAAGTCGTCTACGGAACCCACCCCGCCCGGCTGAACCGCACCGCGGCCGAAGGCCGCCACACCGCCTACCACTGAGGGGCCTCGCGTTTTCCGGACAGGTGTCTGACCGTCTATTTCACGCGGCGATTCGCAACTTCTCGTATTCGGCGTGGACTTCGCGTGGAGGGCGGTAACCCACCGCCGAGTGGAGGCGTTTGCGATTATACCAGAATTCGATGTAGCGAGTGATGTCCTGCCGGGCGGCCTCGCGGGTCAGGTAAGTCACCCTTGATACACGCTCGTTCTTCAGGGAGCCGAAGAATGATTCGGCCATGGCGTTGTCGAAACAGATCCCGGTGCGGCCGGAAGATCTGCGGAGCCCGAACCGGTCGAGCGTCTTCCCGAATTCGGCTGACATGTAGTTGCTTCCGCGGTCGGAGTGAAATATCGCGCCGGCCGAGAGGTTCCTGTTCCGTGCCGCGTTGCGGATCGCCCTGGATATCAGTGGGGTTTGGTAGTGGTCGTCCATCGCGTAACCGATGACTTCCTTCGTGCAGCAGTCGATGACCGTTGCGAGGTACAGCCAGCCTTCCCCGGTCGCGATGTAGGTAATGTCGCCGACGAGTTTTTCGCCGGGTGTGTCAGCGGTGAAGTTGCGGCCGACGAGGTCCGGCACCTGGCCGACTGTGGCCTGGGTGAGGCTGAACCTCTTCGGCCGCGGCTGGCAGGGCTCAAGGCCCAGCTCGCGCATGAGCCGGCGGACCAGTTCCAGGCCGGTGGTGATGTCCCAGCGGTCCAGCTGTGCCTGGATGCGCCGGTGGCCGTAGGTGCCGTCGGACATGTCGAAGGCTTTCTCGATGAGCAGTTTCAGTTCGTCGCGCCGTTGGGCCGTCGCGGATTCCGGGCGGGATCGCCAGTCGTAGTAGCCGGATCTGGATACGCCGAGTCGGCCGCACATGAACTCGACGCTGTATGCGTACTCCTCGGTGTCGAGCCGCATCTCGTCGATGAACTCGTACTTGCTTGCTACCGGGGATCCTTCGCGAAGTACGCTGCGGCTTTTTTCAGGAAGGTAACTTCCATCTCCAGCTCGCGGTTGCGTCGTTCGAGTTCCTTCAGACGCGCCCGCTCGTTCACCGTCAGTTCCGCGTCGGGAGCCGGTTCCTGCTGCTTCTGGTGCTTCTTGACCCAGCCGCGTAGCGTCTCCGGGTTCAGCTCAAGCTCCCGGGCGACTTCGGAGATCGTCTTGCTTGACCTCAACGCGATCTGGACGGCTTCCTCGCGGAACTCCGGCGAGTACTTGCTGGGTGGCGCCACTTCTTCCTCGTTTCCTGTTCAGGACAACCCTATTGGGTCCCTGTCCGGAAACTTCGTGGCCCCTCACACTATGTGGAGCTGACCGATCTGGAACCCGGCCAGATCTACTACTACCAGGCCCGCTCCCGGGGTTCGGCGGCCACGCCCACACCACTACACCTCGTGAAGGGCAACGCCGTGGGAACCTCCCTCCACGGGTTCGGCTCGCGCGGCGGCCCCTACTCGTTCACGACGCCGCAGCCACCGCCGGGCCGCCATCTGCTGTCGATCGCGCTCTGCAACGACCTGCACCTCGGTGAGACCACCGCCGGGCTGGTGGCCGGTGTCCCGCTGCTGCGCGGTGTCTCGCAGCGGCTCGGCCTCGCCCCGTATCCGGAAATCATGGGCAGGGCCCTGGTCGACGAGGCACACCGACGCGGAGCCCACCGTCTGCTGGCCGCGGGGGACATCTCGGCCGGTGGCGCGCCGCGGGATCTGACCGAGGCCAAGCGGATCCTGGACGGGTTCGGCACCCATGGGCAGGACTACTTCGCCGTACGCGGAAACCATGACCGGCCCAGGCCCCACAACAGCCATGGAGGGTTCGGTGACGGCTTCCGGGACGGCTTCCTCGGCGGCGACAGGCCCGCGTACTTCGCCCGTGACCTCGGTGGTCTGCGGATCGTCGGACTGGACACGTACGAGAAGAGGGGGAACGGCGGCGACGCGGGCGGACTCTCACCCGACCAACTGTCATGGTTTCGAGCCCAGTTGAGGGAGCACAAGGAGCAGCCCACCGTGGTCTTCGGGCACCATCCGCTGACCGTACGCAACTCCCTGTTCCCCGTGATGAGCGGGCAGCGCCTCAACCGCCGCCAGGCGCGTACGATCCTCGACTCCTACGCCGCCGCCCCCGGCGTCTTCCTCCACCACGCGGGTCACACCCACCGCAACAAGCGCACCGTCCTTCCGCAGGCGCGGCACGTCACGCTGCAGGAGGTCAGTGCCGTGAAGGAGTACCCCGGCGGCTTCTGTCTGCTGCGGATCCACACGGGCGGCTACGCCCTCAACTACTACAAAACCAGCAGTGGACCGGCCCGGGAATGGAGCGAGCGCAGCAGACATGTGGCGGCGGGCCTCTGGCCGCAGCACGCCCTCGGCCGGTCGGTCTGCGACCGCAACAGTGTCGCTGCGCACGACCTCTCCGGCATCACTCCGCCCGCATCGCGGCCAACGGATTCCCTACCGGTTCACTGAGCCGCCCGGGACTCCGCAGCGCACCGGGTCGTGGACCGGCCGACCGCCAAGGGTCCGTCGAACATCACCGGCTGCCTGTCCCCTTGCCGAGCCTCGGCGTTTCGGCCACCGACGGGTCAGAGGTCGCCCCCTACGCCCCAACGGTGGTTGCACCGCGCACCTTGCCCGTCCCGCGCCCTCATGCGGAATCCACTCCGGCTCAAACACGTGTGTTCGATATCGCTGCCCTCGTCGTTGACCCCGGTGGCACCGAACCGATGACAACGACCGTGCAGGAGATGTGCAGTTGACTTCAGCCGATACCCAGGACGCGCAAGCCGTACCGCCTCCGCCGCCGCCTCCTGCCGAGATCACCTACGCGGGGGAATACTCCGTGAACCCGCTCGGCGAGGTGTCCTTCCGTAAGCTGTGTGCGCAGCTTCCCTCGGTCCTGCGCCGGATCGCCAGGATGTCCTGGGACATCGACCGCCGGGCCGTCCTGCTGCTGCTGGTCTGCCAGTTGGCCACCGGTGTGGCAGCCGCGGTGCTGCTGACCGCCACCGCCAAGGCGATGCGTCCGATTCTCGGAGGCGGTGCCGTCTCTGACCGGTTGCACCAGGCGCTGCCCGCCCTCCTCGTCGTGGCCGGTGCGACCGCCCTCAGCCGCGGCGCGGGCGCCCTGGCCACGTACGCCGAGCGGCGGATCACGCCCAAGCTGACGACGGTGACGGACACCGCCCTGGTTGAGGCGGTCTGCCGCGTCGAGGCGTCGGCCTATGCGGTGGACGGGTTCGCGGACCGGCAGGAGGCCGCGGAGATGGGGGTGCTTCGCACGCATGTCATGGTGATCGACGCCCAGCGCTTCATGTCGGCCCTGGTCAGGATGGTCACGGCCAGTGGCGTCCTGTCGGTCCTGAATCCGCTGATGCTGCCTCTGCTTCTCCTTGCAGTGCTCCCGGCCGGCGTCGGCGCGGTGCTCACCGCCCGGGTCGACTACGAGATCCACTACGCGAACATCGCCGACCGCAATGTGCGGGGCATGATGCGGTGGTGGTCGACGACCCCCAAATACGCCGATGAGGTCCGCGCCAACGGCATGACGGACTACCTGCTGTACTGGTACCGGTCCCTGTCCGAGCGAGTCGACGAGCGCACGCTGGCCGCGGCCCCTCGGACGCTGCGGATCGCGTTGGTGTCCTCGCTCGTGGGCGGGGTGTTCCTGGTCGCCACGTGGGTGGCCCTCGCCTGGCTGGCCGTGACCGGCCGGGTCGCACTCGCCATCGCAGCCACGGCGGTCGTCGCCGTCCAGGCAACACTGGCCGCACTGTCACAGGTCATCATCAACGGGGCCGCGGTGTTCCACACGAGCCTCTACCTGAGCGACATGCAGGCGTTTCTCGACGACGCCGACGAGCGGGCGCCCAAGCGCGGCAAACTGGCAGTGAGTGCGCCGGTGGAGGAGATCCGGCTGGAGGAGGTCACCTACCAGTACCCGGGGAAGGACAAGCCGGCCGTCGACGGCGTCTCCCTGACGCTGCGGCGCGGGGAAATCCTCGCGATCGTCGGGGTGAACGGCTCAGGCAAGTCGACCCTCACCCGGCTGATCACCGGGATCTACCTCGCCGACAAGGGCCGGGTGACCTGGAACAGTGATGATCTCGCCTCAGTGGACCCGGCCACCGTCTGGGCCTGCACCGGGCTGGTCCCGCAGATCTTCGCGCAATGGCCGCTAAGGGTCCGCGAGAACGTGACGCTGGGACAACCCCGCACCCTCGACGACGGGCCGGTGTGGGAAGCGGTCGACGCGGTCGGCATGCGAGAAGCCGTGGAGGACCTGTCGAACGGCCTCGACACCCTCCTCGCCCGGGAAGTGTTCGGCGGGGCGGAACTGTCCGGAGGACAGTGGCAGCGCCTGGCCTGCTCCAGGGCCCTCTACCGACGCCCGCCCCTGCTGATCCTGGACGAGCCCACCTCGCAGATGGACCCCCGCGGCGAACACCAGATCTTCGAGGAGATCAAGGCCATCGCAGGCGACCGCATCACGATCGTCGTCACGCACCGGCTCGAGAACACGAAGGTCGCCGACCACATCGTGGTCATGGAGCAAGGCCGCATTACCGAACAAGGCCGGTACGACGACCTCGTACACGCGGGCGGCACCTTCGCCGAACTCCTCGAACTCTCGCAGGACCGGTAGCCCTGAAGATCCACTGTTGCAGGGTCCTCGATTCGATGGGGAGGTGACCAGACCGATCAGGAATCGAGAAGCGCCGGCCCCGAGCCGCAGCTAGCGTGACCGCCATGGCGACGACGAGCGCCGCACCATCACCGAGATGACGGCCAAGGGCAATGTCCGGGCTTCCCGTTCGACTTCAATCCCGGCAATCCCACCGGGGGTGATGTGACCCACGACTTCAGGAGTGACCATGACCGGCAATTCCACCCAGGGAATCAAGACCGTGCTGCATCCCGTGTCCGACCTGGCGACGGCCAAGGCGGTGTACGCAGCACTGCTCGGCGTACCGCCGCAGACCGACGAGTCCTACTACGTCGGCTTCGAGGCTGCGGGCCAGCACATCGGGCTGGTGCCGGGCGGTGGACCGCAGAGCATGACCTCGCCGGTGGCCTACTGGCACGTGCCGGACATCGAGGCGAAGCTGGCCGAGGTGACCGCCGCGGGTGCCACCGTGAAGGAGCCCGCGCACGACGTCGGTGGCGGCCGCCTGGTGGCGACCGTCACCGACCCCGATGGCAATGTCCTCGGCCTGCTTCAGGACCGATGAGCGCCGACCCCCGCTCCCGCGCTCAGCGTCGTCGCGACACCGAGCATCGGCTCACCCACGACATCGATGTGTGGGTGGCAAGTGCCTCGGAGGACGGTGCGCCGTATCTGGTGCCGCTGTCCTTCGACTGGGACGGCGAGGCGCTGCTGGTGGCCACGCCGACGGACAGCCCGACCGGCAGGAACCTGGCCGCCACCCGAACCGTTCGGCTGGGGCTGGGCGACACCCGCGACGTGTCCATGATCGAGGGCGAAGTCGAGGTCCTCGAGATCGACGCGCTGCCGCAGGAGCGGGGTGACCGGTTCGTCGCCCACACCGGCTTCGACCCGCGTGCGCCGGCCACGCCGTACCGCTGGTTCCGCATCTCCCCGCGCCGCATCCAGGCTTGGCGCGAGGTGAACGAGCTGCCCGACCGCGAGCTGATGCGCGACGGCCGCTGGTTGGTCTGACGCCTCGGCCGGGCGCGCCGCGTGGCCGGGGAGGTGGACAGCGGACCGTTGCAGCGACCGCGCCGACGAAGTAGAACCAGACGTACTGCTCGCAGCTGGTCAGATCGAGCCAGGCGACGCCGACGGAGACCGCGAAGGCGGCCCCGCCCGACAGATGGAGTCACGATGAGCATGGCCACGAGGACGGACACGCAGTCGCCTGCGCCGCACGTTGCCGACAGCCACGACCTGATCCGCGTGCACGGCGCGCGCGTGAACAACCTCAAGGACGTCAGCATCGAGATCCCGAAGCGCCGGCTGACGGTGTTCACCGGCGTCTCCGGCTCGGGCAAGAGCTCGCTGGTGTTCAACACGATCGCCGCGGAGTCGCAGCGGATGATCAACGAGACCTACAGCACCTTCGTGCAGGGCTTCATGCCGACCCTGGCGCGGCCCGAGGTCGACGTACTCGACGGGCTGACGACGGCGATCATCGTCGATCAGCAGCGGATGGGTGGCGACGTCCGCTCCACGGTCGGCACCGCCACCGACGCCAACGCGATGCTGCGTGTCCTCTTCAGCCGACTCGGCAAACCGCACATCGGCTCGCCCCAGGCGTTCTCCTTCAACGTCGCGTCGATCAGTGGAGCGGGTGCGGTCACCCTGGAGCGTGCCGGACAGACCGTGAAGGAGCGTCGCGACTTCAGCATCACCGGCGGCATGTGTCCGCGCTGCGAAGGCCGGGGCACGGTCTCCGACATCGACCTCACCCAGCTCTACGACGACTCCAAGTCGATCGCCGAGGGCGCGTTCACCATCCCCGGCTGGAAGTCGGACAGCTGGTGGACCGTGCGGACCTACGCCGAGTCGGGCTTCCTCGACCCGGACAAGCCGATCCGCGAGTACACCAAGAAGGAGATGCAGGACTTCCTCTACCGGGAGCCCACCAAGGTCAAGGTCGAGGGCGTGAACCTCACCTACGAGGGGCTCATCCCCAAGGTCCAGAAGTCGTTCCTCTCCAAGGACCGGGGGGCGATGCAGCCGCACATCCGGGCGTTCGTGGACCGGGCGGTCACCTTCACCGCCTGCCCCGAGTGCGGCGGCACCCGGCTCAGCGAGGCTGCCCGGTCGTCGAAGATCAAGGGGATCAGCATCGCCGACGCCTGCGCGATGCAGATCAGCGACCTGGCCGAATGGGTCCGTGGCGTCAACGAGCCGTCGGTGGCGCCACTGCTCGCCACGCTGCAGCAGACCCTCGAGTCGTTCGTAAAGATCGGGCTGGGTTACCTCTCGCTCGACCGGCCGTCGGGCACGCTGTCGGGCGGCGAGGCGCAGCGCGTCAAGATGATCCGCCACCTCGGCTCCTCGCTCACCGACGTCACCTACGTCTTCGACGAGCCCACCATCGGCCTGCACCCCCATGACATCCAGCGGATGAACGACCTGCTGCTGCGGCTGCGGGACAAGGGCAACACAGTGCTGGTCGTGGAGCACAAGCCGGAGACGATCGCGATCGCCGACCACGTCGTCGACCTCGGCCCCGGCGCCGGTACGGCGGGCGGCACCGTCTGCTTCGAGGGCACCGTCGAGGGGCTGCGGGCCGCCGGCACCGTCACCGGCCGCCATTTCGACGACCGGGCCGCCGTCAAGGAGACGGTGCGGAAGCCCACCGGCACGCTGGAGATCCGCGGCGCGACGACGCACAACCTGCGCGACGTCGACGTCGACATCCCGCTCGGGGTGCTTGTCGTCGTCACCGGCGTCGCCGGCTCCGGCAAGAGCTCGCTCGTGCACGGGTCACTGCCACAACAGTCGGGGGCCTCCGGCGAGGGTGTGGTGTCGATCGACCAGGGCGCGATCCGCGGCTCGCGACGGAGCAACCCGGCGACGTACACCGGACTGCTCGACCCGATTCGCAAGGCGTTCGCGAAGGCCAACGGCGTGAAGCCGGCGCTGTTCAGTGCCAACTCCGAGGGCGCCTGCCCCAACTGCAACGGCGCCGGCGTCATCTACACCGACCTCGCGATAATGGCCGGCGTCGCCACCACCTGCGAGGAGTGCGAGGGGAAGCGGTTCCAGGCATCGGTCCTTGACCACCACCTCGGCGGACGCGACATCAGCGAGGTGCTGGCGATGTCGGTGACCGAGGCCGAGGAGTTCTTCGGCGACGGCGAGGCGCGCACGCCGGCCGCGCACCGCATCCTCGGCCGGCTCGCCGACGTCGGGCTCGGCTACGTCAGCCTCGGCCAGCCGCTCACTACGCTGTCCGGCGGCGAGCGGCAGCGGCTCAAGCTGGCCACCCACATGTCCGAGAAGGGCGGTGTCTACGTCCTCGACGAGCCGACTGCCGGCCTGCATCTCGCCGACGTGGAGCAGCTGCTCGGCCTGCTCGACCGGATCGTCGACTCCGGCAAGTCGGTCATCGTCGTCGAGCACCACCAGGCGGTCATGGCGCACGCCGACTGGATCATCGACCTCGGCCCCGGCGCCGGCCACGACGGCGGCCGGATCGTCTTCGAGGGCGCACCCGCCGACCTCGTCGCCGCCCGCTCCACCCTCACCGGCGAGCACCTCGCGGCCTACGTCGGCACCTGACCGAGGCCCTCGCGGACCCCGTGAGGCGAGGCCTCCTTGAACAAAAGGCCGAAGGGTGGTCCTCGGCCCGAGGAGGATCAGGCCGAGGACCATCTCGGCGCCGTCACTCCCCCCACGGCGTGATCCCCCACCGGACCGTGTGCCGCTCGCCGGGGCCGAGGCTGACGAGCGCCGTGCCGCTGCGGAAGGCGCCCGGCGGGCAGGTCATCGGTTCGACGGCGACCGCGCGGCGGCGCTCCCCCGGCGGGAGGGTGTCGCCGGTGAAGAGCTGCACGTAGTTGGCGCCCTCACCGAGCCACACGTCCGTACCGAACGCACCCGACGGGTGGGCCAGGCGGACCATGGCCCGCCCGTCCGCGTCCCGGTCGAGGTCACTGAAGGGGGTGTCGAGTCGGCGCGCTCCGACAGCCTGCGGCGTACGCAGGTCGTACGGCGTCCCGGCGACCGGTTCGGCGGCAACCGGCAGGCCGCGCTCGTCGGTGCGCAGCCACGTACGGGCGGGAACGGTCAGCACCGCCTGGTCGACGACCGCGGTGCCCGCCGTGACGTAGGGATGCTGGCCGAAGCCGTAGGGGGCGGCGCTCGCGTCGAGGTTGCGCGCCGTGACGGCGACCTCGAGACCGCCCTCGCTCAGGGCGTACTCGGCGCGGACGTGGAGGTGAAACGGGTAGCCCGGCTGCGGCCACAGCGGAACATCCAGAACGGCCCGGCGCTCGCTCGCCTCCACGACCCGCCACGAGGTCCACCTGAGCAGCCCGTGGATGGCGTTGCCGCCGGCCGGCTCGGTGAGCGGCAGCTGCAGGTCCTGCCCGTCCCAGCGATACCGGCCGTCCCGGATCCGGTTGGGCCACGGCACGAGGATCTGGCCGCGCCCGCCGGCGATCCGGTCCTGTGCGGCGAATCCGTCGACCACGGCGCGCTCACCGACCGAGTACGACCGGAGCGCCGCGCCCAGTTCGACGACGACGGCAGTATGAGCTCCGTGGCGCAGGGTCAGCTGCCGTCCGGTGCGGCTCTCCTGCACGCGTGGCCTCCTCGGTCCGCCCGGCCGGCGTCCTCGGACGCGGGCGTACTGGTGGGCCTGTGGTGTCGGCCTCCTCGTCGGAAGCGTGCGGGCCCGCAGCGGCCCGGTCAAGCGCCACACGTTCCTGCGGGTGGAGTCGCCCGGCACATTCGCCCACTCGGGTCAGAGGCAGCGTCCGTCGGAATACCCTGTGCCGGTCCCTCCGGGCGGCGCACGGTCGCTTGTGCCGCCTCCCGGACGAGCCCGGGGCCGACCGTCGATGCGGCAGCCGGCGCGCAGGCCGTCGTCGACGAGGCGGCGAACGCCGTGCGGGCGATCGGCTGAATGCGCACCCGTTCGGCTCCCGGCGGGTCGCCGCTGCCGGGACCGCCCGATAGCTTCCGCATGGCACTGAATATTCCGATTGCCCGGGCGCGCGTGCGACGCAGTGCAGCACAGGGGCCATCCGGGCGCGCGCTACGGCCAGGACAGCCATCGACTCCTAGAACGGGATCTCCGCATGGCCGACGATCACCACTACGACGTCATCATCATCGGTACGGGAGCGGGCGGCGGTACGCTCGCCCACCGGCTGGCCCCCACCGGCAAGCGGGTCCTGATCCTGGAGCGCGGCGACTACCTGCCGCGGGAGCGGGACAACTGGGACTCCACCGCCGTCTTCGTCAAGGGCAAGTACCGTGCCCCCGAGTTCTGGTACGACAAGCACGGCAACGAGTTTCCCCCGGAGGTGAACTACTACGTCGGGGGCAACACCAAGTTCTACGGCGCCGCGCTCTTCCGGCTCCGGCCCGAGGACTTCGGCGAGCTGCGCCACCACGATGGCATCTCACCGGCCTGGCCGATCCGCTACGAGGATCTGGAGCCGTACTACACGCAGGCCGAGCAGCTCTACCTGGTGCACGGGCGCCATGGCGAGGACCCCACGGAGGGTCCGGCCAGCGGCCAGTATCCACACCCTCCGGTGGAGCACGAGCCGCGCATCCAGCAGCTCAGCGACGACCTGGAGAAGAGGGGACTGCACCCCTTCCACCTGCCCATCGGCGTGAACCTCACGCAGGACGAGAACGGCCGTGCCACCCATTCCAGCGTCTGCATCCGCTGCGACCGGGTCGACGGCTTCCCCTGCCTGCTGGGCGCCAAGTCCGACGCACAGGTGATCTGCGTCGATCCGGCGCTGAAACACGACAACGTCACGATGGTGACGGGCGCCAACGTGCAGCGCCTGGAGACCGACCCGGCCGGACGCACCGTCACCAGGGTCGTCGCCGAGCTCGGGAACGGAACGACCGAGGGATTCAGCGCCGACATCGTGGTGGTCGCCTGCGGCGCGGTCAACTCGGCCGTCCTGCTGCTCCGTTCGGCCAACGACAGACACCCCGGCGGCCTGGCCAACAGCTCGGACGTGGTGGGCCGCCACTACATGCGGCACAACAACCTTGCGCTGATGGCGGTGTCGAAGGAACCGAACCCCACGAGGTTCCAGAAGACCCTGGCGCTGAACGACTGGTATCTGGGTGCGGACGACTGGGACTTCCCGCTCGGCGGCATCCAGATGCTCGGCAAGTCGGACGCCGACCAGATCCACGGCGAGGCGCCTCGCTGGGCCGGCGCGGTCTCGCCCGACATGCCGTTCGAGATGCTGGCGCACCACGCCGTCGACTTCTGGCTGTGCGGGGAGGATCTCCCGCTGCCCGAGAACCGCGTCACCCTCGACAAGGACGACGACATCCACCTGGCTCTCGACGAGAAGAACAACACGGCCGGCCTGAAGCGGCTCCAGCACAAACTGCAGGGAATGCTGGGCCACCTGGGTATGCACGAGCATCATCTGCTGTCGCACAGCATCTATCTGCACAAGGGCATGCCCATCGGCGCCACCGCGCACCAGGCCGGTACGGTCCGTTTCGGCGACGACCCGAACAGCTCCGCCCTGGACGTCAACTGCAAGGCCCACGACCTCGACAACCTCTACGTGGTCGACACGAGCTTCTTCCCGAGCATCGGCGCGGTCAATCCGTCGCTGACGGCCATCGCCAACGCTCTGCGGGTCGGCGATCACATCGCCGCCCGGCTGCGCTGACGGGGTGTCGCACGCGGCGACGGAGCAGGCGGAGTGCCGCTACAGGTTGTCCCCGGGTGTTCTGGCGGCCCGGGTGTCGGCGTCGGTGAGCGGCTCCAGCTCACCCAGTGTGTCGAGCCGGTAGAGCAGCACCAGCGCCGGGCCGACCAGCACGATCGCGATGACCGTGACGATCGCCAGCCAGCGCAGGGTGTGAGCAGCGCCGGCCGCCTGGGCCACCGTCAGCGAGGTGGGCAGTAGGTAGGGCCGCTGCGCGAAGCCCCAGGCGCCGACGGTCAGGGCGACGCTTGCCACCGAGGTGTAGCGGGACCAGCCGTAGGACCGGCGCAGCAGAGCCAGCACCGTGGCCAGACCGCAGACTGCGGCCAGGACGATCAGCAGCAGGCCCAAGCCCCCGGTGAGGCCCTCCCAGACGTACGGGGCGTCGCTGTGGGTGACGGGCAGTCCGATGAGTGCGAGGAGGACGACGGCGGCGAAGGCGAGCAGCGCCCGCAGTCGGAAGTAGTCGACGAGGTCGTCGGCGCCGAACCGCCGGGCGTCGGAACAGAGGAACACCGCCCCGAGGAACGCGGTGGCCGCGATGGCCAGCAGACCCGCGAGGACGGAGGTCGAATTGGCCCAGGCGTCCGCGGAGGCGGTGGTCCCGACCGCGACCCGACCGGAGGCGATGCCGCCGAGCGCCGCCCCGAGGAAGAACGGCGTGAGCAGCGATGAGATGGCGAACATCGCACCGTAGATCCGTCGTTGGGCCAGACGGCGGGTCGGCTTGCGCAGGGCGAATCCGGCGCCGCGGAGCACCAGTCCGACGGCGGCGAGGGCGAGCGGCAGCCACAGCGCGGCGAAGACGGCCTGGAACATGGTCGGGAAGGCTGTCCACATGATGATCAGGACGAAGATCAACCAGACGTTGTTGACCTCCCAGACCGGGGCCATGGCGTGGTCGATGAGCCAGCGGGGCCGCTTGCCCCGCTCCGCCCCTCCGGCCAGGAGGTCCCAGAAGCCCGCGCCGTAGTCGGTGCCCCCGGCGCAGGCGTAGGCGGCGATCACGAGCACCATGACCCAGGCGATGAGATCGGCCATCATGACGCACCGCTCGAGGTGCGGTCGGACCCGCCGCCGGGCGCGGCCCCGGCGGCTGTGGGCTCGGGCTCGCTTCTGGGCCCGTAGGGGGTGTCGCTCTCAGGGGGCAGTGCGGCGCGCGCGGAGGCCGAGCCTTCATCCGCGATGCGCCAGCGGGTGCGCATCTTCAGGATGACCGCGAGAAACGCGCCGAAGACGGCTACGTAGACGGCCATGATGATGCCGAGCATCGCCCACAGGGATCCGGCGCGGGTGTCGGTCACCGCCTCCGAGACCCTCATCTGGTTGTAGACGATCCAGGGCTGGCGGCCGACCTCCGTGGTGATCCAGCCGCACTCCACGGTGACCAGGCACGCGACTCCGGCGATTGCGGCGCAGCGGAAGAACCAGCGGCTGCGAGGGAGGTCCCGATGTCGCAGCCAGGACCAGGCGTACCAGAGCGCGAGCAGGATCAGCAGGCTGCCGACGGTGACCATGATGTCGAAGGCCCAGTGGGCGATGGTGGCCTGGACCGCGGTGGGGCGGTCGGCGGCCGGCACCGAGGTCAGCCCGGTCACCTGGGTGCTGGGCTTGAAGCCGGCGAGGATCGAGTCCAGTTGGGGGATCTTGAGTCCGCCGGAGATTGTCCCGTCGGTGTTCAGTCGTCCGAACAGGTACTCGGGCACGTGGGTGTCGGTCTTCCAGACGATCTCCATGGCGGCGAACTTGACCGGCTGCTTGTGGAAGACGGCGCGAGCGGCGGAGTCGCCGAGCATGAACTGGACCGGTGTGAGGATCGCGGCAACGGTGAACGGCAGGGTGAAGCCGAGCCGGTGGTAGCGGTCGCGGCGCCCGCGCAGCCAGCCGACCGCGTACACGCCGGCGACCACGTATCCGGCGGTCATGAACATCGCGACGACGAAGTGCCAGTACTCCGGGCCGAACATCGGTGTGAAGATCGCCTGCCGTACGTTGACGTCGACGGGATTGCCCTGGGCGTCGAGGCGGAACCCCTGTGGGGTGTTCATCCAGGAGTTGGCCGCGATGATGCCGAACGCTCCCATCAGGGCGGTCAGCGGCAGCGGTACGGCCAGCCAGAAGTGCGTCCAGGGCTTGAGCCGGCGCCAGCCGTAGAGGTAGATCGCGATCAGGACGGCCTCCAGGAAGAACGCCCATGCCTCGATGCCGAACCCGAGGCCGAAGACGTCGCCCCAGCGGCCCATCATGCCGGGCCAGAGCAGGCCGAGCTCGAAGGACAGCACGGTGCCGGTGACGACGCCGATGGCGAACTGGACGGCCATCACCGCCGACCAGCGCCGCGCGAGCTGAAGGGCGACGGCGTCGTCGCGGCGCAGCGCCCGGTGGTGCATCAGCAGCGTGATGAGCGGCAGTGCCACGCCGAACGGGACCAGCAGGATGTGCGAGGCCAGGGTGAAGGCCATCAGCTCGCGAGCAGGCAGGAGTTGGGGCGGGGTGTTCGCCAGAAGGGCCGCTGTGCTGAGCATGTGCGCCTCGATGGTCTGCCCCGCGGGGAGCGGGGGCTGAGGAACGACAGGATGCGGAGGGGTGACGGCAGGGAGGTGCCGGCCTGCTGACGTCGTCAGGGAGGCGACAGGGGCGGCTTCGGCCCGGGCGCCCGGCCGGCCGGCGCGTCTGCGTCGGGCTGCGTGAAGGCGCGTTCGCGTCGCGAGCTGGTGGCGAAGGCGACGGACCAGCTGAGCACCGCTCCCAGCCTGCTGCGGAATCCGGTGAGGAAGGCCAGATGAATGAAGAGCCAGGCCAGCCAGCCGGTCGCGCCGGACAGGTGCAGCGGGCCGGCCTTGACGACGGCGCGGCCGCGGGCGATGTACGCGGCGCTGCCGAGGTCCCAGTACTTGAAGGGCTTCGGCTGTTTCGTCCGGCCCTCCACGGCGTGGCGCACGACCCGGCCCGCATATGCGCCCGACTGCATGGCGACCTCGGCCAGCCCCGGCAGCCGGTTCAGGCTCATCACGTCGCCCGTGACGCGGATCTCCGGATGGCCGGGGATGGTGAGGTCGGGTTCGACGGCGATGCGTCCGGCCCGGTCCTGGGTGACGCCGGTTGCCCGGGCCAGCGCGGCGGCGATGGGCGGCGCCTCGACGCCCGCCGTCCACAGCACGGTGCGTACCTCGAACCGGGTGGTCGCGCCGTCCCGGTCTTGTACCGTCAGGCCGTGCGCGTCGACGTCGGTGACCTTCGTGCCCAGATGCAACTCCACGCCGAGGCTCTGCAGGGTTCGGGCCGCGCGATGGGCCAGTGGGCGGCCGAACGCGCCCAGCACCTCGTCGGAGCCCTCGAAGAGCAGCACCCGGGCCTGGGCGGAGTCGAACGTCTGGAACTCCCGCTCGAGCGTGTGGCCGGCAATCTCCCGGATCTGTCCCGCGAGTTCGACGCCGGTCGGGCCGCCGCCGACGAGCGCGAAGGTGAGCCACTGCTGCCGCTCCTCGGCGTCCGGGGCCGTTTCGGCCATCTCGAACGCCCGGTAGAGCCGTCGGCGGATGTCCAGCGCGTCGTTCAGGGTCTTCATGCCGGGGGCGTGCGCGGCGAACTCGTCGTGCCCGAAGTAGGACTGGCGCATGCCGACCGCGACGATCAGATCGTCGTAGGGCAGCGCGAGGGCTCCGCCGTCCGGTCGCCGGGCGTGGACCAGGCGGGCTTCGACATCCACGTCGGTGGCTTCGGCGAGCAGGCAGCTCACGTTGTGGTGGCGTCGCAGGACCGCGCGGAGCGGTTGCGCGATCTGGCCCTCGGACAGGATTCCGGAGGCGCACTGGTAGAGCAGCGGTTGGAAGAGGTGGTGGGCGCGGCGGTCGATCACGGTCACGGCGACCGGTGACCGCCGTAGGGCGCGGGCGGCGAACAGCCCGGCGAACCCCCCGCCGAGGATCACCACCCGGCGGGGTGTGACATGGTCCTGCATCGGAGATCAGCCTCCGGTGGCGAAGCCGGGGAAGAGCGTCATTCCGCCGTCGACGAAGAGCGTGGCGCCGACGACGTAGTCGAGCAGGTCGGACGCCATGGCGACGACGGCGTTGGCGATGTCGTCCGGGTCGCCCACGCGGCGGTACGGGATCAGGCGCAGCAGGTCGGCCTCGGCCTCGGGCGTGGACCAGGCGTCGCGGTTGATCGGCGTGCGAATAGCTCCGGGTGCAACCGCATTGACCCTGATCCGCTGGGGAGCCAGCTCCTGGGCGAGGGTCTGCATCAGCATGCCCACACCGCCCTTGGAGGAGGCGTAGTTCACGTGCCCCGCCCACGGGATGATCTGGTGGACCGAGCTCATGCAGATGATCTTCCCGGCAGAACGGGACACCTCCGGCACCACACCGCGCCGCACGAACTCCTTGGCGGCCTCCCGAGCGCAGAGGAACTGGCCGGTCAGGTTGACGTCGATGACCTTCTGCCACTGTGCGAGCGTCATCTCCGCCAAGGGCGCGTCCCGCTGGAGGCCCGCGTTGGCGACCATGATGTCGATGGTGCCGAACTCCCTCACCATCTGCGCGACCATGGCGGCCACCTGGTCCTCGTCGGACACGTCGGCCTCGTGGGCGTAGGCACGAACCCCGAAGTCCTTGATCTGCGCCACGACCTTCTCGGCCTCGTCCGCACCGACGACGTAGTTCACCACGACGTCCGCTCCGGCCCGGCCCAGCGCAATGGCGGTGGCCTTGCCGATGCCCGAATTGGCACCGGTCACCAGCGCCCTCTGGCCCTTGAGGAGCTGCGCGGTCGTCGTCCCGCGGTTCTCGTCGACACTTCCTGCCACCACGATCTCTCCTTCGGCGTTTCGGGGCGGCGCGCCCGCCGCCCCGACATACCGACGGGCGTGCCGCCGGGAACGGGCGACGCATACGAGGGAGGCCCAGCGTCGGCCGGCCCACCAGGGCGGGCACGAAAGCCGTCGCGTGCCCGGCCCCCAGACGAAAGCACCCTGTGCTGCGGGCAGGACGGACCGGCGCGCCACGCAACCGTGTTTCGGCCGGGCACGTCACTCGGCCGGGCTACGGTCTGCACCGAACCCTCCCCGGTCGAGACGGGGGCCGGTCAGCGTCCCGGGCAAACGCGCGCGTTAGGCTTCGGCAGCCAATTCACCAGCGACGTCACCACGGCAGGATCCCTTCGAACGCGCCGGCGCCTTCCACCCTGCCGACGCTCGTCGCAGCCACGGGGGCCAAACCGAGGAATGGTAAGGCGCGGACACCAAGGGACACTGAATGGGCGAGGGACGGACCGACTGGATACGCGTCCCGGTCGGCGATGACGCCGTTCGGTGGGCGACTCGGGGCCGGTGCCAAAGGGTGCTGTTCGTAGCGCACAATGTCACCTCGGCCACGCGGTTGCTGGACGTTCTCCCGCTGTTCCACGACGACTTGCGCGTACAGCTGCTGGCCACCTGTCCTGGATCATCGGCGTTCCGTGCGGGAGTCGCTGAACTCCTCGCGGACACTGGCGTGCCGGTACTGCCCTGGGATCAGGCGTGCGAGACACCGGTGGATCTCGCGATCTCGGCGAGTTTCGGAGGTCAACTGCGGGCGCTGCCAGGGAAGTTGCTCGTGCTTTCGCATGGTATTGGATACACTAAGAGGCTCGCGAAGCCGGAAGCCGGAAGCCGGAAGCCGGAAGCCGGAAGCCGGAAGCCGGAAGCGCGCCTGTCTTTGGGCTCTCCCCGGAGTGGCTTCTGTCGGAGGAAACCGGTCTTCCCTTCGCGGACGCCCTGGTTCTCTCCCATCCCGAGCAGCTGAATCGCCTGCGTGCCGCGTGCCCTGAGGCTGTCCCTACGGCCGTGCTCGCCGGGGATCCCTGCTTTGACCGGATGTTGGCGGCTCGTCCGTACCGGGAGCGGTTCCGCAGGGCATTGGGTGTGCGGCGTGGGCAGCAGCTCGTCGTGCTCAACTCCACCTGGAACCCGGAGTCGCTCTTCGGCGACAGCGGCGATGACGTTCTGCCATCGCTGCTGCCACGCCTGAGTGCCGAACTCCCGGCGGATGAGTACCGTCTCGCCGCCATCCTGCACCCGAACATCTGGCACGGGCATGGTCCGGGTCAGGTTCGTGCCTGGCTCGACCGGGCCCGGCGCGGCGGGCTGGCGCTGATGGATCCGCTGGAAGGCTGGCGGCAGGCGCTGATCGCGGCTGATGCCGTGATCGGCGATCACGGAGCGGTCACTTACTACGCGGCGGCCCTCGGCACTCCGGTACTGCTGGGTGCCGCTCCCTTGTCCGGGCTCGACCCGCTGTCACCTGCTGCCGATTTCGTTCGAAGGGCGCCGCGCCTGGACCCGTGCGCCCCGGTGCTGCCTCAGCTGGTATCGCTGCGTGCGGAGCACAGTCCGGTGCCGGGTCCGCAGGAGTTCACCAGCTCACTGCCCGGCGAGTCCGCGGTCCGGTTGCGTGAGCTCTTCTACGACCTGATGGATGTTCCCGAACCCTCCTGGCCTGCGCTCCTGGAGCCGCTGCCGCTGCCGTTGTACGAGCCGGTCTCGCGCACTGCGCCCTTGCGTGTTCTGACGCGGTTGCCGGGGGCGTGCGAGGTTGTGGTGGAGCGCTATGCCGGTGCGGCGTACGAGCCGGAAGGCGACGGCGAGGTGCATACGGCTGTTCATGAGGACACCCGTGACCCGGACGCTCTCGCCCTCGCCGATGTCATCCTCCGGTACGGCGCCCCCGACGACCCCCGCCTCGGCTCCCCGGCACAGTGGTCGGCCGAGGTGCTGGATCTGCACCCGCATTGTGCCCTCGCCGCTTACGTCACCGGGCCCGACGCCTGCACGGTCCGCCTCCGGGACGGTCGTCTCCTGCGCCTGGCTTCCGGCCCTGGAGCGGACGTCGATCCCGCGGCCTGCGCCTCCGCGGTGCATGCGTGGCTGGCCGCCGGCAATCCGCCGGACACGCTCGTCGCACAGGGACTGATCGTCCGGACCGGCACCGCCGGTCACCGCATCACTGTCACCCCGGGAACCGGCTGAGGCAACGCTCACGCATGGCCCGCAGGTGGACGAGGTGATACTCGGCCCGTTCGCCCGCGAGTTTCGCGATCGCTTCGTCGACGAGCGGCAATGCGGCGGCGTGGTCCTGTACGTCGAGGCAGGTCTCCGCCAGATCGGTCAGTACGCGTGCCGAGTTGTACGCCTCCCCACTCTCCCGGAACCACCGCAGCGCGCCCTCCAGATGCTCGCGCGCCTCCTGGTGTCTTCCCATGCCGCGCAGCGCCCGGCCCCGGTGCCGTTCGAGCAGGGCACCGGCGCGGGGAAGGTCGGCCGCGCCCTCGTCGTCGGGCCCGATCGCATCGTAGATCTCTCCCGCTTCGTCGAAGCGGGCGTACGCCTCGTCGAAACGCCACTGTCGCAGTCGCAGCAGCCCGAGGAACTCGACCGCTGAGGCATGTCCTCGCACGTGGCCGGCTGTGCGCTCATCCGCAGCCGCCGCAAGCGCCAGGGCCTCTGCCTCCTCGTAGCGCCGCAACTCAGTGAAGCTGTGGGCAAGTTGTGCCTTCAGCGCTCCCGCGGCGCGGGTGCCGGGCTTGCGGGCGGTAGCCGTGCTCGACGCGAGCTGCAGCGCGGACAGCAATTCGTCGTGGTGGCCGGCCTTGAGCTGCAGCGGCCACAGAGCCCGGCCGAACGCGCGCACCGAGCACCGCATCCGCCATCAGGCCCCAACGGTAGCTGCTGCGGCGGTCGAGCACCCCGCCGCCGAGCCCTCGCTGCCGCTACTACCGGAGCGTGCCGGCGTCGTCGCTCGTGCGCGTCTTGACGGGTTCCCCGCGGCGGACTGAGCCCGGGGCGCGGGCGGCCGGGTGGTCGGCGATGGCGGAGGAGCTCAGCTGCCAGGGGACGCTGGTCACCATGACGCCAGGGGTGAACAGCAGACGGCTCTTGAGCCACAGCGCGGACTGGTTGTGCAGCAGGTTCTCCCACCAGTGGCCGACGACGTACTCGGGGATGAAGACCGCGATCACGTCCCGAGGGCTTTCACGCCTTATGGAGCGTACGTACTCCAGGACCGACCCGGTGATCTCGCGGTACGGGGAGTCGAGGATCTTGAGCGGCACAGGGATCTGGTACTCCTCCCACTGCCGTTGGAGCGCGACGGACTGGTCGCGGTCGACCGCGACGGTGAGTGCCACCAGCTGGTCCGGCCGGAAGGCGCGGGCGTAGGCCAGTGCCCGCAGGGTCGGCTTGTGAATGGTGGAGACCAGCACGATGGCCAGCACCCGGGAGGGCGGCACCATCTCGCTGCGCGGGTCGGTGACCGCCAGTTCGGCCGCGGTGGAGTCGTAGTGACGGCGGATGCCGCGCATCATCACCCACAGCACGATCGCGGCGAGCACCGCGAGCCAGGCACCCTGCGTGAACTTGGTGGCCAGCACGATGACCAGGACCAGGCAGGTGACGACCGCACCGGTCGCGTTGATCACCCTCGCCACCTGGTGCCGACGGCGAACGACGGGGTCGGTCTCCGTGCGCAGCTCACGGTTCCAGTGCCGGACCATGCCCGTCTGCGAGAGCGTGAAGGAGGTGAACACGCCCAGGATGTAGAGGTGGATGAGGCTGGTGACATCCGCCTTGTACGCCCACAGCAGGGCTCCGGCCACGACCGCCAGGGCCAGGATGCCGTTGGAGAAGGCGAGCCGGTCACCGCGGTTGTGCAGCTGGCGCGGCAGATAGCGGTGCTGGGCGAGGATCGAGGCGAGCAGCGGGAAGCCGTTGTAGGCGGTGTTGGCGGCGAGGATCAGCACCAGGGCGGTGGCGGCCTGGATGAAGTAGAAGCCGAAGCTGTTCTCGCCGCCGAAGACCGACGCCGCCAGCTGGGCGATGACGGTGCGCTGGGTGTACGTCTCGCAGTCGCCCGTGAGACCGGTCAGCCGGCAGGCGTCCTCGACGATGTGCACCTTCGCGACGATCGCGAGGGTGGTGACGCCGACGAACATCGTGATGGCGGTGATGCCCATCACGGCCATGGTGGTCGCGGCGTTCTGGGACTTGGGTTTACGGAAGGCCGGCACACCGTTGGAGATCGCCTCGACGCCCGTCAGGGCCGTACAGCCGCTGGAGAAGGCGCGCAGCACCAGCATCACCAGGGCCAGGCCCGTCAGACCCACGTCCCCGGGCTCCGCCTCGATGCCGTACTTGGCGCTCTCGGCCACCGGCGCGTCACCGAGCAGGTAGCGGAACAGTCCCGTGCCGACCATGATCAGCACGCCGCCGATGAACAGATACGTCGGGGCCGCGAACGCCTGGCCGGACTCGCGTACGCCGCGCAGGTTCATCGCGGTCAGGAGGGCGACGAAGATGAGTGCCATCAGCACGCGGTAGTCGACCAGTGAGGGCAGCGCCGAGATGATGTTGTCCACCCCGGAGGCGACCGAGACCGCCACGGTCATGACGTAGTCGACCAGCAGCGACGCGGCGACCACCAGACCGGCGGACGGACCCAGGTTGGTCGAGGCGACCTCGTACGATCCGCCGCCGCTCGGATAGGCGTGCACGACCTGGCGGTACGAGAGCACCACCACGGTCATCAGCGCCACGACCGCGCCCGCGATCCACGGCGTGAAATGCAGGTACGCCAGTCCGCCGAGGGTGAGGACCAGCAGGATCTCCTGGGTGGCGTACGCCACCGAGGACAGCGGGTCGGAAGCGAAGATCGGCAGGGCGAGTCGCTTGGGCAGCAGCGTCCCGCCCAGTTCCTCGCTGCGCTTGGCGCGGCCGATTACCAGCCGTTTGAGTATCCCGGTCACGTTGAGCACGGCGCGAGCGTATGTCGCCTCACCTGGTCGGCAGCACGACTGCGAGGCCCCATGGGGCATTAAGAACTCGTTAGGATTCCGCCACGCGGCGTACATATGGCGCAATTGACCGCACAGCGGCCCGCTGAAGCGAGTACCCGCGAGCGTCGCGCAGGAGTCCGCGGCCGGACTCACGGCTGCGGTCACGGGTTGCACGGCGGAGCCCCGGAGCAGACTGGACAGCGCGGAACCATGACACGACCCGAGGAGCATCGTGCCCGTCCCCATCATCATCGACTGCGATCCCGGGCACGACGACGCCATCGCCATCATGCTCGCGGCGGGCGATCCCGCGATCGACCTGCTCGCCATCACCACGGTCGCCGGCAATCAGACCGTCGAGAAGACCACCCTGAACGCGCGCCGGGTCTGCACCGTCGCCGGAATCACCGGGGTTCCCATCGCGGCCGGATGCGCACAGCCGCTCGTCCAGCCCCTGCTGGTGGCGGACGACGTCCACGGGGACTCCGGCATGGACGGTCCGCAGTTCGCGGAGCCCACCGTGGACGTGGTCCCGGAGCACGCGGTGGATCTCATGTACCGGATCCTGACCGAGCATCCGGAACCCGTCACTCTCGTTCCGACCGCGCCGCTGACCAATATCGCCCTGCTGCTGACCCGGTACCCCGACGCCGCCGAGCACATCCGCGAGATCGTGCTCATGGGCGGCTCCACCGAACGCGGCAACAGGACCCCGGCCGCCGAATTCAACATCCACGTCGACCCCGAGGCCGCCGACATCGTCTTCCGCAGCGGTGTTCCGGTCACCATGTGCGGGCTCAACGTCACCCACCAGGCGCTCGCCACACCCGAAGTCCTTGCCCGCCTCGAAGGGCTCGGCACGGAACTCGGCCGTACGTGCGCCCAGCTGATGACCTATTTCGCGGCCACCTACCTGCGGCTTTGGGGCTTCGCGTCCCCGCCGCTGCACGACCCCGTCGCGGTGGCCCGTGTCATCGACCCGGCGATCGTGCACTGCGTCGACGCGAGCGTGGCAGTCGAACTGCGCGGACAGCACACCCGCGGGGCGACCGTGGTGGACCTGCACCAGTACCTGGACCGGCCCGTGAACGCGCGGGTCGCGGTGACCCTGGAACCTGAAATGTTCTGGGACCGGGTGATCGCCGCCGTGGAGGTGCTCGGGAAGCGTACGTAACACGACGCCGGACACCGCTGCCTGGCCGCGTGCGTCTCCGGTCACCTGATGCGACGCTGACGACAACCTCCAAACCTCCTATGCCTGGCCGATCAGGCGGTCCACCGCCGCCGTTCCCGAGGTGTAGCCGCCGGTCCCCCCGGAGAGGGCGGAGGCCGGTTCCATCGGCGTGGGCCGGTCCTGGCCCCGGGCCAGGCCGCGGGCGGACACCGGCTGCTGGGCCAGGGCCAGCCGCTGGGCCTGCGGCTGCGGCTGCGCCGCGGGCATCGGCCCCGGCAGCTGGGCGAGCATCGGGGCCAGCGGCTGCGGGGGCGGTTCGGGAGCCTGGGTGCGCTGCCCGTACAGCACCTGCTCCATCGCCGACAGCAGCCGCAGCACATCCTGCTGCGGCCGCACCACCAGCCGCAGGAAGCGGCTCGAACTGCCGATCTTGTTGCTGCACTCGCGCACCAGCACGCCGTGTTCGGCGAGCAGCCGGTCCCGCAGGACCGACCCGTCCACGCCCTCCGGCAGGCGTACATAGAGGAAGTTGCCCTGTGAGGGATAGACGGTGAGGCCCGGCAGCTGGGAGAGGCGGTAGGTCATCTCCTGCCGGTCGCGGCGGGCCTGCAGCAGGCTCTCGGCGTACTCCTGCCGGTGCTCCTTCAGCATGAACACCACTGTCTCGGCGAAGGAGTTGAGGTTCCACTTCGGCAGCGCGGCCCGCACTTTCCCCGCCAGGCTCGGGTTCGAGACGAGATAACCGAAGCGCACTCCGTGCAGACCGAAGTTCTTGCCCAGGCTGCGCAGCACGATCACGTTCGTCCGCAGTACGGCCTCCGCGGCGACACTCGGATCCGATTCGGCGTCCGCGAATTCGAGGAAGGACTCGTCGACGACGATCAGATCCAGGTCCTGGAGGGAGTCGAGAAGCGCGAGGAGCTGCTGTTTGGGCAGGTAACCGCCGTCAGGATTGTTGGGGTTGCAGATGACCGCCGCGCGGGAGCCGCGGGTGCGGACGAACTGCACGAAGGACGCCGGGTCCAGCCCGAAGCCGTGCGCCTCGGGCAGCAGCAGCATGTCGACGCGCTTGCCGGTCTCCATCGGCTGGTCGGTCCACCGGCCGAAGGTGGGGACCGGTACCGCCAGCGACTCCTTGACCAGCAAGTGGTCGATCCAGGTGATCAGTTCGGTGGAGCCGTTGCCCATGGCGACGGTCTGCGGATTGAGCCCGAGCACCTGGCACAGCTCGGCGGTGATGGTGTCCGCGCTGCTCGGGTAGTACGTCAGGATCTCGCGGAGCCGGCCGCCGAGCTCGTCGAACATCGCGGGGGTGGGGAAGTACGGGTTGCAGGGGATGCAGAAGTCGGTGATCTCGCCGGATGCGCCGCCGGATGCCCGGCTCAGGGTGAAGTACGAGGGGCTGTGCGCGGTGGACGCACGGAAGAGTGCGGTGACATTGCTGCCGGCCATAGATCTGCCTCCCCTGCCGGAACAGCCCATGCGGACGCGCATGGACCGCCCAGGTATACGGGCGGCGATGGGGCAGCGTTCAACGGCCGGGGCGTGCGGGACGCATGGGGATGATCAGCCGGGGTCGTCCGGTCCTGTCGTGCGATGGACGAGGTTCGACTGGTCGCCGTAGGAGAAGGCCCGGACGCGGACGGACGCGGTCTTCCCGCTCGGCAGGGTGATCACGCCCGCGGACTCGATGTCCGGGGCGAGGACCGCGGCGACCCGGACTGACCGGGGGATGGAATTCCAGCCTCGCCGGGTTAGCTTGTCCTTTGACCTCGGGCAGTGAGATAACGCGTATCGCTGCAGGTGGCGCGACGTCTAGCCTGTGGGTCATGTATCAGCTCCGAAGGCGCGACCGGCGCCCAGCTCGCCGCGTGGGACCGAATCCTGCCGAGCGCCAGGCTTCGCCCGTGGAGGTCGCGGGGGCCAGTGTCATGATCGTTGGCTACTTCTCCGCGAAGGAGAAGAACTTCGTCGCGCTCATGGATTCGGCGGCCGCGGAACTGACAGCGCGCGGTGCTCGGGTCGTCGGGCGGATCGTGCAGCGGCGTGGCGTCTCGGACGGCGGGGTCAGGAAGATGGCTTTGCCGTATTCCTCGCGGACTCTGCTGAGCTACGGGAAGGTCCGTGAAGTAGCCGCGGCCTGTGAAGGGGCCGATGCTGACGTAGTGGTCTTCGTTGCCTCTCTGACGGAGCGCCAGCAGCGTGTGCTGACAGGGATACTCGGCTGCCCCGCCGTGAGTCTCTCCGAGACCCTCGCCGCTGACTGACCGCGCACTTCGCGACGATGTGCTCCCGCGAGCACCTGGCCGAGTTGGTCGAGCAGCACAAACGGCGCCCGTTCGTGGACGCGGAGCTGTGGGCGGGCAAGATCGCCCGCGTGAAGGACCAGCATCCGGACGGCCGCAGCGCGGAGGCCCTGACCAGCGAGATCGCGGCCTACAGCTGGAGTACTTAGGATAGGTGCGGTGGTCAATCTCGACGCCTTCGGTTGGAGGAGGTTCGTGATGACGCACGATGGCGGGCTGAGGCTGCATCTGCAGCGTGTCCTCCGCGCACGGCGCACGGTCGTATTCCGAGCCTTGACCGAACCGCAGGAACTGGCCAAGTGGTGGGGCCCTGACGGATTCGTCACTCCTGGTGTGGAAAGCGACCTTCGGCCAGGAGGTGGTTATCGGATCGCGATGCAGCCTCCGGAAGGCGATCTGTTCTACCTCGTGGGGGAATTCCTTGAGGTCGACCCTCCGGCACGCCTGTCCTACACCTTCCGGTGGGAGGATCCCGATCCCGAGGATCGGGAGACGGTGGTGACGCTGTCGCTTCGCGATATCGGCGGTACGGGGGCCGAGTTGGCCGTCAGCCAGGGCGACTTCGCCACTGAGCGGCGCCAGGCTCTCCACGAGGAAGGCTGGACTCAGAGTCTCAACAAGCTGGAGGAATTGATGTCGTCGGCTGCGTCGGCCTGAGATTTTTGCCGCAGGGGAGGGGGCCCTGCCGTGGCCGCACCTGTCTTCACTTCGCCCTGACCAGCAAGATTGCGATCTACGGCTGGAGTACCAGGGCCTCTCGTCCGAAGCGAAAGACCCTAGGCGACCGAGCCTATGCGGCCCACCTCGGCCTGCTGAGGGTCGTGGTGGATCGGGGTGTGCGCTCCCGTCAGGGAGACTCCGGTGCCGCCCCGCCTGTTCGCCACTATCTCCGCGCCGATCGACAGCGCCGTCTCCTCCGGCGTACGCGCGCCGAGGTCCAGGCCGATCGGGCTGCGCAGCCGCGCCAGTTCGAGTTCCGTGACGCCGACGTCGCGCAGGCGCCTGTTGCGGTCCTCGTGCGTGCGGCGGGAGCCCATCGCGCCGACGTACGCGACGGGGAGCTTCAGGGCCAGCTCGAGCAGCGGGACGTCGAACTTCGCGTCGTGGGTGAGGACGCACAGGACCGTACGGCCGTCCACCTCCGTCGACTCGAGGTAGCGGTGCGGCCAGTCGACGACGATCTCGTCCGCCTCGGGGAAGCGGGTCCTCGTCGCGAAGACCGGGCGGGCGTCGCACACCGTGACGTGGTAGCCGAGCAACTTGCCGACCCGGACCAGCGCGGACGCGAAGTCGATCGCGCCGAACACGACCATCCGGGGGGCCGGGACGCTCGACTCGACCAGCAGCGTGAGGGGTTGGCCGCAGCGCGAACCGTCCTCGCCGATCTCGACCGTGCCCGTACGGCCGGCGTCCAGCAGCGCGCGGGCCTCGCCCGCCGCCGTGCGGTCCAGTTCCGGGTGGCCGCCGAGGCCGCCCTCGTACGAACCGTCGGGCCGGACCAGCAGCGCGCGGCCCATCAGATCGGCCGGGCCCCCGGTGATTCTGGCCAGGGCCGCCGACTCCCCAACGGCGGCGGCCGCCAGAGCGGCGGGGAAGACCCCGCCGCGTACCGGGGTAACAAGAATGTCGATGATTCCGCCGCAGGTCAGGCCCACGGCGAACGCGTCCTCGTCGCTGTAGCCGAACCGCTCGAGGACGGTGTGACCGTCCTCGAGCGATTGCCGGCACAGTTCGTACACCGCGCCTTCCACGCACCCTCCGGAGACCGACCCGATCGCCGTGCCCTCGCTGTCCACAGCGAGAGCCGCGCCCGGCTGCCGGGGCGCGCTGCCGCCGACCGCCACCACGGTGGCGACAGCGAACTCGCGGCCCTGCTCGACCCACCGGTTCAGCTCTTCGGCGATGTCCAGCATGTCGGTCTCCTCAAGGTGTGTGTACGGCAGCGGGGAACCAGGCCCTGTCCGGACTAGTTGACTCCCAGCCAGCCCTCGATCGGGTGCAGAGCGAAGTAGGCCAGGAAGACGACGGACAGCACCCACATCAGCCAGCCGACGTCGCGCGCCCTGCCCTGGACGGTCTTGATCAGGACGTGGGCGATGACACCCGCCGCGATGCCCGCGGTGATGGAGTACGTGAAGGGCATCAGGACGGTGGTCAGGAAGACCGGGATGGAGGTCGCCTGGTCGTTCCAGTCGATGTGCTTGGCATTCGTCAGCATCATCGCGCCGATGACGACGAGCGCCGCGGCGGCCACCTGGGTGGGGATGATCTGGGCGAGCGGGGTGAAGAACAGGCAGAGCGTGAAGGCCAGACCGGTGATCACGCTGGCGAAGCCGGTGCGCGCACCGTCACCGACACCCGCGGTGGACTCGACGAACACCGTCTGCCCCGACGCGCCGGCGATGCCGCCGAGCGCGCCGCCCGCGCCGTCGATGGCGAGCGCCTTGTTGAGGCCCGGCATCTTGCCCTTGTCGTCGGCGAGGCCCGCCTGCTGGCCGATGCCGATGATGGTGCCCATGGCGTCGAAGAAGCCGGCCAGCACCAGGGTGAAGACGATGACGCCGACGGTGATGCCACCGACGCTGCCGATGCCGCTGAAGGAGACGCTGCCGAAGAGACCGAAGTCCGGCGTGCTGACGATGGAGCCGGTGATCTCGGGGGCGTTCAGTCCGCCCCAGGCCTTCTTGTCGAGGCCCGCGAACTGGTGGACCGCCGCCGCGAAGACCGTGCCGCCGACGATGCCGATGAGGATCGCGCCGGGGACCCTGCGGACCTGCAGCATGAAGATCAGCAGGACGGTGACGGCGAAGCAGAGCACCGGCCAGCCGGTGAGCATGTCGCTGGTGCCGAGCTGAATGGGCTTGGCTCCGGCGATGCCGCCGTCTCCGGGCATGGAGGTGACGAAGCCCGCCTGGACCAGGCCGATGAGGCAGACGAACAGGCCGATCCCCATGGTGATGGCGTGCTTGAGCGCCAGGGGGATGGCGTTCATGATCAGTTCACGCAGGCCGGTGACGACCAGCAGGACGATCACCAGGCCGTAGATGACACACATGCCCATCGCGTTTTCCCAGGTCATCTCTGGGGCGACCTGGAAGGCCATGACGGCGGAGACGCTGAGTCCCGCCGCGAGGGCCAGTGGCACATTGCCGATGAAGCCCATCACGATGGTGGTGGCCGCGGCGGCGAAGACGGTCGCGGTGGTCAGCTGATCACCGTCGAGCTTGTGGCCGGCCGCGTCGGGCACCGACAGAATCACCGGGTTGAGCAGGATGATGTACGCCATCGCCATGAAGGTGGTGATGCCGCCACGCACCTCCCGGCCGACGGTCGACCCTCGCTGGGTTATGTGGAAGTACCGGTCGAGCCAGGACCGTCCGGCGGGCTGGCGCGAACCCGCGCCGGCGTCCTCCGCCGTGGTCTTGGTCTCAAGGGACTGCTGGGTCATGGTGCCTACTCCCAAGGTTCACAGGGGCACCCGCGTGGGGACTGGAGCTGCGGGATTTGGGATGGTGCGCTGGGCTGCACGACCCGGGGGACGGCCCGAGACGAACTGGGTGATTCCGTGTACTGCTGGGGTGCTGCTGGGGTGCTGCTGGTGGTGCTGGGTGGTGCCAGGACCGCGAGCGGTGCGGTACTGGGGTTCTCCGGGCGGCGCGACGGGCGGGCGGGAAGTGTGACGTTCCTCGGAGCCGCGGCTCACCGCCCGGAGAGTTCGTGGATCAGGTGCCGGTGAGGTGCTCGGGGCGTACCGGCGTCCTGTTCAGCTCCAGACCCGTCGCGTTCCGGATCGCCGCGAGGACGGCCGGGGTTGACGAGAGGGTCGGGGCCTCGCCGACGCCGCGCAGTCCGTACGGCGCGTGGTCATCGGCCAGCTCGAGTACGTCGACGGGGATGGTCGGCGTGTCGAGGATCGTGGGGATCAGGTAGTCCGTGAAGGAGGGGTTGCGCACCTTCGCGGTCTTCGGGTCGATGATGATCTCCTCCATGACCGCGACGCCCAGGCCCTGGGTGGTACCACCCTGGATCTGGCCGACCACGGACAGCGGGTTGAGCGCCTTGCCGACGTCCTGCGCGCAGGCCAGCTCGATGACCTTGACCAGGCCGAGCTCGGTGTCCACCTCGACGACCGCGCGGTGCGCGGCGAACGAGTACTGGACGTGGCCGTTGCCCTGGCCGGTGTGCAGATCGAAGGCCTCGGTGGGACGGTGGCGCCACTCGAGCTCCAGGTCCACCGCCTCATCCTCGAGCACGTCCACCAGGTCGGCGAGGACCTCGCCGCCGTCGGTGACGACCTTGCCGCCTTCGAGCAGCAGCTCGGCGGTCGCCCAAGCGGGGTGGTACGAGCCGAACTTGCGGCGGCCGATCTCCAGGACCTTCTCGCGGACGTTCTCGCAGGTGTGCTTCACCGCGCCGCCCGTGACGTACGTCTGACGGGACGCGGAGGTGGAGCCGGCCGAGCCGACCTGCGTGTCGGCCGGCTGGATCGTCACCTGCGTGACGCCGAGCTCGGTGCGGGCGATCTGCGCGTGGACGGTGACACCGCCCTGGCCGACCTCCGCCATCGCGGTGTGCACGGTCGCGACCGGCTCGCCGCCGACGACCTCCATGCGCACCCGCGCGGTGGAGTAGTCGTCGAAGCCTTCGGAGAAGCCGACGTTCTTGATGCCGACCGCGTAGCCGACGCCGCGGACGACGCCCTCGCCGTGCGTGGTGTTGGACAGACCGCCCGGCAGGGCGCGGACATCCGCCTCCTCGCCGGCGGCGAGCCACTGCTGCTCGGGCGGCAGCGGCCTGGCCTTGACACGGCGCAGCAGCTCGGCGACGGGCGCCGGGGAGTCGACCGTCTGACCGGTCGGCAGCAGCGCGCCCTGCTCCATGGCGTTCAGCTGGCGGAACTCGACCGGGTCGATACCCAGCTTCGCCGCGACCTTGTCCATCTGTGCCTCGTAGGCGAAGCACGCCTGGACCGCGCCGAAGCCGCGCATGGCACCGCAGGGCGGGTTGTTCGAGTAGAGCGCGAGCGCCTCGATGTCGACGTCGTCGATGACGTACGGGCCGACGGAGAGGGAGGCGGCGTTGCCGACGACCGCCGGGGAGGCGGAGGCGTACGCCCCGCCGTCCAGGACGATCCTGCACTTCATGTGCGTGAGCTTGCCGTCCTTGGTGGCGCCGTGCTCGTAGTAGAGCTTCGCCGGGTGCCGGTGGACGTGTCCGAAGAAGGACTCGAACCGGTTGTAGACGATCTTGACGGGCTTGCCGGTACGGAGGGCGAGCAGGCAGGCGTGGATCTGCATCGACAGGTCCTCGCGGCCGCCGAACGCACCGCCGACGCCGGAGAGCGTCATCCGGACCTTGTCCTCGGGCAGGCCGAGGACGGGGGCGATCTGGCGGAGGTCGGAGTGCAGCCACTGGGTGGCCACGTACAGCTCGACGCCACCGTCCTCGGAGGGGACCGCGAGGCCGGACTCCGGGCCGAGGAAGGCCTGGTCCTGCATACCGAAGGTGTACTCGCCCTTGACGATCACATCGGCGCGCCCGGCGGCCTCGTCCGCGTCGCCGCGGATGATCGGCTGGCGGTGCACGATGTTCGGGTGCGGGACATGACCGATGTGGTGGTCGTCGCGGCCCTCGTGGATCAGGATCGCGCCGGGCGCGGTGGCCGAGGCCTCGTCGGTGATGACGGGCAGCTCGACGTACTCGATCTTGATCTTGGCGGCGGCGCGACGCGCGGTCTCCGGGTGGTCCGCGGCGACCAGGGCCACCGGCTCACCGTGGTGGCGGACCCTGCCGTGGGCGAGAACCGGGGTGTCCTGGATCTCCAGGCCGTAGTTCTTCACCTCGGTGGGGAGGTCGTCGTAGGTCAGTACGGCGTAGACGCCGGGCATCGCCACTGCCTCGCCGATGTCGATCGACTTGATCTCGGCGTGGGCGACGGTGGAGCGGAGCGTGTGGCCCCAGAGCATGTCCTCGTGCCACATGTCCGAGGAGTACGCGAACTCACCGGTGACCTTGAGGGTGCCGTCGGGGCGCAGCGTCGACTCTCCGATGCCGCCCTTGGTCTTCGAACCCTGGGAGATGTTCGTGGGGGTGCCTGCCGGAGCGGCGGCGACCCGTGGATGCAGCGCCATGATTCTCAGACCGCCTCTTCCTGACGGGCGGCCGCGAGGCGGACCGCGTCGAGGATCTTCTCGTAACCGGTGCAGCGGCAGAGGTTGCCGGAGAGCGCCTCGCGGATGTCCGCGTCGGACGGCTCGGCGTTGCGCTCGAGCAGCTCGTCGGCGGCGACCAGCAGACCGGGGGTGCAGAAACCGCACTGCACGGCGCCGGCGTCGATGAACGCCTGCTGGATCGGGGAGAGCTCGCTCTGCTCACCGGTCCGGCCATCGGAGGGCCGGGCCTCCCACTGCTTGGCCTGGTCCAGGGTGGTGCCGCAGGCGCCGGTGGCGCAGCCGCCGTGCTCGGCGCGCTGCTTGGCGTAGTCCGCCAGGCCCTCTACGGTGACGACCTCGCGGCCCTCGACCTGACCTGCGGCAACGAGGCAGGAGCAGACCAGGACGCCGTCCAGGCGGACCGTGCAGGAGCCGCACTCGCCCTGCTCGCACGCGTTCTTGGAGCCCGGCAGGCCCATGCGCTCACGCAGTACGTAGAGAAGGCTCTCGCCCTCCCACACGTCGTCCGCTTCCTGCTGACGACCGTTGACCGTGAAGTTCACGCGCACTGTGCGCTCCTCTCGTTGCCCCGGAAGGCCTCCCAGGTCCAGCCGAGGGTCCGGCGGGCCATGATGCCGACCGCGTGGCGGCGGTAGCTCGCGGTGCCGCGTACGTCGTCGATCGGGTTGCAGCCGCCGGATGCGAGCTCCGCGAACTGCCTGGCGATCGACGGCGTGATGATCTCCTTGCTGTCCCAGAAGCCGCCCTCTTCGAGCGCGGCGTTCAAGAACTCCTCGGCCGCCTTCGCCCGGACCGGAGTCGGGGCGGCGGAGCCGATGCCGGTGCGCACCGTGCGGGTCTGCGGGTGCAGGGCCAGCCCGAAGGCGCAGACCGCGATGACCATCGCGTTGCGAGTGCCCACCTTCGAGTATTGCTGCGGTCCGTCGGCCTTGCTGATGTGGACGGCGCGGATCAGCTCGTCGGCCGCGAGCGCGTTGCGCTTCACGCCCGTGTAGAACTCGTCGATCGGGATGAGGCGGCTGCCGCGTACGGACTCGACCTCGACCTCGGCGCCCGCGGCGAGCAGGGCCGGGTGGGCGTCACCTGCGGGGGACGCGGTGCCGAGGTTGCCGCCGACGCCGCCGCGGTTGCGGATCTGCGGGGATGCGACCGTGTGCGACGCGAGGGCCAGACCGGGCAGCTCGGCCCGGAGGTGGTCCATGATCTGCGTGTACGAGACGGAGGCGCCCAGTCGGACCGTCTCCTCGCCGACCTCCCACTCGCGCAGCTCGCCGATGCGGTTCAGGTCCAGGAGGTACTCCGGCCGGCGGTGGTCGAAGTTGATCTCGACCATCACATCGGTGCCACCCGCAATAGGGACAGCGGTGGGGTGCTCGGCCTTGGCGGCGAGCGCCTCCTCCCAGCTGGCGGGGCGAAGGAAGTCCATGAGTGGCTCTCTTCTTCTTCATCGTGGTCGTTCGTCACAGCGGGCCCGGGACGCGTGGCCCTCGACTACTTGTTCATGCACTTATTCATGTGCTGTTAACGCGGTGTGGCCCAAGTACACAAGCCGTGCTCCGCCTGGGTGCAGTCACCGAAACCATGAAGGAGTTGGCTGGTCGCCTCTCTTGTCTTGTAGATTCGAACGAAAGGCGAGGCTGAGCAACCTCACCGTTTTCCCCTGGAAACCGTGGCCACAGGTCACCGGCAACAACGAGACAGATCGGCGGCGACGAGATGCGGCTGCGCGCACTGCTGGAAACCGAGGCGCTGGGGCTGCGGCTGCTCGGCGGCGACGACGAACTCGACCGCGGCGTACGTGGCGTGATGACCACCGACCTGCGGGACCCGAGCCGATATCTCTCGGGCGGCGAACTGGTACTGACCGGGCTCGCCTGGCGGCACACGGCCGCCGACTCCGAGCCGTTCGTCCGTATTCTCGCGAGCGCGCAAGTCGCCGGTCTGGCGGCGGGCGAGGCCGAGCTGGGGGACATTCCCGGCGATCTCGTCGAGGCCTGTTTGCGCCATCGGCTGCCCTTGTTCGCAGTCAACGAGTCCGTTGCATTCGCAACCATCACCGAGTACGTGGTGCGCCAGGTTTCCGGGGAACGGGCGGGGGATCTCGCGGCTGTCGTCGACAGGCACAGGAGGCTGATGACCTCCGGTCCGACGGGCGGCGGGCCGGAGGTGGTCCTCGATCTTCTCGGCTCCGACCTCGACCTCCGGGCCTGGGTGCTCTCCCCCACCGGCCGCCAGATCGCGGGCGCGGGTGACCCGCTGCCGGGCGCGGTGAGCGCCACGCTCGCGGGTGAGCATCTGGCCGCCACCCGCACCGGGCGCCGCGGACCGCACCGGGCGACGGTGGGCGGAGTGACGTACTCCCTCTTCCCGATCCGTAACACCGGGCGCGGCGCCGCGCCCGCCGCGTCCAGGGACGTACGCGAGACCGTCCTGTCGGACTGGCTGCTGGCGGTCGAGGCGGACGCGAGCGACTGGCCGGCGGCGCGGCTGGATCTGCTGCAGGGCGTGACGCAGCTGATCTCCGTCGAACGCGACCGGCGCGAGGCGGCTCGTACGGTACGGCGACGGCTCGCCCAGGAGGTCCTGGAGCTGGTCCAGACGGGCGCGGCACCGGCGGAGATCGCGGCGAGGCTGCGGGTGGCCGCGCCGGTGCTGCTGCCGGGGCTGGGGGCGGCGCCGCACTGGCAGGTGGTGGTGGCACGGGTGGAGTGGGGCGATGCGGTTTCGGGTGCGGCGGGGGCGGCGGGCATCCCGGGCACTTCCGGTACTTCCGATACGGCCGTCGAGGCCGGGCCGGTCGCCCAGTCGCTGCTGGAGGAGATCCTTGTCGACCCTGCCGCGGCCGGCCCCGACTCCGCCGACCGGATCGCCGTCGCCCACGGGGGCGACGAGGCGATCGCGCTGGTCCCGCTGCCCGCCGTGGACGTCGATCCGGACGCCCCCGAGGCCGGCTCCTTCGACGCCGGGCTGCACGCGGACGCGCTGCTCCTGTCGGTGCGCGAGCCGCTCTCGGCCGGTCTCGCCGACGACGGCCGGCTGACGCTCGGCGTCAGCGCGGCGGTGAGCTCGGCGGAGGGCCTGCGCGGCGCCCTGGAGGAGGCCCGCCACGCCCGCCGGGTGGCAGCGGCCCGCCCGGGCCGCGTCTGCGCGGCCGGCCACCACGAGCTGGCCTCGCACGTGCTGCTGCTGCCGTTCGTACCGGACGATGTGCGGCGGGCGTTCACGGCGCGACTGCTGGACCCGCTGCGCGACTACGACCGCCGCCACCGCGCCGAGCTGATCCCGACGCTGGAGGCGTTCCTGGACTGCGACGGCTCATGGACGCGGTGTGCGACGCGGCTGCACCTGCATGTGAACACACTGCGGTACAGGGTGGGCAGGATCGAACAACTGACGAGCCGCGACCTGTCGCGCCTGGAGGACAAGCTGGACTTCTTCCTGGCGCTGAGGATGAGCTGACGCGGCTCGCCTCCGGCGGGGGCGCGGGTACTTGTTCGGTATGCACGGGTGCGGGGTCCTGTCCGGCGCGGGTTCCGGGGCCCCTCCGGGCTCGACTCCTCGGCGTCGGCGGCATACAGGAACATGTATCGCTCACCCCGTGATTGCCGCCAATCGCCCTCCGGTTCGCCGGTGGAAACCACCCCCCGGACAGCAACCACCAACGCCCCCGGCCCACGCCCGCCACAAGACCGGGTGAGTGCGGGGCCGACCCTGCACGGCCCCGGACCGGGCTTCGGCAAGACCGGCGCGCTGGGGTGCCCGGTCTTGGGCGGTGCGGGTTCCGGGTTCGCCGGAGGAAACCACCCACGGACAGCAACCACCAACGCCCCCGGCCCACGCCCACCACATGACCGGGTAAGTACGCCACCGGCCCACGGCAACCACATGACCGGTGAGCCCATCGTCCCCTGAGCGATTGTGAATTCATTCACCTGACCCCTTGGCCAGGCATACCTATCCATGCTGAGATGCGCATGACCCAACAGCTCAATGGCGTGCTCGGGGAGGGCAATGTGGCGCATACCGCCATGTCTGGTTCCGGAACCACTGCAGGTGACGATCCCCTCCAGACCGCGGTATGGCGGCTGCGCTCGCGCGGCTGTTGGACCGATGCAGCGGCTCTGCTCGAACCCCATGCGGCGGATCCCGCCGCCGCGCTGGAGCGGGCCGGACTCCTCGTCGAGCGCTGTCTGTTCAGCGGCGACGGCTGGGCGGACGCCGAGGACGCGCTGCGTACGGCGGAGGCCGTCGCCCGCGACGACGACGAGCGCGGCGGCGCGGCCTGCGAGCGCGGCCGACTCGCGTACGCGGCGACCCGCCTCGGCGTTCGCGACCGCGCCGACGAGGCCCGCTCCGCGCTCGGCAGGGCGGCGGCACTCCTCGCCCCCACCTCGCCCGGACGCCCCCTGCTCGACTTCCGGCGCGGCCTTGTCGCCGAGCACATCGCCGACTCGCCGGAGGCGGCCGGCGCCGCGTACCAGCGGGCCCACGCCGGTGCCGCCGCACAGGGCGACAGCCTGCTGCTCTCCTTCACCTGGCACCACCTGGCCGGACTCGCCCTGCGCGAGGGGGAGTTGGTGGAGGCCCGGCACGGCTTCTCCGAGTCGTTGCGGATCCGCGAGGAGCTCGGCTATCTGATCGGTACGGCGCCGGTGCTGGCCGCGCTCGCCGACTGCGAGCCGGAACCGGAGGCGAGCCGGCTGCGGGCGGAGGCGGGACGGCTGTTCCGTCTGCTGGGCGGCGTACCGGTCTGGCTGGCGGCTCAACTGGCCCCGGCTGCCTCCACCGTGCCGGCCCAGCCCGAGCCCGCGGCATGAGCGGCGCGCGGGGCCGATCGGTCAGGTAGCGACGTCGCCCGGGGCGGCTGCCGCCCTCTCCAGCTCGGCCGGCGACCCAAGCTCGTGATCGTCAAGGCGTCGTCCAGGGGTTGAGGCCTGGCCAGGCGCCCCTCCGGGCCGGGCGAAGTGGCCTGTCGTACGACCGGACGGACAGGGCCTAAGCGGTGTCGGGGAAGTCCGGGTGGGTGAAGGTGGGGGTACCTCCCGTGCCCGCAGGGCTACGGGGGAGGGTCGAGGGCCGAGTCTGGCAAGGCGGAGGAAGGAGTCCACGCGGAGCGTCGGCGACTGACGACAACGCAGCCAGGCGACAGCCATCGGCCCGCGACGCCGCCCGGACTTCCCCGGGGCCGCTTAGAGTTGACGTCCCCGCGGTAGGGAGGGCCAGTGAAGGCACGTCGCACGGACCACCACATCCCTGATCCCCGATCGCCCTGGGACGAGATCACGACCGGCCTCTGGATGGGCGGCCACGTCTGGGAGGACGACCGGAACCGCCACCGGAACGCCGTCGTGGACCGCGAATTCGACCTGGTGATCAGCCTGTTCACGCGCGACGGCCACGGCCCGCCCGAAGGGGTCGAGCACCATATCGCCCCCATCCCCGACGACTGGCTGACCTCCCCGCAGATCGACCGGGTCCGCCTGCTGGCCGTCATCGCCGCCGAGGCGATACGCGCGGGCCGCACCGCGCTCGTGCGCTGCTACTCGGGCTACAACAGATCGGGCCTGGTGGTGGCCCAGACGTTGATCGAGCTCGGCCATGACGGCCCGGGGGCGATAGACCTGGTCCGGCGCCGGCGCTCCTCGTACGCCCTGCACAATGCCGCCTTCGAGCAGTACCTGCTGACCGGGCTGGACATCGCCTCACTGCTGACGGGCCTCGAGGCGCCCTCCTGATCCGGCTACGCGTCCGCACGGCCGCACGGATTAATGCAGCCGTGGCCGGAGGTCAGCGGCGGGTTGGGGCCGCGCGCGAACTCCGCGCGTACGGTCGAGCTCCGGATCATGCGGATCCAACTCCCGGACCGCGCAGGACCGTCAGCCCTCCGCGCCGGTGAAGTGCTCCCGTACCAGCGACTGCACCACCGGCAGGTCCTGCGCGGTCAGCGCCTCCAGCAGCGCCATGTGCTCGGCCGCGTCCGCGACCAGGTCCGCCCTGCGGATGACCGGGGCGCCCGTCAGGGGCCACTGGGAGCGGCGGTGGAGGTCGTCGGCGACCATCACCAGTTGCTGGTTGCCGGCCAGTGCCAGCACGGCGCGGTGGAAGGCGCGGTCCGTCTCCGCGTAGCTCGCGCGGTCGCCGACCGCTGCCGCCGCTGCCGTCGCCTCGGCCAGCGGGCGCAGCGCGCACCAGCGGGCGGCCGGGATCGTACGGGCCAGGCGCAGCATGACGGGGACTTCGATCAGGGCGCGGACCTCAGCCAGCTCGGCGAGCTCGCAGGGAGTGCGTTCGGATACGCGGAAGCCTCGGTTCGGGACGACCTCGACCGCGCCCTCGACCGCCAGTTGCTGCATCGCCTCGCGTACGGGGGTCGCCGAGACGCCGAAGCGCTCGCCGAGCACGGGGGCGGAGTAGACCTTGCCGGGGGTCAGCTCGCCGTCGACGAGCGCGGTCCGCAGGGCTTCGAGGATCTGGCCGCGGACCGAGTGGCGCTGCACTGTGCGGGGGGCGGGGGGCTCGCTGTGGGTGTGCTCGCCGCGCGCCTGCTCCGGTACGCGGGCCTGTGCGCCGGGCTGTCGAGGACCCGCCTGCCCGAGGACGTGCGCGGACGCGTACGGCTGCGGCGCTGCGGTATCGCGCGCTCGGGCCTGCTCCACTCGGGTCCTCCTCCGGCCAGGTGCCGGGCCCGGCACGTGTACACACGGCCCCAGTGCACGACAGGCGGCCCGGGCTGCTTGGGGGGTCCGGGCGTATCCCACCAGAGGATACGGTAAACATCGATCGCGTCGGGTAAGGTAAGGCTAACCTGCCAACGATCGCGATTCGGTGGTCCCCTGCATGACCGTTCCCGCTCTGCAGCCCGCTCTCGCCTCGCCCGTCGAGGACGCGTACACGCGCCTGGCCGAGGTCTTCCCCGGGCTGCGCGTACGGGAGCTGACGGACGCCGAACAGGCGCCGGTCGGCGGTGGCTGGGTGGGCGCGGGCGAGCTCGCGGCCGGCGGAGATGCCCTCGATGCCTTCCTCGCCTGGGACAACGCACAGGTCCTGCGGGACTACGGGCAGCAGGCCCGCCCCGATGTGATCGCCGGCTTCGGTCTGCACCGCTACGCGTGGCCCGCCTGTCTGCTGATCACGGTGCCGTGGTTTCTGCACCGCCGGGTGCCACGGGTACCCGTCGAGGACGTCGCCTTCCAGCGCACGCTGGGCCGGATGACGGTACGGGTGCGGGAATTCGCCTGCCTGCCGGACGACCCGGCCGCCCAGCTGCCGGGTGCCCGTGTCGTGGCGGACGAGGAGGCGCTGCGCGCCGGGGTGCGCGCCGCCGTCGCCGAGCACATCGAGCCCGTCCTGGACGGCTTCGGGCCGCGGATGCGGCGCGGGAAGCGCGCTCTGTGGGGCATGGCGACCGACGAGATCGTCGAGGGCCTGTGGTACATCGCACATCTTCTCGGCGAGGAGCAGCGGGCCGTAGCGGAGCTGGAGCAGCTGTTGCCGGGCGCCACCAGGCCGTACGTCGGGGCGGCCGGTTTCCGTGAGCTCACGGGACCGAACGGCGAGCTGCTGCCGACCCGTGACCGGGCGAGCTGCTGCCTCTTCTACACGCTGCGGCCCGAGGACACCTGCGTCACCTGTCCGCGTACGTGCGACGCCGACCGCGCGGGGAAGCTTCAGCCGAGCACCTGATCGCCCGCGCGCCCGGTCTCACGCCACCCGCCCCGGTGACGTAAATCGAACTCAACCCCCCGTGCACATACAGGAGTTCGACCAGATCGCACCTATCTGTATGCCATGCGGTCCCGTTGGCGTTCTCTTGCCCCGAAACCCCCTGGGCGCACTGGGACTTCGGCCAATATGGCGGCCGAACGCCGTACCGCGATGCAAGGGACACCGCACATGAGACTGACCGACATATCGCTGGACTGGCTGCTTCCCGGCGGCGTGCTGCTCGTGGGAGTCCTGGCGGCGGTGGTGGTCGCGCGCGGCAAGCGCACGAATGGCAAGGCCGCGCCCGACGATTCCTGGGAACGCAGCGAGGAGCGCCGCAGGCGCAAGGAGGCCGTCTACGGTACGGCCTCGTACGTACTCCTCTTCTGCTGCGCGGCGGTTGCCGCGGCCCTCTCCTTCCACGGCCTGGTCGGCTTCGGCCAGCAGAACCTCAACCTCTCCGGAGGCTGGGAGTATCTGGTCCCCTTCGGCCTCGACGGCGCGGCCATGTTCTGCTCGGTGCTCGCGGTGCGCGAGGCCAGCCACGGTGACGCGGCCCTCGGCTCGCGGCTGCTGGTGTGGACGTTCGCGGGCGCGGCCGCCTGGTTCAACTGGGTACACGCGCCACGGGGGATGGAACACGCGGGCGCCCCGCAGTTCTTCGCGGGTATGTCGCTCTCGGCGGCGGTCCTGTTCGACCGTGCGCTGAAGCAGACCCGCAGGGCCGCGCTGCGCGAGCAGGGCCTGGTGCCCCGCCCGCTGCCGCAGATCCGGATCGTACGGTGGCTGAGGGCGCCCCGGGAGACCTTCGGCGCCTGGTCGCTGATGCTCCTCGAGGGCGTACGCACCCTGGACGAGGCGGTCGACGAGGTACGCGAGGACCGGCGCGAGCAGCAGCAGAACCGACTCCGCAGGCGGGGCCGCGAGAAGCTGGAGCGGGCACAGATCAGGGCGCTCAACCGGCAGCACCGGGCCTGGGGGCGCGGGCACGGTGAGCGCCGGGCGGAGCTGCCGGCTCTCGGTTCGGCCGCTTCCGCCGCTTCGGTCGGCTCCGTCCATTCCGCAGCGGGCACCGCGCCGGCGGTCGGGGCTGTCGGGTCCGCCGCGGAGCCTGCCATAGCAGAACCGGGACAACTGCCGCTTCGGCCATGGCCCTCCCTTCAGGCCGTGAACGGAAGCGCCGGCGCCGAGATGCGCACCGTGGATCTCACCACCGAGGACGACACCCTGGCGCTGCCGCGTCTCGACTCCCTGGAGCGGAAGCTCAAGGATCTCGAGCAGCAATTCGGGTGAGCGCCGGTGAGCCCGGCCGAGTAAACACCGAGGCCGAGTAGACACCGAGGGCCGGTCTGCGACTGTCAGGCCGGCCCTTCGTACAGCTCGAACCAGACCACCTTGCCCACGCCTTGCGTCCGTACGCCCCAGGCGTCCGCGAGGCTCTGCACCAGGACGAGCCCTCTGCCGTTCGCACCGAGGTCGGCGGTCGGTACGCGCGGCACGGGCAGTCCGGCGACAAAGTCCCCCACCTCCACGCGGAGTGTGGAAGCGGCGACGGTGGCGGTGACCACCGCTCCATGATCTGTATGGATCAGCGCATTGGTCACCAGCTCGCTCGCGAGCAGTTCGGCCACATGCGCACGATCCGGTTCTCCCCAGTGCCGCAGCAGCTCCCGCAGCGCACGCCGTACCTCCGGAACGGCCGTAAGGTCCCCGCACTCTAATCGGCGGAGCAGCCGGCTCCCCGGGTCTCCCGCCGCCCCAGGATTCCGGCCGTGCCCGCTCGCGGCAGGCCCGACCCCTCCCTGACGCCCAGTCATCATCCCCACCCGCACGTCGAAACGAACCCTTCTCCCGAATCCCCGGAACGATCCTTCCCTCGAACGTGTTCACGAGATGCATGCCCCACGCGGGCCATGCCACTCATGTCCATTCATCAACCGGACAAAGTCCGGGACTTCACGGCCTCGGCACATTCCGCAGATTGGATCGGGCCATCTGAACCATGCGGCCCACGCCCCCGCCCAGCACGATCCTGCTCGCGGCGGGCGCGGTTACGCCTCCCAGACCGCGACAGCCGTACGGTCGTCGGCGTATCCCTTCACCCGCAGCTGGGTGTCGGCGAGGAACGCGGCCAGGCCGGGGGGCTCGGCGGTGGCCCAGCGCTCGGCGAGCTCTTCGGCGAGCGCGGCCTCACCCCGCAGCGGCTCGGCCAGGCCGCTGCTGCACAGCAGCAGGGTGTCGCCGGGGCGGGCCACGGAGGCGCGGAAGCGGAATGGTTCGGCCGGTGGCGGGGGCGGGGCCTCGATGTACGGCGAGGGGGCCGTCGCGATCCCCAGGTCCATGGTGAGCCGGTCGCCCTCGGGGGTCTCGGAATTCGGGGAGCCGAAGCCGACGACAGGGGCGCCGGTGACGGCCGCGGGCTCGGGGACCAGCGGGTCGATGTCCTGCCAGGCGCCGTCGCGGAGGCGGAAGAGACCGCCGCCGCCGACACCGAAGAACACGCGGGTGCGGCAGTCGGGGTCGGCGGAGAGCAGCAGGCACCGGAGGTTCGCGGTGTACTCCTCCGGCTCCACGTCGAGCTCGGCGGCGTGGGCCCGCAGTTTGCCGAAGCTGCGGTCGGTGAGCCGGTGCAGTCCTGATTTGAGGTCGCCCCGGCGGCCCGCCCTTATGTCCTCGGAGAGCCGGGCGTGGCTGCGGCCGACGGCCCCGCCGATCCAGCGGCAGGCGTCGGCGGCGGCCAGATGCGCGCCTTCCGCGGCCCGGGCGCCGCTGGCCACGGCGACCAGGACGAGCGCGGCCTCGCCGTTGCCGAAGCGCGCGGTGAGCAGCGCGTCGCGGCGCGGCTCGCCCCGGTAGCGGGCGGAGTCCCCGCGCACGGAGGCCGCGCGCAGCGTGTACGTCCCGTAGCGGGCCCCGTCGAGCACGGTGTCGGCGATGAGCGCGTCCAGCTCGTGCGGCTGGGCGACGGGCAGCGCGGTGGGCTCGGCGTCATAGGTGGGCGGCCCGCCGCCGACGTACGCGACGTGGGGGCGAGGGATCGGGGGCGGTGGTTCGGTGGGGACTTGAGGCGGTACGGGCGCGGGCGGCGGCTCCGCGGCGGCGAGGGGCGGTACCGGCCCGGTTTCGGGTGCGGCGACCGGCGCCGCACCCGGTACCGGAGGGGGTTCCGGCGCGGCAGCGCCAGGCGCGTCGTCGAAGTGCCCGTCCGGGACCGGTACTTGCGCGGGCGGCCCCTCGGGGCGGGGCGGCTCGGGCGGTGGTTCCCACCGTGCGCTCCGGCGTGGCGGGGTCGGTGGGCGGGCCGGGGTGGCCCGCTCGGTGGCGGCCGTGGGGTGCCTCTCCCACCAGGCCCGTGGGCGTCCCGGGTCCGGCGGCTCCGGCGGATTCCCGGCGGCCACCGCATCCGTCGCGGAGTCGAAGTGGTCGTCCAGTGTGTCGCCCGCGCTCGCCGCGGGACCCGTGTCCGGCGCGGACTCCTCGTACAGCCGGTTCCACCATTCGTCCTCGGTGGCGGGCCTCTCCCCCTGCTGACTCATGCCCTTATTGTCCACCGCGCGGGCCGTGCGAAAACGGGGCATCCCGAAAAGAAAAATGAAGCAAGTGGTCCGCCGGGCGGCCCAACCCCCCACGGGAAGGACGCCCGGCGGACTGTTTCGTGGTCAGCGCACGGCGTATGCGCCGGCCACGAGCTGGGTGACGGAATTGCCGTTGGCGTCCGTCAGTTCGGTCTTCAGGGCGACCGGCTTGCCCGCCGCGCGTCGCTGCCGGCCGGCGGTCGCCGTCCCCAGTGCCGTACGCGTTGCCGGGCGCATCGCTCTCCCCATCTGAACCCATCTCAGCCGTATCCGGCTCAGCCGAAACCGGACCGCCAGAAGGCAACAAAAAGGCGCGAAATGGGCTGTCGCCGGAGGTTGTTGGTTCTGCAGTGGCGCCACATTGGCAGAGGTACGGGTGGTGCAGGGATGATGTACGAGGCGGTAATACGCCGTGGCCTTTTTCCGCCACTGCGGCCGAAGACGTGCACGTCCGGGGAGGGGTGGGGTCAGGTGCTGGGAGCAATAGGTCTCGATGAGCGCCAGGAGTCGGCGTACCGCGCGCTCGTCGCGCTGGGGGCGGCGGAGGTCACGGATCTCGCGCACCGTCTCGCGCTGCCGGAGACGGATACGGAGCGCGCGCTGCGGCGGCTGGAGCAGCAAGGTCTCGCCGCGCAGTCCTCGGCCCGCACCGGACGCTGGGTGGCGGCGCCGCCCGGTGTGGCGCTGGGCGCGCTGCTGACCCAGCAGCGGCACGAGCTGGATCAGGCGGAGCTGGCTGCCGCGCTGCTGGCGGAGGAGTACCGGGCGGACGCCGCCGAGCCGGCCGTGCACGATCTGGTGGAGGTGGTGACGGGCGCAAGCGCGGTCGCGCACCGTTTCGTACAGCTGCAGCTGGGCGCGACGGAGGAGGTCTGCGCCCTGGTCACCGGCAATCCGGTCGTGGTCACCGGGACGGACAACGAGGCGGAGGAGAAGGCGGCGACGCGCGGGGTCGCCTACCGCGTGGTGGTCGAGCGCTCGGTGTTCTCGCTGCCCGCCGGGATAGCCGAGCTGAGCGCGGCGCTGGGCCGCAACGAGGAGGTACGGGTGGTGGACCGGGTGCCGACCAAGCTCGTCGTCGCCGACCGCACCCTCGCGATGGTGCCGCTGACGGGCCGGGGCGCGGAGCCGGCGGCCCTCGTGGTCCATGCGAGCGGGCTGCTGGAGTCGCTGATGGGCCTGTTCGAGGCGGTGTGGCGGGAGGCTCTGCCCCTGCGGCTCGGCGCGGGCGGGATCTCCGAGGAGGCGGCACCGGGTCCCGACGCGACGGATCTGGAGATCCTTTCGCTGCTGCTCGCCGGGATGACGGACGCGAGCGTGGCCAAGCAGCTGGATCTGGGGCTGCGGACGGTTCAGCGCAGGGTGAAGGGGCTGATGGAGCTGACCGGTGTGACGACCCGGCTGCAGCTCGGCTGGCATGCGTACGCGAAGGGCTGGGTGGCTCGCGACCTGCGGGAATGATCAGGATCCTGCACGCTGGGCAGATGGGCGCATGGCAGCTCCTGATGGTCGGCCTGGTGATGCTGCTGGGCCTGGTCGGGGTGCTGCTGCCCGGCGTGCCGGGGCCGTGGCTGGTCTGGGCCGCGATGCTGTGGTGGTCGATGCATGTGCAGTCGGGGCTGGCCTGGGTGCTGCTGGTGGGCTCGACCGTGGTGCTGCTGGTCAACCAGGCCGTGGTGTGGCTGCTGCCGCCACGCCGGGTGCGAGGGGTGGGGGTCACCCGGCGGATGGCGGTGTTCGCGGGTGCGGGGGCACTGGTCGGCTTCTTCCTGCTGCCCGTGCTGGGCGCGATACCCGGATTCATCGGGGGGATCTACGGTTCCGAACGGCACCGGCTCGGCGGGCACGGCCCGGCGGTGACCTCGACCAGGGCGGTGATGCGGGCGGTGGGGACGAGTGTGCTGGTGGAGCTCTTCGGGTGCCTGCTGGTCGTGGGGGCGTGGCTGGGCGCGGTGTTCTGGGGCTGACGGCGCGCCCTGACCTCCCGAGCGATGAGCCCCTTCACGCCACGCTCTCGGCGGCCCAGTCGCTGCACGACATGCTCTGCCAGTCGTGGGGCGGGACGGTCAGTGTCTTCCCGGCGGTGCCGGCCGCGTGGGCCGACCTGGTCGTCCACAACTTCCGTACACAGGGGGCGTTTCTGCTCAGTGCGGTACGGGAGGGGGGCCGGGTCCGCTGGGTACGTCTGCGGAAGGGCGAGTCGGCCCTGATCACGGCGCGGGGCGACCGCCCGGACCTGCGGATCCGCCCAGTCGTGGCGAACGCGCCGGCCCCGGCGTGGGGTCTGCCCGCCTGATCGACCGGACAGGGCCTGGGACCGGTTTCGGTCCAGCACCCGATGCGGAAGCGGAGGTACGCGTGTGAGGCTGCGTTCATGACCGAATTCAACGAGGCCGAGCGCGCGTACCTCAGGTCCCAGCGCCTGGGACGACTGGCGACCGTCGACCCGAAGGGCCAGCCGCAGGCGAACCCTGTCGGCTTCTTCCCGCAGGACGACGGGACGATCCTGGTCGGCGGCTACGCCCTGGGCACGACGAAGAAATGGCGCAACCTGCAGGCTAATCCGAAGGTGGCGCTGGTGATCGACGACATCGTGAGCTACCGCCCGTGGAAGGTACGGGGCGTGGACATCCGCGGCGAGGCGGAACTGCTGACGGGCCCGCACGAGCTGGGCCCGCACTTCAGCGAGGAGCTGATCCGCATCCACCCGAAGAAGATCCACAGCTGGGGCCTGGAGTAGACATTGAGCCCGGGCGGCGCCCATTTCAGCCCCGCCGGCGATTGAGGGGCGGGCGCGGGGCGGAGCCCCGACAAGAACCCCGCCCCCGGGCGTCACCCGCCCCAAGCCCCGCTTCACCGCACCCGCCCGCTTCGCCCGCATCGCCGCCCGCCCTCCGCCCCTTCTGCTTCCAGTCCCGCAGGATCTCCGTCCGCAGCCGCGCATCCGTCTTCGCGACGATGCGCCGGTTCTCCCGCAGCAGTTTCCGGTAGCTCTCCAGCCGCCGCTCCGCCAGCGACCCGTCCTCGATCGCGGCGAGCACCGCGCAGCCCGGCTCCGACTCGTGCGCGCAGTCGTGGAAGCGGCACTCCTCCGCGAGCTCCTCGATCTCCGAGAAGACCTGGCCGACGCCGGCCTCCGCGTCCCAGAGCCCGACACCGCGCAGCCCCGGGGTGTCGATGAGCACTCCCCCACCCGGCAGAACGAGAAGGTTGCGGGTCGTGGTGGTGTGCCGGCCCTTGCCGTCGATCTCACGGATGGCCTGCACCTCCATCACGTCCTCGCCCAGCAGCGCGTTGGCGAGGGTCGACTTACCCGCGCCGGAGGTCCCGAGCAGCACGCTCGTCCCACCCGACACGACCGCCGAGAGCACATCGACGCCCTCACCGGTCGCCGAACTGACGGGCAGCACCTGCACTCCGGGCGCGGTCGTCTCCACGTCCTGGACGAGGTACGAAAGACCGGTCGCGTCCGGCACCAGGTCGGACTTGGTGAGCACGACGAGCGGCTGCGCGCCGCTCTCCCAGGAGGGTGCCGACTCATGGAGCAGCGCATCGCCGCTTGAGCTGGACATCGCGAGGGCGAGGAACCGCTCGATCCGCCCGAGGTCGAGTTCGACCGCGAGCGACACACAGATGACGACGTGATCGATGTTGGTGGCGAGTACCTGTCCCTCGGAACGCTTGGACGAGGTCGAGCGCACAAAGGCCGTACGGCGCGGCAGCAGCGTCCGTACGTACCGCGGATCGCCGCCTTCGGGGTCGACGGCAACCCAGTCCCCCGTGCACACGACCTTCATCGGATCACGGGGCACGACGAACTCGGTGTCGGCACGCACAGTGCCAACTGGGGTGACCACGTCACACTGACCGCGGTCGACACGAACGACACGGCCGAGCAGCAGGCCCTGCGCCTCGTACGGGGCGAATTCGGCTTCCCAGCCCTCATCCCAGCCGTACGGGGCGAGAGGGTGCGAAGGCGCCTGAAAAGAAGAGAAAGACAAGGGGGAACCCTTCGAAGGGCGGCCCCGGCAGCGCACTGAGCGCGCAGACGTCGAGTGGCTGTCAGCCGGAGACCGCAGGGGTGTTGATGAAGTCCTGAGAGAGGGCAGTGCCCTGCATGACGGCAATCATCGAAATCCACCTCCTGCTTTCCGTGTCTGTGCGTAGGTACCTGCTTGCGATCCAGAGCGTACGGGAGTGGGGTGCCGGGACACCACGCCTTTTTCGCGGCACCCGCTCGGCCAACTGCCCCGCACCCACCCGATGAACCACGCCGTCAACGCGGACCGGCGGCTTCATCAGCTGGTGGGGCCGCTCCAGTAGGCGTCGTTCCATCGCATCGCATCGGGGCTGAACTCCACCTCGATCCTGCCGGCCGCGTCGGGCGGGAGGGAGAAGGCGTACTTCCCGACAGCTTCCTTGCCGGGCAGGAGGTATCCGGTGATGACCTTCTGTCGCCCGCTTCCATCGATCACCAGCTCGGCGGAGGCCCCGTTGGCGTCGTTGACGTCGGGAAGCCCCGTCTTGACCGAGACCCGCGAGGTGCTGGTGTTGATGACGGTGACCGTGACCTGGACCGCCTTGTTGCCTTTGGCGTGACCGTACGCGTATTCATCGGGCGTGAAGGGCTGCGGCGCGGCGACCGTGACCTTCAGGCCGTTCTCGTACGTGTATGTCTCGCCGAAGGACAGGTGCCTGTCCTTCTCCGCCGACGAGGCCGAGGCCTTCGCTTCGTCGGCCTTCGCGCGGGTGTCGTCGGCGGAGCGCTTGACCATGGTGACGGCGAACACGCCGCCGCCGACGGCGATCAGCAGACCCACTATGCCCAGGATGGCGCCGGTCAGAGCCATGGCCCTGTTGTTCGCCAGCCCTTTGCGTACCTGGCTCAGACCGATGAAGCCGAAGACTACGGCCAGCAGCGCCGGCAGCCAGGACATCCAGAACAGGAAGATCACCAGGCCGAGGACCACACCGGTGATGCCGAGCACAAGGGCGGTGATGCCCATGCCGTTGCTCACGGGGGCCACTGGGGCGGGCAGCATCGGGTGCGGCGGAAAGTGCGCAAGGGCCGGCCCGGACGGGGGCGGACCCCAGGGGTCCTGGCCGGCCGGCTTGTGGTCTGCGGGATTGGGCTGGTCGGGTGGGGCGGGGATGGTCAAGGGAGATCCTTCGGACGGTTCGAGTTGACGGTGCGATGAGGTCACCAGCTGCCGTGAGTGGGAGTCGGGGTGAACTCATTCCGGGACGGTCAAGTCCTGTGTCTGGGGTGGTGGTTGGGCACACAGACAGGGTGTCCAAGATCGTTCTGTGACGAATGACCTGGACACCCTGCTGACGGCATTTTACGAGGCTCACCACGGTCCGGCGGACAGTCGGCCGTTGAAGGCGCCAAAGGCGGTCACCGTTTGAGGCCCAGTGCCTGTTACGGCGCTGAGTCCGCCCCTCTACCGCCTCCTGGACTTCCCCGTAGCAACAGGGTCTGCGTCACGAGGCTATGGATGTGCAGCCCGCGATATCTTCAGGTGGTCCTGGGGAGTTGCTGGGTGGAGCAGTGGATGCCGCCCCCGCCCTCGCCGAGGGTGTCGACGGGCAGTTGCACGACCTTCCGCCCCGGGTACAAATCGCGCACGATGGACGCGGCATGACTGTCGGCCTTCTTGTCGCCGAAGCCGGGCATGATGACCGCACCGTTGACCACGTAGTAGTTCACGTAGCACGCCAGGAATCCGTCCCCGCGGCGGCCGATGTCGACCGGTTCGGGCAGCTCGACGACTTCGAGCCGTTTGCCCCGGGCATCCACGGCCCTGTCCAGGACCTTCCGCGCCTGGTCGTAGGCGCCGGTCCAGACGTCCCGGGGGGCCTCCTCGTCCGGTGTGCTCATGACCACGACGCCAGGTTCGGAAAACCGCGCCAGCGCATCGATGTGGTAGTCCGTGATGTCCTCGCCCCTGACGCCGTCCACCCAGATCACCGTGGTGATGCCGAACAGGGCCTTGAGCACCTGCTCGATGTCGTCGCGTGATGTGCCGGGATTGCGATTCCCGTTGACCAGAGAACTCTCGGTCGCCAACAGGGTGCCCTTCCCGTCGACCTCGACAGCGCCGCCCTCGCCGATGATCGGCGCCTTGATCCTGGTGATGTGCTCGTCGTCCAGGATTGCCTGTGCGACCCGACTGTCGCGGCCGCGGATCTGCTTGTTACCCCAGCCGTTGAAGTTGAGGTCGACTCCGGCGATGCCATCGGGTCCGAGCACGAAAGTCGGCCCGATGTCGCGCATCCACAGGTCGTCCACCGGAATCGGTACGACCTCCACCCCGGAGCCGCAGGCCTTCCGAGCTGCCTTCACATCCTGGGCATTGGCCAGGAGGACCACCGGCTCGAACTCGGCAATCGTCCGCGCGATCCGCGCGACGTCCTCACGCACGCCGTAGATGTCCGACTTCCAGATCTGCCGGGTGGGCCATGACATGTAGGTCAGCTCGTGAGGGTGCGCCTCGTCGGGCATCCGCCATCCACCGGCCGGCGTCGCCCCCACGGGAGCAGCATTTCCTCTGCCCTGCGCGGGCCGACTGCCGTCCTGGGCTCTGCACGCACTCAGCGCCACGCCGACGGCGGCGAGGGCCCCTGCCTGCAGGGTCTGACGTCTGGACATTCGCACGATCCAACCCCCTGACTGAAAATTTGGTCAGCCCGATAGTAGGGCATGATCAGACCCGAGCCACATGTTTATCCTTCAGGCAGTTGGGAGCACTTGATGCCGGACAGGTCTACCCAGATCCTCGAAGCCGCAGCCCGACTGATCGCCCGACACGGCGTGCGCGGGCTGCGCGTCGAGGAAATTTCCGCAGAGGCCGGCGTCTCGACCGCACTGATCTACTACCACTTCAAGGACCGCGCCGGGCTGCTGCGCCGCACGCTGGAGTTCATCAACCAACGCGCCGTGCGCTACACCGACGCAGCCCTGGACCCCTCCGACGATCCGCGAACTCAACTCACCGAAATGCTGCTCCTGGAACTGCAGGACACCCCCCAAGTCAGGGAGAACAGTGCGGCCTGGGGCGAGTTCCGCGCCACCGCGGTCTTCGACCCCGACCTGCGGGAACAGCTCGCCGCCTCGACCAGAGAATGGATTGAGGACCTGGCGCACCTGGTGCGCCAGGCCCAGGCCGCCGGTCTGGCCGGCCCCGAGATCGCCCCGAGTGCCGCGGCCGAACGCCTCACCGCCCTCGTCGAGGGCCTCGGCGAACGATGGCTGAGCGGGACCACACCACTCCAACGCGCCCACGAGCTGCTCCGTGACGCCATCGCCATGGAACTCCGCCGGCCATGACTCACACCGCGGCCTCAGCGGAATACGAGACCACCGCAGTCGCAGCCTGACCACCACACCGGAGGCGTCGAACACATGCCCGGCGGGATTGCCGGCATTGGGTGGCTACGCTCAGAGGTACGGGCCTGCAAGAAGCATCCACGGAACGCCTACGGCGAACGGCATCAGGCCCAGGACCCACGACATCTGGTGCCGAGGCTGTCGGGAGAAAGAGAACGACAGCACCGCCGCGCCCGCGACCAACGCCGCATATCCCACGTACCACCCGCGCTCTATGGCGTCACGCCCCCACAGACTGATACCGGCGCTCTCCAGTTCCTCGTAGATCGCGGCCCCGGTGTACTGGTCGCCCCACGCAGCCGTCACGGACGCCGCCTGGCAGGTCGCCAAGCCCACGAGAGAAAGGAGCAGGAGTGTGGGGACGCGTTCCTCCAGCGCATGACGTGTGCGCCACAGCAGGTAAACCACCACGGAGACGATCGCGGGTGAGATTGAACCGAGATAGGCCGCCGTATAGAGCTTCGTGTACGCCGCGTCTCCGGCCGACGCGGAAGGCGTGCCGCTGATGGCTGCCGCGCCGAGCATTTCGGCGCGGTCGAGGAGTTTCCATGTCTCGGGGATCACCACGAACAGGAGCAGTAGCCATATTCCGATCGCCGCACCGACGAGCCACCGTTTCGCCTTGACGGTGAAACGGCCGAGATCCAGCATCTGGCCAGGCGTGTCCATGAGCGGATGATAGCCAGGGTGTTGGCCTGCGATCCGGGTCGGGACCACGTCCCCGTGGCGGCGTAGCAGTGCAGTACCGCAAACCCAGGAGGCTGAGAGTGGCCACTACGAAGTCTCGGCTTCACAGTGCGTGACAACGACAAAGAGCCGGACCCAGTGGGACTGGGTCCGGCTCTTGAAGTCTGGCACTTCCGCAGGTCAGCGAGTTGATCACGCTGATCCGGATGAAGTGCCCCCGGGCAGGATTCGAACCTGCGTACACGACTCCGGAGGCCCCTTGGGTCCCGGACGTCTGCGCAGGTCACAGCCTTGCGAGTGGTCGATGGGCAGTGGCCGGTCCATGAACAGTCCGCGCGCAGGAGCTCGCCGTCGTGCGGCTGGCGGCACCGCCGCGGCTCTGGGGCCTCCCGTTTGGATCGTGCCCGGCTCGCGTGCCCTGGCGCGCACGCTCATCCGGCCTGATCCAAAGGAAAGACCCTAGTAGTCGACGGGCTGGAAGGTCCAGGCCTGGTAGGGGTCTCCGTACTCGGGGGCCAGCGCGACACGGGGCGGGAAGATCCTCAACAGGCTCAGCCCCAGTCGCATGGGGGCGTCCGTCACGCCGATGAAGTAGGTGCCGGGCTTCATGCCGGGGATGAGGCGCCACTCACGGGACTCCGGAAGGACCAGGGCCGGCTCGTGCATGTCGGGCTCGCCGTCGAAACTCACGTACGCGTCAACGTCAGGGATGCGGACGGTGTGGGTGCCGTTGCCGTTGCCCCGCACCTCCCATTCCTCCGAGAGGCCGGATCCCGGAGGCAGGAGCACCAGGGGTGCTCCTGGCCCCGGCTCCACCGCGGTGAGGAACTGCTCATTGGTGAACGCGATCCGGTAACGCCCGTTGGGCAGGCCTGCCATGTCTACTCCGCTTCTGCTTCGTCCGGCGCCGGGTGGCACCTCGGTGAGCGAAGCAGGACCGCACCGCAGTGGACATGCAAAACGGCTCCAAACGACACGAAAGTATGTAAGTTGCGCATGCATGTGGGTGGATGCAGGCATCGGGGCGACCGCGCACTGCGGAGTGGTGGCGCCAAGATCCTCCCCCAGCGCGACCGCTGGGAATGGACCGTGAACGCGCCGAGGATGCCGGAGTTTGCCGCCGCGGATGTCAGCCCTCGCGGTTGCGCGCACCGTGGAGCAAACGCACAACCTGCGCTCACTGGCGGGCCAGGTGCATGCGCATCTCGCTCTCCGCGTCGGTGATGAGCTCGCCCGACAGGTCGATGGTCACGCTGTGGAGCGTTCCGGTGAACCGGAACGGTGAGTGGCACCGGGTCCGTCGAGGAGACCGTGTAGAGGGCTCGTCGGACGTAGTTGTGGACGTATGTCAGTTTGCCGTCGTTGATGGGGAAGCTCCAGCCGTCGGCGCTCGTGCCCTGGCTGATGAGTACGCCTTCGACTCCGTCGGCGGGGATCTCCACATCGGCGGTGATGCTGTGCGGGCGGTTGAGGTCCGCTCCTTGGTGATCTGAGGGCGCTCCGTCATCATCCGTGCGAGGGTGCTGCCGTCGACCGGCAGCCGATACGGCGGTCGCCCATCACGCGCGGCGGGATCCGCCGGGGAATCTGTGGAGGGTTCGGATGGTGCGGGAGGCTGCCTTGGACGACGTGCGCGTGCGTGCAGTCGACGAGTCGCTGAGCCCATACGCCTGGCGGAGGTTCACCCCCGAAATGGTCAGCCGTCGCGCACTCGCCGCGATTGACGGGCACGGAGCGGCCGACGGGGCACTGGCGGCACGGTACGACGAGCGGATCGGAATACTCGTCGAATTCCTAACTCGCTGCCGGTGGCGCTCGCTGACCGCCGACGCCTTGAGCCGCCAACTGGTGACCGTCCTGGACGCGTGGCGGCACGAGAGCCAATGGCTTGAGGTCGAGCTGCGCCGGCTGCTGGACGACGACAGCTGACCCGCACGCCCTGACGGCCCAGATGACGGACTGTCAAAGAGTCTGACAGCAACGCCGGTTCTCTGTTCCGTTCCTGCTCGGACCCCAGATCAGCCGGGGCGTCCGCGCCCAGGCCGCTGACTCGGTGCTGCCTGATCGAGGCTTTCACAGAGAGCCTCGAAGCGGTGGCCGAGATGCCCGCCGGTGCAGAGTGTGGAACCGTGGGACAGGGCCCGGAACGGGGCAGGTGCCTCACTGGGACGCTCCGTCCAGGAGGTGGCTCATGGCCGACCATGGGAGAACCACCCATGACCGAGAACCGGACCCTTAAGAGACCTTCGGTGCGCTCGCCGCAGGCGACGCGCCGGTGTTCGAGACCCTCGTCCAGATGACGCATCGCCGCGCTCGTGGCGCTCGACGCCGCACCCGCTTCCTACCTCCTCAATGTCGGAGCGGCCGGTGAGATCGGCGTCCCCGGAAAAGGTGGGGGGGGAACACTCGTCGCGGTCGCGCCCGTAGTCGGCAGCGCCCGGATCGTGTCGGCCGCGAGTCAAAAAGACTGTCGCGCCGCGAGGCACGGCGGAGGCAGGAGGACAACGATGAGCAGCAACCAGTTCCTGGCGTACGACTATCCACTCCTGGGCGCGTTCTGGACGATGATGTGGATCTTCCTGTGGATCCTGTGGATCATCCTGCTGTTCCGCGTCATCGGCGATATCTTCCGCGACGACTCGCTGAGTGGCTGGGCGAAGACGGGATGGACCTTCTTCGTGATCATCCTGCCGTTCCTCGGTATCTTCGTGTACCTGATTGCCCGGGGACGTGACATGGGCAAGCGCGAACAGCAGCACGCCAGGGCACAGAAGGAGTCGGCCGACGCGTACATCCGGGAAACCGCCGGAAGTGCGGGCACCAGCGATGCGGACGAGTTGGCCAAGCTCTCCGAGCTCAAGAGCAGGGGCGAGATCAGCGAGGCGGAGTTCCAGCAGGCCAAGCAGAAGGTCCTGACGTCCTGACCTCGGCCCGGTCGGCTACGTCTCGGGCCGGTCGAGGGGACCGAGCCTGTGGCGCCCGGCGGACTCGGGTGCGGGTGTCCCCTCGCGCAGATCACGGGCGGTGGCCGTGGCCTTCTCGTGCCAGCGGCCGTACCGCTCGGCGAGGGCTACGGCCGAGACGCCGTGCAGGAGGACGCTGAGGCCGACGGTGATCGCGACCACGCTGCCCAGCAGTTCCACCCCGTGGACGTGTTCCTCCACCACGAGCAGTGCCAGCACGACGGACGCGAGACCGCGTGGCCCGAACCATCCGACGTACGCCACCGTGGGCGGCCGCAGCCTGCTCCCGGCGAGCGCCAGGGCCACCGGCACCATCCTGACGACGGTGAGGCTGAGCACCGCGTACAGGATGATCCGCCAGCTCAGGTGCTCCAGCGCAGGGCCGAGCAGCACCGCCCCGAAGACCAGAAGGCTGATCGACGCCAGGAGTCCTCCAAGGTTCTCGGCGAACTCGGCCGTGCGGTACGGGCCTTCCTTCTCGCCGACGGTCCGGTAACGGCGCAGGGCGAACCCGAAGGCGAATCCGGCGACCCAGGCGGCGATGAAGCCGCTGCCGTCCGTCAGGACGCCGAGTTCGTACGATGCTCCCGCGACGGCCAGCACATAGACCTGCCGCCACTCCCCGGTGACCCATCCCCTGGCCCGGGACCACTGCAGCAGCCGGCCGCCGAGCCACCCGATCAGCAGACCCAGCGCGGTGCTCAGCACGAGTGCGCGCCAGAAAACACCCTCGACGCCCTCTTCCGAATAATGCGTGCCCGGGATGGCTGCCAGGAACAGGACGAAGAACGGGAGCACCATGCCGTCGTTCAGGCCGCTTTCGACATTCAGCCCGTGACGTACGAGCGCCGGGACCCGGGGATGGGAGATGGCGGTCTTTCCGAGGGCGGCGTCGGTGGGGGCGAGGAGGGCGCCGACGAGTGCGAGCTCCCACACCGTCAAACCCGGCAGCAATGGCCAGGCAAGCAGCCAGCCCAGCCCGATACTCAGTGGCAGTCCGATGCCCAGCAGACGGCCGGGCAGAAAGCCGCCGGTCGCCAGGTCGCGTCTGCGGACCGTCATGGCGTCGGTGAACAGGACGAGCGTCAGGGTGGCTTCGAGTAGCGTGATGATCGGTGCGGCGTCGTGTTCCAGGTCGACGAGGTCGAGCACGGCCGGCCCGAGGAGGATTCCGGAGCCGACGAACACAATCGCCGACGAGAGCGGCGTCGAGGACAGCCGACGCGAGCCCAATGCGTACGCGGCGATGACTCCCGCCACAGCCACACCGGTCCAGGCGCCACTGCTCATCTTCGGGCCCTCCGGATCCACCGCCGGACAGTTCCGGCGGACTGTCGGCTCCTGCGGCGCTGCGGAAGTCCCGCTGGTCCCGCATGAACGCGCCGTTCGCCTCCTTTACGGAACGCGTCAGTCAGCACCCGGATCCGGTCCGGAGAACCCCCGTAGTCCCTGACAGGAGGCATCGCTCCACCCACCGGGCCGGGGACCCGGTGGGTGGAGCGGCTTCGCCGGACCTAGGGTCTTTCGTTTGGATCAGGCCGGATGAGTGAGCGGGGTCGGGTGCGTGCGATCGCAAGGCGGAGGAGGGAGGCATGGCGGAGCCATGCCGACCGACGACAACGCGGCGAGCGTGCGTGCCAGGGCACGCGAGCCCGGCAAGATCCAAACGAGAGGCCCTAGCGGGCGGGCGCCCCGTTCTGGGCGCCGGACGCGGACTGCCACGCCTGCATGCCCGCTCGGGACGCGTCCTTGGCCTGCTGCCACTTCATGGCCGCCTGCTGGGCGGGGGGCACGTCCATGTCGCGGATCATGCGCCGACCTGCCGTGAGCACGGCGAAGGCCGCGATGGCCATGCCGGAGCACGCCACGATGGCACCGACTGCGGTGAGCACGGCACCGGTTGTGACGAGCCGGGTGTCGATCTCGATCGTCCGCTGGGACTGGTGGTGGTGATGGTTCATGACTCCACCATCCGACGGGGGGAACCACCTCGCATCCCGGCCAACGGCTCATGACGCCGGCCCACCCGGGTGGTGGTACGTGTAGCCGTGGCGTCGGGCGAGGCGGCTGAGTGGCCCAAGTCGCCCGGAGCACCATCCGGAGATACGTTGTCAATAGAGATCAATATGACAATTTAACCCGTCGGGACCGCCGAATGCTCGCTCCGAGGACAGGGGCTGCCTCGTGCGTGGTCGGCACGGCGAGGATCCGAGCGAGGAACCCACAAGCGCCCGGCGGCTGAGCGACGACCTCGAGAGACAGGGGCTGCACCGAGCATTGGAGCGGTCAATCCGTCCCTGATGGGGCTCGCCAACGCCCTGCGCGTCGGCCACTAAATCGTGGAGCGTCCGCAATGACCGAGAACCACCTCTCCGGCGACGAGACACGGCACCTCACCCCGCAGGAGCGGTTCGCCCGCGGCAAGGCCGCGCGATCCGACGCACCCCGGTCCAGCCACGCCGAGTTCAGGCCCCCGCCGAAGCGCACGGACCCGGTGGACATCATCGAGAAGCAGTCCGCGACGCGGGTGCCGGAACTCGTACCGATCCGCTACGGCAGGATGAGTGAGGCGCCGTTCCGCTTCTACCGCGGGGCCGCCAGCATCATGGCCGCGGACCTCGCGGAGACGCCGCGCAGCGGGATCAGGGTGCAGTGCTGCGGCGACGCGCACATGCTGAACTTCCGGTTGCTGGCCTCGCCGGAACGCCGCCTGATGTTCGACATCAACGACTTTGACGAGACACTGCCCGGACCGTGGGAATGGGACGTCAAACGGCTGTCGGCCAGCCTCGTCATCGCGGGCCGGGCGAACGGCTTCAGCTCCAAGGAGCGGGCGACGGTGGTGCGGGCGGCCGTGCAGTCCTACCGTGAGCGGATGCGGAGCTTCGCCGGACTGAGCAATCTCGACGTCTGGTACACCCGCTTCGACGCGGACGAGCTGCAGCAGCAGTTCGCCCCGGTGCTGAGCGGCGGGGTGCTCGATCGCTGGGAAAAAACCCGGGAGCGGGCCCGTGCTCATGACACCCTGCAGGTCTTCGACAAGCTCACGCACGTCATCGACGGAAGGCGTCAGATCGCTCCCGATCCACCGCTGCTGGTACGGCTCCAGGATCTGCTGCCGGACACCGAACGCGGCGCGCTGGAGAAGGAGATCAGCCGACTGATCGAGCGCTACGGCCAGACCCTGCAGACGGACCGCCGGTTCCTGCTGGAGAGCTACCGCCTCGCCGACATCGCGCGCAAGGTCGTCGGCGTGGGCAGTGTGGGAACCCGCTGCTGGATCATCCTGCTGCTCGGCAAGGACAACGAGGATCCCCTCTTCCTCCAGGCCAAGGAAGCCGACGAGTCGGTTCTGGCGCCCTACGTCGGTGGCAGCACATTCGCCACGCAGGGCGAGCGCGTCGTCGCCGGCCAACGGCTCATGCAGGCCACCAGTGACATCTTCCTGGGATGGGAACGCGTCCAGGGCATCGACGGCAAGCGGCGGGACTTCTACGTACGCCAGCTGCGGGACTGGAAGGGAATCGCTGTCGCCGAGAACCTGTCACCGAAGAGGATGGGCCTGTTCGGGCAGCTGTGCGGTGCCACACTGGCCCGCGCCCACGCCAGGTCGGGTGACCGGATCGCCATTGCCGCGTACCTGGGCGGCGGTGACGTATTCGACCGCGCGCTGGCGACGTTCGCCGAGCTGTACGCGGACCAGAACGAGAATGACCACCAGGCCCTGGTCGACGCCATCCAAGCCGGACGGGTCCCTGCCGAAGCGGCCTGACGAGAGACTGAATTCTGAATCCGGCACGCGTGGCCGTCTCGTACAGCGCTGGTCCGCGCGGCTTGCCCTCGTGGCCCGCAACCGCGGCGGTAGTGATCCCGGCCCGACGCGCCGCGGCCAAGTATGTTTCGCGACCGGCCGCTACGGAGCCAGAACCCGCCCCGCCGCCAGCGCCGAGGCCACCGTGCCACCCGCGACGACCGCGGAGGCGGCGACGATCGGGACGCGCCGGCTCCACGTGCGCAGGGTCGGTGAGCCGGCGGCGCGGGCGAGCAGGGCGTCGCGGCCGCGCAGCACGATCAGGCCGACGCCCGTCAGGGTCAGCGCCATGCCGACGCCGAAGGCCGCGACCATCGCGGCCGCGGTGCCGACGCGTCCGGTGAGCAGGCCGGTGAGGAGAACGAGGAACGCCGACGGGGAGGGCAGCAGGCCGCCGGATGTGCCGAGGAGCACGATGCCGCGCCAGGTGAGCAGGGACGTGGTCGTCGGGATGTGGTGGCTGTGCCCGTGGTGACCGTCGTGGTCATGGTCGTTGTGGTGATGATGACCGTGGCTGCGGTTGCGCAGATGGCGCCGTAGCAGGCCCACCCCCACCGCCACCACGACCATCGCCGCGATCAGCTGCAGCCAGCCCGTCAGCGCGGCGATGTCCGGCGCGCTCTCCGCGGCGAGCCACCAGCCCACCGCGAGCGTCGCCACCGAGAACGTGTGCATCACGGCGACGACGGCGCCGAGCCACACCGCGTCCCGTGCCCGGCCCTCGCCGCCGACGAGGTATCCGGCCGCGAGCGACTTCCCGTGGCCGGGCGCCAGCGCGTGGAAGGCGCCGACGGCCGCGCAGACCAGCAGAGCCAGGGGCAGTACGACACGGTGCTCCAGCAGCGCCGCGAGGTCCGAGGTCCACACGCTGTCCGGCGCCGTGGAGGCGCTCGCGGCGGGGCTGCCGCCCGCGGCGAGGGCGAGGGTGCGCGTCGGCTCGGCCGCCGTGTGCAGGCCGCCTGCGCCCGACTCCGTGACCGAGATCGTCCGGTAGGCCCGGTCGACGTCGGTCAGCGCGGTGACGGTCAGGGCGATGTCGTCCACCGGCTCGGGGCACAGGTAGCGCAACACCGCGCCTTTGCGGGCGAGTTGGCTGGTGTCGGCGCCGTCCAGGCGGCACGCGTGCCCGCTCTGGCCCACACTGATGTGCGAACCGAGGTACGCCGCCTCGTCCCCGGCGGCCTGCTTGCCCAGGACAGCGATGTCGTCCTTCTGGGCGGACCAGGTGACGTCGACCTCCCGGCCCTCGGACGTGACCTTGGCCACCGGTGGCGTGCCGAACGGATGCGCCTGAGCGGCGGCGGCCGTACCGAGCAGCGTCAGCACGGCGATCAGGCCGACGAGGATCAGACGTGCCGCCCTGGAGCGTGCCGAGTTGAGCGATCGCACAGTGGTGCTTCCTGTCAGGAGTGGAAAGGCGGGCTGCCGCCCCCCGTGGGAGGAAGGCAGCCCGCCGGGTGGCTCAGCCGCCGTGACCGCGCAGACGGCGCGCGGCCAGCGCGTGGACCGAGCCGTCGTCGGTGAGGGCGAACACCCGGTCACCGCTGACGGACAGCGCCGAGGTCACGCCGCCGCCGAGGTTGTACTCGCTCAGCCGTGCGCCGGTGGCACGGTCCAGGACGACCAGGCGCCCGTCCCATGTCCCCGCGTAGAGAAGCGACTTGGTGGCCAGCGCGTGCATCGCGGGAGATCCGGCCCCTTCGGCGCAGCCCATCGCCACGCGCCACGTGTCGTCCAGCGGGCTCTCGCCCGGCAGATAGCCGACCTTGGTCTCCCAGAGCGGCTTGGACGGCTCTGCCGCCCCGGTGTCGTAGGCGCGTACGACACCGTCACGGCCGGCGATGTAGGCGATGCCGCCCCACACCGCGGGACTGGTCAGCGGAGCCCGGCCGGGCTCGCAGGTGCTGTTGCCGCCCGTCGCGGACTGCCACTGCACGGCACCCGTCGCGGGGTCGTGCACGCGAGCTCCGCTCGCCGTCATCGTCACCAGCTTCTGCGCGCCCGCGTCGGGGTCGGTGAGCGCCGGGGAGGAGTGGCTGTCGATGCCGCCGGAAGTACTCTGCACCCACAACTGGCTGCAGCGCGCGAGATCCATCGCGACCAGTGTGCTGCTCGAATCGGTGTGCAGATAGGCGGTGTTGGAGCCGGTCCCGCGCACCGTCGTGCTGTGGAACTGGCCCCAGTTGGTCGCTCCGCCGAAGCCGCCCAGCAGGTCGCCGGTTCCGGCGTCCCGGCACTCGATCCTGTTCCAGTTCTGGTAGACGGCCACCGTGCGCTGCTCGCCCGCGATGTCGAAGACGCTGACCGGGCCGCCTGCCCGGCCGTAGCGGCGAACGGTGCTGCCGTGCCGCTGCTCGTTCTCCACGGCCTGCCAGGCGATGTGTCCGTCCTTGGCGTCGAGCGCGTAGATGCGGCCGACAGCCGTGGTCAGGTAGACGTTCCCGCCATGGAAGGTGGGCGCCGACTCGGCGTCACCGTCCAGGTAGGTGCGCCAGATCTCGCGGCCGGACCGGATGTCGTAGGCGAGCATCATGCTGTACGGGGAGTCGAAGGCCCGGGACGAGACGATCACCTTGTCGCCGGCGACCACCGAGCCGTTGAGGTTGAACTGCTCACCGGTGTTGCGCGCCCACTTCAGGTCGAGCGCGGCGCCGGGGTTGTCGCCGCTCGCGGAGCGTCCTGCCTCGTCGCCGCCCTGGCGCAGCCAGTCCTGACCGGTCCGCGGGGTTGTCAGTTCGCGGTCGGGCACCACCGTGAAGGTGTTCTTGATGGCGGGCCACTTCGTGCCCCTGGTGTCGTACGCGGTCATCTCGGCCGTGTAGCTGCCGGGCCGCAGGCCGTGCAGCCGGTCGCTGACCCGGGTCCAGGAGATCCGGGCGTCCGGGCAGGGCTCCGGTTTGCCGCCCGGCGGCGTGTAGCAGTTCTCGATGCCGGGCCCGGACACCTCCGTACCGAATCTCAGGTGACTCTCGCGCCGGACGGTGCGGCCGCGGGCGTCGCGGACGGTCAGCGAGGCCGTGGCCGGCGTGCGGCCGTCGTCCTCGGCGTACAGCTCCACCGGGACGCCGGCTCCGGCGCCGTGCACGCTGCCCGCCGCGGGACTCACCAGCGCGGCGTCGTCGTCGACGTCGAACTGCCGGTGGGTGCCCTTGACGTAGCCGCTGTCCTCGTTGCGCGAGGTACGGGGGTTGTCGGTGATCTCCTTGAAGTCGAGGATCTTGTAGTCCGGGTGGGCGCCGTCGATGCCGTAGGTGCCCTGGTTGTTGACCTCCACCGAACGGTCGAAGGCGCCGCGGCGGAACTCGGCCTGCTGGTTGTGGCCGGCCGCGAACATCCGTACGTCGTACTTGGACAGCTCGTCGACGGTCGGCTGCATGCCCGTGCCGGGGCCCCACTGGGTGAACAGGGAGCGATGGGCGAAGACGAGCACCTGCTTGCCGGCGGCGTGGCGCTCGAGGTCCTCGCGCAACCACTCCAGCTGCGGCTTCAGCCCGGCGGCGTCGTAGTTGTCCTCCAGGACGACGATGTGCCGGCCGTTGCGGTCGAAGCTGTACCACTCGGGGCCGAGGTTGCGGCGGTAGTACTCCAGGCTGCCGCCGTACCCCTTCGAGGTGGCGGTGCCTCCCATGTCGTGGTTGCCGACCACCGGGTAGAAGGGGTGGCCCAGCTTCCCGTCGGTCAGGCCCTTGCTGAAGAGGTCGTACGCCCCCTGCCGGCGGGGCTCCTCCGCGTAGTCGGTGACTGTCAGGTCGCCGGTCGCGATCTGCATGGTCGCGCCGTCGGCCTCGGACATCGCCTGAACCTGGCCGGTCCACTGAGGCAGGACGGAGCGGGCCTCGGCGTCCGTGCGGTTTCCGACCTCGGGGTCGGAATTCATGATCCACTTCTCGGTGGGGTTCGCCGCGTTCCGGTCCCGTACGAGCGCGAAGTCGATACCCGCACCGCCGGCCTCGGAGACCTTCTTGAAGTACTGCGGAATGTAGTCCGCGCGCAGTACGGGCGTGTATCCGTCGGGCGAGACGATGCTGATCAGGTCGGTCTCGCGCCGGGCCGGGTCGATGCCAAGGGTGTACGAGCCGTCGGCGCCGGTGGTCGTCCAGACCGCGCCGTCCGTGACGTCGACGCCCGGCATCGGACGCTCACCCTTGTCCCGCTTGCCGTTGCGGTTGGCGTCCTGGAAGACGGTGCCCGTGACGGCGACCGTCGCCGCGGTCTCCTCGGCGATCGCCGTCTGCGGCGCCAGGAAGGACAGCGCCACGACGCCGACGGCGGCGAGCTTCAGCGGGCGGCGGCGCGAACGCGGCGCCTGGGCCGACCGGGGCGGCCGGAGGCGGCCGGTGCGGATCCGCCACAGGGCGGTGAGCAGGACGGCGGCGAGTACGAGGCCCAGGACCAGGGCGGTCCACGGGAAGCCGGGGGCCGCGTGGGCGCCGGTCGCGTCGACGACCGGCCGGGCCGCGTCGGCGTTGACCGTGGTGCCGTCGAACTCGACGACCACCTGGGTGAGTCCCGCCTGCCGCAGCATCCCGCTCAGGTCGAGCCGGTCGACGTGGCAGCTCCAGGCGAGCTCGACCACGACACCGCCGGGGACGCCGCCGCTGTCGCCGGCGACACCCGAGCCGTTGGCGGCGCAGCCCGCCGTCAGCAGCCGGGACGCCCAGGCGCCCGCGTTCTGCGGCGACACCACGTCGTGGTGAACGATCAGCCGACCGCTGGTGACGTCGTCATGGGTGGCGACGACAAGCTCGGCGTGCTGCGGCGACACATGCGCCGACGCGGGCTGCACGCCGTATCCGAACGCGAAGAACAGCAGCACAAGGCCGAGCCCGGCTGCTCTTTGTATGTGTTTCACGGACGGCGAGACTAGCCGCGCCCAGCAACTGTTCGAATCGAAATCGGGATGCTTCACCGAGCGGACCGCAAGAGTTCAGAGAGTGTCACCGAGAACGGCGCGCCCGGAACGTGTGACGGCGAAAAGAACCCGGTCGCGCACAGGATGTATCCATACGCTCACCCCATGTGGCGAGTGGCGATGATCGCCCATAGCTTCGGCTCATGACGAAACGACAGATCACGTGCCTCGCATGCATCGCAGTCGTCATGGTCTCCGGACTTGGCGCGGCTGCGCCATCCGCCGGCGCGGCCAGACACGCGGTGAATCCGGGCGATTCGATCCAGGAAGCGGTGGATGCCGCCAAGCCGGGGGACAGCATTGTCATCTCACCCGGCACCTACCGAGAGAGCGTCCTTGTCACCAAACCGGGCCTGACCCTGCGCGGGTGGGGTCCGAGGACGGTGATCGTGCCGGCGCCGGCGGCCACGCGGGCGGCGAACGCCTGCGCGGCGGCCGGCAACGGCATCTGTGTGCTGGGGACGGCCACCACGGACGTCGCCGGCGTCAGCATCCGTTCGCTGACCCTCTCGGGCTTCAAGAAGAACGCCATCTGGGCCTCCCGTACCGACCGGCTCAGCGTCCAGCAGGTGACGGCCGAGAAGAACGGCACCTGGGGCATCGCCCAGGAGCGATCCACCCGTGGGGTGTTCCGTAACAACACCGCCCGGGACAACGGCGATGCCGGCATCTTCATCGCGAACACGGTCGACCGGGAAGGCGGAGCGACCGACACCCGGGGGGCTGTGATCGCGGGCAACCGGCTGTCGGGGAACCGGATCGGAGTCACGCTCAGGCGGGTCAGAAACCTCACCGTCCGCGGCAACGACATGACGGCGAACTGTGCCGGCGTGTTCGTCGTGGGCGACGAGTCGAAGCCCGCGGCCGGGGCGATGACCATCCGCAACAACGACATCTACAAGAACAACAAGTTCTGCCCGGGCAACCCCCGTCTCCCGTTCCTCCAGGGCTCCGGCATCGTCCTCACCGGTTCCGAGGCCACCGTCGTCCGCTCCAACAGGATCGCGGACAACGTCGGCGCCTCGCCGCTGTCGGGCGGAATCGTGCTCTTCCAGAGCTTCGTGGGCGCCTCCAACACCGACAACGTCGTCAGGGACAACCGCGTACAGGGCAACAAGCCGGCCGACCTGGCCAACCGGGGCAGCGGAACGGGCAACACATTCCTCCGCAACAGGTGCCTGGCTTCCGAACCCGCAGGGATGTGCTGACCGGTGGTCCCCTTCACCAGGAGAATCGAGGCGGTATGGCGACCGTAAGTCCCACCTCCACCGTCGCGTCCGCCCCTGCGGCCACTCCGCAGCCGGCCATGCGTCTGCGGGAGCTCGTCTTCGGGGCGGCCTGCGCGGCTGCGGTACGTGCGGCGGCCCGGCTGGGCGTGGCCGACGCGCTCGGTGACACGCCGGCCACTGCCGAGGAGCTCGCAGCCGCGGTGAACTCCGAGCCGCAGCCGCTGCGCCGGCTGCTGCGCGCCCTGTCCTGCTACGGCATCTTCGTCGAGACCGAGAACGGGACGTTCGCCCACACGGACATGTCCCGGATGCTGCGCGAGGACGATCCGAACAGCCTGCGGTACATCGCCCTGTGGTGCACGGAGCCGTGGACCTGGGACGCCTGGCCGCGCCTCGACGAGGCGGTGCGGTCCGGCGCGAGCGTCTTCCACGAGATGTACGGCAAGGGGTTCTTCGACTACCTGCACCAGGACGCGCACGAGTCGGCCCATGTCTTCAACCGGGCCATGACCACATCCAGCATGCAGTCGGCGCTGGATGTCGCCGGGCTCCTCGACCTCACCGGGGTCTCGGTGGTCGCGGACATCGGCGGCGGCCAGGGGCATGTGCTGGCTAGTCTGCTGGAGAAGCACCCGGCCGTGCGGGGCACCCTGCTCGATCTGCCCGACGTGGTGGCGAAGGCGGACCCCCGGCTGCGTACCGGAGGCGCGCTGGCCCAGAGGGTGCGCATCGTGCCCGGGGACTGCCGCGAGGACATCCCGGTCGACGCCGATCTCTACATCATCAAGAACATCCTGGAGTGGGACGACGAGAGCACCCGCAGGACTCTGCGGAACATCGTCGCGGCCGCGCGGCCGGGGGCCAGGGTCGTGGTCATCGAGAACCTCGTCGACGACACCGCTTCGATGAAGTTCACCACGGCCATGGATCTGCTGCTGCTGCTCAACGTCGGTGGCGCGAAGCACTCCAAGGCGAGCCTCGTGGAGAGAATCACGCAGTCGGGTCTGGTCCTCGGTGACATCCGGCCGGTCAACCCGTATCTCCACGCTTTCGAATGCGCCGTGCCCGGGTGAGTCGGACCGGATACGACAACATCGCCCCGGGTCCGGCTCAGAGCCGGACCCGGGGCGATGGTCTGTCGCCACGGGGTTCTCTCAGGAGGTGCCGTCGCGGTCCCACCGGTAGAACTCGCGGGCCATCGCGTCCTTCGGGCTCCGCCAGGTCTCCGGGTCGTACGGGCTGACGAAGGCCGAGAGCCGGTCGCTGATGTCCCGGAAGGCCGGATGCTCCGTCACCTTCGCGATCTCGGGTCCCGGCGGCTTCTCGGACTCGATCAGATGCAGATACACATCGCCGAACTGGAAGAGTCTGCGCCGGGTGACGCCGACCAGGTGCGGCAGTTCGCCGGTGTCGGAGGCGGCGAACAGCTCGGCGATGTCCGCGGCCGACTCCGGCGCCATCCGGGCGACGATCAGGGCTTGGTGCATCGGTGTGCTCCCTTTCCTTGCCCGGACTCAGTTGGACGGGACCGCGGCGCTGCGGCCGTCGCGGTCACGCTGCTCGATCTTGTCCCGGATGAGTCCCAGCTGGACCCGGGAGTTGCGGTTGATGTTGTCGGTCATCCAGGCGTCGTCGACCGGGGCGTCGGGCTTCATCGCGAAGTCCTGCGTCCAGTGCATCCGGGTGCCACCGGGGACCTTGGAGTACTCCCAGCGGATGTCCATGCGCTGGAAGGGGCCGGTCTCGACGCGACGGGCCTGCACCGTGAGGCCCTTGCGGTCGGTCGTGCGCTCCGAGACCCAGCTCCAGACCTTGCCGTTCTCGTCGGGGTGCATGGTCAGACGGAACGTCGTCGTGTCGCCCTCCCGGGAGAGGACTTCGACCGACGCGTACTCGCTGAACAGCTGAGGCCAGCTCTCGAGGTCGTTGGTCATGTCCCAGACGAGGTCCAGCGGGGCGTTGACGGTGATCTCGTTCTCGGTGTGTCCGGACACTTCAGGCTCCAGTCATGAGGGTGTTGTTGACGAGGTCGAGGAACTCCTGCGGGGTCTTGCACCGGTCCGCGTCGGCGGGCAGGGGACGGCCGTGCCGGTTCTCCAGCTCGCCTACGATGCCGAGCAGGCCGAGCGAGTCGAGGCCGAACTCGTCGAAGCCGGCGTCGGGCCGGCTCGCCATGTCGGCGGGATCGACGGTGAGGCCCGCGCCCTTCTTCATCAGCGCGGCCAGTTCTTCGAAGGTCAGAGCGGACATGAGTGGGTTCTCCTTCTCACGAGGGGGTTTCGGTGGCGCTCCGCAGCACCAGCGCCGCGTTCGAGCCCATGAGTCCGCGGCTCAGCACCAGTGCCGTACGGAGCTCGGCGGGGCGGGCACGCCCGGTCACGACGTTGAGGTCGTGGCACACGTCGAAGACGTTCGGGGTGGGCGGTACGAGGCCGTGTTCCATGGCCAGCACCGCGGCCGCCGTGTCGAGCACGGGCCCCCCGCAGTACGCCCTGCCGGTACCGGTCTTGGGTGCGGTCACCGGCACCCGCCGGCCGTGTTCGCCGAGCACGTCGGCGATCGCCAGCGCCTCGGCGCGGTCGGCCGCCGGTACGCCGAGCGCGTCCGCGAAGACCACGTCGATCTCCTCGGGCGCGCAGTGGGCCTCCTCCAGTGCGCCTCGGATCGCCTGGGCCAGTCCCTCGCGGGACTGCTCCCACCGGGAGGGCCCGGTGAAGGTCGCGGCATGGCCGGACACGAAGGCCCGGATGTTGGCGCCGCGCCGCCGGGCCGCCGTCTCCTCCTCGACCACGAGCATCGCGCCGCCCTCGGCGGGGACGAAGCCGCAGGCGTCGGCGGTGAAGGGCCGGTAGGCTCGGTCGGGTTCCTCGCCGGTGCTGAGATCCTCGTAGCCGAGCTGGCAGACGACGGAGTAGGGCGCCAGGGGTGCTTCCGCCGAGCCGACCACGACCGCGTCGGTGCCGCGGCGGATGACGCTTGCGGCGTGCGCGAGCGCGTCAAGTCCGCCTGCTTCGTCGCTGGCCACGACGCCGCACGGTCCCTTGAAGCCGCCCCGGATGGAGATCTGGCCGGTGCTCGCCGCGTAGAACCAGGCGATCGACTGGTACGGGCCGACGAAGCGGGAGCCCTGTCCCCACAGCCGCTGCAGTTCGCGCTGTCCGAACTCGCCGCCGCCGGAACCGGCGGCGGTCACCACACCCACGGCGAAGGGCGAGCCCTCGTAGTCGGCGTGTCCGAGCCGGGCGTCCTCCATGGCGAGGTCCGCCGCCGCCATGGCGAAATGCGTGAACCGGTCGGTCTGGACGAGATAGCGCTCCTCGATCAGCGAGGTCGGGTCGAAGTCGCGCACCTCGCCGGCGACCCGGAGCGGCAGATGCTCACACCCTTCGCGGGTGACCCGGTCGAGGACGCTGATGCCCTCCTGTGTCGACTTCCAGAAGGCTTCGGTGCCGGCCCCGTTGGGGGCGATGACGCCTATGCCTGTGACGACGGTCTGCCGATCGTGCCGGGAGCTCATCATGTCCTCCCACTTGGTCGGGTCATGACGACCGCGGACTGGAATCCGCCGAACCCGCTGCCGACCGAGAGCACACTGCTGAGCTTCCGGGGGCGGGCGGTGCGCGGCACATAGTCCAGGTCGCACTCGGGGTCGGGGGTCTCGTAGTTCGCCGTCGGGGGCACCACCTGGTGGGCCATGGCCAGTACGCAGGCCACGAGTTCGATGGCGCCGATAGCACCCAGCGAGTGGCCCACCATGGATTTGATGGAGCTCATGGGCGTCCTGTAGGCGTGGTCGCCCAGCGAGCGCTTCACCGCGGCCGTCTCGTGCCGGTCGTTCTGTTTGGTGCCCGAGCCGTGCGCGTTGACGTAGTCGATCTGCGAGCTGTGGACACGGGCGTGGTCGAGGGCCGTGTCGATGGCTCGGGCCATCTCCAGGCCATCGGGGGTCAGCCCGGTCATGTGGTAGGCGTTGCCGAAGGTGGCGTAGCCCCCGATCTCGCAGTACACCCGCGCGCCGCGGGCCCGGGCGTGTTCCAGTTCCTCCAGGACGAGGACGGCGCCGCCCTCGCCCATGACGAACCCGTCCCGGTTGGCGTCGAACGGGCGGGAGGCGTGGGCCGGGTCGTCGTTGTTCGGCGACGTCGCCTTGATCGCGTCGAAGCAGGCCACCGTGATGGGTGAGATGGGCGAGTCCGACGCGCCGGCTATGCACACGTCGACCCGGCCCTCCTCGATGGAGTGGAAGGCGTATCCGATGGCGTCGAGTCCCGAGGTGCAGCCCGTCGAGACGGTCTGCACCGGGCCGTGGGCACCGACCTGTTCGGCGACCGCGGAGGCCAGCGAACTCGGCGAGAACGCACGGTGCAGATGCGGTTCGGCCGGGTGGTGGTCCACGTCCCAGTACGAGCCCTTGTCGCTGACGGCGACGTAGTCGTGCTCGAGACGCGTGGTGCCGCCGACCGCGGTGCCCAGCGAAACGCCCATGCGCCAGGGGTCCTGCTTCTCCGGGTCGAGACCGGAGTCGCGCATCGCCTCCCGCGCTGCCACCAGCGCGAACTGGATGTACCGGTCCGAGCGCGCGACCTGGTCCCGGTCGAGACCGTGCTCGGCAGGGTCGAAGTCGATCTCGGCGGCGATGCGCGAGCGGAAGCCCGTCGGGTCGAAGAGCGTGATGCCCCGCGTCGCCGTACGGCCGTTCGCGAGCAGGTCCCAGAACGCCGTGGCGCCCACTCCGCCGGGGGCGACGATACCGACCCCGGTGACCGCCACCCGCCGGTTCACGAAACCGCCCCAGTCCGTTCCGGGGGCATGCCCTGCTTGGCGCTCGCGGAGTGCTCGGCCGATTCGGTCTCCTCGGTGTCGACATGCCCGAGCTCCGGGCGCGGGGCGAGCGGGCCGAGGTGGAAGACCATGCGAGCCTCCACTTTTCCGACGTTACGGAACCGGTGGCGCATGTTCAGCGGGATCAGGAGCCCCTGGTCGGGCCGCATCGCGTGCGTCTCACCGTCCAGATCGACCTCGAGGAGGCCGCTCACGACGTACACGAACTCCTCGGAGTACGGGTGGTAGTGCTCACCGATGCGTTCGCCGGGCTGGACGATCGCCAGGCCCATGAAACCGCTGGTGGCACCCACCGCGGTCGGGGTGAGCAGGGCGCGCAGGTCGCCTCCGCGCCTGCGGTTGGGCTGGGTCTCGCTGAGATCCACGATGCGTGGGCGGTGCGTGGTCATGAGTGGTTCCTCCAGGTGCGATGCCCCCGAGGGCTTGGCCGTGCGGCCGCGAGGGGCCGGACGCTCGGTCAGGATTCCGGCGCCGCGGAGCGGTCGGTGATGAGGTGCATGTCGGAGCGGGCGAGGACGCCGGAGATCTCCTCGTCGCTGACCGGCACGCCGTCCTTGCCGTCGGCGAGCAGCCGGGTGAGCGTGGCCGCCTTGTGGGGGCCTTCGACACCGAACGACAGGGCAGGTCGCGCGTCGAGCGGGCCGGTCAGATCGATGAGCCGGACGACGATGTCGTCGCGCTGGAAGATCGTGCTGCTCACGATGGGGCTGCTGGGGCTGTCGGCCGCCGCCTCGTCCTGACCTGCGAGCAGCCGGGCGAGGGCCATCCCGCAGCCGTCCTTGGCCTGGTAGAAGAGCGCGTGCCGGTTGACATCGGCGGGGTTCTGCCCGTCGGCCGCCACGTGGTGCACCGCGGGGAGTGCGGCCCGGGTGAAGAAAACCCGCGCGGAGTTGGGGTCGTTGAGGTCCCGGTCCTGCTCCAGGTACGGGTTGATGGCTTCCTCGACGGCCCTGACCTCGGGCTGCTGGGACACGTGCCGCAGGGCCGCGAGCAGGTCGCCATGCACCTCGATGGCCCGTACGACGCGGTTGCCGTGCATGAAGAGCGAGGTGCGGCGCAGCCGGGTGTGCTCGTCGACGTGGGCCGCCGGGGAGGTGTACCCGGCCAGGATCTTCGCGACCTTCTTCTCACTGCCCGGCTTGACCGTGAAGGTGAGGGCGTGGCGTACCACTCCGTCCCCGACCCGGGGCGCCGCCTGGAGACCCTTGTGCGGCTCGGGTGCGACGGCGGGCTGTCCGGTCTCCCGCAGGACGCTGAACCGCAGCGACCGCGTGTCGCGTACGCAGCTGTGCAGCGGCTGGACGGTCTCGACGTGCTCCTCGCTGTTCACCCAGGCCAGGAAGGGCGGTGCGCTCTCCCATTCGCTGGTGATGAGCCACTGCGAGGGGTTCTCTATCGACTGGCACAGCTGGTCGCTGATGTGACCCGGCACCGATGCCACTTGGTTGCGGAGGTGCTCGTACGCCTCGAGGAACTGCTTCTGGGCGCCGTCGTGGAGGTCCAGCAGCAGCACGACTCGAAGCCTGGAGCCGTCGAAGGCGGACTGCGATATGCGTTCCGACAGGGTGGTCATCTCTCACACTCCTTCACGACAGCGCGACTGCCACTTCGCGTGGCCCTCGTCAGTCGTCGGTGGAATCCGCCCGGGTCAGCCACCCTGCGGATCGGACGGTCGGCCACTCAAGTCACGGGTGGCGCTCCCGGAACCGATCGTGGTCCGGTACCACGAGTGGCGCGAGAGGTGAGAACCATGCGGGTGAATGCGCGAGCGAACGGCTCCCCCACAGGGCATGGAAGTTCCATCCCCTAGGGCGGCAGGAGCTGGAGCACCTCATGGACGAGAAGGTCGACGAACGCGTACCGGTCCTCATCGTGGGCGGGTCCCTGGTGGGACTCTCCACATCACTGTTCCTGGGCCGCCACGGCGTCAGGCATCTGCTGGTCGAAAAGCACGCGGGCACCTCGAAGCACCCGCGCGGGCGCGGGAACAACGTACGGACGATGGAGCTGTTGCGGTCGGCGGGCATTGAGCCGGAGGTCCGGGAGGCCGCATCGGTCCTCGCGGAGAACCACGGAATCCTCCAGGCGCGGTCGCTGACCGGCGACGACCAGGAGTGGCTGTTCAAGGAGATCGACCCCGGTGGCGCGCTCGCGCGCTTCAGCCCGACCGGCTGGTGCCTGTGCAGTCAGAACGACCTCGAGCCCGTGCTGCTGTCCTGCGCCCGCGACCAGGGCGGCGACCTCCGGTTCTCCACGGAGCTGCTCTCCTTCGACCAGGACGCGACAGGAGTCACCGCGGTCGTGAAGAACCGGGACACCGGGGAGCACAGCACCGTACGGGCGGACTATCTCGTCGCGGCCGACGGGCCTCGCAGCCCTGTCAGGGAACAGCTGCACATCGGCCAGAGCGGCAACGGCGACCTGTTCCACAACGTGAGCATCACCTTCCGCTCCCGGCAGCTCGCCGATGTGCTGGGAGAGAGGCGCTTCATCGTCTGCTATCTGACCAACCCCGAGGCGGACGGAGCCCTGTTGCCGGTGGACAACGAGGAGCAGTGGGTCTTCCACGCGCCCTGGCACCCCGACCGGGGCGAGACGCTCGAGGACTTCACGGACGAGCGCTGCGCCGAGCACATCCGCACGGCAATCGGCGCGCCCGGCCTGGATGTTGAGATCACCGGCAAGGCGCCCTGGCACGCCGCGGAACGGGTCGCGGAGCGGTACTCCCAGGGCCGGGTCTTCCTCGCCGGGGACTCGGCCCACGAGATGTCCCCCACCGGGGCGTTCGGCTCCAACACCGGTATCCAGGACGCCCACAACCTCGCCTGGAAGCTCGCGGCGGTGCTGGAGGGCGCGGCGGGTCCCGGGCTGCTGGAGAGTTACGAATCGGAGCGGCAGCCGGTGGCGCGGGCGACGAGCGAGCGAGCCTCGTCCCGCTCGGCGGAGCACAGCCACCCCGGCTACTCGCCGGCCGTTACCCCGGGCGGGGGCCGACAGGGCGGGATGCTCACGGTGGCCATGGGCTACAGCTATCCCCGCGGCGCCGTCCTGGGTGCCGACCCGGAGCGTCCCGTCGTGCCCGAGCGGATGCAACTGGGCGGCGACCCGGGCACCCGGGCCCCGCACATGTGGCTCGTCGAATCCGGTGAGCGCCTGTCCACGCTGGATCTGTACGAGCGGTCCTTCGTCCTGCTCAGCGCCTCGGGCACACCGTGGCGCGCAGCGGGCCAGAAGGTCGCCGAGCTGCTGGCCGTACGGCTGGACGCGTACGCGATCGGTGAGGGCCCGGACGCCGATCTGGCTCCCGAGAAGGACGGCGACTGGGCCGAGCTGCACGGCACCACGGCCGACGGCGCGCTGCTGGTGCGGCCGGACGGCTTCGTCGCCTGGCGGTCGCCGGGCGCGGTTCCCGATCCGGTGGCGGCGCTCCACGAGGTCATGACGCAGGTGCTGAGCCGGGCCTGAGAACCCCGCTGAATCCCCTTCTTCGCACGGGCGAAGAAGGGGATTCAGTCGCGTCTGTGACGCCGAGGACCTAAGGTATGCAGATCGCCCGGCGCATGCGGGAGGTGTAGAAATAGCACATGGCCGGACGCTACGGCCGCCCGCGTTCGGTTCTGCGCATGCGAACTGTCGCTGGTCAGGTCTTTCTCCTGCAGGTGGCGATCGTGGTGCTGCTGGTCGCCATCGCCGTGGTGGCGCTCGTGCTGCAGTCACGCGCCGACAGTGAGCGTGAAGCCCTCAACCGGTCCATCGCCGTGGCCGAGACGTTCGCCGCTTCGCCGGGCATCGAGGCAGCCCTCAAGAGTCCCAACCCCACCGTGGTGCTCCAGCCGCTGGCCGAGAAGGCCCGTGTGCGGTCCGGCGTCGACTTCATCGTCGTACTGAACACGGACGGAATCCGCTACACGCACCCCCTGCCCGACCGGATCGGCAAGCAGTTCGTCGGCAATCTGAAACCCGCGCTGGCCGGCGGCATCGTCACCGAGAAGATCATCGGGACCATCGGGCCCCTGGTGCAGGCAACCGTGCCCGTCACGGACAGTAAGGGCAAGGTCGTCGGGCTGGTCTCCGCGGGGATCACCATCGAGCACGTCAGCGGTGTGGTCGAGGACCAGTTCCCGCTCCTGTTCGGCGCCTCCGCCGCGGTGCTGCTGCTCACCACGGGCGGTACGGCGCTGGTGACCCGACGGCTGCGCCGCCAGACGCACGGCCTGGGCCCCGGCGAGATGACACGCATGTACGAGCACCACGACGCGGTGCTGCACGCCGTACGCGAAGGGGTGATCATCGTCGGCGGCGAGGGCCGGCTGCTGCTCGCCAACGACGAGGCGCGCCGGCTGCTCGATCTGCCCCCCGACGTGGAAGGGGTCCCGGTCACCGAGCTCGGCCTGGATCCGGTGACCGCCCGGCTGCTGGACTCGGGGCGGATAGCCAACGACGAGGTGTACCTGGTCGGGGAACGGCTGCTGGCCGTCAACCAGCGGCCGACGGACCAGGACGGCGGGCCGCCCGGCAGTGTGGCGACGCTGCGCGACACCACCGAGCTGCAGGCGCTCACCGGCAGGGCCGATGTGGCGCGGGGGCGCCTGAAGCTGCTGTACGACGCCGGTACGGAGATCGGCACCACCCTCGACGTGGTCCGCACCTGCGAGGAGCTGACGCAGTTCGCAGTGGCCCGCTTCGCCGACTACGCCACCGTCGACCTGGTGGAGGCCGTGCTGCGCGGCGAGGAGCCGAGCGTGACGGGCGCGGGCACGGAGATGCGCCGTACGGCCTTCAGCGGTCTGCGCCAGGACACCGCGCTCTATCCGCTCGGCGAGCTGATCCACTTCGTTCCGTCCACACCGCTGGGTAACGGCCTGGGCTCGGGAGAGGCGGTCCTGGAGTCGGATCTGGCCGACTTCTCGGGGTGGCAGGAGCAGCATCCGGAGCGGGCCGGGAAGCTCGTCGACGAGTACGGACTCCACTCGATGATCGCGGTTCCGCTGCGCGCCCGCGGCGTGATTCTCGGCGTGGCGATGTTCTGGCGCTCGGAGAAGCCAGAGCCGTTCGAGGAAGAGGACCTGTCCGTCGCCGAGGAGCTGGTCGCCCGCGCGGCCGTGAGCGTCGACAACGCACGGCGCTACACCCGCGAGCACACCATGGCGGTGACCCTGCAGCGCAGCCTGCTGCCGCGCGGCCTGCCCGAGCAGAACGCCATCGACGCCGCCTACCGGTATCTGCCCGCGCAGGCGGGCCTCGGCGGGCTCGGCGGTGTCGGCGGCGACTGGTTCGACATCATCCCGCTGCCCGGCTCCCGGGTGGCGCTCGTGGTGGGCGATGTCGTCGGTCACGGACTGCATGCCGCGGCCACCATGGGCAGGCTCCGCACGGCGGTCCACAACTTCTCCGCGCTGGACCTGCCGCCGGACGAGCTGCTGTGGCATCTGGACGAGCTGGTCGCCCGTATCGACCAGGACGAGGCCGTCGACGAAGCCGAAGCGGGCGTCACCGGAGCCACCTGCCTGTACGCCATCTACGATCCGGTCTCGGGCCACTGCACGATGGCGCGGGCGGGCCATCTGCAGCCCCTGCTGCTGCGGCCGGACGGCAGCGCGGAATTCGCCGATGTGCCGGGCGGCCCGCCGCTCGGGCTCGGCGGCCTGCCCTTCGAGACGCTGGACATCGTGCTGCCGAAGGACACCCGGCTGGTGCTGTACACCGACGGGCTCGTGGAGGACCGGCACCGGGACATCGACGAGGGCCTCGCGCTGCTGCGCAGCACCCTGGCCGACCACCCCGCCAGGACACCGGAGGAGACCTGCGAGGCGGCACTGCGGGCACTGCTGCCCCAGAACCCCGCCGACGACATCGCGCTGCTCGTGGGGCGTACGCGCGTACTGGACAGCGCCCGGGTGGCCGACTGGGAGGTCCCGTCGGAGCCCTCGGCGGTGTCGCGCGTACGGGCCACGGTGACCGGCAAGCTGAACGAGTGGGGCCTGGCCGAGGAAGCCTTCACCACCGAGCTGATCCTCAGCGAGCTGGTCACCAATGCGATCCGGTACGCCGGCGGCCCGATCCGGGTACGGCTGATCCGTGACCGCAGCCTGATCTGCGAGGTCTCCGACCACAGCAGCACCTCGCCCCATCTGAGACAGGCGGCGATCACGGACGAGGGGGGCCGGGGACTGTTCCTCGTCGCCCAGTTCGCGGAGCGCTGGGGCACCCGCTACACCGCGGACGGCAAGGTCATCTGGACGGAGCAGCCGCTGCCGGGCGGCCAACAAGAAGCCTGACCTGCTGCCCGCCCGTATTCAATCGCCTTCCATCGCCTTGAATCGCCTTCAATCGCCGGACGGGCTCGGGGTGAGCCCTTCGGGCGACGGAGTCAACGGGCGTCCGCAGCGCAGGTTCCAGCGACCCGCCCGGCCGCTGAGTTCGGTCAGGGTCAGCGGCGCGATGTCGAGGCGCCAGAACGCCTCCGCCGGCAGCGCCAGCGCATGCACGATCGCCGCACGTGCCACCGCCGGTTCGGTCACCGCGAGCACCCGCCCGCTGTCGCCCGGCAGGGATGCGAGCCACCCGCCGATCCGGGCGCACAGCGCCAGCAGGGACTCGCCGCCGTGCGGGGCGGCCGACGGATCCGTCAGCCAGGCCGACACCGCCTCGGGCTCGCTGACGCTCACCTCCTCCAGGGTGCGCCCGCGCCAGACGCCCATGTCCCAGTCGCCGGGCGCCGGTTCGTCCTCCACCCGCAGTTCCAGCGCCTCGGCCGTCTCTCGGCAGCGGGCCGACGGGCCGCTCAGCCGCCGGTCGGCGGGCGGCAGCGCACCGGCCGCCGCCCGGGCGCTGCGGGCTCCGGCAGCGTCCAGCGGTCCGTCGCTCCCGAAGCGCGCCTCGCGCAGCGCGGCACTCATCGCAGGTGAGACCAAGATCACCCGTACAGTCATTCCGTGCGCTCCTCTCGCTCGGCGGCCCACGCGCCAAGCAGATCACGGGCGTTGGGGCGCCCCCCGTGCGCCCGTGCGCCATAGCGTCGCAGGCCACCAAGCGGTACGGTCTCGTGGACATGACGACGGTGTGACGGAAGCCCGGTGAGAATCCGGCACGGTCGCGCCACTGTGAACCCGTTCCTGTGCGGGAAGTCAGACCCAGCACCTTCGTCTCAGGCACCACGATCGGGACGCGTGTTCCCCCAGGAGGTTCTGCCATGGCACAGTCTGCTGCGCCCGCCACCGCCGCGCCGGCCATCACCCCCATCTCGCTGAAGGCGATCGCCCCGTGGGCGCTCTTCTTCGGCGTACTGATGCTCGTCCTGCTCTACTTCGTCGGCGCCGAGCAGGGCGCCACCTCGCTCATCTCCGGTGAGAACGTGCACGAATGGGTCCACGACGGACGCCATCTGCTCGGTTTCCCCTGCCACTGAGAACCCAGGGGACACCTCACTCATGAACTCCATCTCTGTCAGAGCCCTGCTCGTTCGCGGCATGCTCGCCGGTCTGGCGGCGGGCGTCTTCGCCCTCGTCGTCGCCTACCTGCTCGGCGAGTCCCCGGTGGACTCCGCCATCGCGTTCGAAGAGGCACACAGCCACAGCCATGACCACGGCGGCGAAGAACTCGTCAGCCGCACCATGCAGTCGACGTCCGGCCTCGCCACCGGTGTGCTGGTCTTCGGCGTCGCGATCGGCGGCATCGCCGCCCTCGCCTTCGCTGTGGCGCTCGGCCGCATCGGCAGCTTCGGCCCGCGCGCCACGGCCGCGCTGGTCTCCCTCGGCGCGCTGCTGACCGTGTACGTCGTGCCGTTCCTCAAGTACCCGCCGAACCCGCCGGCCGTGGGTGACCCCGACACGATCGGCCAACGCACAGCGCTCTACTTCCTGATGATCGTGCTCAGCGTCCTGCTCACGATCGCCGCGGTGATCCTCGGCAGGCGGCTGGCTCCCCGGCTGGGCAACTGGAACGCGACGGTCGCCGCCTCGGCCGCCTTCGTCGTGGCGGTCGGGCTCGCCTTCGCCTTCCTGCCCTCGTTCAACGAGGTACCCAAGGGGTTCCCGGCCACGGTGGTCTGGGACTTCCGGCTGGCCACGCTCGCCATCCACGTCACTCTCTGGACCTTCTTCGGGCTGATCTTCGGTCATCTCGCGGAGCGGCTCCTGGTGCCGAGCGCGGACCGGGCGGCCGCGGGAAGCAGCACGGCCTCGCGGGCAGTCTCCGCCGCGAACTGACGTACCGCGTCCGCATCACCAGAACCCGCCGGGCCTGCTGCCCGGCGGGTTCTGGCATGCCTCATACGGTCCGATACGAACGCTCAGCCGGAAGTCCGGTCGACCGACTCCGACCGGCGCGGTATCAACTGCCGGGAGCGGGAGCCGCCGCGGGCAGTGTCACCTCGAAGCGGCAGCCACCCGTCACATTGCGCACGCCCGCATGGCCCGCGTGGGCCTCGACGATGCCGCGGACGATCGCGAGGCCAAGGCCGGCGCCCGCCGGGGGCGTACGGGCAGGGGTGCCGCGCCAGCCGGTGTCGAAGACACGCGGAAGGTCTTCCTCCGGGATGCCGCCGCAGCCGTCGGTGACGGACAGGACCACCCACTCCTCGCGCCGTTCCGCGGCGACGGCGACCGTGCCGTCGGCGGGAGTCCGGCGGATCGCGTTGACCAGGAGGTTCGCCAGGACACGGGTCATCTCCTTGCCGTCCACCTCGACCGGGACCGCCTCGACACCGTCGCCGACCAGGCGTACGCCCTGCTCGCGGGCGAGCGGGTCGGCCCCGGCGAGCGCCTCGCCGACCAGGTCGTACACCGACATCCGGGTGGGGGTGAGCGCCAGCGCGCCGGCGTGGATACGGGAGAGCTCGAAGAGGTCGCCGACCATGGAGTTGAGGCGGTCGACCTCGGTACGGATCAGCCGGAAGTAGCGCTCCGGGTCCTGGACGACGCCGTCCTCCAGGGCTTCGGACATCGCGCGCAGCCCGGCCAGCGGGGTGCGCAGATCGTGGGAGATCCAGGCGACGAGCTCGCGGCGGGAGGTCTCCAGGGCGCGTTCACGCTCCCGCGACGCGGCCAGCCGCTCACTGGTGGCGGCGAGTTCCCGGCTGAGTGCTGCCAGTTCGGCGGTGGATTCACCGTCGGGCGCGGCGAAGGAGCCGCCGTCGCCGAACGAGCGTGCCGCCAGGGCCAGTTCACGGCTGCGGGCGACGACCCAGCGGCCGAGCAGCAGCGCGGTGGCGAGCGAGACGACCGCCGCCATCGCGACGACCGTGGTGACGACGGTCAGGTCGTGCCGGGACAGGAACATCGCCTGGGCGACCGCGAGTGTCCCGGCGAGCATCGCGGTGACGGCGACGGCGGCGACGACCGTCAGGGAGACGGCGACGGACCGATGGCGCAGCAGGCGCAGCGCCACGGCTCCGACGAGACCGGCTGCCGCGGCCCCCAAGAAGGCGAAGAGGGCGATGAGGAGCATGTCACGCACAGCGATCAGACCCCTTCCCGCGGTACGTCCCCGTTGCCCGGTACGTGTTCCTGTTCCCGCTCCTGTTCCCGCTCCTGTTCCCGCTCCTGTTCCTGGGGCACGTCGAAGCGGTAGCCCACGCCCCACACCGTCTGGATCAGCCGCGGCCTCGCCGGATCGTCCTCGATCTTGCCTCGCAGCCGCCGCACATGGACCGTCACGGTGGACAGATCACCGAACTCCCAGCCCCATACGTCCTGCATCAGCCGCTCCCGGCCGATGGCCTCCCCCGGATGCCGCATCAGATGTGCGAGCAGGTCGAACTCCCGTAGGGTCAGACCGAGTTCGCGGCCGTCCTTGGTGGCCCGGCGGGCGGCCGGATCCAGGGCGATGCCCGCAGCCGCGAGCCCGGGACCCGCCCGACGCTCGCCCGCCGCGCCGCCCCGGCGCAGTACGGACTCGACCCGCAGCACCAGCTCGCGCGGGCTGAACGGCTTGGTCACATAGTCGTCCGCGCCTACCTCGAGACCGAGGATGCGGTCGTCCTCGTCGCCGCGCGCGGTCAGCATGATCACGGGTACGGGGGCGAGCGCACCGCCCCGGAGCCTGCGGCACACCTCCAGGCCGTCCATGCCCGGCAGCATCAGATCGAGGACGACCAGATCCGGCCGCCGTCCGGCGGCGAGCCGGAGCGCCTCCGGTCCGTCGGCGGCCCGGTCCACCGTGAAGCCGGCGCGCTCCAGATAGCCGGTGACGACCTCGGCCACGGTCGGATCGTCGTCGACGACCAGGATGTTGTGCATACCTCCAGTGTCCTCGTGCGCAGCACGGAACACCGGGCGGGCCGGCTTACGAAACTGTGACGCCCCGGGCCGCCGGCGACGGTGCCGCCCGCTTCGACGCGGGCCCGGGCGCGAAGCGCACACCATCGAGGCTACGGGCGCTAAGCGGTGTCGGGGAAGTCCGGGTGGGTGAAGGAGCGGGTCGAGGGCCGAGTCTGGCAAGGCGGAGGAAGGAGTCCACGCGGAGCGTCGGCGACTGACGACAACGCAGCCAGGCGACAGCCATCGGCCCGCGACGCCGCCCGGACTTCCCCGGGGCCGCTTAGGGCCTCTCCTTGTCGCGGCTCTCCCGCCCCGTGTGCAGCCGGGACTTCACATCGTCCGGCGGCAGGAAGCGCGACCACCGCTCCGGGAACTCCGAGGGCATGTCCGCGTCGTCGTCCTCCTCGTCCTCGCTCTCGCCCTCCCCGTAGACCCTGGCCGCCTCCGCCCTGGCCAGGAGCTCCGCGGTGTTGACGGCGCGCAGGCGCTCGTTGGCCGCGCGGGCCGCTGCCGTGGCCACCGACGGCCAGACGCGGTCGATCGCGGCATTGACCGCCGCGCCCACCAGGACCGCGAAGGCGGTGAGGCCGATCCACAGCAGGACGGCGATGGGGGCGGCGAGCGAGCCGTAGATCGTCGGGCCCTCCACCGTGCTCGTGAGGTAGATACGGAGCAGGAAGCTGCCCAGCACCCCCATTCCGAGCGCCACCAGCGCGCCGGGCACGTCCTCGATCCACGGGGATCGCACCGGGACGGACACGTGGTAGAGCGTCGTCAGGAAGACGATGGAGAGCAGACTGACCACCGGCCAGTACAGAACACTGACCACTTCCGTGCTCCACGGGATGAACTCCACCACCCGGTCAGGGCCCACCACTGCCAGCGGCAGCACCACCGCGCCGATCAGCAGCGCCACGATGTAGAGCAGGAAGGCGAGCAGCCGGGTGGCGACGATGCCGCGCTGGCCGTCGAGGCCGTACATCACGGTGATCGTGTCGATGAAGACATTGACCGCCCGCGAGCCGGACCAGAGCGCGATGGCGAAGCCGATGGAGATGATGTCCGGCCGGCCACCGTGGGTGACGTCCTCGAGGAGGGGCTTGGCGATCTCGTTGACGCCCCGGTCGGACAGGACGGAGCCGACCGCGCCGAGGATGTTCTCCTCGATCGAGGCGACCGTGGTGGTGTCGGTCCAGTCGTCTATGTAGCCGAGCAGACCGATCAGGCCCAGCATCAGCGGCGGCAGGGACAGCAACGTGAAGAACGCCGCCTCGGCGGCGAGGCCGAGGATGCGGTATTCGATGCACGAGTTGACGGTGTCCTTGAGCAGCAGCCACGTCATCTTCCGCTTGGAAACGTTGCGGTAGAGGACTCTGGCCCGGTGGAGTCGGCCCGCCGGCCGCTCGGGTGTTTCATTTGCTGCCTGCACCTCCTTACCGTAGCGGCATGGCAGCCAACACCCACACAGTGACCAACCAGGCTCCGCCCCTGGTGGGGTACGACGTCTTCACCGCCGACCGGGCCCTCACGGAGGGCGTGGAACGGCATGTCGCGCCGGAACTCCTCGACGGGGCACGCGAGGAGCTCGCGGAGCTGGGCCGCGCCGCGGGTTCCGCCCAGGCCCAGGAGTGGGGCGTGCAGGCCAATGAGAACCCGCCGAAACTGCGCACCCACGACCGGTACGGGAACCGGATCGACGAGGTCGACTTCCATCCGTCCTGGCACCGGCTGCTGGGCAAGGCCGTATCGGCCGGGCTGACCAACGCCTGGGGCCGGCCCGCCGGGCATGTGCGGCGCGCGGCCGGGTTCCTGGTGTGGACGCAGGCGGAGGCCGGGCACGGCTGTCCGGTGTCGATGACGCATGCGACGGTGCCCGCGCTGCGTACGGACCCGGCGCTGGCGGCCGAGTGGGAGCCGCGGCTGACCTCGGAGGTCTACGAGCAGGGGCTGCGGCCCGCCGCGCTGAAGGCCGGGTCCCTGTTCGGGATGGGGATGACCGAGAAGCAGGGCGGCAGCGACGTCCGGGCCAATACGACGAGAGCCGAGCCGCTGGCCGGTGACGGGGAGTATCTGCTCACCGGTCACAAGTGGTTCTGCTCCGCTCCTATGTGTGACGGTTTTCTGGTACTCGCGCAGGCGGCGGGGGGTTTGACCTGTTTCCTGGTGCCCCGGGTGCTGGATGACGGGACCCGGAACGTGTTCCGGATCCAGCGGCTCAAGGACAAGCTGGGCAATAGGTCCAACGCGTCGAGCGAGGTCGAGTTCGAGGGGACGTGGGCGCGCCGGGTCGGTGAGGAGGGGCGCGGGGTGCGCACCATCATCGAGATGGTGGCGGCCACCCGGCTCGACTGTGTCATCGGGTCGGCCGCGCTGATGCGGCAGTCGGTGGCGCAGGCGGTCCACCACTCCGCGTACCGCAGCGCGTTCGGCGGGCTGCTCATCGACAAACCGCTGATGCGCAACGTGCTGGCCGATCTGGCGCTGGAGTCGGAGGCCGCGACGACGCTGGCGCTGCGGCTCGCCGCCGCGTACGACGCAGATACGGACGAGGAGCGGGCATTCCTGCGCCTCGCGGTGCCCGCCGCCAAGTACTGGGTGACCAAGCGCTGTACGCCGACGGTGGCGGAGGCCCTCGAGTGCCTGGGCGGCAATGGCTACGTCGAGGAGTCGGGGCTGCCCCGGCTGCTGCGCGAGTCGCCGCTCAACTCGATCTGGGAGGGCTCGGGCAACGTACAGGCGCTGGATGTACTGCGGGCGCTCCAGCGTGAGCCGCAGGCGCTGAACGCCTTCCTCCAGGAGGTCGGCAAGGCGCGCGGCGCCGATCACCGGCTGGACGGGGCGATCAAGGACCTGCTGACGGAACTGGCAGATCTGAACGGCATCGAGGCGCGGGCCCGCAGGCTCGTCGAGCGCATGGCGCTGGTGCTGCAGGGGTCGCTGCTGGTGCGCTGGGCGCCGCCGGAGGTCGCCGACGCGTTCTGCGCCTCGCGGCTCGGCGGCGACTGGGGTACGGCCTTCGGGACGCTGCCGCACACGCTCGATCTGGCGTCGGTCGTCGAAAGGGCGCGTGCCGTCGTCTGACGCCCGCGCCCGAGGTACCCGGGACAACTGTCGGGGGTGGTGCTGCGCCGACACGGCACCACCCCGCGTACTCACCTTCGTCCATGCGCACGCCCGTTCGCGAGGGTTGCAACGGGTTGCAGTTTTGTGCGCCGTATCGCCGCGCGCGCCGGAAGAGAGGGGGACGATTGAGCCAGCCCCCCGCAATCCGACGCCGGCGTTGCCCAGGAGGCCCCCAGTGCAGAACACATCACTCGACATGGCCAGGCTCGCCGCCATGGACACCGCGGAGGCCAGCCGGTTCCTGAAAGGCGTGCGGGACGCGACGCTCAACGGCCGCCGCTCACGGGTCCGCCCGAGAGCGGACATCCAGGAGTCGTGGCAGCGGATGCTGCGCGGCGGAGTGGATCCCGACCGGGACCACAGGGCCGGGCTGCTGCCGCTGGAGGAGATCGAACGCCGCAGGCTCGCCTCGCCGTTACGTGAGGTACTGCCGGTACTGCGGGACGGTCTGGTCTCGATCGCCGAGGCGGCGCAGCACATCATGGTCGTCGCGGACACCGAGGGCCGGCTGCTGTGGCGCGAGGGCAAGGCGGCGGTACTGCGCATGGGCGACGCGCACGGCTTCGTCCTGGGCGCCGACTGGCACGAGGGGCTCGTCGGCACGAACGGCGTCGGCACTCCCCTGGTCACCGGGCGGCCCCTCCAGGTGCACGCCGCCGAGCACTTCGTCTCCAGCCACGACACCTGGACCTGCGCCGGGGCTCCGGTCACCGACCCGCGCGACGGCCGGCTGATCGGCGTCGTCGACATCAGCGGGCCGCTGTCCACCATGCATCCGGCGACGCTCTCACTGGTCACCTCGGTCACCCGGCTCGCGGAGGCCGAGCTGCGCAACAGCCACTTCGCGGACCTGGACCAGCTGCGCAGTGTGGCGTCCCCGCTGCTCGGGCGGCTGCGGGGCCGGGCGCTGGCCGTCGACCACAACGGCTGGCAGGCCGCCGTGACCGGAATGCCGCCCACCAGGCGGCTGCCGCTGCCGAAGTCCCTCAACGCCGGCCGGCTCTGGCTGCCCTCGCTGGGCATGTGCACCGTCGAGCCGCTGCCCGGCGGCTGGCTGGTGCGGGTGGAGGAGGAGAGCTCCGAGCCGGCGGCGCCGGCGCGGGTGGTGCTGGATCTGAGCAGACCGCGGCGCCCTTCGGTCACGGTCTCGGGGACGGCGGGCAGCTGGGTGAAGGAGCTCAGTCCGCGCCACGCCGAGCTGCTGTACGTGCTGGTGCTGCACCGGAACGGGCGGAGCGCGGCACAGCTGGCGCAGGAGATCTTCCAGGATCCGACGCGGACGGTGACGGTACGGGCGGAGATGTCACGGCTGCGGCGGCATCTCGCGCAGATCCTGGCGCACCGCCCCTACCGCATCGTCGAGGAGATCGAGGTGGAGCTGGTCCGGCCGGACGATCCGGCGGATCTGCTGCCGCATTCGACGGCACCGGCGGTGGTGAGCGCGCGCTCGCGCCAGGAGTGACGCCGGGGCTCCGGGCGGACGCGGCTTGGGCCGGACCCCGGCCTCGTGGTTCCCTGGCGCCCATGAGCATCACTGTGACCACCTGGTCCCTGGAGCAGACCTCGCCCGCCGATCTGCGCCCGGCCGCCGCACCCGGAGGGGATCTGCGGATCGTGCGGGCCGAGGTGCCCTCGCCGGAGTTCAGCCGCTTTCTGTATACGGCCGTCGGCGGTGACATCCGCTGGACCGACCGGCTGGGCATGACGTACGCGCAGTGGGAGGAGATGCTCGCCAGGCCGGGCACCGAGACCTGGGTGGCGTACGAGAAGGGGACACCGGCCGGCTATGTGGAGCTGGAGGCGCAGGGCGAGGGTTCGGTCGAGATCGTCTACTTCGGACTGATCCCCGCCTTCCGGGGACGGCGGATCGGCGGCCATCTCCTCTCTTATGGTGTCGCCAGGGCCTGGGACCTCGCGGAGCGCCGGCCGGGCCTGACGCCGACGAAGCGGGTCTGGCTGCACACCTGCTCCAAGGACGGCCCGCACGCCATGGACAACTACCTGCGGCGCGGCTTCACGCTCTTCGACACCAAGGTGACGGAGGAGCCCGAAGTGGCAGCGCCGGGCCCCTGGCCGGGTGCCGACGCCCGGCCCTGACCGACCGCGCCCGAGTGACCGGTGACACACCGTCTCGCGATGCGGGACAGTGTTGTCCACATGATGGACGATGGTGGACTGCCGTCGGATCGCCGTGACACGCTTCCGTCATGTCTCGAGCTGGAATTGCCTTGGTGAGTCGGCGGCACGTCGACCTCGGCCGCATGTCCAGCGCCATCTGTCCGGTCCGCTGAAAGACCAGCACAGCCGAGCATTCCCCACCTCCTGTCCCGCCCCTGCGCACTGCCGCGCCCTCGCGCGAGTGTGCAGCTCAGAGCCGCCCTCCTGCAGTCTCGAAGGACGTACCGCCATGGCCGCCACCCCCGAAAAGCCCACCCTCGCCACGCCCCGCCGCAAGGCCGGACGCCACCGCGGCGAGGGCCAGTGGGCCGTGGGCCATATGACGCCGCTCAACGCCAATGAGCAGACGAAGCGGGACGACGACGGTCTCAACGTGCGGACACGCATTGAGACGATTTACGCCCACCGCGGCTTCGACTCGATCGACGGCGCCGACCTGCGCGGCCGTATGCGCTGGTGGGGGCTGTACACCCAGCGCAAGCCCGGCATCGACGGCGGCAAGACCGCGATCCTGGAGCCGGAGGAGCTGGACGACAAGTACTTCATGCTGCGCGTCCGTATCGACGGCGGCCGGCTGACCACCCAGCAGCTGCGGGTGATCGGCGAGATCTCGCAGGAGTTCGCGCGCGGCACCGCCGACCTCACCGACCGGCAGAACGTCCAGTACCACTGGATCCGGATCGAGGACGTCCCGGAGATCTGGCGCCGGCTGGAAGAGGTCGGCCTGTCGACGACCGAGGCCTGCGGTGACACTCCCCGCGTGATCCTCGGCTCACCCGTGGCGGGCATCGCCGAGAACGAGATCATCGACGGCTCCTGGGCCATCGACGAGATCCAGCGCCGCTTCATCGGCAACCCCGACTTCTCCAACCTGCCGCGCAAGTTCAAGTCCGCGGTCTCCGGCTCTCCGCAGCTCGATGTCGCGCACGAGATCAACGACATCGCCTTTGTGGGCGTGAACCACCCCGAGCACGGCCCCGGCTTCGACCTCTGGGTCGGCGGCGGGCTCTCCACCAACCCCAAGCTCGGTGTGCGGCTGGGCGCCTGGGTGCCGCTCGACGAGGTGCCGGACGTGTACGGCGGCGTCATCGGCATCTTCCGCGACTACGGCTACCGCCGGCTGCGCACCCGCGCCCGGCTGAAGTTCCTGGTCGCCGACTGGGGCGCGGAGAAGTTCCGGCAGATCCTCGAGGACGAGTACCTCGAGCGGAAGCTGATAGACGGCCCCGCCCCCAAGCAGCCGACCGGGATCTGGCGCGACCACCTCGGTGTGCACAGGCAGAAGGACGGCCGTTTCTACGTCGGCTTCGCCCCGCGCGTCGGCCGCGTGGACGGCACGACCCTGACGAAGATCGCCGAGGTCGCGGACGCGCACGGCTCGGGCCGGCTGCGTACCACCGCCGAGCAGAAGATGATCGTGCTCGACGTCGAGGAATCGCAGGTCGAGTCCCTCGTCGCCGGCCTCGAAGGGCTGGATCTGCGAGTCAACGCCTCGCCGTTCCGGCGCGGCACCATGGCCTGCACCGGTATCGAGTTCTGCAAGCTGGCCATCGTCGAGACCAAGGCGCGCGGCGCCTCACTCATCGACGAACTCGAGCGCCGCATCCCCGAGTTCGACGACCCGATCACCATCAACATCAACGGCTGCCCCAACGCCTGCGCCCGTATCCAGGTGGCGGACATCGGTCTCAAGGGCCAGCTGATGCTCGACGACAACGGCAACCAGGTCGAGGGCTTCCAGGTACACCTGGGCGGCGCGCTGGGCCTGGAGGCGGGCTTCGGCCGCAAGGTCCGTGGCCTGAAGGTCACTTCGGCCGAGCTGCCGGACTACGTGGAGCGGGTGCTCAAGCGTTTCCAGGCGGAGCGCGAGGACGGCGAGCGCTTCGCGACCTGGGCGACCCGCGCGCCCGAGGAGGCACTGTCGTGAGCGTGAGCGAGCGGCAGCGAAGGAGGGGCCATGAGTGAGCGTGCCGCGCCCTTCTACTGCCCCTACTGCGGCGACGAGGACCTGCGTCCCAACGAGCAGGGCCACGGCGCCTGGGAATGCGCAGCCTGCAATCGAGCCTTCCAGTTGAAGTTCCTCGGGCTGCTGTCCCGGGGAGTTCAGCGCCACGACGGTGGAGGGAACGAGATATGACGGTGCTTCAGACCAAGGACGAGCTCAGGTCACTCGCCGAGCAGGCGGGGCGGGACCTCGAAGAGGCCTCGCCCCTGGACATCCTGACGTGGGCGGCCGACACCTTCGGCGCGCGCTTCTGCGTCACCTCCTCCATGGAGGACGCGGTGGTCGCCCATCTCGCCTCCCGTGCCCTCCCCGGCGTCGACGTCGTCTTCCTCGACACCGGCTACCACTTCCCCGAGACCATCGGGACCCGTGACGCGGTCGAGGCCGTGATGGACGTCAACGTCATCACGCTCACGCCGCGCCAGTCGGTGGCCGAGCAGGACGCCGAGTACGGCCCGAAGCTGCACGACCGCGACCCCGACCTGTGCTGCGCGCTGCGCAAGGTCAAGCCCCTCGAGGAGGGCCTGACTTCGTACGACGCATGGGCGACGGGCCTGCGCCGCGACGAGTCCCCGACCCGGGCGAACACCCCGGTCGTCGGCTGGGACGAGAAGCGGCAGAAGGTCAAGGTCTCGCCGATCGCCCGCTGGACGCAGGAGGACGTGGACGCCTACGTCGCCGAGCACGGCGTTCTTACCAACCCGCTGCTGATGGACGGTTACGCCTCCGTGGGCTGCGCGCCCTGCACCCGCCGGGTGCTCGAGGGCGAGGACGCACGCGCCGGCCGCTGGGCAGGCCGGGGCAAGACCGAATGCGGGCTGCACGGCTGATGACGACTCAGGAATTCCAGGGAGACAAGCACGTGACTGGGGCCACCATCTGGCTCACCGGTCTGCCGAGCGCGGGCAAGACCACCATCGCCTACGAGCTGGCGGACCGGCTGCGCGCCGACGGCCACCCGGCCGAGGTGCTCGACGGCGACGAGATCCGCGAGTTCCTCTCCGCGGGCCTCGGCTTCAGCCGCGAGGACCGCCACACCAACGTCCAGCGGATCGGCTTCGTCGCCGAGCTGCTGGCGTCCAACGGCATCAAGGCTCTGGTGCCGGTCATCGCCCCGTACGAGGACAGCCGCGAGGCCGTCCGCAAGCGCCACCAGAGCGAGGGCACCGCGTATCTGGAGGTGCATGTCGCCACTCCGGTGGAGGTGTGCTCCGTACGCGATGTGAAGGGTCTGTACGCCAAGCAGGCGGCCGGCGAGATCAGCGGCCTGACCGGCGTCGACGACCCGTACGAGGAGCCCACGAGTCCCGATTTGCGGATCGAGTCGCACCGGCAGACCGTCCAGGAGTCCGCGGCGGCGCTTCACGCGCTGCTCACCGAGAGGGGTCTGGCATGACGACGGCCGCCACTGTTCACGAGGCTGCGGACAATTCCGAGGGCTCCAGCCCGTATGCCCTGTCGCACCTGGACGCTCTGGAGTCCGAGGCGGTGCACATCTTCCGCGAGGTCGCGGGAGAGTTCGAGCGGCCGGTGATCCTCTTCTCCGGCGGCAAGGACTCGATCGTCATGCTGCATCTGGCGCTCAAGGCGTTCGCGCCCGCGCCGGTGCCGTTCACGCTGTTGCACGTCGACACGGGGCACAACTTCCCCGAGGTCATCGAGTACCGCGACCGCACGGTCGCGGAGCACGGGCTGCGGCTGCATGTCGCCTCCGTGCAGGAGTACATCGACGCCGGGAAGCTGCGCGAGCGCCCCGACGGCACCCGCAATCCGCTGCAGACCGTCCCGCTGACCGAGGCCATCCAGCAGCACCGCTTCGACGCGGTGTTCGGCGGCGGCCGCCGGGACGAGGAGAAGGCGCGCGCCAAGGAGCGGGTGTTCTCGCTGCGGGACGAGTTCTCGCAGTGGGACCCGCGCCGGCAGCGGCCCGAGCTGTGGCAGCTCTACAACGGCCGCCACGCGCCCGGTGAGCACGTCCGGGTCTTCCCGCTGTCCAACTGGACCGAGCTGGACGTCTGGCAGTACATCGACCGCGAGAAGATCGAGCTGCCCGACATCTACTTCGCGCACGAGCGCGAGGTCTTCAAGCGCTCCGGCATGTGGCTGACCGCCGGCGAGTGGGGCGGGCCCAAGGACAGCGAGAGCGTCGAGACGCGTCTCATCCGTTACCGCACCGTCGGCGACATGTCCTGCACCGGTGCCGTCGACTCCGACGCCACCACGCTGGACGCCGTGATCGCCGAGATCGCCGCGTCCCGGCTCACCGAGCGGGGCGCGACCCGCGCCGACGACAAGATGTCCGAGGCCGCGATGGAAGACCGCAAGCGCGAGGGGTACTTCTAACCATGACCACACGTGACACCCAGCTGGCCGAGCAGCTCTCGGCCACCACCCTGCTGCGCTTCGCCACCGCCGGATCCGTCGACGACGGTAAGTCGACCCTGGTCGGGCGGTTGCTGCACGACTCCAAGTCGGTGCTCACCGACCAGCTGGAGGCCGTCGAGGCCGCGTCCCTGAGCCGCGGCCAGGACACCCCTGACCTGGCGCTGCTCACCGACGGTCTGCGGGCCGAGCGTGAGCAGGGCATCACCATCGATGTCGCGTACCGCTACTTCGCCACCGCGCGCAGGCGGTTCATCCTCGCCGACACCCCCGGGCATGTGCAGTACACCCGGAACATGGTGACCGGCGCGTCCACCGCCGAGCTCGCGGTCGTGCTCGTCGACGCCCGCAACGGCGTGGTCGAGCAGACCCGCCGCCATGCCGCGGTCGCCGCGCTGCTGCGCGTCCCGCATGTCGTACTCGCCGTGAACAAGATGGACCTCGTCGACTACGCCGAGCCTGTCTTCGCCGCGATCGCCGAGGAGTTCACCGCGTACGCCGCCTCCCTCGGCGTCCCGGAGATCACCGCCATCCCGATCTCCGCGCTCGCGGGCGACAACGTCGTGGAGCCCAGCGCCAACATGGACTGGTACGGCGGTCCGACCGTCCTGGAGCATCTGGAGACGGTCCCGGTCAGCCACGACCTGACCGGCTGCCACGCCCGGCTGCCGGTGCAGTACGTGATCCGCCCGCAGACGGCCGAGTACCCCGACTACCGGGGCTACGCGGGCCAGATCGCCGCGGGCACCTTCCGGGTCGGCGAGCAGGTGACCGTGCTGCCCTCGGGCCGTACGTCGAAGATCGCCGGGATCGATCTGCTCGGACAGGCCGTGGACATCGCCTGGACCCCGCAGTCCGTCACCCTCCTGCTGGAGGACGACATCGACGTCTCGCGCGGCGATCTGATCGTGCCGAGCGGCGACGCGCCCGCGACCACGCAGGACATCGACGCGACGGTCTGCCATGTCGCGGACCGGCCGCTCACGGTCGGCCAGCGGGTGCTGCTGAAGCACACCACCCGTACGGTCAAGGCGATCGTCAAGGAGATCCCGTCGCGGCTCACCCTCGACGACCTCTCCCAGCACCCGGACCCCGGGCAGCTGGTCGCCAATGACATCGGGCGCGTGAAGGTCCGTACCGCCGAGCCGCTCGCGCTCGACTCGTACGCCGACTCCCGCCGTACCGGCTCGTTCCTGCTGATCGACCCGGCGGACGGCACCACGCTGGCGGCGGGCATGGCGGGCGAGTCCTTCGCCACCGCCGAAGCCGTGCGGCCTGCCGACGACGAGGAGGGGTGGGACTTCTGATGGCCTGCGACTTCTACTCGACCTTCGCGAAGGAGGGCGGCCGCGTCGGCAGCGGCGCCCTCGGCGCGGGAACGGGCGGGGTGGCGCGATGTGCGCGATGACGTACGCGCACCGCCTGCGCGCCCGCACCCCCCGCACCCCGCACCGACGAAGACCTGCCGACACTTCCCGGCCGCGTCCGAAGTGACGTAAGAACCGGGCCTCCGAGAGGACCACCTCCCGTGCCTGCCACCCGTACCACCCTGCGGCGCAGCCTCGCCGCTGCCGCCGCACTCCCGCTGCTCGCCGTGGCGCTCACCGCCTGCGGCTACGGCTCGGAAGCCGCGAAGGACGACAAGGTCGCTCCCGCCGCCAAGGGCGAGAAGGTCGACGGCCTCGACACCGTGAAGCTCGGTTACTTCCCGAACCTCACGCACGCCACCGCCCTGGTCGGCGACCAGGAAGGCATCATCCAGAAGGAGCTGGGCGGCACCAGGCTGTCCGCCTCGACCTTCAACGCCGGCCCCTCCGAGATCGAGGCGCTGAACGCGGGCTCCATCGACATCGGCTTCATCGGCCCCTCCCCCGCCATCAATGGCTACGCCAAGTCCAAGGGCCAGAGCCTGCGGATCATCAGCGGCTCCGCGTCCGGCGGTGTGAAGCTGGTCGTCAACCCGGCGAAGATCAAGACCCTGGACGACCTCAAGGGCAAGAAGATCGCCACGCCGCAGCTCGGCAACACCCAGGACGTCGCCTTCCTCAACTGGATCTCCGAAAAGGGCTGGAAGGTCGACGCCGAGAGCGGCAAGGGCGACGTCTCCGTGGTCCGTACGGAGAACAAGGTCGCTCCCGACGCCTACAAGTCCGGTGCCATCGACGGTGCCTGGGTGCCGGAGCCCACCGCGTCCAAGCTGGTCAGCGAGGGCGCCAAGGTGCTCCTCGACGAGTCGACGCTGTGGCCCGACAAGAAGTTCGTGATCACGAACATCATCGTGTCGCAGAAGTTCCTCAAGGAGCACCCGGACGTCGTCGAGGCGGTGCTGCGCGGTTCGGTGAACACCAACGCGTGGATCAACGCCAACCCGGACAAGGCGAAGGCGTCCGCGAACGCCAAGCTCAAGGAGCTCACCGGCAAGGCGCTGCCGCCCAAGGTGATCGACCCGGCGTGGCCGTCCATCCAGTTCACCAACGACCCGCTGGCCGCGACCCTGCGGGCGCAGGCCGGGCACGCGGTCAAGGCCGGTCTGCTCAAGCAGCCGGATCTGGCAGGCATCTACGACCTGAGGCCGCTGAACAAGGTCCTGAAGGCCGAGAGCGAGCCCGAGGTCGCCGACGCCTCGCTCGGCGTCAAGTAACCCTCGTTCCCCATGAGTTCCCAGGAGGTGACGATCATGGCCACAGCACTCGCCAAGGCCGAAGACCGTGTGGCGGTCGAGTACGCCGCCCGTCTCGAGCATGTCTCGAAGTCCTTCGCCGGACCGTCCGGGCAGCAGCTCGTCCTGGACGACATCACCCTCGATGTCGCTCCGGGTGAGTTCGTCACCCTCCTGGGGGCCTCCGGGTGCGGAAAGTCGACGCTGCTCAATCTGGTCGCGGGGCTCGACCGTCCGTCCGCGGGGTCCATCGCGACCCCCGGCGGGCGGCCCGCCCTGATGTTCCAGGAGCACGCACTCTTCCCGTGGCTGACCGCGGGCAAGAACATCGAACTGGCGCTGCGGCTGCGGGGCGTGCCCAAGGCAGAGCGGCGCCCGGAGGCGGAGCGGCTGCTCGAGCTCGTACGTCTGATGGGTGCGTACGGCAAGCGGGTGCACGAGCTGTCGGGCGGTATGCGGCAGCGCGTCGCGCTGGCGAGGGCGCTGGCACAGGACAGCCAACTGCTGCTGATGGACGAGCCGTTCGCGGCGCTGGACGCCATCACCAGGGACGTACTGCACGACGAGCTGACCCGGATCTGGCGCGAGACGAACGTCTCGGTCCTCTTCGTCACGCACAACGTGCGTGAGGCGGTGCGACTGGCGGAGCGGGTGGTGCTGCTGTCGTCGCGTCCGGGGCGGATCGCGCACCAGTGGACGGTGGAGATCGACCAGCCGCGCCGTATCGAGGACGCCGCTGTGGCGGAGCTGTCCGTCGAGATCACCGAAGAACTGCGTGGGGAGATCCGCCGTCATGGCCAGCACTGAAGCGAAGGCCGTCACGAAGGCCGACGATATCGCCGGACTGGAAGCCGGCCTCGACGCACTCGACGCGGTGCAGGTCAACCGCACCCCCGTGCGCGAGGTGCTGCTGAAGAAGGTCCTGCCGCCGCTGACCGCCGTGGCCCTGGTGATCGTCGTGTGGCAGGTGCTGGTCTGGGCGAAGGTCACCGAGGACTACAAGCTGCCCGCGCCGTCCGCCGTGTGGGACAGCGTGTCCGGCCTCTGGCTCCAGGGCACACTCCTCGAGATCGTCTGGACGAGCGTCTCGCGCGGCCTGCTCGGCTTTCTGCTGGCGCTCGCCATCGGTACCCCGCTGGGACTGCTGGTCGCCCGGGTGAAGTTCGTACGCGCGGCGATCGGGCCGATCCTGTCGGGTCTGCAGTCGCTGCCGTCCGTGGCCTGGGTGCCGCCCGCGGTCATCTGGCTCGGCCTCAACGACTCGATGATGTACGCCGTGATCCTGCTGGGCGCGGTCCCCTCGATCGCGAACGGCCTGGTCTCCGGCGTGGACCAGGTACCGCCGCTGTTCCTGCGGGCCGGCCGTACGCTCGGCGCGACCGGCCTGCGCGGGACCTGGCACATCGTGATGCCGGCCGCGCTGCCCGGCTATCTGGCGGGGCTGAAGCAGGGCTGGGCATTCTCCTGGCGCTCGCTGATGGCCGCGGAGATCATCGCGTCCTCCCCCGATCTCGGCCTGGGCCTCGGCCAGTTGCTGGAGAACGGCCGCAACAACGCCGACATGCCCGGAGTCTTCCTCGCCATCATCCTGATCCTGATCGTCGGTATCGCCATCGACCTGCTGATCTTCAGTCCGCTGGAGCGGTGGGTGCTGCGCAGCCGCGGTCTTCTCGTGAGGAGCTGAGTCCGCCATGCGCAGCCCGGTCCTCCTCGTCATCGCCCACGGCAGCCGCGACCCGCGGCATGCGGCGACCGTGCATGCCCTGGTGGAGCGGGCCAGGTCGGTGCGGCCGGGACTGCGGGTGGAGACCGGCTTCCTGGACTTCAACGCCCCCTCCGTCCCACGGGTACTGGAGCGGCTGGCGGCCGACGGCGTACGGGATGTGGTCGCGCTTCCGCTGCTGCTGACCCGCGCCTTCCATGCGAAGGCCGACATCCCCGCCGTACTGCGCAAGGCCCCGCCGGTGCTCCGCATCCACCAGGCGGAGGTCCTCGGCCCGTCCCCGCTGCTGCTGTCCGCGGTTGAGCGGCGGCTGTACGAGGCCGGGCTCGACCCGTCCCAGAAGAGCTCGACGGGCCTGGTCCTGGCCTCGGCGGGCTCCACAGACCCGGAGGCGATCGCAGTGATCGCTGATACAGCACGGGAGCTGCGGCACACCGGTTGGTGCGCCGTGCGGCCTGCGTTCGCCTCCGCATCCCTTCCGCGCACGCAGGACGCGGTGCGCGAGCTGCGTGCCGAGGGCGTCCGGCGGGTGGCGGTGGCCCCGTACGTCATCGCCCCGGGCCGCCTCCCGGACCGCATCGCGGAAGGCGCCCGGGACGCGGACGTGCTGGCCGATGTCCTGGGCCCGTCACCGGAGTTGGCCCGGCTGCTCCTTGAGCGGTACGACGAGGCGCGGATCGAGGAGCGCGTGGCGGTAGCGGGCTGATCACTGGCGCGTCACGTTACGACGCGGCCGCTCGCCGCCAGGGCGCGCTCGAAAGCGGAGGCGTCGTCCGCGACCGGCCGCGGAGCGGCGAAGCCGTCGTACTGGCGGTAGATCTCGGCGTGCCTCTCGACGACGGCGAGGACGAACTCGCCCGTCCCGTCGGAGATCTTGAACTCCTGCCCGGTGGAGCGGGCCAGGTCCCAGCCGTGGACCGCGAGCTCCTTGACGATGAGCGAGGCGATCTCGGAAGCGGGCATCGTCGTGGAGCCGAGGTCCACCTCGCCCTCCCACGCCGCCGGTTCGGACCAGGCGGCGAGGGCGCGGTCCAGCTGGCCTGCGTACTGGTACGCCCAGTCGGCGTCGGTCGTGAAGTCGCGGGCGGTGAGCTCCTCGGGGAGCTGCTCGCGCAGAGCGCGGTGCTCGAGGCCGTGGGAGGTGTACAGGACCAGATGGTTGACGAGCTCCCGGACCTCCCATTCCTTGCAGGTGGAAGGGGCCGGCAGCTGCTCGGCGGTGACGCCGCGGGCGGTACGGGCCGCCTCGGCGGCGCACTCGGTCAGGTGCGGGTACACGGTGTCCTTGTCCATACCCGCACGCTAGGTACGGGCGCGGGGCCAGGTCTTGAACAAACGCGACGGCATACGTACGAGGTCGCACGGTCCGCATCAGTCGGAGCCTGTACCCCCGCCGTCGCTGAACCGCGTGCCCTGGTGGAAGTAGAGCAGCCACCTGCCGCCGGTCAGCCGCCACAGCGAACTGCGGTGGGCGCAGTGAGTACCCGACTCGGTGTCGAAGGTCAGATGCACCACGTCGGGTGCGAGCTGTACGCCCTGCATCCGTGAGGTCGTGATCGGCCGCGGCGCGGGCGCGTCCCGCGCCGTGAGGACGGCGATGATCGAGTCCCGGTCCCACACCCGGCCCGAGGAGCCGAACTCCTGGTAGTCCGGGTGGAACAGCTCGGCGAGCAGCTCGGGCGAGGAGCGCACGGCCGGGTCGAGGAGGCGGAACTCCGCCTCCATGGCCGCGTTGACCGCCTCGGTGGGATCAGTCACGGGTCAGCTCCACCAGCTTGACGACGGTGTTCCAGTTACGGCTGGTGGCGACGACGCCCTTGAACAGGCTCGGTTTCGCGAGCGCTTCGGCGAGTTTGGAGCGCCCGATGCCGTTCGGCGCGTACAGATACAGCACCCGGTCGCCGAGCCGGCACTCCTCCGGCAGATGAGCCGATACGTCGATCGACGCGAGCCGCTCGGGGTCCACGGGCTCCGAGAAGAACGTGGCGTGCAGCTGCTTGCCCTCCAGGGAAGCGGCGGGGAACGGGCACGCGTCGGCCACCGCGCTCAGATACGCGCCCGAGCGCACCAGGCAGTCCACGCCGAAGCCGAAGCGCTTCTCGATGGCCCGCTCCAGGGCGGCGGCGAGCGCCTTCTCGTCGTCCGAGTCGCCGGTGAAGACTGCGTTGCCGCTCTGCAGATACGTCGCCACGTCCCGGTGGCCCAGCTCTGTGAGCACTTCGCGGAGTTCGGCCATGGGCACCTTCTTGTGCCCGCCCACATTGATCCCGCGCAGCAGGGCCGCATACCTCGTGGTCATGGGCACACCATAAGGCGGCCGCCGCGCCCCGTGGGGGAGGGCACGGCGACCGCCGGTCAGCGATGGAGAGAGTCGATTACTCGACGACCTTCAGCAGCTTGTTGGGCGTGCCCGCGCTGGGGTTACTGATCTTGTCGGGCGTGGCGCCGTCCGTCAGCGCCTTGGCCACGGCATCCGGCGTGGCGTCCTGGTGGGCGCCGAGGTAGACCGCCGCGGCGCCGACCACGTGCGGGGTCGCCATCGAGGTGCCGGAGATGGTCTTCGTACCCTCGTCGCTGTCGTTCCACGACGAGGTGATGTCCGAGCCCGGGGCGTAGATGTCCACGATCTCGCCGAAGTTGGAGAACTCCGACTGCGCGTCCTCCTTGGTGGAGGAGGCGACGGTGATCGCTTCCTTGACGCGGGCCGGGGAGCCCTGGCTCGCGTCGGTGGACTCGTTGCCGGCCGCGACGGCGAAGGTGACGCCGGAGGCGATCGCCTTGCGGACGGCCTCGTCGAGCGCCTCGTCGGCGCCGCCGCCGAGGCTCATGTTGGCGACGGACGGGCCCTGGTGGTTCTTGGTGACCCAGTCGATGCCCGCGACGACCTGCTCCGTCGTACCGGAGCCGTTGTCGTCCAGGACGCGGACGGCGACGATCTTCGCCTTCTTGGCGACACCGTGTGCGGCGCCGGCGATGGTGCCCGCGACGTGGGTGCCGTGGCCGTTGCCGTCGTCGGCGGAGTCGTCGTTGTCCACGGCGTCGAAGCCGTGCGCCGCACGACCCTCGAAGTCCTTGTGGGAGATACGGACTCCGGTGTCGATGACGTACGCGGTCACGCCCTCGCCAGCGCTGTCCGGGTAGGTGTACTTGCTGTCACCGGCGGTGTCGGCCTGGTCGATCCGGTCCAGGCCCCACGACGGCGGGTTGTCCTGGGTCGCGTTGATCGAGAACTTCTTGTTCTGGACGACCTTGTCGACGGCCGGGTCGGCGGCGAGGCGCTTGGCCTCGGTCTCCGAAAGGCCGCTGGCGGAGAAGCCGTTGATGGCGGAGCTGTAGTTGCGCTGCAGCTTGCCGCCGTACTCCTTGGCCAGGTCCTGCTTGTCGGCCTTCTGGTCCAGCATGACGATGTAGCTGCCGTCGATCGCGCCGGCGGCGTTCGCGCCGTAGATGGTGCCCTGTGGGGAGGGCGCCGCTCCGGCGAGTGATGTGTTGAGTACGGTCACTCCTGCGGCGGCTGCCACGGCGGTTATCGCCGCGGCGAGCTTGATCCTGCTCGCGCGCTTGTGAGTTGCCATGAAGAGGGGTCTCCTCGTGAGCATTTGTGGGGGGATTGCCCTTCGGACGGAAAATCTCCGGGGGCTGCTTCGAAACCCTGACCGATTGACGCGCCCAGATCAAGACCTTCATACAGCTGTGACTTAGTCAACAAGGTTTCGTAATAATGAATCGGCCAGGGCCGAACAAGTCGGACTTCACCCCCAACCCCCTTTACATGTAAGGGGCTTCGATCCTTCTTGTAGGGGATGCGACCAGTCCGCAAGGAGGAGAGCGCCACCCCTCGGGGTCACCGGCGAGCAGGAGGAGAAGGCCTGAATCTGCCCCTAGCTTCGAAGAGGACGACGGCGAGGCGCCGACGTCACTTTCGAGGGGGCGGCACCGTCATGGGGAATGCAGGAGGAGGCTCGCGCGGAATCGCCGCGCGAGCCGGCGGCTGGAGCGCGCAGCACCGCTGGGCGGCAGTGGGGATCTGGGTGTTGTTCGTCCTCCTCGCCATGGTGGCCGGCTCGGCCGCGGGACTGGTCGAGCTCAAGGAGAGCGATCAGCTCAAGGGCGAGACCACACAGGCGGCCCGGATCGCGGAGGACGCGGGGATCGAGGAGCCGGCCGGCGAGACCGTGCTGGTGCAGTCGAGGAATGGCACGGAAAAGGCGGCGGACCCCGAATTCCGGACAGCCGTCGCCGCGGTGGTCAAGGCGGTGAACGACACCGGTGAAGTGGCCTCGGTGACCTCTCCGTACGACACCAAGAGCATTTCCAAGGACGGGCACAGCGCACTCGTGCAGTTCGATGTGCGCGGCGACCCCGATACGGCGAGCGACCGGATCGAGCCCGTCCTCAACGCCGTTGCCAAGGTCCAGGACTCCCACAAGGAGCTGCGGATCGAGGAGATCGGCGGCGCCAGCATGAACAAGACCTTCGACGAGGCCTTCGGCGACGACTTCCAGCAGGCGGAGCTCCTGGCGGTGCCGGTCGCGCTCGGCATTCTGCTGATCGCCTTCGGCGCGCTGGTGGCCGCGCTGCTGCCGGTGGCTCTGGCCATCACCGCCATCATGGCGACGATGGGCCTGATGGGCGTCGCCAGCCACTTCCAGCCGATGGGTGACTCGGCGAACTCCGTGATGCTGCTGGTGGGTCTGGCGGTCGGCGTCGACTACTGCCTGTTCTATCTGCGGCGTGAGCGCGAGGAGCGGCAGGCGGGGCGTGACGCGGCCACGGCGATGCAGATCGCCGCGGCGACCAGCGGACGGGCCGTCATCGTCTCGGGTGTGACGGTGTGTGTGGCGATGGCCGGCATGCTCTTCACCGGAATCGGCGAGTTCGAGTCGATGGGCCTGGCCTCGCTGATCGTGGTGGCCGTGGCGATGGTGGGCTCGGTGACGGTGCTGCCGGCGCTGCTGTCGCTGCTCGGCGAGCGGGTGGAGAAGGGCCGGGTGCCCTTCCTGAACCGCAAGAAGCGCGGCGGGCACGGAGCGGGCGGCAGCGGCAGCACGGAGAGCCGGGTGTGGAGCCGGGTACTCGGCGGCGTACTGAAGCGGCCGCTGGTGTCGCTGCTGGTGGCGGCGGGCGCGCTGGTCGCGGTCGCACTTCCCGCAGTCGGCATGAAGACCCAGAACTTCACGCTGGACCAGGAGTTCGGCAACTCCGTGCCGATCGTGGCGACGTACGAGCGGGTCAACGAGGCGTTCCCGGGCGGGGCGGACCCGGCGGAGGTCGTCGTCAAGGCGGACGACATCAACGCGGGGCCGGTACGGCAGGCGATCGCCGACTTCCGTGAACGCGCCGTCAGTTCGGGCGCGTCCGAGGGTCCGGTCACCGTCGTGACGCACGACGCGGAGAACCTCGCGTTCGTATACGTTCCCCTCGTCGGCGGCTCCGACCAGGACAGGGCGGAGAGGAGCCTGGGCCTCCTGCGCGACGAGGTCAGGCCGGCCACGCTCGGCAAGGTCGACGGCGTCCAGGCGCCGATCAGCGGCCAGGTCGCGGGGTCGAAGGACTTCAACGACCAGCTCACCGGGGCGGTGACACCGGTCTTCGCCTTCGTGGTGGTGTTCGCCTTCGTCCTGATGCTGCTGTCGTTCAGGTCGCTGACGATCGCGATCACCTCGATCGTCCTCAACCTGCTGTCGGTGGGCGCGGCGTACGGAATCCTGACGGCCGTCTTCCAGCACGGCTGGGGCGCGTCACTGGTCGGCGCGGAGGGTGTGGGCGCGATCATCGCGTGGCTGCCGCTGTTCCTCTTCGTGATCCTGTTCGGGCTCTCGATGGACTACCACGTGTTCGTGGTGTCGCGGATCCGCGAGGCGAAGATGCAGGGGCGCGGCACGCGGGACGCGATCACGCACGGCGTGGTGACGACGGCGGGCGTGGTGACGAGCGCGGCGGTCATCATGGTGGCGGTGTTCGCGATCTTCGGCACGCTGTCGATGCAGTCGATGAAGCAGATGGGTGTCGGCCTCGCGGCGGCGGTACTGATCGACGCGACGATCATCCGCGGGGTGCTGCTCCCGGCGATCATGGCGCTGCTGGGTGAGAAGAACTGGTACTTCCCGAAGTGGCTGCGCTGGCTCCCGGACCTGACGCACGACGAGCCGGCGCTCCCGCCGAGCCGCCCGTCCGCGGCCCACGACGACGACCACCCGGAGCCGGCCCGGGTGTGACGGGGCCCTGGGGCCGGGCTCGGCTGGGTGACCGTCCTTGTGACGGTCACCCTCCAGGGCGCACGGCGCGAAGCCGGCGCCCTGGGGGTGTGAGGGCGTCAGCCCCGGTCAGCGCTGATAGCGGGCCAGCACCAGGTTCCCGTCCTCCACAAGGCGCTTCTCCAGCTCCGCCGCGTCAATCGCGCCGCTGTAGTACTCCTGCAGCGCCGGCGTCGCCACCTTGTCCTTCCACTCCGGATAGCCCCGCACCGACTGCGCCGGCGCCGAGCGCAGATCCCGCGCGAGCGCGGCGCCCGTGGCCCAGCCGTCCTTCTCCGTGTGCAGGGACGGGTCGGCGAGCGCCTGCGTACCGGTCGGCAGCATCCAGTCGCCCTTCGCCAGCCGCACCATGTTCCCCGGCTGCAGCATGAAGCCGATGAACTGGGCGGCTTCCTTCTTGTACGGGCTGTCCTCGGCGACCGACAGGGTCTGCGGGCTCACGCCCTGGGCCGGGCCCCCGGGTCCCGCCGGGGCGGGCAGTACCGTCCACTCGAAACCCTTCGGCGCCTGCTGCACGATCTGCTGCCGGTAGGAGAAGCCCAGCGGGACCATCGCGTACTTGCCGCCGAAGAGTCCGGGCAGCGTGTCCGAGCCGCCCATGCCGAGGGTGGTGCGCGAGGCGCTCTTGTCGGAGTTGACCTGGGCGTGGACGGTCCCGGGCACCACACCGTCCCCGTCGGTGAACCTGATGGTGACCTTGCCGTCGTCGCCGCGGTGGAAGAGCTGTCCGCCCGCGGAGAGCCCGAGGTTGAGAGTGACGGAGACCGGCTCCTTGAGCGGCCAGGCGACCCCGTACTTCCCGTCCCCCATCTTCTCGGTGAGCGTCTTGGTGATCTGCCGGAACTCCTCCCAGCTCCAGGGCTTCTCAGCGGTGGGAACACGGACCCCGGAGGAGTCGAGGATCTTCTTGTTGGCGATCAGGACACGCGGCTCCTGGAGGAAGGGGACGCCGTAGATCCCCTTGTCGAAGGTCGCCGTCTCCCAGCTCTGCCGCGGGATGTCCGACGTGAGGCGCTCGGGCAGCAGCCCGCTCAGGTCGGCGAGATAGCCGCCGTACGCGAAGTCGGCGAGGTCGTCGGACGCGTCATGGATGATGTCCGGCGCCTCGCCGCCCTCGAAGGAGGTCAGCAGCTGGTCATGGACGCTGTCCCAGCTGCCCTGGACGTACTGGACCTGGATGCCGGGGTGGCTCGCGTTCCACTCCTCGACCAGCTCCTTGTTGGCGTCGACGGACTCCTGCTGCCAGGCCAGGGACTGGAAGCGGAGCTTGACCTTCCCGCCGGGGTCCGTTCCGCCGTCCGAACAGCCGGTCAGCAGCAGGGTGAGCGCGGCGGCCACAGCCGTCAGCATCCGAACGCGCATCAGGCCTTCACCGCCCCGGCCAGCATTCCGCCCGTGATCCGCTTCTGGATGATCGCGAAGATGACGAGCGAGGGAATCGTGGCGAGGAACGCGGCCGCGGCGAGCGGTCCGAGGTCGGCTACGCCCTCCGCGCCCAGGAAGTGTGTGAGGACGACCGGCAAGGTCTGCTTCTCCGGGGTCTTGAGCAGGACGAGGGCGAAGAAGAACTCGTTCCATGCGGTGATGAAGGCGAACAGTGCGGTGGCGACGATGCCGGGGGCGAGCAGCGGGGCGGTGACCGAGACGAGGGTGCGGACCCTGCCCGCGCCGTCGACGGACGCGGCCTCCTCCAACTCGCGTGGTACGGCCCGTACATACCCGACCAGCATCCAGAGCGCGAACGGCAGCGACCAGACGACGTACACCATGATCAGGCCGAACAGACTGTTGATCAGATGCAGGTTCTTCAGGATCAGGAACAGCGGAATGATGACCAGGACGAACGGGAACGCCTGGCTGATCACGACCCAGCCGGTGGCGGCCGTGGAGAGCTTGCCGCGGTTGCGGGCCATGACGTAGGCCATGGGCGTCGCGATCACAACGGCGATCAGCGCGGCGGACAGGGCCGCGATCAGGCTGTTGCCGGCGGCCTGGAGGAGGGGCTGTTCGTCGAAGGCCTGCCGGAAGTTCTCGAGAGTGGGGTCCTTCGGGATCCAGGTGGGGTGGAGGGAGCCGAGTTCGCGCGGCGGTTTGAACGCGGTGGAGATCAGCCACAGGAACGGGAACGCGAGGAAGACGAGATAGCACAGGAGCGCGAGGTACTGGCCGGCGCGGCCGGACCTGCTGGTGCGGAGCGTCGTCACTGCTCATCTCCTCCCTTGAGCCGCCCTACGAGATACAGGGCGAGCATCACCGAGATCACCGCGACCATGACGCAGCCCATCGCGGCGGCGTACCCGAACTGGCCGTAGCGGAAGGCCTCTTCGTAGGCGAAGAGCATGGGGAGGCGGGTGCGGCCGCCGGGTCCGCCGTTGGTGAGCACGTACACCAGGGCGAAGGAGTTGAAGTTCCAGATGAAGTTGAGCGCGGTGATCGCGAGCGCGACGGGTTTGAGTGCGGGCCAGGTGACGGTACGGAACCGGCGCCAGGCGCCCGCGCCGTCGAGCGCGGCGGCCTCGTGGAGCTCGTGCGGGGTGTTCTGCAGTCCGGCGAGCAGCGCGACGGTGGTCTGCGGCATGCCGGCCCAGATGCCGACGACGATCACGGCGGGCAGGGCGGTGGCGAGTCCGGTCAGCCAGTCCCGGCCCTCGCCGAGTCCGAGGTTACGGATGGTCTCGTTCAGGATGCCCGCGTCGGGGTTGTAGACGAGCCGCCACATGATGCCGACGACGACCTCGGGCATGGCCCAGGGAACGATCGCGAGGGCCCGCGCCAGCCAGCGGAAGCGGAGGTTCTGGTTGAGCAGCAGGGCAAGGCCGAGCGCGAGCAGGAACTGCGGGACACTCACGCCGATCGCCCAGAGCAGGCCGATCCTGAACGAGTCCCAGAAGAGGGTGTCGTGCAGCAGGTCCTGGAAGTTGAGCGTGCCGATCCACGCGGTGGGCTCGGTGCGGCCGGCCTGGGAGTCGGTGAAGGCCAGCGAGATGCCGTAGAGCAGCGGACCGACGCTCAGCACCAGAATCGGTATGAGGGCGGGGAGTACGAGGAACCAGGCGCCGTAGTCCGTCTGTTTGCGGTCCGTCCCTTTGGGCTCCGACCGCTTCCTGGACCGTGGCGTTGCCGTCGCCAATGTCACGGATTCGACTCCTTCGGGCGGCTCATCCTCATCCGGCTGCCCCGGCGGCCCCCGTCATCGTGCTGACGGTCCGTCGGTTCGTCAACCCAGCCCGCATGGATGCGAGACTTCGTCCCCATGGACGAGAGACGGGCTCGCGAGGTACTGACGGCCGCGGGGCTCCCCGCCGATGCGGCGCTGCTGGCGCTCGGCGAGAACGCGGTGTTCGGGGCGGGCGATGTGGTCGTCAAGATCGGCCGGGACGTAGAGCTGCTGGCGCGGGCGGAACGCGAACTGGCCGTCGGGGCGTGGCTGTCGGAGGCGGGCGTGCCTGCGGTCCGGCCCGTCGAACCGAAGGCCCGCCTGGTGGACGGCCATCCGGTCACGGTCTGGCACCGGCTGCCGGCTGCGGTGCGTCCGGCTGGGCCCGCGGATCTGGCGCGGCTGCTGCGCCTGGTCCATGCGCTGCCCTCGCCACCGTTCGCGCTGCCGCGGCGGGAGTTGCTCGGCGGCGTCGAACGCTGGCTGCGGCTGGCGGGCGACGCGATCGACCCGGCCGACGCGGCATACTTGCGCGCACGCCGCGACGGTTTCGCCGCGGCGTCGTCCGCGCTCACCCCCCACCTGCCCCCGGGCCCGATCCACGGCGACGCGCTCCCCCGCAACGTCCATGTGGGCCCGGAAGGCCCGGTCCTGGTGGACCTGGAGACGTTCTCCGCGGATCTGCGGGAGCACGACCTGGTGGTACTGGCCCTCTCCCGCGACCGGTACGGCCTGCCCGCCGAGGCGTACGACGCGTTCACGGCGGCGTACGGCTGGGACGTCCGGGAGTGGGACGGCTGTACGGTCCTGCGCGGCGCCCGGGAGACGGCGAGCTGCGCCTGGGTCGCGCAGCACGCCCCGGCCAGCCCGAAGGCGCTCGCGGAGTTCCGCCGGAGGGTCGCGTCGCTGCGCGACAACGACCCCGAGGTCCGCTGGTACCCGTTCTGACCAGCGCTTCCCGACGCGCGGACGCGACTTCGTGCGCACGGTCCGCCCGGACACCGGCGCGGCTTCGTAGGACGTCCCGCCGGAACGGCCCTTCTTGCACCGCCAATCCGACCCCCTCATAGGGTGACCTCATGGGATTCTTCGACATGCTGACCGGAACCAAGCGCCCCGAGGACGGGGTCGCGCCACGCTCGGCCGAGGAATTGCGGACAGCCCTGCTCAGTCTCAACCGGCCGGATGTCCCGTACATCATCAGCGACGGCGCAGCGCATGACGCCGATCTGGTGGCGGAGTGGCGGATCGCCGAGCCCGCCTGGCAGACCTTCTTTATCGGGTCCCAACTCACGCACGCCCTCCGGATCCGGATGCGCCTGGTCGAGGAGGTCCCTCAGGTGCGTGCCGTCGAGGAGCAGTGGGAGGTCACCCGCGTCGGGAATCCTCCGCGGCTCCAGACTTCGGCGGAGTACGCGCGCGGCGCAGGCAGGACCGTCTCCCGCCGGTGGACGCTCCAACGGGGGGAGAACGGCCGCCTCGAAGCGACGGAGACATTCAGCTTCGACAGCGCGCAGCTGACCAACCCCCTGCGGAACGCCGCCCTCGAATCGGGCTGGACCTGGCGCGGAGTGATCTTCGGTAAGCTCTGAGTGGCCCGTCGGCACCCGCCGGCGACGTCTCGGCGCCACGGTGCCGCGTATGCTTCCGGCGACTGTCTTGATCATTTGGGATGGAGCCCCCATGACCATAGCCCGCTTGCCCGTAGCAACGTGGAGCCTCTCGGCTGTGGCCGCCTGCGCGCTGCTCGTCGGCTGCTCGGCCTCGGTCAACGTCGGAAACTCCGAGCCGAAACTGTCTTCGGACAAGCTGGCCACCACGGTCTCCGAAAAGCTCGCCGCCACCACGGGCCAGCCGAAGCCGGACATCACCTGTCCCGAGGACCTCGTCGGCAAGGTCGGCACCACCACCCGGTGCACGCTCACGGCGAAGGACGGCAGCACGCTGGGCGTGTCGGCCACCGTCACCTCGGTCGACGGAAAAAAGATCAACTTCGACATCAAGGCCGACGAGACAGCTTCCCCGGCCGCCAACTGACATCCGGGCCTCCGCGCCGTCGGGTCAGTCTCTCCCGGCTGCGGGCTCCCGCATCCGGGGGATGAGTGGCCATGCCGGTTCGACGACTGCCGCCGGATCCGCGGTGCGCCGCAGATAGGCCTGCAAGGAGAGCGACTGCTCGGCTGCCGCGCGCACCTGCAGACCATGCAGGTCCGCCAACGGCATCACTCCGACGGGCTGGTGCTCCTCCCCCAGACGTCGCACCACTCGGGCAGCGGCCACGGCGTCCGCCCTCGCGTCGTGCGCGTCGTCGAGCGACACCCCGTAGTGGGCACACAGCGCGTAGAGGGCCCGCTTCCCCTTCCGGTACTTGTCGACGTGCTTGTCGATCACCAGCGGATCGATGACGGGCGAAGGTGCGTTGCCCAGTCGCTCGCTGACCGACTCGACCCCGTACCGCCGGCACTCACGGTCGAGCAGGGACAGGTCGTAGCGCGCGTTCATCACCACCAGTGGCGTCCCTGAGCGCAGCCCGTCCGCGACAGCCCGTGTGATCTCCTCGATCGCGGAGGCGGCCGGCACCCCGTGCTCGCGGGCGTGTTCCGTCGAGATGCCGTGGATCGCCGATGCCTGCTCGGGTATGGCCACACCGGGGTTCAGCAGCCAGATCCGCTCCTCCGACACGGATCCGTCCGCCTCCAGCCGGACGACCGCCGCCGTCACGATGCGGTCGGTCTCGACATCCGTCCCCGTGGTCTCCAGATCGAACGCCATCAACGGCCCGCTGACCCAGCTCATCCCGTACCTCCTTTCTGTGGTGCGTTCCCCCAAGTGACGACCACCTTCGCACGCACCACTGACAACGCGGGCGGAGCGTCAGGAGACGGGACGCGAGTCCGCCCACACGGACTCGAACTCCTCGCGATATGTCTGGAACAGCCCGTTCTCGCCGTCGTGGCCCGCGCGCACGACCGCGCGCACGCCGCCCCGCAGCACCAGCACCGGCGCCTCCATCCCCCGCGCGCTGCGCAGATAGGACTGGATGACGGCGAGGCCGTCCGGACCGTCGCCGTCGACGAGGTACGCGGTGAAGCGGGGAGTCTCGTCGAAGACCTGGATCTCGAAGGCGCCCGGGTCGCGGAGGCGGGAGCGCACCCGGCGCATATGGAGGATGTTCATCTCCACCGTCCGGCTCAACTCACCCTTTTTCAGGCCCAGTTCGCGTTCGCGGCGCTTGACCGCGCTGCTCGCCGGGTTCAGGAAGAGGAGCCGGACCCGGCAGCCCTGCTCGGCGAGGCGGACCAGTCGGCGGCCGGAGTAGTTCTGGACGAGGAGGTTCAGGCCTATGCCGATCGCGTCGAGGCGGCGAGCGCCTCCGAAGAGATCTTCGGCGGGCAGCTGGCGCTGCAGCCGGACCCGGTCGGGGTGGACGGAGACCACGTCCGCGTAGCGGTCGCCGACGAGATCCTCGACCGCGTCGACGGGGAGCCGGTCGGCGGAAGGAACGCCCGCGCCGCTGCCGAGTATCTCCAGCAGACGCGCGGCGGCGCGCTCGGCCTGGGCCAGCACCGCCTCGTTCAGCGCGCGGTTGCGCGAGACGACATTGCGGGCGACCTCCAGCTCGTCCAGCGCCAGCTCGACATCGCGCCGGTCGTCGAAGTACGGCTCGAAGCAGGGCCAGTGCTGGACCATCAGCTCACGCAGCTGCGGCAGGGTGAGGAAGGACAGGACATTGTCGTCCGCCGGGTCCAGCAGATAGCCCTTGCGGCGCGAGACCTCCCGGACCGCGACGGCTCGCTGTACCCACTCCTGCCCCGCGGGCCCCGCGGCGGCCACCACCCAGTCGTCTCCGTGCACCGGCTCGTAGATCGGGCGCAGCACGGCCGCGACCACGGCCCGCAGCCGCTGTTCCACCAGGTTCAGCCAGATGTAGGCCCGCCCGGCACGTTGGGCGCGCGTACGCACCTCGCTCCAGGCGTCCGCCCCCCAGTCCAGTTCCGCCCCGATCTCCATCGGCCGTGCGAGGGAGACCGCTCCGGGCGGGACGTCGGCGGAGTCCCCCTCGTGACTCGCGTCACCTGGGGGTAGCTCCAGCCCTCCCGAGCTCACCCGCACACCGCCTTCCCTTCCCCCTTCAACGATCAAGGAAGACTACTCCGCCAGTGGGACGCGGTGCAGCCGGATCGGCAGTGTCCTTTCCCAACTCCCTTTCCATTTCCAGGGGTTCTGCCTGGCGAGATCTGCCGGAGTGAGCGGATTCATAGCGGTTGTGTCCAGGGGCGATATGAGGAACCCGATGTTGACCGCGTCGTCCTCGCCTGTGGGGGCACCTGAGCGGCGATACTTTCGGGGAGGATCTGGGCGAAGCGCCCCCCAGCACCCGGATCAGAAGTGGAAGAGTCATATCTATGCAGGTCTGGCCGGGACAGGCGTATCCGCTCGGTGCCACGTACGACGGCGCCGGCACCAACTTCGCGGTGTACTCAGAAGCCGCCCGACGAATCGAGCTGTGCCTGCTGCACGACGACGGCTCGGAGACGGCGGTGGAGCTGCGCGAGACCGACGCGTTCGTACGGCATGCCTATCTGCCAGGCGTGATGCCGGGTCAGCGGTACGGGTTCCGGGTCCACGGTCCGTACGCGCCGGATCGCGGGCAGCGCTGCAACTCCGCGAAGCTGCTGCTCGACCCGTACGCCCGTGCGATCAGCGGCTCCATCGACTGGAGCGAGAGCGTGTACGGCTACCACTTCGGCAAGCCGGACTCGCGCAACGACCTGGACTCGGCGCCGCACACGATGAGCTCGGTCGTGGTCAACCCGTACTTCGACTGGGGCGACGACCGGCCGCCGCGTACCGACTACCACCGCACGGTGATCTACGAGGCCCATGTGAAGGGCCTCACGATGCTCCATCCGGAGCTGCCGAAGGAGCTGCGCGGTACGTACGCCGGGCTCGCGCATCCCGCCGTCATCTCCCATCTGACCGAACTGGGCGTGACGACGCTCGAGTTGATGCCCGTGCACCAGTTCGTCAACGACCACCGGCTGGTGGACGCCGAGCTGAACAACTACTGGGGCTACAACACCATCGGCTTCTTCGCCCCGCACAACTCCTACGCCTCCTGGGGCGACCGCGGCGAACAGGTGCTGGAGTTCAAGCAGGCGGTGCGGGCGCTGCACAAGGCGGGCATCGAGGTCATCCTCGACGTCGTCTACAACCACACGGCCGAGGGCAGCCACCTGGGGCCCACGCTCTCCTTCCGGGGCCTCGACAACGCCTCGTACTACCGGCTCTCCGACGATCCCCGCTACTACACGGACACGACCGGCACCGGGAACTCCCTGCTCATGCGCAGCCCCCATGTGCTGCAGCTGATCATGGACTCGCTGCGGTACTGGGTGACCGAGATGCATGTCGACGGCTTCCGCTTCGACCTCGCGGCCACGCTGGCCCGGCAGTTCCACGAGGTGGACCGGCTGTCGTCGTTCTTCGACCTGGTGCAGCAGGACCCGGTGGTCAGCCAGGTGAAGCTGATCGCCGAGCCGTGGGACGTGGGCGAGGGCGGCTACCAGGTGGGGAACTTCCCGCCGCTGTGGACCGAGTGGAACGGCAAGTACCGCGACACGGTACGGGATCTGTGGCGGGGCGAGCCGCGGACGCTGGCGGAGTTCGCGTCCCGGCTGACCGGCTCCTCCGATCTCTACCAGGACGACGGCCGGCGCCCGCTCGCCTCCATCAACTTCACCACCTGCCACGACGGCTTCACGCTGCACGATCTGGTCTCGTACAACGACAAGCACAACGAGGCGAACGGCGAGGGCAACCGCGACGGCGAGAGCCACAACCGCTCCTGGAACTGCGGCACGGAGGGCGATACGTCCGACCCCGGGGTGCGCGATCTGCGCGACCGGCAGATGCGGAACTTCATCGCGACGCTGATGCTCTCGCAGGGCGTGCCGATGCTCAGCCACGGCGACGAGTTCGCGCGTACGCAGGGCGGCAACAACAACGCGTACTGCCAGGACAACGAGGTCTCCTGGGTGCGCTGGCCGGAGCCGGGCGCGGACGAGGACGGCACGCTGCTGGCCTTCACCCGGGCGATGGTGTGGCTGCGGCGCGACCATCCGGTCTTCCGGCGGCGGCGCTTCTTCCACGGCAGGCCGGTGGAGGGGACGCACGACGAGCTGTCCGACATCGCGTGGTTCACTCCGGAGGGCGAGGAGATGGTCCAGCGGGACTGGCAGTCGGCGTCCGCGAGGGCGCTGTCGGTGTTCCTGAACGGCCATGCGATCTCGGAGCCGGGGCCGCGCGGGGAGCGGATCGCCGACGACTCCTTCCTGCTGATGTTCAACGCGAGCGCGGACGAACTGGACTTCGCGGTGCCGGTCAACCACGGTCGCCAGTGGCAGGTGGTCGTGGACACCGCACGCAAGGAGGGTGTCCCGCCGGGCGCGGGCCCGAAGGTGGGGGCCGGTGAGCGGGTGCGGCTGGTGGGGCGAAGCCTGACGGTCCTGCGGCGGCCGGCGTGACCGGGGCTCCGCCCCGGACCCCGCCCCTCAAGCGCCGGAGGGGCTGGATTCTCCACTAAGCGGTGTCCCCGGGGCCGCTTAGCCCGAACGGCCGACACCCACACCCGGGCCGATGACACAGAAGTCCTCAAGGTGGGTACGTACGTTCGCATGACGCCCACCGCCACGTACCGGCTCCAGCTCCAGCCGGACTTCCCGTTCGCGGCCGCCGCCGAAGCGGTCCCGTATCTCGCCGAGCTCGGCGTCTCGCATCTGCATCTGTCACCGGTGCTGGAAGCGGTGCCGGGGTCGGCGCACGGCTACGACGTCGTCGACCCGGCCCGGGTGCGGGAGGAGCTGGGCGGCGAGGAGGGCCTGCGGCGGCTGGCCCGTACGGCACGTGAGCACGGACTCGGCCTGGTCCTCGACATCGTCCCGAACCATATGGCCGCCGTGCCGCGCCACAACCGGGCCCTGTGGGAGGTACTGCGCGAGGGGCCGCTGTCCCCGTACGCCCGCTGGTTCGACATCGACTGGGAGGCGGGCGCCGGGAAGGTCCTGCTGCCGGTGCTGGCCGGCCGGATCGGCGACGAGCTGGGCGCGATGCGGGTCGAGGGGGACGTACTGCACTACGGGGAGCAGCGGTTCCCGCTGCGCGAGTCCACCGCGAAGCTGCCCCTGCCGGAGCTGCTCGACGCGCAGTGGTACCGGCTCGGCTGGTGGCGGCTGGCCCGGACCGAGCTCAACTACCGCCGGTTCTTCACGATCTCGGAGCTGATCGGGGTCCGGGTCGAGGACCCGGAGGTCTTCGACGCGACCCACGGCAAGATCCTGGAGCTGGTACGGGACGGAGTCGTGGAGGGCCTGCGGGTGGACCACCCCGACGGTCTCGCCGATCCCGAGGCGTATCTGCGGCGGCTCGACGAGGCGACGGGCGGGACGTGCTGGACGGTCGTCGAGAAGATCCTCACCGGGGACGAGCGGCTGCCCGCGGGCTGGCGCGTCGCCGGCACGACCGGGTACGACGCGCTGCGCCATGTCGACGGCCTGTTCACCGATCCGGCGGGTGAGCCGCGACTCGTCGATCAGTACCGGGAGTTCGCAGGTCCCGCCGGTGACCGCGGCGGCTACTGGGAGGCGACGGTGCGCCGCGCCGCGTACAAGGTTCTCACCCGTGAACTGGCCGCCGAGACCACCGCGCTGACCCGCCTCGCGGAGCGCGTCTGCGCGGCGGATCCGGCACTGCGGGACCACGCTCCCTGGACGTTGCGCGCTGCGGTACGGGAGCTGCTGGTGCGCGTGCCGGTCTACCGTCCGTACCGCATCGGCGGCGAGGAGGCGCTGCGCCGGTCGGCTGCGCTCCGGGCGAAGGCGGCGTTCGCGGTCGCCGAGGAGGCCACGGCCGTCGATGTCGTACGGGACCTGGCGCTCGGGCTGCTTGGCGATGGCCCGAACAAGGAGGCCTTCCGTACGCGCTTCGCCCAGACGGCGTCCGCGCTGCGCGCCAAGTCCGTCGAGGACACAGCCTTTTACCGTTATGTGCCGCTGATCTCGGCGAACGAGGTGGGCGGGGAGCCGGGCAGCCCGGCGGTGAGCCCGGAGCTGTTCCATGCGTACTGCGCCCGTCTCGCGCGCGACTGGCCCGCCACCGGGACCGTGCTGACCACGCACGACACCAAGCGCAGCGCGGATGTACGGGCCAGGATCGCCGTGCTGTCCGAGTGCCCGGACCGCTGGGCCGACTTCCTCGGCCGCGTCACCGCGGAGGCCGGCCGCCTGGCGGGCGGGCGGGCGCCCGATCCGCAGCTGGCGTGGGTGGCCTGGCAGACCGCGGTCGGGTTCGGCTTCCCGTACGCCGACAGGCTGGAGACGGCGCTGCTCAAGGCGGTACGGGAGGCGGGCCTGCACACCAGCTGGACGGAGCCGGACCCGGCGTACGAGCAGGCGGTCACCGCGTTCGTGGCCGCCGGGCCGGCCGGGCCGCCGCTGTACTCGGTGGCGCTCTTCGCCCGCGAGCTGGATCCGTATGTACGCGCCAATGCGCTGGGCGCGACGCTGGTGCAGCTGACGATGCCGGGGGTGCCGGACGTGTACCAGGGCACGGAGCGGGAGTTCCTGGCTCTGGTGGACCCGGACAACAGGCGGCCGTTCCGTCAGGGGGCACCGGACGAGAAGACGGCGCTCACAACGGCGGCGCTGCGGCTGCGCCGGGACCGCCCGGAGGTCTTCGGCGAGTCGGGTGCGTACGCGCCGCTGACCGCGAGCGGCCCGGCCGCCGCGCACTGCCTGGCGTTCTGCCGCACGGGCGAGGTGGTCACCGCTGTCACCCGGCTCTCGCTGCGGCTGGCCGAGGCGGGCGGCTGGGCGGACACCGAGCTGACGCTGCCGGAGGGCCGGTGGGCGGATCTGCTCGCGCCGGAACGGGAGTTCGGGGGCGGTCCTGTGCCCCTGGCCGAGCTGTTCGCGGAACGGCCGGTGGCACTGCTGAGCCGCGGGGCGGTACGGGAGGGGTCGGCGACCGGCTGAGGCCGGGCCGTACCAGCAGCGAAGTGGTATCCGCGGAGCGCCGGGTTCAGCGCGCCGTGAGGCGGAAGCTCATCCGTCCGAAGCCCACCATGTCCCCGTCCTGCACGACGACCGAGCCCGTCACCCGCTGTCCGTTGACGGTGGTGCCGTTGGTGGAGCCGAGGTCGCGCAGGATCCACAGGCTGCCCTTACGGCTCAGTTCGGCGTGCAGCCGCGAGACCGTGTCATGGCTCAGCCGCAGCCCGTTGCCCGGGTCGCGGCCGATCCGCAGGGGGTACGGGCCGGGTTCGGGCAGCAGCAGCGGTGGCAGCTTCTCGGCCTGCCAGGCCCTGCGCAGCCGTACCGAGAAGGCGGACGCCCGGCCCACTGCCGCGTACAGCTGTCGTGACCAGCTGCTCCTGCCGCCGAGGTCGGCGGTGAGCGCCTGGAGCTCCTCCGACCTGCGGGCGGCCAGCGCGAGCTCCATGCGGTGGACGAAGGTCTCGTGCGACAGCTTGCCCTGGGCGGCGCCCTCTCTGAGCACACCGAGCACACGGTCGCGCTCGGCATCCGAGAGCCGAGCGGGATACGTGTGGAACTCGAAGGAGGACGTCACATTCGAGATTGTCGGGCCGAAGGGCCCGGGGTGTCCAGATGAACCGGCGTTCCAGCGTCTTCGGCACTGCTGCTGACCTGCGCGGAAGCCGCCATTCCGCTGGGCCGTCCCCCGGCGGCTCGGGACAGGGCTCCGAAAATCGCTGGACGGCTCCCTACGGCGCCTTCTAGCGTGATCGCGACGCCACGGACCGACGGAAGGAGGCGAGAGCAGTGCAGACCACACGAATCCCGCGCTCCCGCCCCGTCCACCGCGCGTTCGCAGTCTGACCGGGAGCGCACACCGCACTTCATCTTCCCGGAGGACAACTCTCATGACCGATCTGGTCATTCGCGCTCTCGACGAGAGCGACGCACATCTCTTCGACTCCCTGCCCGACCCCCTCGGTGTGGGCCGTGCGCTGGCCCGTGCCACGCACCGCCCCGACTGGAAGCGGGTCGCGCTGCGCGACGGCAAGGTCGTCGCGCGGGCCGCCTGGTGGGGTGGCCCCGACGACGAAAGCCCCGTCAACATCAACTGGTTCGACTTCGCCGACGGCGAGGAGGCGGCGGGCAGCGAGCTGCTGCGCACCTCCCCGTTCCAGGTCGAGTACGAACTGATCCTGCCGGCCGGCTGGCGCGAGGACCCCGCGACCCTGGCGGCCGGCGAGGCCAGGGTCCGTGCCGCGACTGCGGGCGGGATGAGGGTTCTGGTGGAGCGCTTCCAGTACCGGTGGACGCCGGAGTGCGGGCTGCCCGAGCGGCCCGGGCGGCTGGTGTTCGGGCCGGAGGCCGACGACGCCGTGATCCTCGACGTGCTGCGCCGCGTCCACTCGGTCACGCTCGACGCGCACGCGCTGCGCACCATCGCCGAAGGGGGCCTGGACCGGGCGGCGCAGGAGGAGCTCGACTTCTTCCACTGGTGCCCGTCGCCGCGCGAGTGGTGGCAGCTCGCCCACACGCCCGAAGGCGAACTGGCCGGCATCCACATCCCGGCGCACAACCCGTCGGGGCCGTGCGTCGGCTTCATCGGCGTCGTACCGGAGCAGCGCGGCAACGGCTACGCGTACGACCTGCTGACGGAGTGCACCCACTTCCTGGCGGAGCGGGGCGCGGAGTTCATCGCGGGCGCGACCGATCAGGGCAACTTCCCGATGGCCGCGAACTTCGCCAAGGCCGGCCATCCGGTCGTCCAGGAGCGGATCCACTTCCTTCCCGCTTCATAGGTATTGATCACGCTCGGGGGTGTCCGTAGGCTCCGGACTCCCCCGAGCTGATGGCGAGCGGCCGATGAAGACGGACGAACCGGAAGCCGGTCCCCGCACCCGCGTCGGCGGCGCCTGGGTATCGGGTCTCGTACTGGCCAACTTGGGCCTGTACATGGCGTTCCTGACCCCGATTCAGGTGCTGCTCGCCGAGCAGATCGACGAACTCGACCCCTCGGGCAAGGAGGTCGCCCTCGGCTGGGCGACCGGTGTGGGCGCGCTGGTCGCCGTCGTCGCCAATCCGCTGGTGGGCGCCCTCTCGGACCGTACGGGAGGGCGCTTCGGCCGTCGTCGCCCCTGGATCCTGGGCGGGGCGGTGCTCGGCGCCATCGGTCTCGCCGTCACCGCGGCGCAAACGACGGTCATCGGGGTGGCGCTCGGCTGGTGTCTGGCGCAGCTCGGCCTCAACGCCATGCTGGCCGGGACCAATGCCGTCGTGCCGGACCAGGTGCCCGTGCGTCAGCGGGCAGCGGTCTCCGGGTTCATCGGGATCCCGCAGACGCTGGGGCTGGTCGTCGGCGCGCTCCTTGTGACCATGGTGGTGACGGGGATCGCGGCGGGCTATCTGCTGCTGGGGGCGCTGGTGGTGTGCTGCGCGCTGCCCTTCGTACTGCTGACGCGCGACCCTCAAGTGCCGCTCCCCGCACGGGAGCCGGTGCGGCTCAAGGACTTCTGGGTGAGTCCGCGGGCGCATCCGGATTTCGGCTGGGCCTGGCTCACCCGCTTTCTGGTGATGCTCGGGAATGCGATGGGCACGCTCTATCTGCTGTATTTCCTCAAAGACGCGGTGCATTACCCGGACCCGGACGAGGGCGTGCTGATTCTGACGCTTCTCTACACGGCTGGCGTGGTGGTGACGGCGGTGGCCGGCGGGGTGGTCTCGGACCGGCTGGGGCGGCGCAAGGCGCTGGTGGCGGTCGGTTCGGTGGTGATGGCGGTGGCCTCGCTGCTGCTCACCTTCTGGCACACCTGGCCGGTGGCGATGGGCGCGGCAGCGCTGCTGGGCCTCGGCTTCGGGGTCTACATCGCCGTCGACCAGGCGCTGATCACCCAGGTGCTGCCGGAGGCCGGCGACCGGGCCAAGGATCTGGGCGTCATCAACATCGCCAATTCGGCCCCCCAGGTCCTCGGCCCGGGGCTGGCCGCGCCGATCGTGGCGTACGCGGGCGGGTACGCCGGGCTGTATCTGACGGCCACCGTGGTGACGGTCCTCGGCGGGGTGCTGGTGTGGAGGATCCGCTCAGTGGCCTGAGATCAGTGCCCTGATCAATGCCCTGACTTCTGGGCGGCGATGGCGTCCCGGTACCAGGCGTACGACGCCTTCGGCGTGCGCTTCAGCGTCTCGTAGTCGACGTGGACGAGACCGAAGCGCTGGGCAGCGCCCTCGACCCATTCGATGTTGTCGGTGAGCGACCAGGTGAAGTAGCCGCGGACATCGACGCCCGCGTCGATCGCCTCGTGCAGCGAACGCAGATGACCGTCGAGGAAGTCGATACGCCGCTGGTCGTCGAGACCGTCGTACGAGCAGCCGTTCTCGGTGATGTACACCGGCGGGAGCTTGTCGCCGAACCGGTCCTTGAGCAGCACCAGCAGCTCGCGCAGTCCGTCGGGCACGACCGCCCAGCCGAAGTCCGTGCGCTGCTCGCTCTCGGTCTCCCGGATTCCGAAGGGGAGTTCGGCGGGCAGCCCGACGCCTGCGAAGTCGCCGAGGGCGTCCTTCGACGGGGCGCCGACGACCATCGGCTGGTAGTAGTTCACGCCGTACCAGTCGAGCGGTTCGGAGATGACGGCGAGGTCCTCGGCGACCGGTCCCGGCATCAGGGCGGCGAAGTTCTCGTCGGGGTAGCGGCCGGTGAGGATCGGGTCGGCGAACATCCAGTTGGTGATCGTGTCGTAGAGCTCCGCGCCGAACCGGTCCTCCTCGCTCGTCCCCGCGGTCCATACCGGCGAGTGGGAGACGGCGAGGCCGATGTTCGCGGCGCCCGCCGCACGCAGCGCCTGGACGGCGAGTCCATGGGCGAGCAGCTGGTGGTGGGCGGCGGGCAGCGCGTCGAAGAGGAGCCGCTTGCCTGGCGCGTGCTCGCCGAGCGCGTAGCCGAGCAGGGTCACTTCGGCCGGTTCGTTGATGGTGATCCACATCGGTACGCGGTCGGCGAGCCGCTCGGCGACGACGGAGGCGTACTCGGCGAAGCGGGCCGCCGTGTCGCGGTTGAGCCAGCCGCCCGCCTCGTCCAGCGGCAGCGGGGTGTCCCAGTGGTAGAGCGTGGGCGCGGGGGTGATGCCGTGGGTGCACAGCTCGTCGACGAGCCGGTCGTAGAAGTCGAGCCCGGCGGTGTTCGCCGGGCCGCTGCCGCCGGGGACGACGCGCGGCCAGCTCACCGAGAAGCGGAAGGCATCCGCGCCGAGCCCGGCGAGCAGGGCGGCATCCTCGCGGTAGCGGGCGTGGAAGCCGGTGCCGCGCGAGGCGTCGGCACCGTCCTTGATCCGGCCCTGGGCGGCGAAGGCATCCCATCCGGAGGGCCCCTTGCCGTCGGTGTCGGCGGCTCCCTCGGTCTGGAAGGCGGAGGCGGACGCGCCCCAGAGGAAGCCGGGCGGGAAGGCGGGCAGCGGCGGCAGCGTCGTCGACATGGTTCGTGACCTTAATGGCCCAAGGACACGTCTTCCAGACCCCGATCTTGCCAGGATGGGGTCGACATCGACGACGGGCATCGACGACGAGGGGACCGCCAGTGCTGTTCGAGGTGTGGGCACCGCAGGCCGAGGAACGGGTCGCGCTGTGGCTGGAGGGCGAGGAGCTGCCCATGGAGCGCGCCGAGGAGCGTGCGGGCTGGTGGAGCACGGAGGCCGAGGCGGCCGAAGGGGCCCACTACGGCTTCGCGCTGGACGGCGGGCCCGTACTGCCCGATCCGCGCTCACGCCGGCAGCCCTCCGGACCCGACGGAATGAGCGCAGTGGTCGACCCGGGCGCCCATGCCTGGCGGCACGACTGGCCGGGCCGGGGGCTCGGCGGCGCGGTCCTGTACGAGCTGCACGTCGGCACGTACACCCGCGAGGGCACGCTGGACGCGGCGGCCGAACGGCTCGGCGAGCTGGCCGAGTTGGGGATCACGCATATCGAGCTGATGCCGCTGTGCCCCTTCCCCGGGGTGCACGGCTGGGGCTACGAGGGGGTGTCGCTGTGGGCGGTGCACGAGCCGTACGGCGGGCCGGAGGCGCTGCGGCGCTTTGTCGACACGGCCCACGGCCATGGTCTCGGGGTGGTGCTCGACGTGGTCCACAACCACCTCGGCCCGTCCGGGAACCACCTCCCCTCCTTCGGCCCGTACTTCACCGAGACCCACCACACCCCGTGGGGCGCGGCGGTCAACCTGGACGCCCCCGGCTCGGACGAGGTCCGCGCGTATCTGCTGGGCAGCGCGCTCGCCTGGCTGCGCGAACACCGGCTCGACGGGCTGCGCCTCGACGCGGTGCACGCCCTCGCCGACACGCGGGCGCTGCCCTTCCTGGAGGAGCTCTCGGCCGCCGTCGACGCGCTCTCCGCGGAGCTCGGGCGTCCGCTGTTCCTGATCGCCGAGTCGGATCTGGGCGATCCGCGCACGACGACGCCGCGCGAGGCGGGCGGCCTCGGTCTGCAGGCCCAGTGGAACGACGACTTCCACCACGCCCTGCACACCGCGCTGACCGGTGAGGCCCAGGGCTACTACGCCGACTTCGCCACCGCACCGCTTGCGGCGATCGGCAAGACCCTCACCCGCGGTTTCTTCCACGACGGTACGTATTCGAGCTTCCGGGGCCGTACGCACGGCCGCCCCGTCGACGTGACGCGAACCGCCGCACACCGCTTCCTCGGCTATGCCCAGACCCACGACCAGGTCGGCAACCGGGCACTGGGCGACCGGCTCTCGGCCACCCTCTCCCCCGGGCTGCTGGCGTGCGCGGCCGCGCTGGTACTGACCGGTCCCTTCACGCCGATGCTGTTCATGGGCGAGGAGTGGGGCGCCCGCACGCCCTGGCAGTTCTTCACCGACCACACCGACCCGGAGCTCGCCGAGGCCGTACGCACGGGCAGACGGAGGGAGTTCACGGCCCACGGCTGGGCGGCGGAAGAGATTCCCGACCCGCAGGATCCGCTCACCACGGAGCGCTCGTGCCTGGACAGGTCCGAGCGGGAGCGGGAGCCGCACGCCCGGCTGCTGGCCTGGCACCGCGAGCTGATCGCCCTGCGCCGTACGCAGTCGGATCTCACCGATCCGGATCTCGCGGCGGTGAACGTGGCGTACGACGAAGAGGCGCGCTGGCTGGCGTACCGGCGCGGCGACGCGCGGATCGCGGTCAATCTCGCCAAGGAGCCGGCCGTGATCCCGCTGGGCGGCGGGGGCAGGGTGCTGGCGGCCTGGGAGCCGGTCCGGGCGCCCGGCGCGGACGGCCTGTTGCACCTGCCGCCGGAGTCCTGTGCCGTCCTGGCGGACGGCTGAGCACCTTCCCCTGCGGACCCGGCTACTCCACGATCGCCATCTCGCGCGGGGTGTTGTTGAAGCGGAGGCCGCCGTCCTCGGTGACCGTGACGATGTCCTCGATGCGGACACCGAAGCGGCCGGGGAGATAGATCCCGGGCTCGATCGAGAAGCACATGCCGGGAACGAGCGGCTGCTCCTCGCCCTCGATCATGTACGGGGGTTCGTGCGTGGTGACACCGATGCCGTGGCCGGTGCGGTGGATGAAGTTCCTGCCGTACCCGAACTCGGTGATCACCGCGCGCGCCGCCCGGTCCACCTCCTGGCAGGCCACCCCCGGCCGGACGGCCGCGAAGCCGGCCTGCTGCGCCTCCCGTACGACGTCGTGGACTCGCTGCTCGGCGACAGACGGCTCGCCGACATGGACGGTACGGGTGGTGTCGGAGCCGTAGCCGTGCTTCAGGCCGCCGAAGTCGAGGACGACCATGTCGCCGTGGAGGATGGTCCGGTCGCCCGCCTCGTGGTGCGGATTGGCGCCGTTCGGTCCTGAGCCGACGACGGTGAAGTCGACCTGGGAGTGCCCGGACTGCCGGAGCAGCGCGGCGAGATCGGCCGCGACCTCGCTCTCCTCGCGCCCGGCGAAGGGCACCTTGAGGATCTCGCGGTACGTGTCGTCGGCGGCGGCCCCGGCCGCTTCGAGCCTGGCCAGCTCCTGCGCGTCCTTGACCGCGCGCAGCATGGGCAGCGCCTCGGTGAGCGATACGTGCGAGGTGCCGGGCAGCGCCCGCTGGAGTCCGATGAGGTGCATCGCCCAGGCGTTGTCGCTGACGCCGAAGCGCCCCTGCGCGCCAAGGAGCGGCGCGGTGACGGCGTACGGATCCGTGCCGTCGGTCCAGTCGCGCAGGGTGAGCGCGGGCGCGCCGGTTGCCTGTTCGGCGTCCGGCGCCTCCAGGGTGGGGACGACGAGAACCGGGTCCCGGCCGGGGGTGAGCACGAGCAGCGTGAGGCGTTCGGTGGGCACCGGCCGGTAGCCGGTGAGGTGCACCAGATCGGGGCCGGGCGCGACCAGCAGTCCCGCGAGCCCCGCGTCGGCGGCGGCGTCGGCGGCACGGGCCATACGGGCCCGGTAGTCGGCAGCGGTGAAGGGCGCGGGCGTGGTGGGCATGGCTTCATCCTCCCTGTACGAAAGGCTCCGCGCGAGCGCTCAGGCGTCGTCGCCGCGGTCGTTGTTCTCCTGCGCGACGAGCCGCTCGAGCAGCTCCTGGAAGTCGTCGCCGACCACGATCCGCAGACCATCGCCGTCCTCGTCGCGGTCGCTGAGCTGAGTGAGCGTGCCGTCGCGCCACCAGTAGACGTACGGGCTGATGGCACCGGGGGTGTCGGTGTAGCCGGCCGCGGCGAACGAGGCCATGGCGCTGAGCGCGGAGATCATGCCGGTGTCGTGGATGGCGTGGAAGGCGAGCTGGTGCCGGAAGGGCATCGCCACGAGTGCGCCGTCGGCGGTGAGCTCGTCTCCGGTGACCTGCCGCACGACGGCGTCCAGCGCCAGGACGCGGCTGGCGGTGTAGAAGGAGTCGCCGAGTACCACCTCGAAGCGCATGCCCTCGGAGTCCTTGACGGTCTCGTGGCCCTCGACAGGCAGTCCCCTGAGGTTGTAGAGCGCCTGGTCGCGCAGGTACCGGAGGTCGCCGAGCGGTTCCAGGGCCTCGTCCGTGAGCATCATGACGCTCTCCGGGAGGTCGAGCGCGAGGATTTCGTACAGGCCGGGGGCGAGGGAGCGCGCGTAGGCGAAGTTCTCGGGGTTGAGCCCGTCGGCGCCGACGACGCGGGGGTAGAGCTGGGCGCGGATCTGCTCGGTCGGCAGGGTGTCCAGCGCGGAGGGCGCGTCCATGGTGCGCAGCACCATTCCGACGTGCTGCCGCACCACTTCGGGCCAAGCGCGGGGCCCGCGCTCGTCGTTGTGGCAGACGGCGGCGAGATTGGCGAGCCCGAACTGGCGGCCTTCGCTGTCGGACACCACATCGGCGTAGACACTCACCTCGAGGCCCTTCTCGGCGAAGGCCTCCCGCACCTGGGCGCGGAAGCGTGCGCCCTCGGCTTCCGAGAAGAAGGAGAACTCGGGGTCCCGGGGTGCATCGCGTCCGTCGCGCTTCGGCCCTCGCCGGAACAACCCCACGTCTACCGCCTTCCGCATACGCGAATCAGGACCCGATCAGGACCTTGAGCGTACCGACCGGGTCCGAGCGGGCTACAGGGCCTGTGACCACGCGGGCTACAGCGCCTGGGTGACCACGAAGTCGGCGCGGTTGCGGCCGCGTGCGACCAGCCGGGCGTTGCGCTCGTCGGAGTCCTGGACCCAGCGCTCGGCGTACGCCCGCTGCTTGCCGTACCGCACATGCCGGTCGACGAGGCGGCGTACGCGTACGGCGTCGTCGATCTCCAGGTACCAGACCTCGTCGAGGAGGGGGCGGACCTGCGCCCAGGGGCCTCCGTCGTGCAGCAGGTAGTTGCCCTCGGTGACGACGAGGGGGATGCCGGGGTCGACCGGAATGCTGCCGGCCACGGCTTCCTCCAGGGCGCGGTCGAAGGCGGGTGCGTAGACCGTGCCGCCCGGGGCGGGGACGCGCAGCCTGGCTAGCAGGGCGGCGTACCCGGCGGCGTCGAAGGTGTCGGGTGCGCCCTTGCGGCCGGCGCGGCCGAGGCGGGCGAGTTCGGCCTGGGCGAGGTGGAAGCCGTCCATGGGGACGAGGACGGCGAGCCCGTCGAGGGCGTCGACGAGATGGGCGGCGAGGGTCGTCTTCCCGGCGCCGGGGGCTCCTGCGATGCCCAGGATGAGCCGGCGGCCGGGGACGGCGAGCTCGCGGGCGCGGTACAGGAGGTGCGGTGGGTACTGCGGTCGTGGCGGGGGCGGCGGCGCATGCATGGTGCGCATTGTTCCATCGCGTTGCCGCTTGGCGAGTCATACGTATAACGTGGTCCGTATGTCGTACATCGCCCTGGTCACCCTTGTCGTCCGTGACTACGACGAGGCCATCGCCTTCTACACCGACGCCCTCGGCTTCGAGCTGATCGAGGACACCGACCGCGGGGACGGTACGCGCTGGGTGGTGGTCCGCCCGCGCGGTACGGGCCATGGCTCGGCGCTCCTGCTGGCCCGCGCCAAGGACGACGTCCAGCGCGCGAGCGTGGGCGCGCAGGCGGGTGGGCGGGTCGGCTTCTTCCTGCACACCGGGGACTTCGCGGCCGACCACGCGCGAATGACGGCGGCGGGCGTCCGCTTCCTGGAGGAGCCGCGACACGAGCCGTACGGCTCGGTCGCGGTCTTCGAGGACCTGTACGGCAACCGCTGGGACCTGCTGCAGCCCAAGTAACCTACGGACACGACCGCATCCGGCCGGCCGGCCACGAACGTTGACGATTCACCCTTCTCGGCGTCACCGCCTCCTCCGCTCCCCAACGAGGCCTGATCGTTCTACTCTCTTTACATAGGGCGGGCGGAAGGCCGGCCTGTCGACCCACCGCCAGCCTCCACTGCGAGGAGGCCGACATGAAAACGTCGATACGACGGTCCGCGATCTTCACAGGCGCGGCCATACTCCTGCTGACCGCATGCGGCACGAGTGGCAGTGCTCAGTCATCGGCTCCCGGAAAGGACGACGACGGCCAGCTCAAGCTCGGCTACGTCCTGCCGGAGACGGGACAGCTGGCCTTCCTCGGCCCGCCGATGATCCAGTCGACGAATTTCGCGATCAAGACCATCAATGACGCCGGTGGTGTGCTCGGCAAGCCGATTCCGAAAGTGGCCGGTGGTGACGAGGCTGGCCAGGAGGCCGTGGCGGCACAGTCGGCGGACCGGGTACTGAACACGGGTGTCGATGCGATCATCGGTGCCGCGGCTTCCGGGATGTCACTGGCGATCATCGACCGGGTCACCGGTGAAAGTGTCGTCCAGTGCTCCGGGTCCAACACCGCACCCACGTTCACCGACTACGACGACGGCGGGTTCTACTTCCGTACCGCGCCGAGTGACGCCCTCCAGGGGCCGATCCTGGCGAAGACCATCCAGGGCGACGGCCACAAGCGCGTGGCCCTGGTCGCGCGCGCCGACGACTACGGAAAGGGGCTGCTGGACTCCACCAAGAAGGCTCTGGAGGACGGCGGCGCGACCGTGACGGTCGCCGAGACGTACGACCCGAAGGCCACGAACTACGACCAGCTCGTGCAGCAGGTCAAGAACTCGAAGCCGGATGCCGCCGTGGTGATCGCCTTCGAGGAGGGCACACAGATCCTCCAGGGCATGATCGAGGCAGGACTCGGGCCCCAGCAGATCGGTCTGTACGGAACCGACGGGCTGCGGAGTGAGGAACTGCCTGCCCTCGTCGCCCCGGGCAAGCCCGCCACGCTCGCCGGGATGAAGGGGACGGCTCCGGCATCGGCGTCCAACCCGGAGTACGTGAAGGCGCTGAAGGCGTTCGCGCCGACTCTGAAGGAGCTGCAGTTCGCACCGCAGACATTTGACTGCGTGACGACCATCGCGCTCGCCGCGGAGCAGGCCAAGTCGGACGACCCGGGCAAGTTCGTCGACGAGATGATCGCGGTCACCAAGGACGGCGAGAAGTGCAATTCGTTCGCCGCCTGCAAGGAGCTGATCGCCGACGGCAAGGACATCGACTACGACGGTGTGAGCGGTCCGCTCGACTTCACCGACGCCGGTGAGCCCGGCCAGGCGACGATCGAGGTGTACACGTACGACGCGAAGGGCCAGCTGCAGACAGTGAGCACCGAGGTGAGCAAGGGTCAGGAGTGAGGGAGGACACCGGAGTTCAGCGGACGCGGGCGAGCGTGCCGAGGTACAACTCGATCACCTTCGGGTCGTGCAGCAGACCCATACCGGTGCCGGTGTGGGCGTTGCGGCCCTGGTCGAGTACGTAGCCACGGTTGCAGATCTGCAGGCACCTGCGGGCGTTCTGCTCGACCATGAGCACGGCGACGCCCGCGCCGTTGATCTCCTTCACCCGGTCGAACACCTGGTCCTGGAAGATCGGGGACAGTCCCGCCGACGGCTCGTCGAGCAGCAGCACCTGCGGCTCCATCATCAGTGCCCGGGCCATGGCGAGCATCTGCCGCTCACCGCCGGACATCGAACCGGCCTTCTGTTTCCGGCGCTCGGCCAGCAGCGGGAAGATTTCCTCCACCACCGCGGTCCGCCGTACAAAGCCCTTGGGCCGCAGATAGATGCCCATCCGCAGGTTCTCCTCGACGGTCAGTGCGGGGAAGACGTTCTGCAGCTGGGGTACATACCCGACGCCCCGGCGGACCAGCTCGTGCGCGGGCCGGTTGGTGACCTCCTCACCGTGCAGCCGCACGGTCCCGCCGCGCACGCGCAGCAGACCGAAGACCGTCTTGATCAGCGTCGACTTTCCGGCGCCGTTGGGGCCGATCACACCGATCAGCTCACCGGGCCGCACCTCGATGCTGCAGCCGCGCAGCACATCGACGCCCGGCACATATCCGGCGACGATCGCGTCGGCCACCAGCACAGGCCCTTGCTCAGGCCCATTACCGTTCTCGGGCATGGGGTCACGTCTCCTCGCCGGTCGCTTCGGGTTCGTCGTGCCGCTTGCCGAGGTAGGCGTCCACGACGGCGCGGTTCCGGCCGATCGTGTACGGCGGTCCCTCGGCCACGAGGCGGCCGCCTGCCATGACGGCCACCCAGTCGCTGATGCCCATCACCACGTCCATGTCGTGCTCGACGAAGCACACGGTCAGCCCCTCGTCGCGCAGCGCGGTGATGTGACCGAGCAGTGACTGGGTCAGTGCGGGGTTCACCCCGGCCATCGGCTCGTCCAGCAGGAGCATGACGGGGCGGGCCATCAGCGCGCGGGCCAGTTCGAGCAGTTTGCGCTGGCCGCCGGAGAGGGTGCCCGCGTACTCGTCACGCAGCTTGGTGAGCCGGAAGCGGTTCAACAGCTCGTCGGCCCGGACCACGATCTCCCGCTCCTGTCCGCGCCACAACGGCCGCAGCAGCGCGGGCAACAGCCGCTCGCCGCGCTGCGCGGTCGCCGCGAGCAGCATGTTCTCCAGCACGGTGAGCCGGGCGGGGGTCCGGGTGAGCTGGAACGTACGGACCATCCCGTAGCGGGCGATCCGGTGCGGCGGGCGCCCGCTGAGCGGCTGCCCGTCGAACGACCACTCACCGCCGTCGGCCCGGTCGAACCCGCTCACCACATTGAACAGCGTTGTCTTTCCCGCGCCGTTGGGCCCGATGAGCGCGGTGATGGTCCCGCGCTGCACCTCCAGATGCTCGACGTGCACGGCGACGAGACCACCGAAGGTGCGGGTCACGTCGTCCAGGACGAGCAGAGGGTCGGGCTTGCGCACACCGGGCACGGGCTCGAGCTCACGCGCGGGCTCGGGCACCGGCACTGGCTCGGGCTCGGGCGCGGCCGGGGGCTGCGGATCAGCGGCCACTGAGCAACATCTCCTTCCGGCTGCCGAGGATCCCCTGCGGTCTGAACGCCATGAGCAGGATCAGGGCGAGCCCGACCAGGGCGAAGCGGACGGCGCCGATCTCCGACGTGCTGATCAGGTCGGACGAGATGTAGCCGGCGTCGATGGCCTGCCGCAGTGCGCTGTCGATGAAGGTGAGCACGAACCAGAAGAGGATCGAGCCGACGACGGGGCCGAGGATCCGCCCGGCACCGCCCAGCACGAGCAGGGTGTAGAGGAAGAAGGTGACGGCCGGATCGAAGCTGTCCGCGCTCACCGACTGCACCTGGATGGCCTGCAGCATTCCGGCGACCCCGCCGAGCACACCGCCCAGCACGAGGCTCGTCATCTTGTACGCGTACACGTTCTTGCCGAGGCTGCGTACGGCGGTCTCGTCATCGCGGATGGACCGGATGACACGGCCCCACGGGCTGTGGATCAGCAGGGCGAGCAGCACCCCGACGATCACCACCAGGCCCCAGGCGACGATCATCACCCACAGGTCCCGGGCGCTGAACTCGACCGTCCAGAAGCCGTACGTTCCGCGTGGGATGGGGTTCAGGTCGTAGAAGTCATTGGCGAACCGCTGGAGCCCGAACACACCGCCGGTGGTCGGCTCGGCCCAGCTGGACCGGTAGAACAGCCGTAGCGTCTCCCCCGCGGCGATCGTGGTGATCGCGAGATAGTCGGCCCGCAGCCGCAGGGTCGGCAGACCGAGCAGCAGTGCCAGCACGACCGCGGAGGCCAGTCCGACCAGGACGCCGAGCCACATCGAGCCGCCCCACGTCACGACGGTGATCGCCAGCCCGTAACCGCCGACGAGCATGAAGCCGACCTGGCCGAAGTTCAGCAGCCCGGTGTAGCCGAAGTGAAGGTTCAGGCCCATGGCGGCGATCACGTAGATGGCGGCGATAGGGCCGATGCCGGAGCGCAGGGCGTCGGAGAGGATGACATCGAAGTCCATGGCACACCACCCCTCAGCCGATGCGTTCGCGGTGGCCGAGGATGCCCTGCGGCCGGACGAGAAGGACGATGATGAGCGTGAGCAGCGCCCACGCGTACTGCAGGTCGACCGGGAACCACAGCGTGGACATCTGGGCGACGATGCCGATGACGAGGCTGCCCACCATCGCGCCGTACGCGGAGCCGAGACCGCCGAGGATGACTCCGGCGAACATGAGCAGCAGCAGCTTGAAGCCCATGTCCCAGGTGACGATCTCGACCAGTCCGAAGAAGACCCCGCCGAGGGCGGCGAGCGCACCACCGAGCATCCAGACGAACGATACGACCCGCTGCACATCGATGCCCGAGGCCTCTGCGAGGTCGCGGTTTTCGGAGACGGCCCGGATGGCCGTGCCGATCCGGGTCCTCTGGAGCAGCGCGGCGACACCGAGCAGGGTCGCCACCGAGAGCAGGGTGACGGTGAGATCCCGTGGAGTGATGCCCACCGGGCCGAGGTCGTACGCCTTCTGGATGTCGTACTGGGCAAAGGAGCCGGGCCGGGTTCCGTACAGCACGAGCACGATGTGCCGCAGCAGCAGCGACAGGCCGATCGTGACGATGAACATGTTGATCAGACCCGTGCCGCGGGCCCGCAACGGCCGCCAGAGGCCGCGGTCGATGCCCAGGCCCAGCAGGGCGCCGAAGGCCACGGAGACGATCGCGGCGGGGATCAGATGCCAGCCGGGACCGGCCGGCGAGACATTCAGGAAGAACGCGAACGTGGCGCCGATGGTCACGAGCTCGCCGTGCGCGAAGTTGATCAGGTGGATGGTCCCGAAGATCAGCGAGAGTCCGACCGCGCAGATCGCGATGATGACGCCGAACTGAATACCGTCGAGCAGCGCCTGCAGGAAGCGCGCGCCGAACCCCGGGCCGTGCGGGACCTCCTCATCCTGCGCCGACGCGGTGACCGAGGGGAGCATCACCAGGAGCAGGGCGAGTGCCGCTACCAACATCCGCTTGTGTCGCACGGTCCTCCCGGTCTGTCCTGACCAGCCTCTGTTACTCAGTGTAAGCATAGTTCAGGAGATTGGCAGGCGCACGTGCAGCCCGGGGCGCTGCGTCAGCGGAGATCGAGCTCCGCGCGAACGGTCTTCCCGAGCCCTCCGCGCTCCAGGACCTCCCACCGGGAGGCGAGTGCCTCGACGAGGACGAGGCCGCGGCCGGATTCGGCCAGGGCCGGTGGATGCGGTACGTCCCCGGGGCGCGGCGGCCGCTGCTCGGTACGGGTGTCGGAGACCTCGATACGGAGCGTGTCCGGGCTCAGGGTGAGCGTCAGCTCGTAGTCCCGGCCGGGTACGCGCCCGTGGGTCACCGCGTTCGCGGCGAGTTCCGCGACGAGCACCGCGGCGGTGTCGGACGGATCGGAGTCGTACGGGATGCCCCAGGCGTGCAGCTGGTGGAGGGCGAGATGGCGGGCGAGCCGGGCACCGCGTCGGGTGGCACTGAAGCGCTGGGTGAACACACGTACGGTGAGGGGCTGTTGGGGGGTGAGTGCGTGCATGCGACCACGGTGTCGGCCGGGAGCCGCGGTCCCCCAGATCAGGAACCCGTACGCCGAGTCAGCGTACGGGTACCCACAGTGGACAGTGCGGGTAACTGACCGTGACCATGGGTGGGTTGCGAGGTTGCTCAGCGCAAACACGTGGGAGGTGGCCGTAGATGACGGAAACGGCGGGCGCACCGGGCGGTTCGGGCAGTTCGGGCGGGGAGCCGGAGGTCTCGGACAGCCTGAAGGCGTTCGGGGAGGTGGTCAAGGCCTTCCGGAGGCGGGCGAGGCTGACCCAGGAGGAGTTCGCGCCGAGGGTGCGGTACTCGCTCCCGACGGTGGCGTCGATCGAGCAGGGCCGCCGCTTCCCGCCGGCGGATTTCGTCGACCGGGCGGAGGAGGTCCTGGACGCGTTCGGCACGCTGAGGGGCGCGGCACGGCATCTGTCGCGGCGGCCGGGGCTGGCGAGCTGGTTCCGGCAGTGGGCGAGTCTGGAGGCGGAGGCGGTCAGTCTCTACACATACGAATGCCGGTTGATTCCGGGCCTGTTGCAGACGGAGGCGTACGCACGGACGCTGTTCACGAACCAGCTGCCGCCGCTGGGCGACGAGCAGATCGAGGCGCAGTTGGCCGCACGGCTGGAGCGGCAGCGGTTACTGCGGGAGCGGCCGAACACGGCGTACAGCTTCATCCTCGAAGAGCACCTGTTCCTGCGGCGCACGGGCGGACGGCAGGTCACGCGGGATCTGATCGACCACGTCCTCGGCCTGGCTCAACTGCGCAACATCGAGATCCAGATCATGCCGGTGGTACGGGAGGACCACGCGGGGCTGCACGGCCCCATGCGGCTGCTGGAGACCCCGGACAATCGGTGGCTCGGCTACTGCGAAGGGCAGGAGAGCGGCCAGTTCATCTCCGACCCGAAAGTGGTCAGCATGCTCCAGATGCGGTATGCCAGGATGCGGTCACAGGCTCTTACCCTGGAAGACTCCGTGAGCCTGTTGCGGCAGATGCGAGGAGCAGCATGAGCACCACAGAACTGGCCTGGTTCAAGAGCAGCTACAGCAGCGGCTCCGGTGACGACTGCGTCGAAGTCGCTCTCTCCTGGCACAAGTCCAGCTACAGCGGCGGCTCCGGCGACTCCTGCGTCGAGATCGCCACCTGCCCCACCACCGTCCACGTCCGCGACTCCAAGGACACGGAGGGCCCCCAACTCGCCCTCGCCCCCGCCTCCTGGACCAGCTTCGTCACCTACGCCGCCGAAGCCCGGGGCTGACGCGGAGCCTCGCACCCGGCCGAGCGGTGATTGTCAGAGGTCGCTCCTATCGTTGTTGTCGTCGGTAGATCACCGCAGAGAACCACGGGGGAATCATGACTGCGACGACCGTCACCCTGCCCACGCACGCGCTCCATCCTTCGATCACGCACGAGGCGACGCGGCACCGTCTGACCGGGGCCGGGCTGCCCGCCGCACACAGCCTGCTGCGGTTCGGGCCGCTGGCCGAGTCACGGGTGGTGACTGTGCGGCAGTATCTGGTCGACAAGGAGGCAGACCCTGCGAACCTCGACGCGGACATCGCGGATCTACTCGTCGTCGGACACCTCATTGTCGAGAACGGCGACGCGGAGGAGGTCGTACTCGACGGGGGTACGGGGCGCGTGTTCAGCATGTGGCTGTACGAGAAGTCCCCGCACAACGCCGAGCTGTTCCCACTCGCCCCGTCGCTCGACGCCCTGACGCGTTTCCTTGAGGCTGTCGACGAATTCACCGCCCTGCGCGGCCGGTTCGCCGGACTGGCCGAGCGGACCGGCGCCGACGTCGTGGCGGAGGCGTCGGCCCTGCTGATGTCGGTCTTCACCGAAGGGGACTGGGGCCACCACGGGTGGGGCAGCGCGGGCGCCCCGGCCGAGTGGGATCACGCGATCCCCGCCTTCTGGCGCATAGCCGCGCTGATACGGCCGATGGCACTGGTCGCCGGACCCGGGCAGGGCCTGCGCCTGGACCTGCCGAAGGGGCTGCTGGAAGAGGAGTTCGGGGCCGACGGGGTCGTCCGCATCGATCCGTCGGAGCTGCCTGCGGCCCTGATACATGAGCCGACGCGGCGGTTCCTGACGGACATCGGGCTCCCGAAGGAGGAGCTCATGTTCGGCCTGTGGCGCGACGAATACCTGCTGCTTACTCTCGCGGAGGCCGATGCGCGTGAGGACGGCGACGCTTCCCGTGAGACACCGGCCGACGGGGACAGGCTGATCGGTCTCGGCAGTCTGGTCCACGACTTCGAGGTCGTGATCGACGGCCGTACGGGCCTCCTCTCGTACCACGAGTACGGCGCCGGCACGACGACGCCGGTCAACGCGGACATCTCCACACTGGCGTTCACGGTGTGGATGTACAACCGTCAGCAGAACATGGAGAAGGAGCACGACTTCACGCAGGACTTCTACCACCAGCTCGCCGACACCATGGTCGCTGCGCTCGCCTCGGTCGACCCGGTCGCCTGCCTGCCGGCGAAGGACGCCGACGACTACCGCTACTGGCCGGAGGTGTTCCACGACGCGGCGGGCGGCGTGCTCTGACGTCCGTGTTCAGGTCAGCCGGAAGACCGGGCCGCGGGGCGTGAACGGAAGAGAGCCGCCCTGCGGGATCAGGAAGGCGTGCTCCCGCCGTACGCGCAGCACGTCGCACCAGCCGTCGGTGATCACGAGCACCGGGGCGGTGGGCGGGAAGTCACCGGCCCGCTGCAACAGGTCGATCCCGGGCTGCAGCACGGTCCCGCCGCGCCCGCGGACCCGTACCCGTCCGGCGATCTCGGCCGGTGGCAGATACCCGGCGTCGTACGCCGCGGCGTCGCAGAACACGACGCGTGCCGCCGGTACGTCGCGGGCATCGGCGTACGAGGCGATGGCGCCGAGTGCCTTGCCGAGGAGCGCGCTGTTCATCGAGCCGGAGGTGTCGAGGACGACTCCGAAGGTGCAGCGCGGTGTCTCCTCGGAGGGGAAGTACCGGCCGGCGCGGGGAATGTCCGGCGTGGACGCCTGCCGCCTGGCCGGGCGGGCATAGGACCGCACGGGCTCGGGCCGGGGCACGTACTCGTCGAACCAGCGGGCCAGTCGCGCGTCCCACGGCACGGGCGGCTGGGCCAGGGCCCTGATCTCCTGGATCAGCCCCGCGGGCAGCAGACCGCGTCCTCCGTACTGGTGAAGGTCGAAACCCTGGGCCAGGCCGCGGTGGTAGAAGTCGTCCAGGTCGGCGTACGGGCGGGCGGCCGGGTGCGGCAGCGGCCCGCCGAGGATGTCACCGGCGCCCTTGCCGCGCAGGGTCGCAAACCGGCGACGGCGGCGCAGGTCGGTGGCGATGCGGTCGTAGACCTCCTCCACCGACAGGTCCTTGAGGTCCGGGTCGTACAGCAGCCCTTCGGGCATCTCGCCGACACGCATCTCGACGAGCCAGCCGTTCACGACGAAGTCGGCGGCGACGTTGAACAACAACGGGTCGCGGGCGCCGCAGCGTTCACCGTGGCGCAGGGCGGCGTGCAGCATCTCGTGCGCGAGGATGAACCGCCATTCCTCGTCGGTGAAGGTGCGCAGCGGGTTGATGTAGATCTCCCCGGCGGCGGAGCTCACGGCGGCGACGGAGATGTCCTGGACGCGGGCGAGTTCGGCGTCGGCGACGACGGTGAGACCTGCTGCGAGTCCGCCGAGCAGCGGGTACGAGGAGACGAACCAGTTCAGGGCGCGGTCCCAGGGCCGCTGCGCGATGCGCTCTCCGGTGGTCCGGTCGCGACGGCCGCCCGCGACGTCCATGGCGGCGGACACGCTGCGGGTGAGCGCGTGCGCGAAGGCCGTCTCCCAGTCGGGCACGGCGGTGTTCCACTCCCGCCAGCCCTTCAGCACCTGGTCGGGGTGTTCGCCCGCGGTGCCGCAGTGCTCGTAGCCGGCGGGGATGCCGTCGCGGCGCCAGCGGGCTGCGAGCTGGGCCTCGTCGCCGCCGGGATACGTCTCGGGGAGGTGGTCGGGTGCCCGGCCGGCCGGGAAGGTGAGCAGGAAGCGGTTGACCACGGTGCAGCGGGCGGCGCGGTCGAACCGGTCGGGCTGCTCGCGCACGTCGTCCTTGGCGGCCGGTACGTGACCGAAGCCGAGGTGCAGCATGCAGTGGGCGATCGTCCAGGCCCACTCGGCCGGGTCCACACGCTTGGTGGGGTGGACGTGGACGGTGCCGTTGGAGTCGACGGCGGCCAGTCCTCCGGCGGGCGTTCCGGCGCACTTGGCCTGGCGGCAGAAATGCGCGCCGACGGCCGCGAAGGCCGGGTTCCGCTTGACCAGCGCGAGCCCGGCGGCGAACGCCTCGGTGGCGGGGTCGGACCTGCTCTTCTTCCTGGATGCGGCGCTCACCGGGGTGCGTCCCGGTCAGTGGCGTACCACGTGATGTTCATCGCCGGGCCTCGACCAGCCGGGGCATGTCGCGTGCGGCCTCGACGAGGAACCAGGCGGGCAGCACCGGCAGACCGTCGGCGTCGTCCGCGATGACGGTCTGCGCGACCTCGACGGAGATCTCGGCCAGCTGGACGAGCAGCGCCTTGGCCCGGTAGGCGGTCTGCCGCATGGACGGCGAGACATGCTCCTTCTGGCGCGGGAGCTCCTTCACCAGCCGCCCCCGGAACGCCTCCGCGAGGTAGTAGAGCAGATCGCGGTCCTCGAGCCGGGTGGGCCAGGAGGCATCGCCCTTGAGGATCGCCTCGATGCCGAAGGTGTGGCGCACGATTTTCGCGTAGCCGCAGAAGGACACGGCGTGCGCGGGTGTGAGGGTGCCGTGCACGATCACCCGCAGGGTGGTCTCGTCGATGCCGGGACCGAAGGAGTGCAGGGCGTCGGACAGCATGTGCCAGGACCGGGGTGTGGAGAACGGCTCCTCGGTCTTGGGCGGCTGGGACCACAGGTGGTCGGGCCGGTCAGTGAGATAGTCCGTCACCCAGGGGTGGATGCCGTGCTCGCCCGCCCAGACCAGCCAGTCCGCCGCCGATGCCCGCAGATGGACGTGCGTGAGCCGGTTGACGAGCGCGGACGCGATCGGACGCGCGAGGGCGTTGTCCGTGGCACGGTTCCCGGCACCGATGACGATCGAACCGGCGGGCAGCTCGTAGGAGCCGATCCGACGGTCCAGGATCAGCGAGTAGAACGCCTTCTGGACGTCCGGAGAGGCGGCGTTGAGCTCGTCGAGGAAGAGGCAGTACGGCTCGTCCCGCGCGATGGCCTCGGGCGGGCAGAACACGGACCGTCCGTCCCGGATCTGCGGCACCCCGATCAGGTCCTCGGGCGCGAGCTGCGTCCCGAGCAGACTGACGCACTCCAGGCCCAGCGATTCGGCGAACCTCCGCACGAGCGAGGACTTCCCGATCCCGGGCGCCCCCCACAGGAACACGGGCCGCACGGTGGCGAGCCCCAGCAGCAGTTCGGGTATCTGGGCGGGAGTGACGGTGACGGCAGCCTGCACGCGGTGGTGTTCCTTCGGCGAACTCGGAAGAAGAGGATCGGGCCCGCCCAGTGTGGGCGGGCCCGATCCTCTGCCGCAGCCGATTTTTCACCCTGTGGATCCACAGCCGGGAGCGCGAACGTGAGCATCACCGGCCGGGAGCGTGTACCGGCGCGTCATTGGCCGGAAGCAGTGGGTCGCCGAAATCCCGGTCACGCAGCGGTACATGGAGTAGCTGCTGATGTAAGGATTCTGCGGTCCAGCGGCTTTCGGCCAACGTTTCCGCAGGTGCCTCAGCGAGGGCGCAGGTCACCTAAATTTGCTCATCTGACTGCGCAGGAAGCCACGGAACGCGCGGGAAGTTCGGGGGAGCACATCATGGATCCGGTGACAGCCATTGCGGCTGCAGGTGTCGCGCTGGTCGCCAAGGGGGCCTTGGAGTCGGTCGGTCAGGAGGCAGGGCGATCGGGCTGGGGCAGCGCCGGGCGCCTCGTCGATCGGATCCGTGCCCGGTTCCGCGGGGACGCGGAGGCGGAGGGTGCCATGGACCGGGTGGCGCAGTCCCCGGACGACGAGACCGCCCACCAGGACCTCGAGCGGCTGCTCGCCGCCCACATGCTGCGCGACCGTGATTTCGAAACAGAGATGCGGCGGCTGATCGACGAGGCGGTCGCGGCCCAGGGCGGCCGCGGCGGAGCCCAGGTCAACGCCGCGTTGATCAAGAACGCTCAGGTCTTCAACGAGAAGGTCGAGGTGCGGGGGGACTGGAACGTGTCGTGAGGACACTCCGCCCCGCTGTCCTCGCGCCGTGAAGGTCGTAGTGCCGACGGCGCCTCCGCTCCGGAAACCCGAAAGTCATGAGCGAGGAAACCCCAGTAAGCAAGGCCCCCGCCGACAAGGCCGCGCCCGAGCGCGCCGGTGGCGTGCCCGTCGAGGACTCGACTGCTCCCAAAGACCCCAAGGCCTCGAAGGAGACCGGAGAAACACCGGTCGAGCAGCGCCCCGCGGGCGAGGAGCACGACGGCCCGGTCAGCGAGTCGGATGCACTGCGTTCGCTTGCCCAGGGCGCCGGCCGGGACGAGGACGAACGGTCCGAGTCACTGCGCGCGGGCGCCATTGCCGACCTCATCGCCCAGCGTCTGAACGCCGACGCATCGGGCACCCGGATCGGCACACTCGCTCTGTTCAACGACTCGGTCAGTTTCGGCGGCGGGTTCCACACGGACGGCAGGCGAACGACCGGCACGCGGGCGCGCGGCGGCACCTCCGTCCTGGCCGTGGACGCCAACGAACTCACCGAGCACACTGACCTGTTCGTCCAGCCCGAGGGGTACGACGACGCGCTGGACGCCCTCCGCGAGCACCGGATCCTGGTACTGACCGGGGCGCCGGGCAGCGGACGCGAGGCCACCGGAGTGAATCTGCTCGCCGAGGCCATGGCGCTCGGCGGGACCGGCGACGGCGGCTGTCATCGGCTGCTCGCCCCCGCAGTGATCCTGGAGTCCGGCTGGACGCCTCCCGTGAAGAACGGCGGCTATCTTGCCGTTCTGGAGGACGGGCCCGCGGGTGTACGGGAGTTCACCGCGGCGTTCGGCGTCCGGTCGGCGGCGGGAACCCGGCTGCGCAGCACGGCTGCAGCCGACGGCGGGGTGGGGCAGCTCGCCGCCGTGGCCGCCGCCCTGCGGGCATCGGACAGCCATCTCGTCCTGGTCGGGGGGCGCGACCTCGCGAGGGCCGCGGCCGGACCCGGCGGGGACACGGTCGGCCGGCACGAACTCGCACCGGTCGATCCGCAGACGATCGTCGAACGCCGGGTCCTCGGCCACGGCGGTGACCCCGGCACCCGGGCAGAACTGTCGGCGCTGCTGGAATCCACCGGAGCCGTGGGTGCACTGCGCGAACAGCCCGCGGCCCGGCACGCCGCCGACCTGGCCAAGGTGATCCGCGCGGGCGGCGATGTCGCCGCCGCCGTCGCCGCGTTGCGCGATCCGAGCGAGCAGGTGCGCGGCTGGTTCGACCGGTTCCGCGAACCGGAAGCACTCGCGTTCGCCCTGGCGTCGGCCGTGCTGGAGGAGTGCAGCTATCTGACCGTCGCCGACGCGGCGGTGGATCTGTGGCCGGCTCTCACCCCGCCCGACGAGCCCCTGTACGACCTGCGCTTCCGGGACCGGCTCGGTCATGAACAGCAGTGGATCCGGCTGGACTTCGGCGACGGGCCGGCTGCCACGGGGCCCCCGCGCGTCCGCTTCCGCAGCCCGCTCCTCGGCCAGGTGATCCTGGCCTACGCCTGGGGCACGCTCGACAGCCACCGCCGTTCCGTCCTCGCCTGGCTGCGCCGTCTGCTCACCCACGCCGATGTCGAGGTGCGTGCCCGGGCCGCCGTATCCGCCGGAGTGATCGCCTGGGCCGACCACCACTACGCGGTGCACCGCTTCCTCACTTCGTGGGCGAGCAGCACGTCCTGGCCGCTCAGGCAGAGCGCGGCCACCGCACTCGGAGTGGCGGGCAGCCGCCCCGAATCATCGGAGGCGGTCTGGCAGTTGCTGCACGAATGGGCGCGCGGCGGCACCTCGGCCGGCCAGCGGCGACTCGCGGGCACGGCGGCGAACGCCGTCGGCGGGCTCCTCGGCAGGGACGCCCCCGAGCGGGCCGTTGCGGTGCTGCACGACGCGCTGGACCGCGAGGACGACTGGGGCACACTGCCGTCCGTCGCCTGGGGCGGGGTGCACCTCGTCCACCAGGGGCAGGCGGGTGTGCTGCTGAACGCCTACCTGGACTGGTCCGAACCACAGGATCTGTCCCCCATGGTGGTCAAGTCGCTGTCCGCGTTCGTGTTCGCCGTGTCCCAGCCGTACGAGGAGCGGGCCGGCGGCCCGGACGGCGGTGGGCCAGCCGGCGTACCCGGCGCACCGGTGCTGCTGAGCGGGCTGCCGCGACATGCGGAGCCGCTCGCGGAACTGTGGGCGCGGGCCCTGGCCCGGCGGCCGGTCCAGGACACGGCGCTGGAAGCGCTGCGCGCATGGATCGACGACTACGCGGACAAGTGCCCCGGCGCTCTCGATTCCATCGGAGCGCTGCTCGTGGGCATCGCCCACCGGCCCGGCCGGCACCGCGAACGGCTGCTGTGGTGGCTGGCGAAGTGGGCCGGCGACCGTGAGAACCCGTCCGCCAGGGCACAGGAACTGCTCCGTCTCCTGGAGCGCAGGACCTGAGCCCGGACAACACCCGACCCGGCCCTCGGCGGAGGGCGGGGAGTCCCCCTGCGGCTGTCCCCGGACAGCCGCAGGACATGTCCTCCAGCACAGAAAGGAGAGGGGAACCGTGGAGGAGCAGAGCTACGACCCCGTGCTCGGCAGCGAGGAACTCGCCCGGTGGCGGCTGATGAACCCGTTGCGCCCGCCGGCCCCCGGCCGCGCGCTGGTCCTGGTCCGGGACAGCGGGCCCTCGCTGACCATCCACAGCGGCGAGGAGATCCCCTCGTCCCGGTTCGGCGCGTACCTCAAGGTGTTCACCGTCGACACGACCGAGCATCGGCTGATCCTCGACATCCCGCTGCTCAGCCGTGATCCCACGTTCTCCTTCCGCAGCCGCGTCGACCTGGTGTGCCGGGTGGCCGACCCGGCACGAGTGGTCTCGCGCGGCATCCGCGACATGAGCGGGGCGCTCTACGGATTTCTGCGCAAGACCCTGCGCGGTGTCGCGCGCGACTACGACATCGCGGAGTTCCACGAGGCCGAGCAGGCTCTGAACTCGGCGCTGGCCGGCTTCACCGGCGACGACGCCGTGCGGCTGCGCGGCATACAGATCGAACTGCTCGTCGACGAGGACGAAATCACCGCCAGCGGGCGGGAGTTCCGCGACGTCGTGCGCGAGACCAGGCTCGCCGGGATGCGCCGGAAGCGGCACCTGGACATGATCCGCGAAGAGGGCGTCGACGGACTCATCGCCGAGATCATGGAGAAGGAGGGGGCGCGCGCGGCGCTCGCCTGGATCGAGAAGGGCGAGGCGGAGAAGCGGGAGGTCCGCCGCGAGGTCATGCGCATGATCCTGGAACGCGGCGACGCCGACCGCGAGCCCTTCGAACAGGCGGAGCTGGAACGCGCCGTCCTCGACGAAGTCCTCCGTGACGGGGACGGCCTGTTCGACACGGCGACGCGCCGCGGCCGGCTTCGCGGCACGATGCCCCGCGCGCTGGAGGCCGACCGAGGAGACGACGAACCCGCCGCGGGCTCGGACGCGTCCGAGCCGGTCCTGGGCGAGGTGGTCCGCGACCGGTACGACGACGGCGGAAGTCGTGCTGGCGGCGACCGCACATCCCGCATACGCAGAGACGGTGACCGGCGCCCGGACGGGCGGGCCGCGTCGCGCGAGCCCGCGAGTGGTGGTCGCGGCGGTCCGGACTCCCCGCGCGGGCGCGGCCCGGCAGGTACCAGCGGCCCGCCGGCGGACGAACCGCTGCCGCCGGAGCACGGCGAGTCCGGTCCGTCCCGTGCCCCCGGCCCGTCCGGGCCGGGGGGCGCGGACGGGCCGGGGGGCGCGGACGGGCCGGGGGCACGGGTCAGCCGGATCCGCGGAACCGCCAAGCGTCCGCGCGGCGGAACGTCCGGCACCGGTCGCGACGAGGAGGGGCGATGAACCACGACGACATGCGACACCACCGGACCCCGGGCGTTCCGCCGGGTGCGCCCCGCTCCCCCGCGTACCCGCCCGGTGCGCACACGGGCTCGCCCGCTCCCGGAGCACCGGTACCGGCTCCGGGTCCCCCTCCCCAGGCGCAGGGTCCGCGCGGGCGCGGCCCCGTGCCGCCGGCTCCGGCCCCCACGGGGGAGCCGCCAACAGATGGGGCACGGCCGCAGCACCCGCCGGTCGCAGGGCAGGCCGAAGGGCGGCACCGACGGGACCCCGGCACGGGCCGAGCCGCGCCTCCCCGGATGATCTGGACCAAGGACAACCCGGGTTACCAGGGATTGTCGGTGTGGACCGAGCGGGTGCCCGGACGCGGTGAGGACGCGGAACCCTTCGTCGCCCACCATATGGAGACCGCGCAGGGGCTGCTCGCCGTGTTCGACGGCTCCGGCGGATCCGGCGCCGCCCCCGTGTGGCAAGCTCCGAACGGAGAGACGCGCACCGGAGCCTGGGTGGGCGCCCGCGTCGCGCGACTTGCCACCGACTGCTGGTTCCGCGAGGTCGCGACCGGCAGTGAACCCTCAGGACCGGAGTCCCTTCACACGTACGTGGAGTACTTCCTCTCCAAGTCACCGCAGCGACGCAGCAAGATCAGCGGCACCATGCGCCGACTGCTGCCCACGACCCTCGCGGCCGTCCACTACCGGATCGTCCGTGACTCGCTCGAACTCCAGCCACTGTGGGCGGGCGACTCACGGGCGTACGTTCTGAGCCCCGCGTCCGGGCTGCAGGTCCTCACGCGCGACCACACCCGGGAGAGCGACGCACTGGCATTGCTGCGCTCGGACCCGCCGATGACGAACCTGGTCTGCGCGGACCGTGACTTCATCATCGACAGCCAGCTGCTGGCGTCCTTCCCGCTGCCGTGCGTCCTCGTGGTGGCGACCGACGGCTGGTTCGGCTATGTCCAGACCCCTTCGGACTTCGAGCGCATCCTGCTGCAGACGCTCGAGGAAGCACACGACGAGCGGGACTGGGCGGATCTGCTGCGCCGGAAAGTGCAGGGCTACACGGCGGACGACGCCTCCCTCGCCATCGTGGCCATCGGCCACTCGGGCTTCGGCGCACTGCGGGGCCGGTTCGCCGCCCGCATGGCCGAGCTGCGGGAACGGTACGACCGCGGGCGGCGCCCGGGCGAAAGCGGTTCCCCGGAGTCGGCGGCCCGCGCACGCGCCTGGCACGAGGACATCTGGCACGCCTACCGCGCCGGTTACGAAAGCTGCCTGCCGCCCGCACCCGAGGAGCGCGCATGAAGAACGGGGCCGTCATCGGTGGCTACCGCATCGTCAGTGAGCCCACGAACGCCAACGGCGGCAAATGCATATGGGCGTTCGCCGAGCGGGACGGGGCACAGTACTTCGTCAAGCAGTTCCTGGAGCCCAAGCGCCCGCGGGACGACGACACCAGGGACACCCCGAGCCTGCGCATCCGGCGTGAGCTGGCGCGGGAGTTCGAGGACCGCCATCGCACGATCATGGAGCGGCTGCGCCCGGACGCCCGCGGCGGCGGCAATCTCGTCCTCGCCACCGACTTCTTCCACGAGGGCAGCACCTACTACAAGGTCACGGAGCGGATCGACACCTCGAGCCTGGAGAAGCCGCAGGCGCTCGAGCCACGCCCGAAGACGGTGCTGCTCAAAACGCTCGGTATGAGTCTGAAGCAGCTGCACGACATCAACATCGTGCACGGCGACCTCAAGCCGCTCAACGTGCTCGTTCAGAAGCGCGACGGCGCTGCCTTCCACACGGCCAAGCTGATCGACTTCGACGACTCGTACGTCGCCGGAAGTCCGCCGGGCCGCACCGACGTTGTGGGCGACACGGCATACGGGGCACCCGAGTGGCGCCGCTACATGCAGGGGGACGAATCGGTCACGGCCGAGCATCTGACGTGTGCGGTGGACGTGTTCGCGCTCGGCCTGATGACTCATGTCTATCTGACGGGCGCGCTCCCGGGGTTCGACGCACGCTTCGGTTCACCGGCCGACGCCGTGAACGCGGGTGAGCACCTGCAGCTGAACACCCGCCTGTCGGACGCGATGCTTGGCCTGCTCCGCGCGATGACCGCACGGGCTCCGGGCAGTCGCCCCAGGATGGCGACCTTCCTGAAGGCGCTGGCCGACCCGGAGGTGTGCGCACTGCAGCATCGCCGTCCGGGCACATCGCTCCCGGAGGAGAAGGCGGCCACGGGAGAGCGCCCGGGTCCCGGCGGCAAGCCGCGCACCAGCCGCATCAAGACCAATCCGGCCTCCAGGGGGCGCCCGGGCGGCGAGAGCTCACCGGCCACGAAGGCCGGCCCGCCCCCGCCGCGCAGTCCCGAGCCCGCGCCGAGGCCCACCGACGAGCCCGCTTCCGGGCCTGCCCGTGAACCGGCGGCCGCCGCCGAGTCCGCGCCGCCGAAGCCGTCCCGTGTACGGATCAATCTCGGGGACCGCGGCCGCCGCCGCTGACTCCGCCGGGCCGCGGCGGCTCCCTGCCACCGCCCCGCTACACCGCGAGGAGAACCACGTGAACGCCAACATCGAGCAGTACCAGGGCAATCTGCAGTACGCCGTCGACATCGTGCTGTGCATCGACGCGACCGCCAGCATGTACCCGGTCCTCGACAGCGTGAAGTCGAGCGCTCTGCAGTTCCACGACCGGCTCAACGACGTCATGGGCAAAAAGGGCAAGTCGATCAGCCAGCTGCGCGTCAAGGTCATCGCCTTCCGGGACTTCGGTGATGACCCGGGAAGCGCCATCGAGCAGACCGGATTCCTTCAACTTCCCAGTCAGTCGGGCGACTTCGAGCGGTTCCTGGGCGGCATCGACGCCGACGGCGGCGGTGACATCCCCGAGTCCGGCCTGGAGGCCCTCGCCCTGGCCATCAACGCGCCCTGGGAGACCGGGCTGGACCGCAGGCGCCATGTGATCGTGATGTTCACCGACGCCCCGGCCCACCCGCTCGGCACCGTCGGCGCATCGGCCCAGGGATACCCGGCGGGCATCCCGCGCACCATCGACGACCTGTTCGAGCAGTGGGGTTACGCGCGCAGCCAGACCGCGGTCATGGAGCAGTCCGCCAAGCGGCTGGTTCTGTTCGCTCCCGAGGAGGCACCGTGGTCGGACCCTATCGCCGAGGAGTGGGATCTCACGCTGCACTTCGCCTCCAAAGCCGGCGAAGGGCTGGAGGAGTTCGAGATGGACGAGATCATCGAGACGATCGCGAACAGCCTGTGAATCTCAGTTGGGACGACTTCCGCCTGACGTACCAGGATCACCGGCTGGAGCTCGTGTGGCCCGGGTTCTCGGTGCTCGAGGCCGAGTTGGACCGCTGTGTCTCCGCCACGTTGAGGCAGCGGGGGCCGGACGGCGGCGCCCAGCTGGTCTTCCAGTTCCGTGACTCGGACCGTCCGGTGCCGGGCCTTCTGGTGATCCGGGTGGACGTCCCGGCCCGGTATGCGGATGGGGCGCATATCTTCACGGAGTGGCTTCAGCATCGGCACGGTGTGCCCGAACACGCGCAGGAAGCAGCCGAGGACACCGTGCTGGAGCAGGTACCGCTGAATTCCGCTGCTTGGATCGCCGCCCCGGCCGGTCCGGCGTCCGACGAGCTGTTCCACCATGTGCTGACACGCATCGCCATGGACACGGACTGAGACAAGCAGAGGGAGTAACGGGGTGGCCACGTCGCCGAACTGGCGCTGCGCGGACTGCGACATCTTCAACGAACCCGTGGACCGGGCGTGCATCGCCTGCGGCGGCACCCGGCGCAGCACCGCGCCCGCGCGCGACTCCGCAGCGCCGGGGGGCACCCCGAAGTCCCCCCCGAAGACCCCGCCGAGCGCCGCGCCGCCGAGGACCGGGCCGAAGCCTCCCCCGAAGTCCGGACCGAAGCGGCCGGCCGCCAAGCCCGCGGCCGACTGGCGCTGTTCCAAATGCGACACCAACAACGCACGCACCGACCTCAGCTGCATCGTGTGCGGCACGGGCTGGAAAGCAGCGACAGCGAAGAAGCCGACGGCCAAGAAGCCCGCGGTGGATACGGCAGCTCCCAAGAAGGCGGCGCCCAGGAAGCCGACGCCCAAGCGCACCACCACCCCGCCCGGCACCGCCCGACCGCGGCCGTCCACCGCCGGGACAACTCCTCGTACAGGCTCATCCGGCACGCGGCGGACCAGCGCCACAGGTTCCCGCGGCACGGCCCGGCCGTCGCCCGGCACTCCCGCCGAGGGCGTCTTCTTCCCGTCGACGCCCACTGCCGGCTACACACCGCCCACAGCCGCGCCGACCCCCGCGCCCTCCCCCGCTCCCGTCTACACGCCTCCGCCTTCCCCGTACACCCCCTACACTCCCGCTCCGGCGAAGGAGTCCAACGGCTGTGCCAAGGGATGCCTGGGGCTGGTCGTCCTGGCGGTCCTGCTCACCCTGTTCTCGGACGGATGCAGGAATGCACTCGATTCCGCCGACGGAGACGGTGACGGCTCCACCCCGGCGGCCACCTCCGATCCGTGCCCGGGGCGGATCGCTGCGGAAATCCCCCAGGGCGACGGGTCTGAGCTGGCCGAGGCGTTCCGTACCGGCAACAAGCAGATCACTCTGTGCCGGACCACCGCGGGAAAGCTGTACTACTTCGGCGAGTTCAGCGACCGGCGCGAGAAGGGCATCGTCATGGGCGCCGAGGAGACGGCCGACGGCTATGAGGCGCGCAACGGTCCGTACCGTTACGTGATCCACAGCGGGGTGGTCACGATCTACGAGTCGGGCAGTCAAATCGGCGAGGAGGACGTGACGCCGGAGCCTTCGCCGTCATGACCTCCCGCTCCGCCTCGGCCCGCGGCGGCCGCCCGACGCTACGTCAACTCGCAGCGCCCGCCCTGACCTTGACCGCTGCGCCCACGCCGCCTGCTCCCCCTGGGGCTCCGTCAGGAACCAGCCCCCGCTCCTCCGTATTGGCCTACCTTTCATCGCTCTGACACGTCTCAACGCTCAACGCGTCAACGAGATTGGGCGAGGCTGAGCCGGGCATGTCAACCGGGCCGTGTGGCCCCACGCCCCGGCCGATCAGGAGGACGCAGTGAAGAAGAGCTCGCGCATCCGCAAGGTCTCGCTCATCCTCGGCAGCGCCATCGCGCTGGTCGTCGCCTTTCCGGGCAGCGCCCTCGCCGATCCTCCCAGCGCCCTGCCCGCCAATGCGGACGGACTGGAGCAGACGTTCCAGCCGGCCTACGACTACGACGTGGACGGCTGCTACCCCACTCCCGCCATCGGCCCCGACGGGACCATCAACCCCGGCCTCAAGACAACCGGGGCCGTCAACGGCAGTTGCCGCGACTCATGGGACCTCGACAACACCAACGGATACGCACGGTCCAAGTGCAACAACGGCTGGTGCGCGATCATGTACGGCCTCTATTTCGAGAAGGACCAGGCCGTGGCGGGCAGCGGACTCGGCGGACACCGCCACGACTGGGAGCACGTCGTGGTGTGGGTGCAGAACAACCAGGCCCAGTACGTCTCCACCTCCGCCCACGGCAGTTTCAACACCTACGGCCGTGACCAGATCCGGTGGGACGGGACGCACCCCAAAACCGTCTACCACAAGGACGGCATAAGCACGCACGCCTTCCGCCCCGCGAACTCCAACGACGAGCCGCCGGAGAACCACTACCACGGGTGGCAGTTCCCCAGGCTGGTCGGCTGGAACGGCTACCCCGCGGGCCTCCGCGACAAGCTGAGCCAGGCCAATTTCGGCAGTGCCGTCTTCGGCCTCAAGGACGGCAACTTCAACTACCACCTCGAGAAGGCCAAGCCCGCCAACATCTCGTTCGACCCCAACGCCTGACGGGGAGGGCGGGGATGGCCGCAGCTGAGGCTGCAGCCATCCCCGCCCGTGCCCGGGAGGGCCATGGGTGTACGGCAGCGGGGCGCCTCGCTCAGCCCTCGTCCGGCGCCAGCGTCAGCGAGATCGAGTTGATGCAGTACCGCTGGTCCGTCGGGGTGGCATACCCCTCGCCCTCGAACACATGCCCAAGATGCGATCCGCACCGCGCGCACCGGACCTCCGTGCGCGCCATCCCGTGCGAGCGGTCCTCGATCAGCTCGACCGCGTCCGTGTCCTTCGGGTCGTAGAAGGACGGCCAGCCGCAGTGCGACTCGAACTTCGTGTCGGAGCGGAACAGCTCGGCGCCGCACGCGCGGCACGCGTACACGCCCGCCGTCCTGGTGTCCGTGTACTCACCGGCGAAGGCGGGCTCGGTCCCGGCCTGGCGCAGTACCTGGTACTCCGCGGGGGACAGCTCCGCGCGCCACTGCTCGTCGGGCTTGTCGACGTCGTACGACATGAAATCGGCTCCCTCAGTTCGACAGACGGGCCAGGATGGCCGGACCGAGGTCCGTCACGTCACCCGCGCCCATAGTCAGAACGAGATCGCCGGGCTTCGCCATTCCCGCGACGACGTCGGGGACGGTGGCCTTGTCGTTGACAGCCGTGACATCCGCGCCCGCCGCCCGGGCCGCTTCGATGATCAGGTCGCTCGTGATGCCCGGGATCGGGTCCTCGCGGGCCGGGTAGATGTCGAGGACGACCGACGCGTCGGCCAGGGCGAGCGCCTGGCCCATCTCCGTACCGAGCTCCTGGGTGCGGGAGAAGAGGTGCGGCTGGAAGACGACGAGGAGCCGAGCGTCGGACGCCGCGCCGCGCATGGCCTCGAGGTCGGCGGTCATCTCGGTGGGGTGGTGCGCGTACGAGTCGATGACCTGGACGCCCGCGGCCTCGCCCTTGAGCTGGAGGCGGCGCTTGACGCCCGTGTACTTGCCGATCGCGGAGGCGAGGTTGTGCGCGGGGATGCCCAGCGCGACGCCCGCGGCGAGGGCGGCCACGGCGTTGTGCGCGTAGTGGCGGCCGGGGACCGAGACCGTGAAGGTGAGGAACTTGCCGTTCAGCAGGACCGTCACCTCGCTGGTGAGGCCGCGCGGGGTGACCTTGTGAACGCGCACATCGGCGGACGAGGACTCGCCGTAGGTGACGACCTTCAGCGTGGACAGGTCGCGTACGCGCGAGGTGAGCTCGATCGCGCCGGGCTGGTCCGCGGAGATCACCAGCGTGCCGCCGGGGACGACCTTGCCGACGAAGGTCTCGAAGGAATCGTAGATCTCGTCCATCGAGGCGTAGTTGGCGTGGTGGTCGAGCTCCACGTTGAGGACGATCGCGACCTCGGGGTCGTACTTCTGGAAGCTTCGGTCGCTCTCGTCGGCCTCGGCGACGAAGATCTCGCCGGCGCCGTGCCGGGCGTTCGTCCCCGGTCCTTCGAGGTCGCCGCCGATCGCGTACGAGGGGTCGAGCCCCAGCTCGGTCAGGGCCACGGCCAGCATGGAGGTGGTGGTGGTCTTGCCGTGCGTACCGGCGACCGCGATCGAGCGCAGGCCGGTCATCAGGGAGGCGAGCGCGTCGGAGCGATGGACGACCGGGACCGACAGCTCGGCGGCGCGCGCCAGCTCCGGGTTGTCGGCGCGGATCGCGCTGGAGACCACGACACAGCTGGCGTCGGAAGCCAGGTGCTCGGCCGCGTGCCCGATGTGGACGGTGGCGCCGAGCTCGCGCAGGGACTCCGCCGTCGCGGACTCCTTCGCGTCACTGCCCGCGACCTTCGCGCCGCGCTGGGCGAGGATCTTCGCGATGCCCGACATTCCGGCGCCGCCGATGCCGATGAAGTGCGGGCGTTCCATGGCGCTAGGGATGGCGGGTGCCATGCGTGTGTCTCCCCAAGATGTACGAGTAGTGCTGAGCCGACTGCTGCGTGCGAGGGCCCAGCCTATTCGCTGTGCGCGAAGAGCTTGAGCACCGGGACACCGACCTTGTGGCGGGCCCTGGACGCCCAGTCGCGGTGGAAGAACTCCTCCACGTAGTGCGGAGCGGTCAGCACGATCACCTCGTCGGCGCCCGACTCCTCCACCACGGACTTCAGCCTGTCCAGCGGATGGTCCTCGACGACCTGGCCCACCGCCTCGCTGCCCGACTCGCGCAGGACCTTGACCGAGTGGGCCAGAGCCAGCTCGGCGGGGCCTTTCGCGTCGCGCCCCTCGGGCTCCTCGCTCTCGCGGGCGGCTTCCTTGAGCTCGCCGAGCGCCACGTCGTCGATGGCGCGCAGCAGCAGATCGGCCTGATCACCCCGGGGCTGCATGAGCACGATGAAGGACATCGTCTCGTCTCCGTGCAGGGTGGTGACGAATTCCACGTCCTCGGAGGTCAGGGGCTTCTCGATCATCAATACGCTCGTGTACACGTCAGGAGCCCTTCTGCGGAAACCATCCTTCCCCGTGCCCACACGGGGTCTGCGAGATAAGTGTGCCCGGCCGGGGCTAACCGGAACGACAAATTCCGCTCATTGTCAGATGCGACGGTAGCGGGTGAAGAGGAACCCCGCCTCCTCCAGCAGCGACGCCAGGGCGAACCTCTCCGGAACGGCCAGGGCCGGTCCGCCCGCGATCCGCTGTGCGTCCCCCGCCGTCAGCGTCGGCGACACGGTCAGACACAGCTCGTCCAGCACCCCGGCCGCCACGAACTGGCCCAGCAGCCGTGGCCCGCCCTCGGTGAGCAGCCGCACCAGGCCACGCTCCGCCAGCGCCCGCACCGCTCTCGCCGGGTCCACGCCGGGGCCGTCCCCGGCGATGATCACCTCCGCGCCCGCCTTCTCCGCCGCACGGATACGGTCCGCGGGCGCCGCGGCCCCCGTCAGTACCAGCGTCGGCACGAGCGGCGCGGCGAACAGCGGGAGGGAGAAGTCCAGCTCGAGCGAGGCGCTGACCACGGCGATCGCGGGCGCGGGGCCCTGGCCGGCGGCGGCCCGCCGCCCGGCGAAGACCTCGCGGGCGCGGGCGGGGCGGTACCCCTCCAGGCGTACCGTTTCCGCGCCCACCAGGACCACATCGGCAAGGCCCCGCAGAGTGCCGAAGATCCGCATGTCCGTGTCGGAGGAGATCGGCTGCGAGCGGCCCTCGTGCTGAGCCGCACCGTCCAGCGAGGAGACCATGTTCGCTCGCAGCCAGGGTCCGCCCCCGTCCGGATACCCATAGGCATCCGCCAGCTCGTCCAGGGACCACTCGCGATCCTCGGCTGCTGTCGGGTCGGTCACAGGGAACAGGCGTCGCATGCTGTGCAGTCTGGCACGGCGCTTAGAGTAAAGAACTGTGTCGACAAGCCCCATAACCCAAGCGGCCCCCCTGTCCCTGTGCGCCCGCGAGCCACGCGTCCCCGCCGAGCGGCTGGTCGCGGAGATGGTGCCGCCGCCGCGCTTCGACGCGGTCCGCTTCGACACGTACGTCCCCGACCCGAACCAGCCCAGCCAGATCGAGGCGGTCAAGGTCCTCGGCTCGTTCGCGGCGGGCCTCGGCGGGGCGCACGCGAGCGGCGCCGGCAGGCGCAAGTGGTTCAGCAAGAAGCCCGCGGCCCCCACCGGACCGCGCGGCGTCTATCTCGACGGCGGCTACGGCGTCGGCAAGACCCACCTGCTGGCCTCCCTCTGGCACGCCACCCCCGCGGAACCCTCCCTCAAGGCCTTCGGCACCTTCGTGGAGCTGACAAATCTGGTGGGCGCCCTCGGCTTCCAGCAGACCGTCCAGACGCTCGGCGGACACCGGCTGCTCTGCATCGACGAGTTCGAACTGGACGACCCGGGCGACACCGTCCTCGTATCGACCCTGCTCGGAAAGCTCGTCGACGCGGGCGTCGCGCTCGCGGCCACCTCCAACACACTGCCCGGCAAGCTCGGCGAGGGCCGGTTCGCCGCGGCCGACTTCCTCCGTGAGATCCAGGGGCTGTCGGCGCGCTTCCGCCCGCTGCGGATCGACGGCGAGGACTACCGCCACCGCGGGCTGCCCGAGGCCCCTCCCCCGTACTCCGACGAGCAGGTCGCCAAGGCCGCGTACGCCACCGACGGCGCGTCCCTCGACGCTTTCCCGCGGCTGCTCGAGCATCTCGCGAAGGTGCACCCGAGCCGGTACGGGGCACTCACCGACGGTCTGCGCGCCGTCTGCCTCACCGATGTCCAGCCCATTCCCGACCAGTCGACGGCGCTGCGGCTGGTCGTACTCGCCGACCGGCTGTACGACCGTGAAGTACCGGTGCTCGCCTCGGGCATGCCCTTCGACCGGCTGTTCAGCGAAGAGATGCTGAACGGCGGCTACCGGAAGAAATACTTCCGGGCGATCTCCCGGCTCACCGCACTGGCTCGGGACGCGAAGGGGCTTGTGGGGCAGTAGGTTTGCGGCTCGGGGGGCTGAAATCCCCCTCAGCCACCAGAAGGGAAACATCATGGCAGCCACGCGTACGGCGCACACGGTCTGGGAAGGCGATCTGCTGAAGGGGTCGGGCACGGTCACCCTCGACTCGTCCGGCATCGGCAGCTACGCCGTCAGCTGGCCGGCCCGCACCGAGCAGGCCAATGGCAAGACCAGCCCGGAGGAGCTCATCGCGGCCGCCCACTCCAGCTGCTTCTCCATGGCCTTTTCGCACGGTCTGGCCGGCGCCGGCACACCGCCCACCCGGCTGGAGACCAAGGCCGATGTGACCTTCCAGCCCGGTGAGGGCATCACGGGTATCCACATCACCGTGGTGGGCGAGGTCCCGGGTCTCGACGAGGACGCGTTCGTCGCGGCCGCCGAGGACGCCAAGAAGAACTGCCCGGTGAGCCAGGCTCTGACGGGTACGACGATCACGCTCACCGCCTCGCTCGCCTAGAGACAAGTGGCCCGCATGGTTTCCGCGTCACCGGTCTGCGTGACGCGTACGTGCGGGCCACAACTCTGTGCCGCGGACGGGGAGTTGCCCTGACCTGCGGGGCCCGCCACGCCCCGACCGACTACTCGATGACGAGCTCGACCGGGATGTTGCCCCGGGTGGCCTTGGAGTACGGGCAGTAGGCGTGGGTCTTCTTGAGGAGGGCGTTGCCCGGCTCGCCCTGGAGGTGGTCCGGGAGCTCGACGCGCATCACCACGGAGAGGCCGAAGCCGCCGTCGGTGTCCTTGCCGATGCTGACCTCGGCGGTCACCGAGACGTCCTTGACGTCGATCTTCTCCTGGCGGCCGATGGCACCCATCGCACTGGCGAAACAGGCGGCGTACCCGGCGGCGAAGAGCTGCTCGGGGTTGGTTCCCTGTCCGTTGCCGCCCATCACCTGGGGGAAGGCGAGCGGCAGGTCGATGTGGCCGTCGGAGCTGACCGCACGGCCTTCGCGGCCGTTGGCGGTGGCGACAGCGGTGTAGAGCGCGTCCATGAGTTGCATCCCTCTTCGTCCGTGGGAACCGATGGCAGAACTATGGCACGCAATTCAGTTGTGCACAACTAGATGATGCGAGGTATACCCTGGTTGCATGGAGAAGACGACGCTGACGACCGTGCCGGACGAGGATTTCCTCCGCCTCGACCACCAGATCTGCTTCTCGCTGCACGCCGCCTCCCGCGCCTTCAACGGCGTCTACCGGACGGCGCTGAAGGACCTGGGCCTCACCTACCCGCAGTACCTGGTGATGCTGGTCCTCTGGGAACACGGCGAGCTGCCGGTCAAGCGGATCGGTGACCATCTGCGGCTGGACTCGGGCACTCTGTCGCCCCTGCTCAAGCGCCTGGAGTCGGCGGGATACGTGGAGCGCAGGCGCAGCCCGCAGGACGAGCGCTCCGTCACCGCCCGGCCCACCGAGGCGGGCGCCGCGCTGCGCGAGCAGGCGCTGGACGTGCCGCGGAAGATCGCGACGGCCACCGGTTTGTCCCTGCAGCAGATCCGCGACCTGCGCGCGGGCCTCGACGCTCTGACCGCGCACCTCGACACGGCCGAGCTCGACAGCTCTGCCGCCGACTGCGCGCAAACGGAGGAGTAACGCGGGCGGAGGAGCGAGGGAGTACGGCCCCGAGCATCCGCCGATGCCCGGGGCCACTTCCCGTGGGTGTCAGCCGGCGTTCTGGCCGCTGCCGTCGTCCGCCGCGCCGTCGCCGTTGCCATCCGCCCCGGCACCCTCACCGGCGTCGCCGTTGCCGGCATCCTGACCGCCGTCGTCCTGTCCGGCGCCGTCGCCGATCTGGGCGCCCACCGCGGCCAGCGCCGTCGTCACGGGCTGGAAGAACGTCTCGCCACCCGCGGTGCAGTCACCGCTGCCGCCCGAGGTGAGGCCGATCGCGCTGCCGTCCTGGGTGAAGAGGGAGCCGCCGCTGTCGCCCGGCTCGGCACACACATCGGTCTGGATGAGACCGCTGACGGTGCCCTCGGGGTAGTTCACGGTGGCGTTGAGCCCGGTGACCTGGCCGTCCTTCAGCCCGGTGGTGCTCCCCATGCGGAACACCTCCTGGCCGACCGCCGCATCGGCGGCCTGCGTGATCGGCACGGTCTGTCCGCCGCCGACGTTGACCTCGCTCGGGGCGTCCGTCGCCGGGTCGTCGTACGTGACGAGCGCGAAGTCGCCGTCGCCCGGGAACGTCGCCGCCTGGACCGTACCGATGGGCGCGCCGTTCTGCTCCGCCGACCACTGCTCGGCGGCGACACCGCAGTGCCCCGCGGTCAGGAAGCCGGACTGGCCGTCCTGGGTGGTCACATTGAAGCCGAGCGAACAGCGCGAGCCGCCGCCGAAGATGGCGTCGCCGCCCGAGACGAAGGGCTTGAACTCACCCGCGGACTTCTGGATCCGGGCCACGCCCGAACCGAGTGACTTCACGGCCGATTCGAGTTTGTCCCACTTCGCACCGGCGACCGTACGGTCCGCCGTGACCAGGATCTGGTTGTTCCTCGGGTCGACGGCCCACGCCGTACCCGGAATGGTGGCCTTCTGGGCCAGCGTGCTCGCGGCGGACTTCAGTTCGGTCGAGCTGTTCTCGACCTCCTTCGCCACCGCTCCGGCCTCGTTGACCTGGCCGATCACGTTGTTGCTGTCGCCGACGACGTTGACGATGACCTGCTGCTTCTCGGCGTCGTAGTACGCGCCGCCGTACGCCTCGCCGAGCTTCGGGCCCAGCTGCGAGACGAGATCCGCCGCCGACGCGGCGCTCATCGTCCTGGGCGCCGACCGCGAATCGGCCCCGGACTGTGAAGCGTTGGCGTGGGGCAGCAGCATGGCCGCCGCGGCGATGCCCACCGCCCCGGCTCCCGCGAGAACGGCCTTCCGCTTGGGTATTCGCCTGTGACTCAACTCGTCGCCTCCTGTTGGGGGTACGGAGTCCGGTTGCCGACGGAAACCGGGGGACGCGTCCGACCCTTGATACGGATGGGGCGGGAGTTGTACTCATCCACGGCGCGGAAGAAGTCTTCTGACTGACCGTGAGGCACCCTGACGCGGGAGCGGTTTGCACGTCTATTGTCCGACTGATCGTATAGTTTCCATCGATGACCACTTTTGTACGGAGATTGACAGCCGTTACCGTCATGGGCGCCGCACTCGTCGGCTGCGGCAGCGACAGCGGCGCGGGCAAGCCCTCCCGCGGCGGCACCGCCCCGCTCGCGCCAGAAGCGCTCGAGCGAGAGGCCCCCACCGTCGCACCCGGGCCCGGCGGGCTGGCACCCGTCTTCGAACGCGGGAGCGGGTCGGCGGCGAAGACCGTCGCGCTCACCTTCGACGCCGATATGACAGCCGATCAGGGACCCAGGGCGGCCCGCGGTGAGCGCTTCGACAACCCCGCCCTGATCGCCTCACTGCGGAAGCTGAACATCCCCTCGACGGTCTTCATGACGGGCCGCTGGGCCGAGGAGTACCCGGACCAGGCGAAGGCCATCGGCAATGACCCCACCTTCGAGATCGCCAATCACTCCTACAGCCACTACGCCTTCAAGTCGCCCTGTTACGGCCTGCCGGTGGTCGGGAAGAGCGCCATGCGCGCCGATGTGGACCGGGCCTTCGCCGCGTTCAAGAAGGCCGGGGCGCGCAATGTGGTGCCGTACTTCCGCTTCCCCGGCGGCTGTTACAACGACGACGCCCTGCGGGCCATCGCCCCGGCGAAGGTGACCGCGGTCCAGTGGGACGTGGTCAGCGGAGATGCCTTCGCCACGGACGCGGACGCCGTCGCCGAGCAGGTGCTCGCGGGCGTGAAGCCCGGGTCCGTGGTGGTGATGCACTGCACGCGCAGCGCCGCCCCGGTCACGGAACAGGCGATCCGGAGGATCGTCCCGGAGCTGCGCCGGCGCGGCTACCGCTTCGTGAAGGTCTCGGACCTCATGCGCGGGCAGGGCACGCGAGCCCGGCAGGATCCGAAAGACACGGCCTAGCCAGAGCAGGCCGTGCGCTGGGCCTCCTGCCACTCGCAGACCGGGCAGAGCGTCGCGCCCTTGACCGACTCCGGGTACTCCGTCGGCTTCCGGCACAGCACACAGTCGGCAAAGGGAGGGCCGCCGGCCGCCATGGGCGCGGGGGCCGGCGTCTCGCAGTACGACTCGTCCATACGTACGACTTTATCTCTCGCCGTACCCACCCCGGTGCGCGCTGACTGCGCAGACCACCGCCGGCGGCGTCAGTTGGCCGATGCCTTGTGCGGGGTGAGCTCGCTGGGCCGTACGATCACGAATCCCTCGCCCTGGAGCATCAGCTGGACGGCCTCGCCGGAACCGCCGCGGATCATCGAGCCGACGGACTGCGAGCGGTGCAGCGAGGTGTTGAGCTGGGCGCTCCAGCCGACGACCGCGTCCGTGTCCACGTACACGGGCTGCTGACCGGTGACGGGAATCACGATGGGGTTGCCCTCGCAGATCACGGCGAGCTTCCCGTAGCCCGTGAAGAGGCTGTTGAAGAGGCCGCCGCCGCTCATGCCGGCGCCCTTCACCGTCTTGATCTCGTAGGAGAGGGTCGCGTCGAAGCAGAGGACATTGCGGCCGTTGACGGTGAGCGCGTCGCCCTGCTCTATGTCGACGATGAAGCAGTTCGCGGCCTCGTGCGCGAACCAGGCCTCGCCCTGGCCACGGACCGCCATCAGCGGCAGGCCCTCTCCGGTGACGGCCCTCTTGAGCATGCCGCCAATGCCCTGGCCCTTGCGCTCGAACTGGAGGTTGCCGCGGAAGGCGATCATCGATCCCTGTCGCGCGTGCATCTCGCCGTTGACGGCGTACTTGATCGACTTGGCGTTCTGGAGGCTCATACCGGGCACGGTGGCCGGCTGGGCCATGTTCTCGGAGGCAAAAAGATCGCTCTTCATGGGGTGCATCGTGGCCCGGAGGTACTCATTCCGCCAACATTCCCGACAAGAGCGGCTGGCAGACTGGGTGGTGTGAGCAGCGACGAAACCCGCCCCGACAGTTCTCCCGGCAGTCCCTTCGAGCACGCGAGCATCTCCCGCGACGAGGCCCCGCAGTTCGTTCTGCCGCTGGTGGTGCGCATCGAGAAGGCCGAACCCCCGGCCCGTACCGACGCGCTGGAGACCGCGGCCCGCGCGGTGCTCGACATCCTGAGCGACGAGCGGTCGCTGGGCGAGGGCGAGTGGGCGCAGGCGATGCGGGACTGGCAGGACGCCCGGATCCGCAAAGTGGTGCGGCGGGCGCGCGGCGCGGAGTGGCGCAAGGCCTCGGCGCTGGCGGGCATCACGGTCAGGGGCGAGGCGGCCGAGGTACGGGTCTTCCCGCCGGTCCCGCTGGACGGCTGGCCCAAGGAGCTGGCCAGGCTCCAGGTGTCGGGCACAGACCTGGACGACCCTGAACCGCCGGCGGCGCCCGGTCCCGGCATGCCCGTGCTGTGGCTGAACCCGGATCTGGCCATGTCGGCGGGCAAGGCGATGGCGCAGGCCGGGCACGGCGCGCAACTGGCGTGGTGGGAGCTGTCGGAGGCGGACCGCAGGGCGTGGCGCGAGTCCGGTTTCCCGCTGGCCGTACGCACCCCGGACCCGGATTACTGGCAACAACTCACGGTCAGCGGCCTGCCGGTGGTGCGCGACGCGGGCTTCACGGAGATCGCCCTCGGGAAAACGCTTGTAGTCGAAGGGGGCAGTCGCTTCTGCCCTCTCCCGCGCGAACGACGGCCGTAGGCGGGCTACTTCTGCATCCCGCCGCGGGAGTGATGGGGGCGTGCATGTGCCTCGACACTCAGCGGACTCGGGTGACTGTCAGAGGTTGGACGAACTGCGCTCGTGCATCGACTACTGCGGGATTCTGGCTGGATTGTGAGGAGCGTCCGAGCCGAATTGTCGTTCACCGCAATCCTGCATGCGCCTCCGGCGGCGGATGTCGGCCGCTCGCCGGTGAAGTAGGCGGTTCTGACGGCGCCTGCCGACCATCGCTCCGCCGCCATAGGACTGATGCCGAGCAACCGTTGCAGCACCGCCGGCCCGACGGTCGGTCCTGCGCCACGGGTCCGCTACACACTGACGTGGTAGAGGGGCGAAGAATGTGGCGGGCTTCTCGCGCCAGCTGATCCCGCACAAGCAGTGCTCCGATCGTCTCGGAAAGTCGCAGCGAGCTGCGCTATGGCGGCCTGAACCGGACAAGTGCGAGGTGACTGCGGGCGGTGGTCTCGGCGTGGAGGGACCGAGACCACCACCCGCAGTCACCTCACCCCAATCGATCGCTCGGCAGACTTGTATCGACCCTGGGACCGCCGGGCTACGCGGCCGCCGCCTGGTCGGCGAGCAGCAGGTCGGCCAACTGCTCCTGGGTACCGGCGTATGCCGGGTGGTTGGTGATCGTCGCGCGGTCCCGAGGACGCGGGATCGGCACCGGGATGATCGTGCGCACCGACGGCTGCGGCGAGTTGGACATGACCACGATCCGGTCGGCGAGCAGAATCGCCTCATCGAGCCCGTGCGTGACCATGAGCACCTTCTCGGTCTCCGACTCGTTGCCCCACAGCTCGACGAGTTGTTGCTGCAATCGCGAGCGGGTGAGCGCGTCCAGCGCACCGAACGGCTCGTCCAGCAGCAGGGTGCGGGGTCCCACTGCGAACGCCCTGGCGACCGCGGCGCGCTGAGCCATGCCGCCCGACACCTGACCTGGGCGCTTGTCGCGGTGCTCCCACAGCCCGACGGCGGTCAGATACCGCTCGACCATGTCGTCGGCCTTTGTCCGGGACCAGTCCGGCCGTGCCGCGCGGACGGCCTCGCGCACATTGGCGAGAAGGCTCAGCCTGGGCAGCAGTGAGTAGTTCTGGAAGACCATCGCCCGTTCCGGACCTGGCCCAGTGACGGCCTGACCGTCCACGACGATCTCACCCGCATCCGGGCGGTCAAGCCCGCCGACCAGATTGAGCAGCGTCGACTTGCCGCAGCCCGAGTGGCCGATGAAGGAGACGAACTCCCCTTCCTCGACGGTCAGGTCGACCCCTCGCAGAACATGCTGAGCGGCTGATCCCCTTCGGCGGAACGACTTGTGCACCCCGCGGATCTCGACGGTCACGACTGAACCTCCTCGATGGCCACCTTGCGCGAGAGCCGTACGAGGATCGCGTCAAGGATCAGACCGACAAGACCGATGAGCACGATCGCGGCGACGACCGAGCTGAGGTTGCCGGCGTTGTACGAGTCCCACACGAAGAACCCGATCCCGGAATTTCCGGAGAGCATCTCGACCGCCACGATGACCATCCAGGCGATGCCCATCGACAGCCGCAGACCGGTGATGATCGACGGCAGGGCGTTCGGTATGAGCACATGCCTCAAGTAGGCGATGTGACCGAAGCGGAAGACCCGCGCGACGTTGCGGTGATCCTGAGGGATCTCCGCCGCGCCGGCCGCGGTGTTGATCAGCGTGGGCCAGAGCGCAGTAATGAAGATCACGAAGATCGAGGCCTGGGAGGCGTCCTTGAACACGGCCAGCCAGATCGGAAACCAGGCCAGCGGCGACACGGGACGCAGCACCTGCACCACCGGGTTGAATGCCAGCCACGCCCGGCGGCTCGCGCCGATGAACAGGCCGGCCAGCACCCCGACCACGGCGGCCAGAGCGAAGCCCGTGAACACCCGCTGCAGCGACGTGGCCAGCTGGAGACCGACCCCCTTGTCGTTCGGGCCGTTGTCGTAGAACGGATCCGCCATCAGTTCGATCAGCGTCCGTGCCCCGTCGAGCGGGGCCGGGACGTCGGTCGAACGGAATGCGGCCAGCTGCCAGAGCAGCACGATGATCGCGGTACCGAGCACGGCCCATCCGATGCCGCGGCCCAGCTCGGCGAGCCGGCTCCCCCAGCCGCCGCTGGTGGGCGACCCAGGGGCGGCGGGGGGGCCGGGCCGCCCCGGCTGGGCGTCCGCCACAGCCGGTTCCGCCTGGTCCGTATGCGTCGGCGAGCTCGTCACAGCCGCTTCGCCTCCTCCGCCGGCTTCTTCGGGTCGAACATCGTGCTGTCGAGCTTCACGTGGAACGGGCTCATGTCGTCTCCCGGGACGTCGATGCCCTCCTTGGCTGCGACCTCCTCGTAAAGGTCGCGAAGGATGATCTCGTCAGCGATCTTGGTGTAGGGCGGCGCCTCCTTGAGGAGCCCGAAGCGCTCGTACTGGCTCAGGAACCAGATCGCGTGCCCGCGGCGCGGCGCGGAGGTCTGGCCGTCGCGGAAGAACATCATCTGGTCGCCGCTGAACTTCTTCGTGCCCAGGTCGGCCCCCAGCTCATAGCTGCCGAGCAGCCGGCCCTCGATGTCCTTGGCCGGTGCCTTGATGTACTTCGCGGCGCCGATCGTCGTCGCTGCCTTTTTCCGGTTGTCCAGGTCGTCGAGCCACTTGGCTGCCTTGAGGACCGCCCCCATCACATCGGCCAGCACGTCCTTCTTCTCTGCGGCGAACTTGGCGCCCGCGACCAGGGCCTTCTCCGGGTGGTGCTGCCAGATGTCCTGGGTGGTGATGTGGGTGAAGCCGATGTCCTGCTGGACGGCGACGGCGTTCCACGGCTCGCCGACGCAGTAGCCGTCCATGTTCCCGACCTTCATGTTGGCGACCATCTGCGGTGGCGGGATCGGAACGATCTTGACATTCGACAGATCGGCCTTGGTGGCCTTGAGCCAGTAGCGCAGCCAAGTGTCGTGCGTGCCGCCGGGGAAGGTCATGGCCAGGGTCGGCGACTTCTTCTCCAGCAGTGCCCGGGCTGCTCCCAGGTCCGCGTAGCCAGCGTCGGCGAAGTCCTTCTTGAGGGTGATGGCCTGGCCGTTGTTGTTCAGCACCATGGCGATCTTGAGGTCGGTGGAACCCTTGCCCGCGATCTTCGATGCAACGGACAGAGGGAGGCTGAAGAGGGCATGTGCGGCATCGATCTGCCCATTGAGCAGGTTGTCCCGGGTGGCGGGCCATGAGGCCTGCTTGATCAATTCAACATTGAGGTCACGCTCGGCGAAGTACCCGAGTTCCTTCGCCATCACCAGGGGCGCACAGTCGGTCAACGCGATGAATCCAAGTCGCACGGTACGGCCGGGCTTGGCTGATGAGGTCTTCTTGTCGGCCGATCCACACGCGGTGAGAGCGCTGCCGAGCGAGGCGGTAAGGGCGGCTGTTCCAGAGAGGCGGAGAAAGCCTCTACGCCCGAGGTTGTTTTCCATGGCCAGAAGGTATGGGTGCCTGGCGACGGCGGAATTGCGCGTATGTCAAGGATGTAAATCACACATCTCGCAGTCCCGTGGGCACGCAGTGTGAGGTGACCGAAACGAACAGCGACTCGGCTGGCGGGTCGTGGACTGTACGGGGAGGAGATGCCCGACGTCGCGATCACGAGGTTTGATGAGGCGCCTGGCCATGAGGCTGATGGCTGCCACATCGATCAAGGCAGCGGATCGATGTGGGGGCGAAGTCTCGAACCAGGCGGCCTCGGTGCATGAGCCAGCCGAGGTGGGTTCTTCGACCCATCGCCAGAGCTGGACGTTGAAGCCGCGGGATGTGAGGTCGCGTTGGACGATCTCGAGGTCGATGCCGCTTGCCGTTCTACGGCTTGGTTTCTTGTAGCCGTTGTGTGCCCACGCTTTGGTGATGGTGGGGTGGCGGTCGGCGATCTGGGCGATGAGATGGAGTCGTGGTCGCTGGCGGCGGTGACCGGGACGGCCAGGACGAGGCCGAGGGTGTCGGTGACGAAAGGCCGCCTGCGCGGTGACCTGGCGGCGTGCGAGACGGATGCTGCGGGTGAAAGAGAGCCGGTCGGTGTCGAGTCGGGCGGCATCCGCGGTGTCGTGCATCAGGCTGCGGATGGCGTAGTGAACCAGCAGATGGCCCCAGATCTCCTGCTCGACGCCGTCGGGTGAGCGGGAGCGAAGGACCTGGGCGGGGCCTCGCTGATGGGTCTTCAGCTCGTCCAGTGCGGTCTCGATCTCCCATCGTTCGTGGTAAAGGGCGGCCAGATCGGTGGCGGGCGCGGCCTCGGCGTCGAGGATCGTGGTGATCAGCCGGTAGGGAGCATCCTGCTCGGGGAATCCGGGGCCTTGCAGGGTGTACTCGACGACCCGCACGGTCGCTGACCGAGAGTTTCTGGCAGGGCCTGAAGAGGGAGACGATGCACACGAAGCTGTTCGCGACGATGAGCCAGGCCAGGCTGGAGATTTTCGCGTGGCTCACCTACAACAACGCCCGACGCCGGCACAGTGCACGTCCTACCTCCCCGATGGAGTTCGAACAGCAGCACCACAGGACAGCTAACCTCTCACTCGCCGCATGAACCCCTGTGTCCACACTCCGGGGGTCACCTCACCCCGTCACCTGCCCCAGGAGCAGGCACAGGTGCCCGGCCACATCCCCGGCGCGGCCAACGTCCCCTGGGCACAGGCGGCCAACGAGGACAAGACCTTCAAATCGGCCGACGAACTGAAGGAACTGTACGCGCGCAAGGGCATCACGCCGGACCGCGAGATCATCGCCTACTGCCGTATCGGAGAGCGCTCCTCGCACACCTGGTTCGCACTCCACGAACTGCTCGGCTATCCGGACGTCAAGAACTACGACGGCTCCTGGACCGAGTACGGCTCGCTGGTACGCGCTCCGGTCGAGATGGGGTGATGGTTGCCGGCCCTACCCGAAGCGGCCCTCCACGTAATCCGACGTCCGCGGGTCCGACGGCGCGGAGAACATCGCCGCAGTGGGGCCGTGTTCGACGATCGCGCCCGGCGTGCCCTGTTCCGCGAGGAAGAAGGCGCACTGGTCGGAGACCCGCGCCGCCTGCTGCATGTTGTGGGTGACGATCACGATCGTCACCTCGTGGACCAGCTCGCGGATCGTTTCCTCGATGCGGCGGGTGGACGTCGGGTCGAGCGCCGAGCACGGTTCGTCCATCAGGAGAACCTTGGGGCGGATGGCCAGTGAACGGGCGATGCACAGACGTTGCTGCTGGCCGCCGGAGAGCGCGCCGCCGGGCTGGCGGAGGCGGGTGCGGACCTCCTTCCAGAGGCCTGCCTTGGTCAGGCACTCCTCGACGAGGTCGTCCTTGGCCCTGCCGCCGGTCCGTACGCCGGTGAGTTTCAGGCCCGCGGTGACGTTGTCGTAGATGGACATCGCCGGGAACGGGTTCGGCTTCTGGAACACCATCCCCACCTGGCGCCGCGCCTCGGTCAGCCGCTGGCCGGTCGCGTAGACGTCCTGGCCGTCGACCAGCACCTCGCCCGCCAGGGAGGCGGACGGGATGAGTTCGTGCATGCGGTTGAGGATGCGCAGGAAGGTCGACTTGCCGCATCCGGAGGGGCCGATGAGGGCCGTGACCAGGCCCGTCGGCATGGTCAGCGACACGCGGTCGAGCACTTTGTGGTCGCCGAACCAGGCCGAGATCCGGCGGGCTTCCAGGGTCGCCCCGCCGGCGCCGGTGGCCCCGGTTGTTGCCCCGGTGGATCCCGCGGCTCCGGTGCTCCCCGCGTACGCCGGGAGCGGGACGGTGGTCTCGGTCTGGGTGGTCTGGTCGGTCACGGCACGTCCTTGTTCGGCGGAGACTGGGTTTACAGCAGGTTGGGGAGCAGCAGCGCCGCCTGGTCGGCGACCGCCAGGCCGAGGGCGCCCAGCAGCGGCACGCCCACCACCCACGTGTGCGGACGGCCCCAGCGGGCGTGCGCCCATGCGATGGCCGCGGCCGCCAGCACCAGCGCCTGGCCCCACAGCACGAGCGGCAGCCAGGCCGTCTGCTGCATGGCCATCGGCTTCTCGTCCTCCGGCAGGGCGCCGGAAGGGAGGGCAGCCGGCGGGGTGGGCTGGGCGTCCGAGACCAAGTCCGCGTCCACCCGCAGAATGCCGCGGGGCATGAACGGGGTGCCGTCGGCCGTGATCAGCGTGACGCGGCCACGGCCGCCGGTGAGCGCCGGCGGCTGGGGATCGCCCTCCCGCCGCGGGCCGATGACCCGGTACGTGTGCTTTCCCTGGCCCGTGGTCACGGTGAACCGGTCCCCCGCGGTCAGGTCCTCCAGGTGCCGGAACGGCCCGCCATAGGTCGCCTGGCGGCCCATGATCACGCTGACTCCGGACTGGCCCGGCAGCGTGGTGTCCCGGCGGTGGCCCGCCCCCCGCGCCAGGTCGTGTGCCGTGGTGCCCTCGCGGACGACTTCGCGCAGCTGGAGCACGGGGATCTCCAGCAGCGCCACCGGCGCGCCGGGCTCCGGCGCCACGCCGCCACCCTCGGAACGGCCGACGGGAGCTACCCCGTTGGCCAGGTCGGCCCGGAAACCGGCGTAGTCGACCTGCCGGTCGCGGGCATGGCGGAGGTCGCCCACGAGACCTACGTCGACGACGAATCCGAGCAGCAGCGCGGCGAGGATGCTCAGCGCCGCGCTGACGACGCGCAGTGCGGGGCCGGCGGCCGGGCGCGCCTGACGCGCCCGGCCGGACTCCGGAGATGACGGGTTGTCGGGCGACCAGCCGCCGGCCGGCGGCTGGTCGCCCTGTGCCACGGCGTCCGCCAGGGCACTCGGCGCTGTCATCCGATCCTCCGTGACACCGAGGTGGCGTAACCCCAGGCGTATCCGGGGCGCTTGGCCGTGATGGTGACGGTGAGCAGGTGGCCGCGGTCGGCCCTGGTCGGGTAGTAGGTCACGCGGGTCGCACCGGTGATCGTCCGCCCGTCGCGCTTCCAGGTGTAGCTGTACGTGGTGGCAGCGGGGGTCCAGGTGCCGGGCCTGGCGGTCTGCCGGTAGCCCACCCTGGCGGTGCCGGTGACCGAGGGCCTCGTCACGTTCTTCAGCGCCGGGCCCGCAGCCACGGTCACGGCCGCGCTGGTCGAGGTGGTACTGCCGGTGCTGTTGGCCGCGATCGCGCGGCAGGCCGTCTTGTGGTTGTAGTCGGCGGCGACGAGGGGGCGGGTGCGCGCGATGGCTCCACTGATCACTGCGCCGTCACGGAGCCAGAGGTACTTGATCGACGTCGCGCCGCCGAAGGCCACGGTGCAGGTGGCCGTGTAGCCGACCTTGAGGGTGCCGGTCACCTTCGCCGGTGTGACGACCGCCGGCGGCTTGATCTTGACCGTGTACGACAGGGCCGCAGAGGCCGAAGAGCCGTACACCGCCGGGTCCGACGGCGTGAACTGGGCCTTCAGTGAGTGGGCGCCGACGGCCAGGGCGGTGGTGGTCAGGGTGGCCGCTCCCGCCGACACGGCGACGGGGGTGCCGAGCTGGGTCGCCCCGTCCAGGAAGCGCACCGAACCGGCCGCCTCGGCCGGGGCCACCGTCGCCGTCAGCTTGACGGCCGTGCCCTGGACGACCGGGCTCACCGGAGCCGTCGCGAGGGTGGTCGTGGTCGCGGCGGCGGGAGCGGTGCTCTGGTAGGCGGTGTTGGAGGTGAACCAGATGGGGGCGGTGAAATCGCCGTACGTCGTCGAACCGAAGGCGGCCCGGCAGGTCAGCGTGAAGTCGTAGCGCCCGTCCAGCGTGGTGAACCCCGCCGTACTGGCGTAGTCACGCATCGTCTGCGTCAGCGGCACCACGGTGCCGCCGGTGCCCGTGGAACCGTACGTCTCGATCGGTGAGTTGCTCACCACGATCTGGCCCTCGGCCGGGAAGCCCGAGCCCTTCACCGCGACGATGAGGTTGGTGGCCTCGGCCGGGCACGGCCCGGCGGTGGTCAGCGTGACCCCGCTGGTGTCCGTACCGGCGGCCGGCGTCACCTCCATCGGGCCGAGGACATCGGCCCTGGCTCCGGTGGTGCCGAGCGCGAGCGCGCCGACGGCGAGGAGCGAGGCCAGCGCGACCGACAGGGGTCGGCGTGCAGTTCTGAACTTCATGGTGTCTCCCCCGCCTCAGACGTTCGGGGTGTCGGTGACGGTGAACTCGTCGCTCCGGCGGTTCCGGCGGACGACGGTGATGCCCGCCGCGACCAGGAGGGCCGACACCGCGCCGACCATGGCCACGTCGGTGCCGGTGGCGGCGAGGGATCCATTGCCGCCGCCCGAGGCACCGCCGTTGACGTCGGTGGAGATGCCCTGGGAGCCGCCGCCCGGGGTCGCGGTGTCCGTCGGCGTCGCGGTGTCGGTCGGCAGCGCCGTGTCGGTGGGCGTCGCCGTGTCGGTGGGCGTCGCGGTGTCGGTGGGCGAGGCGGTGTCGGTCGGAGACGCGGTGTCGGTCGGCGAGGCGGTCCCCGTGGGCGACGGGGGGGCGGTGCTGGTGGGCGCCGACGAGGACGGCGTGGCCGTCGGCCCGGCGGGGTCGGTGTTGCGGTACGCGGTGTTGGAGGTGAACCAGATCGGCGCGGTGAAGTCGCCGAGGCTGGTGCCGTTGAAGGCGGTACGGCAGGTCACCGTGAAGTCGTAACGGCCCTGCAGCGTGGTGAACCCCGCCGTGCTGGCGTAGTCACGCATCGTCTGGGAGAGCGGGATGATGAGCCCGCCGTCCGTTGTCGATCCGTAGGTGCTGAGCGGCGAGTTGCCGACCACGTTCTGGCCCTCGGCCGGGAAGCCCGAGCCCTTCACCGCGACGATGAGGTTCGTGGCCGCGTCCGGGCACGCCTTCGACGTGGTCAGCGAAATCCCGCTGGCGTCCGTGCCGGTGGCCGGGGACACCTCCGCCGAACCGACGACCTCGGCGTGCGCGGCGGTCGCGGTGAGCACCCCGGCCGCGCCGGACGCCGCGATCAGCGATCCGAGCAGGACGGCGGCCGGCCGGGATATCAAGGTGCGGGACTTGGTTGTGATGGACACGGTGTTCTCTCCCTGTGACTGATGGTTCAAGAGGTATGGATGGTGGTGGTGTTCAGTCGCCCGGCTCGGGTTCGGCGGCACGCGCCCTGCGTCCCCGCGCCCAGTGAGCCGCACCCATGAGGAGGGCCGGCAGGGCGGCGGCGAAACCGGCCACCGACCAGGCGACGAGTGAGGTGTTGGAGTCCTGAGCGGCGGCTTCCGTCGCGGCGGGCGCACCCGCGGGTGCGGCGGACCCGTTCGCGGGCGCTGAAGGTGCCACCGCCCCGGCGCCCGCCGCGCTGCCTGTTTCAGCGCCCGTACCGCCCCCCGACACGGTCGGCGGTACGGGCTGCTCTGATTGCCCCGGCGCCTTCGCGTCCGGAGCCTTGACCGCGACTCGCGTACCGTCCCGGTACGCGTCTTTCGCGGTGAACCGCAGGGACCCCGTGAAGTCCCGCAGACTCGTCAGGTCGAATGCGCCCTTGAGGCAGCTGACCGTGAAGGAGTAGGTGCCGCGCAGTGTGGTGAAGCCGGCCGTGCTGGCGTAGTCCCGCATCGTGTACGTGAGCGGGATCGACAGGCCGCCGCCGGGCACCTTCGGATAGGTGGCGAGCGGGGCGTTGCCGACGACGATCTGGCCTCCGCGGGGGAATCCCGCTCCGGTGACGCGGGCGATGACATTGGCGGTCTTCGCGGGGCAGGGCGCGGCGGAACTGAGCGTGATGGGCTGGGCGTCGCTGCCCCGCGCCGGGCTGACCGCGAGCCCTCCGGACTCCACCGCCTCCGCGGACTCCGCCGCCCGGGCGTCGGCCGGTGCGCCCGCGACGACCGCTCCGGCGGTGAGCAGGATCGCCGCGAGGCCGACGGCCTGCTTCGACCTGGCCGCGGCGGGGCGCAGCTCCGGTGCGCTCGTGCCGGCGCCGCGCCGCCGACGCCTGCGTACGAGCAGGAACGTCAGGGCTCCGGCGGCGACCAGCAGCAGGGCCAGCATCGCCCACGGCACGGCCCAGAAGTTCTCGACCCGGGTGACCCGTGGCAGCACGCGATGCTTGATGTCGCCGCGTACGGGCCTCGGGTCGACGGTGACCGTGGTGGTGTCGCGCATGGCCGGGAGGACGCCCGTGGCCGAAGCCGTGATCGTCACGGCGGCGCCGGGCAGCAGCTCGGGGATGTCACGAGGGGCAGCCACCTTCGCAGCGCCGCCGAACAGATCGCGCACGCGCACCGCTTGACGGGCCGCCAGCCGGACGTTTCCGGTGTTGCGCACGGTGTACGTGACGGTCGCGGAGCCGGTGCCGAAGGGGTTGGCCGTGCCGTGGTAGGTCGTGTGCAGGCCCTCGACGGTGAGCCGGGGTCCCAGCTTCCCGGCGACCCGCAGATATATCCGCGCCCCCACGCGCTGGTCGACCGCGACCTTGCTGCCCTTCTTGTCGGTGCGTACCGCCGACAGCGACGCGACGATGCCGCCGGTGTGGTCCCCGGGGGTCACGTTCCGCGGGACGGTCAGGGTGAAGGGCACGATGACGTGGGACCGGGCGGGCACGCTCAGCACGTTCTTGCCGAGCTTCACCCAGGTGCCCACGTCGGTGGACTTGTGGTTCGCCGCGAACAGGTCGAAGCCCCCGTCGGCGGTGGTGAAGGCGTCACCGGCGTACACGCGCAGGGTGAGCGGCTTCTTGCCGTAGTTGTGGACGGCGATGTGGTCGGTGACGGCGGCGCCCGGGGTTGCCCCGTACGAGAAGTGGGGCCGCGCGTCGGGCTTCTTCGCGGCCGACGGCTGGACACCGAAGGTCGTACGCCCCGCTCCGCCGTCTCCCGGCCGTGTGGCCGGAACCGGGGCTGCGGCCGACGCGGCTCCGGCTGCGGCCGGGAGGACGGCGAGGAGGCATGCGGCCAGGACGGCGGCGATGCGGCGGGCTGAGGTCGTGATCATGTCGGGTCGTCCGATCGGGCGCGGGACGGGCGGAGCGGGGTGGGTTGCGTGGGGGTGGGAGGCCGGGACGGGCATCGCTGCCCGTCCCGGCCCGGGACGGCTACCTGGGAGTGGTGCCGCCCCCGTGACCGTCCGACAAGGTCAGATGGCCGTGAGGGTGAGCGTGGCCGTGTAGGTGCCGGCCACGGTCGAGGTCGGCGCGTTGAGGGCCAGGTCCGCCCCGACGTGGGCGGTGCCCAGGCCGGTTCCGTTGGCGAGGGAACGGGAGGACTTGAGTCCGGCCGTGCCCGCGTCCGCGGGGGCGACACCGCCCGCGGCCGCGACGGCAGCACCGGGAGTGACGGTCTGGGACGCGCCCTTGTCGATCAGCTTCGGCGTCCAGCCGAGGTTCTGACCGTTGATCAGGTGCGTGCCGCCGTCGGTGAAGTCGGTCAGCTGGCCGCTGACGGACCAGCCCGGGTTACCGGCGCGGGTGTCGGTGAGCGTGACCGGGTTGATCGCGCCCGTGGTGGACAGCAGGTCACCGTTGGCGTTGAGCACCGGGGAAGGCAGGGTGACATGCGGGTTGTCGACGCTGATGACCAGCGCACCGGCCTCGACGGTGGTGGTGATGTCCTGCGAGGCGGTGACACCGGCGAAGGCGCCGATCACGTACGGAACGGCACCGGAGTTGGAGCCGAGGTACGCGGCCGGGTTCGTCGGGACGAAGACCGCCGAGAAGGAGTGGTCACCCGCGCCCAGGCTGCTCGTGGTGTAGGCGGCCTGACCGGCGGCGACCGGCACCGTGGCCAGCGTGGTGGTGGTGCCGCCCACGGTGTCCTGGAACTTCACGGAACCGGCCGCCGAGGCGGGCGCCACCGTGGCCGACATGCTGACCGGGCTGAACTGGGCCGCGGTACCGGCCGGCGAGACGGCCAGCGCGGTCGTGGTCGCGGTCGCCGGAGCGGTGTTGACCGTGTACGCGACCGCGGCGGACGCGGACGCGTTGTAGGCGGTGCTGCTCGGCGTGAAGGCGGCCGTCAGCGAGTGGCTGCCCGCGCCCAGGCTGCTCGTGGTGAGCGCGGCCTGGCCGCCGGAGACGTTCACCGGGTTGCCCAGCGCAGCGCCGTTGTCGCTGAACTGCACCGTGCCCGCGGCGCCGGCCGGGCCGACGGTCGCGGTCAGCGTCACGGGAGCACCCGCGGTGACCGGGCTTGCCGGGGACACCGCGAGGGAGGTGGTGGTGTCGGTCTTCACGGCCGGGTCGGTGTTCTGGTACGCCGTGTTGGAGGTGAACCAGACCCCGCCCGGGAAGTCACCGAGGCTGGTGCCGTTGAAGGCTGTCCGGCAGGTGACCTGGAAGCTGTACTTGCCGGTCAGGTTGGTGAAACCCGCCGTGTTGGCGTAGTCACGCATCGTCTGGGAGAGCGGGATGATGAGCCCGCCGTCCGCCGTCGATCCGTAGGTGCTGATCGGCGAGTTGCCGACCACGTTCTGGCCGCCGGCCGGGAAGCCCGAACCGGTCACCGAGACAATGACGTTGGTGGCGTTGGCCGGGCAGGGGCCGGACGTCGTCAGCGTCATGCTGGAGACGTCGGAGCCGGTCGCCGGGGTGATCACTGCGATGCCGATGTCGGCGGCGTGCGCCGACGGAGCCAGGATCAGGCCGCCTGCAAGCACGGCGACCAGGCTCGCGAGACCGCCCGCCAGGGTTCGCGAGAGGGTGTTCTTCCACACAGTCGTGCTCTCCTTCTTGGAAGGATTCGAAAGTGACGAAAGCGATGAATCAGGCATGGGGGGTTGAGCAACTACGAAGGTGCTGCGGCTGCGTCAGGGGGTCTGCTTGCTGGTGTCGCCGCAGTTCGCGTTGGTCGCGAAGCCGTAGGTGTTGATCACCGTCGGCTGCTGGCAGACCAGGGCGTTCGAGCCGACGAAGACGGTGCTCCAGGGCGCCGTCCCGATCTTGCTGGTCGGGATGACGTTGTAGACGTCGCGCTTCACACCGAAGTTGCTGTTGAGGGTGTTCGGCGCGAGGTTGTCGATGGTGCCGAGGATCGCGCGGCCGCGGAGGTCGGCGATGGTCTGCGTGGCCTGCGAGTTGTACTGCGCGATGGAGAACGGGACGATCGACTTGTCGTCGAGGACACGGCCGTCGTGCTCCTGGACGGGGGCGCCGGCCTTGGTGTCCTTGATGCAGGGGTAGACGCCGGCGACCACGTCGGCGTCGGTGATCCCCATCGTGGACTCCCAGAAGCTACGGGTACCCGAGCCCGCCTGCGGCAGGTACACCGTGAGGCTGAAGTTGGGAGCGGTGCCCACGTAGTTGGGGTCGCAGTGGTAGATGGCCTTGAGGTCGGCCAGGGAGAGCTTGCGCGGCACCGTGCTGGTGGGCGTGATCGAGTAGCTCACCGCGTCCACGGCGAACGGGACATAGGTCAGTCCGGGGTTCGCGGCGCCCAGGTTCAGGCTGGAGGAGCGCGAGAAGTCCAGACAGCCGTTGGCCGCCTGCAGGGAGTTCAGCAGGGCGGTGCGTCCGGCGCCCGACCCGTTCGGGCGGTTGACGGTGCAGCCCGGGGTGGTGGCGGGGTCCTTGGTGGTTACCTGGGCCGAGCCGGTGGCGTCGTACGAGCCGATGACCTTCTGGCCGCCGATGGTGATCGCGTTGGCCAGGCCGTTCATCACGTCCTGCGTGGTGTCGGAGCCGACACCGGAGAGCTGGCGGTAGGGCGGCGGCCCGGAGGGGTCGGCGACGGCCTGGCTGGCGCAGACGGTGCCGGTGAGGAGACCGGTGATACCGACGGCGGCGACGGCTATCTTTCTCTTGTTCACGTGCGTTACCTCTCGGATAGGCTTTCGCCGGGTGGTGCCCGGCGCGGCGTTGAAGACAGTTCGTTGGCGCGGACCTGTCGATGTTTCGGGTTCGGGCATCACCTCCCTTCGCTGCTTGGCTTCTTGGCCCCTGCGCGCCAGGCCGCGAGGCCTGCCGTGAGCTGCGGCAGCACCCTCGGGAGGACGGGGCCGCCGACCGCGGCGGCGAGCCCGACGATGAGGGCGATCAGGAGGGCGTAGCGCACTGCGCCGACCGCCCAGGCCGGGGTGCGGATGATCGGCTCGTCGGAGGCGGCGGCTGCCGCCGCGGACGGCGAACCAGACGGCTTCGTGGTCGCGTTCGGGGTCGCCTTGGTCCCGGCCGGACTCGGCTGCCCGGCGGCCGGGACGCCACCGCCGCTCGCGTCACCCCCACCACCGCCTGCGGTGCCGCCGCCGGACGAGCCCGCGCCGGCGCCGGCGGTGTCACCTCCGGGGCCGGAAGTCGGCGGCGAGGCGCCGGCCCGGGACGCGATGGCGTCGGCAGCGGCACGCGCCGCCGCGCGCACACTCTGGGGCAGCGGGGCGTACCCCTCGGGGAGGGTGCCGGCCGAGACACCCGGCCGCTGCCCGTTGCCCACCGCGTACTTCAGGAAGGCCGCGTAGTCCTGGCCCTCCTTCTTGGTCAGCTGTTCGGGCACGGTCGCGGCGTGGGTGAGCAGGGTGAGCGGGTAGGCGTTCGGAGCCTTCGTGGCCGGGTTGGGGCTCACGACCCCGACGACGCCGCTGGGCTTCATCGCCGCCTGGCCCGCGAGCAGACCGGCGGTGTCGGGGCCCACGAAACGGCCCGCGGCGTTCTGGAGCTTCGCGGTCACAAGTCCGTAGCGGGCGGCCGTCGCCGTGTCGGTCAGGGCGAGGACGGCGCGCTGGCCGGCGGTCTGCGGCGGGGTCTTCTTGTAGCCGGGCGGCGTACTGGTGTTGTCCCAGCTCGCGCGGGCCAGCGTGTCGCCGCGGGCGGCGGCGCGGGCGGCGGCGTGCATGTCGGAGGCGTACGGGTGCTTGTCCTGGATACACAGCGGCAGCTGGCCCGGGTTGCTCGGGAACTCCTGGCAGAACGGGTCGCTCTTCGGGAACTCCTTCCTCGGCAGCGCGACGTTCCGGTAGCGCGGGTTGACCTTCATCCCGGAGAAGTCCCGACTGCCGTACCGCCCCTGGTTGTCGGCGGTGCCGCTCAGGAACTCCCGTGCGGCCGGGTCCTTGTCCACCCAGCTCCACAGCTCCCACGCCGCGTCGGAGAGCGCCTGGGGTACGAGCACGTCGCCGAGGCTGCCGCGGAATTCGAGGTCCTTGTAGTCCGGGTTGTACTTGATGAACTCCGGGTCGCGGGCCAGGTTGAACGGATTCTCGGCGGTGCTCGGCGCGAGGCGCGAATTGCCGTCCTGGTACGACTCGGTGAGCAGCTTGGCGACCAGTCTCGGGGTGAGATTGAGTCCTGTCAGCCGTGTTCCGTTGCGCGCCTTGACGGCGCCCGGTGCGTTGAAACCGGCCTGGCTCTCGACGAAGAAGCCGATGGTCAGCCCGGACAGCGCCATGGGAGCGTAGACGGGACGCCGGCCGGACGGCACCTGGTCGGCGGTGGCCGGGCGGCCGAGGAAGACCAGTCCGGGCTTGCCGGAGACCAGCTTGGCCCGGGCGGTGTCGTCGGTCACCTGGGCGAAGCCGTAGATCGTCCTGCTCGCCGACTGGCACAGGGCGGGCTGCCAGCGGGCGATGGCCTCGGCGGCGATCTCGTGGCCGAGGGTGCTGCGCTCGTCGGCGCCGATCGGGCAGAAACTGCCCATCGGCTCGAAGCCGAGCGGCACGACGAGCCGGTGCTTCCAGTTGCTCGCGGTGAGCGGCGAGGACTGCAGGAGACCGCTGGGCTGGGAGCGGTACGAGCTGCCGTCCACCTCGCTCTCGCCGCGCGGCACGATGACCAGCCAGCAGGGCCGGCCGGCCGTCGCGTTCGAGGCCCCGGCCGATACCTCGCCGCAGCCCAGACCGGGCGCCTCCAGGGCCGTCTGGGCCTCGAAGTACACCTCGCCCTCGCCGTCGGGGCCGCTGCGGGCGTAAGCGGTCTCGTTCGTGGTGTTCACGTCGTAGAACTCGTTCCAGTTCCCCTTCGTGATCACATCGCCGGTCGCCGACTTGAACGGGACGTACGAGATGCCGGTACTGGTCGGCGGCGGGAGCTGCTGGTCCGGGTCCTTCAGTCCGCCGTAGGTCAGCTGCCGGGTGTTGGTGTACGCGCCGGCGGTGCCGGCCGTGTCCAGCGCGGACGAGCCGCCGAACTGGCACTTGTCGGGGCTGTCCCCCCAGCACTGCATGATCTGGAGGTAGTTGGCCGCGTACGTGGTGTCCGAGACCGTGGGTGCGCCGCCCTTCCAGGAGATCTTCACCACCTGGTTGACCAGGTTCCGGTTCTGGCTGACGGTCACCTTCAGGTTCGTGTACGGACCCCGCCCGGAGACGGTCACCGCGGACCTCTGGTCGGCGGCGTCGGCCGGCCGGGAGGCCATGGTCACGGCGACGGCACAGGTCACCGCGGTGAGCAGGACGAGCGCGACGACGGAGGTCGTCCGCAGGAAGCGGCGGAGCGCGGCGATCACGAGGTGCCCCGCTTCAGGCGGCGGTTCAGCAGCGGAGGTCCGACCGTCACCACGATCAGCAGCACACCGGCCACCACCATCAGCGCGGTCCGCAGACCGCCCCCGATGCTCTGGGAGGTCGTGACGGGCATGGCGAACGCGTCACCGCTGCCGCCGCCCACAGCCCCGCCGTTGTCCCCCACCACCTGCCCGGTGTCCGGGTCGATCGTGGCCCCGGGACCCGCGGACGCACCGCCGGTGGCGGCGCCGGCCGACGCCCCTCCCGTACCCTTTCCGCCCGCGCCCGTGGTCGTACCGCCGGAGCCGGTGCTGCCGCCGCCGCCCGTTGCGCCCTGGGCCGATCCGGACGAACCGCCGGAGCCGGAGCCGTTGCCGTTTCCGTTGACGACGGTCGGAGCCTTGGCGCCGCCCGTGCCGGTCGAGCACTGCGTCGTGCCCTTCTTGTCACAGGCCTGCGGATAAGGGGCGGTCTTGGCCAGGGTGTTGCTGCCGTCGCTGGAGAAGGTCGGGTTGTGGCAGTCCTTGATGTTGATCTTCTCTACGTCGACCCCGGGAATCCTGCGTACCTGCTTGAGACCGGCCTGTACGAGGTTGATCGGCAGTGGCGAGTAGCCGAGATCGTCCACGTGCTGCTGCCCCTGGCAGAGGAAGTAGTACGCGAAGGCGCCGAGCGTCTTGCCCTTCTGGGCGTTGAATTTCGACTCCAGTGCGGTCGGGATGACCATGTAGCTGTAGCTGGAGAGCGGATAGGCGCGCGGGTCACGGTCGTTGTAGACGTCGTCGAGGATCTGCGTCAGATAGCTCGGCGACGAGGTGTTCTCGTTGATCCGCGCCTTGGTGAGGGCGACGGCCACGTTCCTGGCGGTCGGCTCGGAGTAGTAGCCGGACGAGTTGAGCACCTTCGCCACCGGGAAGCCGGTCGTGTACACCGCGTACGAGTACTCGACGTAGGTGATCGTGCCGACGTTGCCCCCCTGGGCGACATAGCCGGACACACCGTTCGAGCCCGACTGCCCGACGAAGCCGCTGCCCGGCACGAGCGGGTAGTTCGACGTCGCACCGCAGGGAGTCTCGCGGCCGGCCCGGCGACAGAAGGCGTCCCACAGCGAGCCGTGCTGCTTGCTCATCCAGGTGGTGAACTGCGCGGTGGTGCCGGAGCCGTCGGAGCGCACCACCGGGACGACCCGGCGGGCGGGCAGCGCCGACGCGAGCGCCGGGTTGTCGGCCTTGATCGCCGGGTCGTTCCAGGTCTTGATCTGCCCGGTGAAGATCTTGGCGATGACCTCTCCGGAGAGCCGGAGGTTGGTCACCCGCTTGTTGCCGATCTTGAGGTTGTACATGAACGAGGTACCGCCGGCCACGATCGGCATGTAGGCGTACTTGCGGGACGGCGGCGGGTCGACGACACCCGAGTCCTTGATGCCGTACGGGATCTCGGAGACGCCGTAGTCCACAGTCCCGTTGCGGAACTGGTTGCGGCCGTCGGAGGAACCGGTGCCGTTGTAGTTCACCGTCATGCCGTACTGCTTGACATTCGCCCCCCACTGGTCGAGGGCGTTCTGGCTCCAGGTTGATCCAGCACCCGAGATCGGGACGTAGGACGCGGCATGGGCGGGCTCGGCGCCCGGCATCGCGGCGCCGAACAGGAGGGCTGCCAAGAGGGCGAAGGCGGTCACGACTCTCAGGCGGAAGTGTGCGGACTTTGCCGGAGGCGATCCGGGCATGGCTGGTGACTCCTGGTCGGTGTCGTCGGTACAGGGCGGTGCGGAATCCGCTGGTGCGGGTGGGAGCCGTGCGGCTCGTCAGGTCTCAGTCGGAGTGGCTGCCGGGGGCACCGGACGCGGCGTCCGGCTCGGTGCCCGGCTCGGGGCGTGACCCGGGGTCCGGCGCGACATCCGGCCCGGCGGCCGGCCCGGTGCCCGGCGCCGGGTACGGCCCCGGGTCCCAGGCCGCGCCCGGTGCGGCGTACGGGGATTCCGCTTGCGGCCGGAGCGCTGCGCGCTTGCTCATGCGCTGGGCGTCGCGGCGCGATGCCTGCACACGCCGGTGCTGCTGGTTGCGGGTCAGCTCGCCGGGACCGCGTCCGCCGACCACCCGGGCCACGATGAAGAGCAGCAGCACGAGAGCCATCAGCAGAGCGGCTGAGCCGAACCCGCGGGCGATCATGTTGGGTTGGGGGGAACTCACCAACTGGAAGGTCGCCAGCGGCAGTGAGACCTGCGGGCCGGTCAGCGGGTTGAGGTTCAGATCCGGCGTGAAGCCGGAGGTGAGCAGTACCGGCGAGGTTTCGCCGATCCCGCGGGCTGTGCCGAGGATCACCGCGGTGGTGAGTCCGGAGCGTGCGGTGGGCAGCACCACGGTCCACACCGTGCGCCACTGGCTCGCGCCCAGCGCGTACGACGCCTCGCGCAGTGAGCCCGGCACCAGCCGGATGACCACGTCGGCTGCGCGGATGATGATGGGCAGCATCATCACGCTGAGCGCCAGGGCTGCCGCGAAGCCGGACTTGTCGAAGCCGAGCATCAGGATCACCGTGGCGTAGATGAACAGACCGGCGACGATCGACGGCAGCGCCGTCATCGCCTCGACGATGGTCCGTACGAACCGGGCGTACCGGCCGGGCACTTCGTTGAGGAACACCGCACAGGCCAGCCCGAGCGGGACGGTGATCGCCAGCGAGATGGCGATCTGCTCCAGCGTGCCGACGATCGCGTGCAGGACGCCACCCTCGGTGAGCGGCTGCAGCGGGCCGGTGCGCGACATGGCCTCGGTGAAGAAGTTGAGGTGCACCAGAGAGGACTTGCCGCGCCACAGGGTGTACACCACCACCATGACCAGGGCCGCGAGCAGCAGCGTGGCGAGGCTCTGCCACAGCACCGCGGCGACCTTGTCGCGTACCGCCACGCTCTTCTCGTCGAAGGAGACCAGCACGGCGTAGATGCCGAGGAAGAACACATAGGTGACGACCACGAAGCCCAGGATCGAGTCGAACGGAGCGATCCAGGTGAAGAGGAGGGCCGTCAGGGCGAGGGACCCCACGGCGGCGCCCGCGAGGGCGAGCAGGTCCGAGCCATGCACCGACGAGGTGTTCCGGTGGACTTCCGGGGACTCGTCCCGGACTTCGGTTGCCGGCCGCACGGTCTGCGCCGGCCGTTCCTTGAGGAGGTCGGTCATCTCAGGCCTCCGTCCCGCTGCCCGAGCGGCTGCGGGCCGCGATCGAGGACGCGATGAAGTTCACGACAAGGGTCATCAGGAACAGCGCGAGTCCCGCGGCCATCAGGGCCGACATGCCGAAGTCGCTCGCGGATCCGTAGCGCAGCGCGATGAGCGCCGACACGGAGTTGGCCCCGTTCTGCAGAATGTGCGGCTGCACGGCGAAGACCGGGGAGATGATCATGTAGACGGCGATCGTCTCGCCCAGGGCCCGGCCCAGACCGAGCATGGTGCCGCCGATCACGCCGCCCCAGCCGAACGGCAGCACGACCGCGCGGATCATTCCCCACCGGGTGGCCCCGAGCGCGAACGCGCCCTCGCGCTCTCCCGGAGGTGCCTGGGAGAACGTCTCCCGCATCACCGAGCACGCGATCGGCGTGACCATGAGCGCCACGACGATGCCGGCGATGAAGGTGGAGGACGTGTAGACGGTCGCCGTCTCCAGCGGGTCGTGCGGGTCGCTCCCGTCGACCTCGAAGAGCGGGATCCAGGAGAAGTACGTCGCTATCCAGCGGGAGAGCCCCACGACATGCCCCTGCAGGAAGAAGGCACCCCACAGCCCGTACACGACACTCGGTACCGCGGCCATGAGGTCCACGAGAGTGACGAATGTCCGCTTCAGACGCCGCGGCGCGTACTCCGAGATGTACAGCGCCGTGCCAACTGCCAGCGGCACCGCGATGCTGATCGCCACCAGGCCGATGAGCACGGTGCCGGTGAGCACCGCGGCGATCCCGAAGCGGTGAGCATCCGGCTCCCAGGCGGACGTGGTGAGGAAGGACCCCTTGGCCACACCGAGCGCCTGAGACGCACGGTAGGTGAGGAAGACACCGACCAGCAGCATGATCACCAGGACGACGGCCCCGCTGCCGCGCGCCGCCCCCCGGAAGAGGCGGTCCCCCAGCTCACCCTTGCCCCGCACGGCACGTGGCGCGTCCACGGGCTGGGGTCCTGCCTCCGACGGGCGTCCCGGCCCGGGTATGGCAACCGTCATCGGGAACCCACCGGGGCCCGGCCGACCTTGCGCAGCAGGGCGTGTCCTTCGTCTTCCCGGTCTGCTCGCGTAGACCGCCCGCCCTCAGGACCGCGCGCGGGCAGACTGCGCGACCTCGGCCGGTTCATCATCCCCACCGCCAGCTGCGCCACCGGGACCGCGGCGAGGAACTGGCTGAGGTTGTACTGGCACTCCCGGTGGCGCAGATAGCGCCGCCCGGCAACAGCGACAGCCCGCCCCTCGATCTCCAGACGCCATGTCCAGTTGCCCGCCGCATCCGGCATGGTCAGAAGCACACGGGCCCCAGCCACCTTCTCCCGGAGCCGGGTCACTGCGGCCTGGCACTCCGCGAGGCCGGCGAACGCTTCGGCGCTGCGGCCGAGTTCGCGGTTGTTCGCCCCGACCAACCGCCACCCGACCGGCTTCTCCTCTCCGTCCGGTCTCTGCTGCGATACGCGCACTACGTACAAAAACCGCGGCCGAACCATCGAAACCACCCCCTGTCACCTTCCGTCCGAGCGCTTCACGCCACAGGCCGAAAGCCCTCCCCCAGCGCACCTGACAGTCGCGGGTTGTGTGGGGCCTGTGAACACAGAAGGGTGAAGGCCGAACGGAGAGGAAATGAATGGGCGGCTCCGGCGAACGCAAGGTAATCGTGATCAAGCCTCTGGTGACCGCACGTTGCCGCGAACCGTGGCTTCGCACCCAAGTTGTGATCGAAGCGGCACCGAGGGGGCGCGCCCCTTCGACCACCAAGTGATCCCGGAAGTCAACCCCGAAGCGCGAGAGCCGCCTTCGCGCGGCTTCGGGTTCGCATCGGGCACAGCAGCCACAGCGCGATGAAACACAGCAGCGCGCCGGTGCCGCCGACGACCGCAAGGACGCTGGCGCGGGCGGCCGCTCGCCGGTGACACAGGTGGCTGTGCACGCGAGTTGCGACGTTGTTTCGACAAGAAATCGGGAGTCGTGCGTTTGTGCGGATACTCGCTGTTCGCGACTTTGGGAGTCACGGGTGCTCCAGCAAGCCGGGGACCAGCAGCACGCCTCCCTGGGCGACGTACGATCAGCTCCTTCGTGCTGGAAGGCGGTCTGGCCATGCCCGTGCCGAGCCTGCTCGCGGTCTTCGCCCACCCGGACGACGAGTCGTTGTCGGCAGGCGGAGTGCTCGCCCGTCACGCAGCTGCGGGCGCGCGTACCGCAGTGGTAACGACGACCTGGGCTGCGGACACCTCACGGGCTGCGGAGTTGGCCGAGGCGCTGCGAATCCTCAGCGCCGGCGAGCCGCGAATGCTCGGTTACGCCGATGCGCGTGTACCGCAGTCGGCCCCGGGCCGCATGCGGTTCTGCGATGCGCCGCTCGACGAGACAGTGCGGCGGTTGGTGGCACACATCCGTGAATTCCGCCCGGACATCATGATCACCCATGACGCCTACGGCGGGCTGACCGGCCACCCGGATCACGTGCACACCCATCGGGTGACCATGCTCGCTGCCCAAGCGGCCGGGCTTGGGCCGCTCTACCCGGACGCCGGTGCCCCGTGGCAGCCGCGTGCCCTCTACCTGGCCACACACCCGCACTCGGCCGTACCCGGACTAAGAGGCGTGATCGGTGCGCGCAAGGCGGTGTACAGCGTTCCGGACGAACAGGTCACCGCAACTGTCGACGTCGGCCCTTGGATAGAGCAGAAGATCGCCGCGGTACTGGCCCATCGCTCCGAGGTGAAGCGGGGAGCTCTACCTGGGGTGATCGCCAGCCTTCCACCGAACGCACGGGAGCGGCTGTTCGCAACCGAGTGGTACATCCGGCACGCCCCCATTACTGCGGCATCGGCCCAGACGGAACTGACCGCCTGACCACGCGGTCCAGTCCGCGAGGCCGCCGGAGTTTCGCCTCGGGGGCCAGGTCTTGTGCGGTGTGATGTTGGTCGGCTGCGGTGCCGGCGGGATTCGAACCCGCGGACTGGGAGGGGCAAGGCCCGCCCGGCTCCCGTCAGTCGACGTGAGAGGGGGCTTCCCTCACGCCGATCGCAATGGGCCGCTCTGCCACGGCTCCGCAACCTACGAGATTGCGCAATCCCGCTCCGGTGAGGGTAAGGACAGCACCCTGTGAGGGCGAGCCCTTTATAGACGGGTGGGGCCCAGAGGGTGGGGGCGTCCGTGGCCTGCTGCAGTTGTGGGCTTCAGCGCTGGGGAGCGTCGTCCCTGAAGTCGGGCACCTCGTTGGCCAGCAGGTGGTCAGCGCCGCCTTCGAGGGCTTGGGCCATCTCGATCGAGCGCGGGAGCATGGTCTTTTCGTAGGCGTGGATGGCGTCGTCGACGGTGGCGGCGTTCGCGAGAGCGAGAGCGAGGTCGCTGGCGTCGAGCATGGCGAGGTTGACGCCGACGCCCAGAGGCGGCATGAGGTGGGCGGCGTCGCCGAGCAGGGTCACCGTCGGGTTGTGCTCCCAGGTGTGCGGGACGGGAAGGGCGAAAATCGGGCGGTCGACGTAAGGGCCGTCGTTGTCGGTGATCATCTGACGCATGCGGGGCGACCAGTGGGCGTAGCGCTCCAGGAGCAGGGCACGGATTCCGTCGGTATCGCCTGGCGTCAGGCCGCTCGCGCTGTTCCAGGCGGCCGGGACGCGCTGAATGATGTAGACGCGAATGTGGTTGCTGCTGTTGCGCTGGGCAAACATGCCGCGCTCGCCGTCGGCGGCGTGGGCGCCGCCCTGGCCGACCAGCTCGGCGATGTCGGGGTGACTGTTCTCGACGTCGGAGAAGCACGCCTCCAGGAAGCTCACCCCGGAGTATTCGGGGACGGCGGGGGACACGGCCGCGCGCACTCGGGAGAAGGCGCCGTCGGCGCCGATGACCAGATCGGTCTCGACGGTGGTGCCGTCGGCGAAGTGCAGCTGCCACGCCCCCTGGGCAGGCTCGCTGATGCGTTCGAGGGCACGGCCCCAGCGCACGGTGCCGGGCTGCAGTGAGTTGAGTAGGAGGTCGCGCAACTGACCGCGGTCGATTTCCGGCTTGAACAGCTCGTCGGGCCCCGGGACCTTGTGGGACGTGATCGCGCCCGTCGGGTCCATCTGGCGCATTTCCTGCCCTTCGGGGCGGGCCAGCTTGAAGAACTCGTCGAGCAGGCCGGCTTCGCTCAGGGCGATCTGGCCGTTGTCGGCGTGCAGGTCCAGGGTGCCGCCTTGGTTGCGCGCGTCAGGGCTGGCGTCGCGGTCGTAGACGGTGACCGCTATGCCGTGCTGCTGGAGGATACGGGCGCAGGTCAGCCCGCCGGGGCCGGCTCCGATGATGCTGATCCGGGCGCGTGCAGGGTTCGGAGAGGTCATGGGTGTTCCTTTCACCAGCGAAGAGAGGGATGTGCGTGAGCCAGGGGAGGTTTTGGGTCGACCTCTGGCGCCTCGAAGGCGACGTGCCGAGGTAGCTGCGCGCAGACGAAAAGCGACAGCTCAGGACACGCCGTCAGGGGCTTGAGGGGCCTCTGTGCTTCCCGCCGCCCGAAAGTAGAATATAGAAAAAAGTGGAACACGACAACTTAACTACAGATGCCACTATCAGGTATGCTCACGCCATGACCGAGCCCCCTGTCAGCCGCCGCGAACGCAAGAAGGCAGCCACCCGGCAAGCGATCGCCGACGCCGCACTCCAGCTCTTCCTGGAGCGCGGCTACGACCACGTGGGCATCCGAGACATCGCCGAAACGGCAGACGTGTCGACCACCACGGTGTTCAAGCACTTCACCGGCAAAGAAGCCCTCGTCTTCGACCAGGAAGAGAGCACGGACGCACACCTGATCGCCGCAGTGCGGCAGCGAGCCGCCGGCCAAAGCGTCCTCGACGCCCTGCGCCAGCACGTGCTCGACACCTGGCTACCGATCGCAGCACACCCGCAGAGGCAGGAGTTCAACCACCTGGTCGACTCCACGCCGGCGCTGCGCGCGTACGCCGAACGCATGTGGGCCCGGCACACCGACACCCTCAGCGCAGCCATCGCCGATGAGTTCGGCGTGGACCACGGCAACCTCGCCTGTGCCGCTCTTGCTCGATTCGCCCTCGAGGTCCCAGTCCTTGCCCAAGGACAGAAAGACCGCCGAGCCGCCGTCGAGGAAGTCTTCGACATCCTCACCAACGGCTGGCAGCCCCCCAGCAGACCGACCGCACCCCCGAGCATGTAAGGCGGCGGGACAAGTAGCCCGTGGGCCCACAGCACTCAGGGTCAACACCAAGTGTGAGCAGCTGAGAGCGCAATGCAACATCCCGCCTCCCGAACGAGATCGCTCCGGGCTCCTGCACGGTGGTCGCGGATCGTCCGTCGCTGCGCGGCTGAACACCGGAGCCCTGCGTTACGTATCTTTCAGTACCGCCAAGTAGATTGAACGACTATTCAGTTGGCGGTTGGTTGCCGTGGAACGCATCGGCTCTGGAGGAACATTGTTGCGGCGCATCAACGGGACAGCACTGATCATCGCGGCACTTGTCGCCACGGTAGGCGCGCTCGCGTTTCCCGTGTGGTCGTACGCGGACCGTTCCGGAACCGGTCAGGACAATCTCAACGCCTCGACCGTGGCCACCCAGTGGGGGCCGCTTTCGGCGACGGACCGCGACTTCCTGATCAAGGTGCGGCTCGCCGGACTCTGGGAGCTGCCCGCAGGACAGCAGGCGATCGAACGCGCGCCGAGCAAGGCGATCAAGGATGCGGGCGACCACCTCATCGTCGGCCACGCCGACCTCGACAAGCGGGCGCGCGATGTGGCGGCGAAGCTCGGCGTGGAGCTGCCGAACCAGCCGACGGAGCTGCAGCAGGGCTGGCTGCAGGAGCTGTCGGCGGCGAGCGGGCAGGAGTACGAGCGGAAGTTCGCGAACCTGCTGCGCAACGCGCACGGGAAGGTCTTCGCGCTGGTCGCCCAGGTCCGGCACACCACCCGGAACGTACTGATCCGGCAGCTCGCTTCCGACGCCAATCAGACGGTCCTGGACCACATCACCATGCTGGAGGCCACCGGATTCGTCGACTTCGACGCCATCGCCAACGAGGCGGCCGGCGGGGCGACGGCCAGCCCGACGGGCCCGCCGCCGCCGAGCGGCAACCTGCCGCCCGCGCCGTCACCCGCGGCGCCGACCGGGGACGACCAGTCCTTCACCTCACGGCCCTCCACCCAGCCGGGGGCACCGACAGCGATCAACACGAACCGCCCGTGATCCGTCGGAGCCGCCAGTGATCCGTCGGTGACTCCGGTTGGCCGGAATCCGACGGAACCTCAAATCAACCTCTGAACGTCCCCTCCTCTGGATTCACCGTCGTCCGGCGGGGCCATAGGTCCTGCACGCACCGTCACACGTCGGCGCAGAGGGGGGGACCCATGGAACTCGGTATCGGTATCGGCTGGCGTCCGGAGATCGCGGACGCGGTGGACGAACTGCCAGGTGTCGACTGGGTCGAGGTCGTCGCGGAGAACATCTGCCCGGGCCATCTGCCCGCCGCACTCACCCGCCTGCGCTCGCGCGGTACGCGGATCATCCCGCACGGCGTCTCACTGGGCCTGGGCGGCGCGGACCGCCCTTGCGAGCAGCGGCTCGCGGACCTGGCGGAGCGGGCCACAGAGCTGGGTGCGCCGCTGGTGAGCGAGCACATCGCGTTCGTGCGGGCCGGGGGCGTGCTCACGGCGTCTCCGCTGCTGGAGGCGGGTCACCTGCTGCCCGTGCCGCGCACGTGGGAGGCGCTGAAGGTGCTCTGCGAGAACGTCCGCATCGCACAGGACTCGCTGCCGGTGCCGCTGGCACTGGAGAACATCGCGGCGCTGATCTCCTGGCCGGACGAGGAGCTCACGGAGGGCCAGTTCCTGGCGGAGCTGGTCGAGCGCACGGGCGTACGCCTGCTGATCGACGTGGCCAACCTCCACACGAACCATGTCAATCGGGGCGAGGACCCGTCGGCGGCGCTCGACGAGCTCCCGGTCGAGGCGATCGCGTACGTCCATGTGGCGGGCGGCATCGAACGCGACGGCGTCTGGCACGACACCCACGCCCACCCAGTGACCCAGCCGGTCCTGGACATCCTGACGGAGCTCCGCTCCCGGGTGTCGCCCCCGGGGGTGCTGCTGGAACGGGACGACGACTTCCCCCCGCAGGCGGAACTGGCGGCGGAGTTGACGACGATCCGCCGGACACTGGCGGCGGCGGGCGCGGGCACGCGCGCCGTGGCGGCCGGCGGCGCCGGCAGTCGCACGGCCACCAGTAGGGAAGGGGCCGCTGTGGGGCACTCCTCCCCCGCCGGACGCGAGCGCGTCGCGCTGGCCCAGGCCGCCCTCCTCTCCGCGCTCGTCGCCGGCACTCCCGCCCCCGAAGGCTTCGACTCCCGGCGGCTGCGCGTCCAGAGCCGCGCCCTCGCCGCCAAGCGGGCCGACGTCGTCGCCAAGGTCGCGCCCGAGCTGCCCGAGATCCTCGGCCGCGGCTACCGGGCCGCGTTCCTCGCGTACGCCAAGTCCCGCCCCATGCGCGACGGTTACCGTCGCGACGCCCTCGACTTCGCCGAGCAGCTGCTCGTCGCCGGGCGCCCCGACGACGACAGCGCCCGCCGTCTGCTGACCCGCTGGTGGGAAGAGCGCGCCGCCGCGCAGCCGCCGCGCCGGGCCACCCGTCTCGTACGCGCGGCCCGCGCCGCGCTCGTCAGGAAGTGAGCGCCATGACGCTCCTCGCCATCCTCGTCTACCTCGCTGTCGGCACCTCTTCGATCGCGCTGATCGTCCGGGTGTCCGCATCCCACCGCCACCACCCCGGCGGGGGTCGTATCCACGACGTCTACGAGGCCGCCTTCCTCAGCGGCGGCCCCGCCCGCGTCGTGGACGCCGCGCTCGCCGCCATGCACGCCGACGGCCGGCTCGCCATCGGCGGCCCGGGCATCGTCGCGCTACGGCATCCCCTCGCCCATGACCTCGTCGAGCGGACGGTGCTCGATGCGCTGGCCGCCGCGCCGACCGGGGCTCTGCACCAGCTGCGGCTCACCGCGATGCGCGGCCCCGCCGTACAGGAGATCGGCGACGGGCTCGCCGCACGCGGGCTGATAGTGCCGCCCGCACAGAACCGGGGCCTCGCCGTGTGGGGCGGCGCCCAGGGCCTGCTGTGCGTGCTGGCCCTTCCCCTCTCCTTCGCGCTGACCATCATCAGCTTCGTCGCCGCCGGACCGGCGGAGTCCGGCACGCCGTTCATCGCGATCGTCCTGCCGGCCCTGATCGCGGGCTTGGTGATCGGTTTCATGATGGCGGGCCGCGCCCGTCGCCGGATCAGTACGCCCGGGCGGAACGCACTCCGCTCCTACCAGGCCGAGTTCGCCGTCGCGCACACACCGGCCCGTCTGGTCGCGATCCACGGCCTGCGCGGCATCCCGGATCCCGCGCTCCGGGCGCAGCTGACCGCCGCGGCCCGGGTCCCGGCGCGCGGCGGCGGCCGCTCGGTCCCGTACAGGTCGGACAGTTCATCCTCGGACTTCGCGGCCGTGTGGTGCGCCGGGGCCGGCCCCGGATCCGGCTGCGGAGGCTCCTCCGGCGGCGGGTCCGGTTGTGGCGGCTCCTCCGGCGGCGGGTCGAGCTGCGGAGGCTCTTCCGGAGGAGGCTCCAGCTGCAGCAGTTCATCCGGCGGCTCCAGCTGCGGAGGCGGCAGCAGCAGTTCCTGACGCGACCGCGAGCCCCACCGGGCCGCCCCCGCCCGCGGCCTCCCGCCCACGCTCCAGCATCACGAACCGATAACGCCCGGTCCATATCAGGAGCAACCCGTGGCGGAGTTGAGGACAACTCGCGTAGAACTCGGCCATGTTCTGGGTTCTCTTTCTGCTGGCGGCATGGACCGCGGCGGGCATCAGCTGCGCGCGGCTCTGTCACGCCGCCGTCCAAGCCGCCCGCCCCGCCCCCGAAGGACAGGGCGGCAAGCGGGAGTTGAGCCTGTACGAGGCCGCCTTCCTGGCCGGCGGCCCGCACCGGGTCATGGAGCTCACACTCGTCTCGATGCACCGCCGCCGCAGGCTGCTGCTCGCGCACACCGGCTGGGCCACCGTCGTCGACCCGGAGGGCGAGGACGACCTGGAGCGCTCGGTCATCGGCGCGATAGGGCCGGCGGGTCAGGCCCGGATAGCCGCGGTACGGACGGCCGCGTCCGCCGCCGACGCGGTACGGGCCCTCGCAGACCGGCTCGTCAGCGCCGGTCTCGCTGTCCCCGACACCGCCAGATCGCATGTCGCGTCCGCCGTGCGCGGCGTCCAGGGCGCCGCCGCGGCCACCGTCGCGCTGGCGGCCACCGCCCTGCTGATGCTCCCTCAGGAGCAGGGCGCGACCGCCCCGGTACTCGCCTGGTTCGCGCTGCCTCTGGTGCTCACCCTGGGCTGCCTCGCCATCGCACGGATCGAGGTGCATCCGTACAGTCGCTGGGCCTCTCCCGACGGTCAGCGCCTGCTCGGCTCACTCTCGCCGGAGAGCGACGGCGACGAGCGCGCGTTCCTCACCGCGGTCGCCGTCCGGGGTGTCGGCGCCGTCGACGATCCGGACCTGCGGGCGGCGCTCACCGGCGGCCGTACGGCGCATCGGAGTCATTGACCCCGACACCGCACATCGGTGCTTTACATCATTATTCATCCCGCCAAGGATCCCTTTCGTCCCGTGGCCGCGGGCCGCCGTCCGCACGAAGGGAACGCGATGAGAGCAGTTGCGAAGTACGGGGCCGTGGCAAGCCTCAGTTCCTTGGTCCTGTCCGCACTCGTTCTCGCCCCCGCGGGCGGTGCCACCGCCACCACCGCGCAGTCCCACGCCACCATCGCCGAGTCACACGGCACGGCCGTCGCCGCCGGGCGCGCCGCCGCGGCGGGCATCTCCTTCGGCCGCTGCCCCACGTCCGAGATGCTGCCCGACTCGATCCAGTGCGGCACGGTGAAGGTCCCGCTCGACTACGCGAGGCCCGCCGGCAAACAGATCGAACTGACCGTCAGCCGGGGCAGGGCCACCGGCAAGCCCGCCGAGCACCAGGGCGCGTTCGTCTACAACCCCGGCGGCCCCGGCGCCTCCAGCATGTACTTCCCGATGGTCTCGAGGCTCCCCGAATGGGAGCGGATCGCCCGCGCGTACGACATCGTCGGCTACTCCCCGCGCGGGGTCGGCCGCTCGGCCCCGCTCTCCTGCCAGAACCCGGCCGACTTCACCAGGGCGCCCACCCTCGCCCCCGTGCATCCCTCGCCCTCGTACAAGCAGGAGCGGATCGCGCGGGCGAAGGCGTACGCACAGGGCTGCGCGCGCAACGCCGGTCCCGCGCTGCGCCATTACACCTCGCTCAACAACGCCCGCGACCTCGATGTGCTGCGGGCGGCGCTCAAACAGAAGCGGCTGACCTTCATGGGTGCCTCGTACGGCACGTACTTCGGCGCGCTGTACGCGACCCTGTTCCCGTCCCACGTACGCCGCATGGTCTTCGACTCGGCGGTCAACCCGGACGCGCGGGGTATCTGGTACCGCAGCAACCTCGCCCAGTCCTACGCCTTCGAGAGCCGCTGGGCGGATTTCCGCGCCTGGGCCGCCAAGCACGACAGGACGTACGACCTGGGCGCCACGCCCGAGGAGGTGTCGCGCAGTTACGAGAAGGCGCGCGCCGCTCTCGCCCACAAGCCGGCGGGCGGCAAGGTCGGTCCGGGCCAGCTGCACGCGGCGTTCCTGGCCACCGGCTACTCCGACGACTTCTGGGTACCGCGTGCCACCGCGCTGTCCGAGTATCTGAAGGGCAATGAGAAGCCGCTGATCGACCAGGCGGCGCCGGACCCGGCGGGGGCGCGGAACGCGGAGAACGGCAACGCCGTCTACACCGCCGTCCTGTGCAATGACGCCCCCTGGCCGACGGAGTGGGAGGTGTGGGACCGCGACAACAGCGAGCTCGCGCTCCTGGCGCCGTTCGAGACCTGGGACAACGCCTTCATGAACCTGCCGTGCGCCTACTGGCCCGCGCCCAGGCAGCAGCCGCTGGAGGTGCGTACGAAGCGCGGTGCGCTGCCCCCGACACTGATCCTGGCCGCCGAGCGGGACGCGGCCACGCCGTACGAGGGGGCGCGCGAGCTGGCGCGGCGGCTGAAGGGTGCCGTGCTGATCACGGAGCGGGACGCCGGTACGCACGGCATCGGCGGCGGCGCCAACGAGTGCGTCAACTCATACCTGGAGGACTATCTGCTGCGCGGCGGGACGCCGGTGCGGCGCGCTGAGTGCGCGCCGCACCCGGAGCCGGACCCGGTGTCGCTGGACCGTCGGGCGGCGAGCCCCAGGCTGCCGCGCGCTGTCTGATCTTCCGGGTCGGGATGGCCGGGTCCGTCTCGGGGCGGGCCCGGCCACCATGCTTTTCAGGCGAGCCCGGCCACCAGCTCGGCCACGGACTTGCGGCGGCCGGTGTAGAACGGCACCTCTTCGCGGACGTGCATCCGCGCCTCGGAGGCACGCAGATGACGCATCAGGTCGACGATGCGGTGCAGCTCGTCCGCCTCGAAGGCCAGCAGCCACTCGTAGTCGCCGAGCGAGAACGAGGCGACCGTGTTGGCACGCACATCGGGGAAGCCGCGGGCCATCTTGCCGTGGTCGGCGAGCATCCGGCGGCGGTCCTCGTCCGGCAGCAGGTACCAGTCGTAGGAGCGCACGAAGGGGTAGACGCTGATGTAGTCGCGCGGCGCCTCGTCGGCCAGGAAGGCCGGGATGTGCGACTTGTTGAACTCGGCGGGGCGGTGCAGGGCCATGTTCGACCAGACCGGCTCCAGCGCGCGGCCGAGCTTGGTGCGCCGGAAGAGGCTGTACGCCTCCTGGAGCTCGTCCGCCGTCTCCGCGTGCCACCAGATCATGACGTCGGCGTCGGCACGCAGCCCGGACAGGTCGTATGTGCCCCGGACGGTGATGTCCTTCGCGGCGAGCTGGTCGAACAGCGCCTGCACCTCGTCGGCGTAACCGGCGCGGTCCTCGGGCAGCAGGTCGCGCAGCTTGAAGACGGACCACAGGGTGTAGCGGACGACCTCGTTGAGGTCCTTCGCCTTCTTCCCCGCGTTGGGAATCTTTTCCGGTGCAGTCATGAGGCTATTCTCCCGCGTCGTCCCCGGTGCCCCGCACCAGGGTGGACGTGGCGATGATCTCGTCGGCCGCGCGCTGCGCGCTCGCGATGCAGGCGGGGATGCCGACACCGTCGTACGCCGCTCCGCAGACCCGCAGTCCGGGCAGCTTGGCGACCTCGTCGCGGATCCTGGCGACGCGCGTCAGATGCCCGACGGGGTACTGCGGGATTCCGCCGATCCAGCGGGTCACCTCGGTGGCCACGGGTGCGGCCGCGAGTCCGGTCGCCTCGCCGAGCTCCCGCAGCGATACGCCGACGAGCTCGGCGTCCTCGCGGTGCAGATGCTCCTCCTCGCCGTAGCGCCCGATGGAGGTGCGCAGCACGAAGAGGCCGTCGGAACCCTTGTCGACCCAGCCCCACTTGCGGGTGGAGAAGGTGGACGCCTTGATGGTGCGGCCGTCCACCGGTGGCACCAGGAAGCCGCTGCCCTCCGGCATACCGGCGAGGTCGGCGCGGCGGAAGGCCATGGTGACCAGGGCCATGGAGGCGTACTCGACCCGGCCGAGCTCCGCCGCGGCGGCCGGTGACTCGGCGGCGAGCAGCGCGGAGGCGGACCAGGCCGGTGTCGCCAGCACCACGCCGTCGGCGGCGATCACGCGCTGGTCGGTGCGGATCTGCCAGCCCCCGGCGGTACGGGTCAGCCCGAGGACGGGCGTCTCGGTGAGGATCTCGCCGCCCTGGGCGCGTACGGCGTCGGCGACTGCGCGCGGCAGCTGCCCCACACCGCCTTCGATGCCCAGGAAGATTGAATTGTTTTTGGCGGGCCCCGCGGCGTGCTGCCGAGCGGCCTGCGCCTGGATCTCCCGTACGCCTTCGAGCAGCGACTCATGGGTCCTCGCCGCCTCGAAGAGCTGGGGGACCGCGGCGCGCATCGAGATGCGGTAGGCGTCACCCGCGTACACCCCGCCGAGCAGCGGCTCCACCAGCCGGTCGACGACCTCGCGGCCTAGCCGTTCGGCGACGTACGCACCGACCGCGACGTCGTCGCCGAGCTCGGTGGGCGGGAGGTCCCTCTCGTGCTCGATGCGGGCGATGCCTTCGGCGGAGAGCAGTCCGGCGAGCGCCGCCGGGTCGCCGGGCACACCCATCACATGGCCCTTGGGCATCGGGCGCAGCGCGTCGCGCGTCCAGACCCAGGCGCTCGTGGTGGCCGGCGGCTGGAGCCGGTCGGCCAGACCGACGGCACGGGCGAGTTCGACCGCCTCGGGCCTGCGGGCGAGCATCGACTCGGCGCCGAGGTCGACGGGGGCGCCCTCGATCTCGCCGGCCTGCAGCTTGCCGCCGAGATGGCCGGTGGCCTCGAGGAGGGTGACGCGCACACCGGAGGCGAGCAGCCGGTGCGCGGCCGCGAGACCTGCGATGCCGCCTCCGATGACGACGACGTGACCCGTAGGTGTGTCCACGTGGTGGAGAGAACGCTGCATACCGTCACTCTCTCAGACCCCTGCCGAGTCCTGACCGTGACCGCTTCGGAATGGGAAAAGGGCAACCCGCACCACGGTCCTGTCCGTCGAACCGGCGACACCTCACCATCTGTCCCAGGGGGGACCGCCATGCGTGCACGGCGTACATTCGCGGCACTGTTTCTCATCGCCTCACTCGGCATCGCCGGGTGCGGCGCGTCCGATACCTCGTCCGGCGCGGGCGCCGCGGACGACAAGGCGCAGAGCGACCCGAAGCGGGCGGCGGAGGGCGCGGGGGGCAGCGCGGCCGACGCGAAGGCGCCGGCGAAGGATCCTGTCTCGGTGCTGCCGACGCACATCATTCGCACCGCCGAGCTCAACGTCGAGGTCAAGGACGCACCGAAGGCTCTCGCCGACGCGCGTGCGGCGGTCCAGAGCGCAGGCGGTCATGTCGCGGGCGAGAGCACCGAGCGGATCGACGACACGCATGTGACCTCGCGGGTCGTGCTGCGCGTCCCGCAGGAGAAGTACGACTCCGTCCTCGCCGAGCTGGCGGGCTCCGGAAAGCTGCTCTCCCGCAAGGCCGAGGCCGAGGACGTCACCGGGCAGGTGGTCGACGTGGAGAGCCGCATCGCCACGCAGCGCGCGAGCGTGGCACGCGTACGGGCGCTGATGGACCGGGCCGCCAAGCTGAGCGATGTGGTCACGCTGGAGGGTCAACTGAGCAGCCGCCAGGCACAGTTGGAGTCGCTGCTGGCGCAGCAGGCCGCCCTCGAGGACCGTACGACGCTGGCGACGATCACCCTGATGCTCTCCGAGCGTGAGAACAAGGACCCGAAGAAGGAGGACGACGACCCGGGCTTCCTGGACGCCCTCGGCGGCGGCTGGGACGCGCTCGTGGCCACGGGACGGTGGATCGCGGTGGCGGTGGGCGCGGTGGCACCGTTCGCCGCGGTGTTCGTGCTGCTGTACGCGGTGTGGCGCTGGGTCGTACGGCCCCGGCTGGCCAAGCACCGGGTCCCGGGGCCGGCTGCCGCGACGGCGCCGCTGACGCCGTACCCGGCGCCCGGCCCCGACCAGGACTGAACGGCCGCTCACCCGTAGCGTGTTCCCCATGGCAACAGAGCGGCTGGTGGTCATCGGGGGCGATGCGGCGGGCATGTCCGCCGCATCGCAGGCACGCAGACTGAAGGGCCCGGACGAACTGGAGATCGTGGCGTTCGAGCGCGGGCACTTCAGCTCGTACTCGGCCTGCGGGATCCCGTACTGGGTCGGCGGTGATGTGCCGGAGCGCGACGACCTGATCGCCCGTACGCCGGCCGAGCACCGCGAGCGCGGGATCGGTCTGCGGACGCGTACGGAGGCGACGGAGATCGACGTCGCCGGACAGCGTGTGCGCAGCCGCGACCTCGAATCGGGCACGGACGCCTGGACGGGCTTCGACAAACTGGTCATCGCGACCGGCGCGCGCCCGGTCCGTCCCGCGCTGCCGGGCATGGACGCCCCGGGGGTCCACGGGGTGCAGACCCTCGACGACGGCCAGGAGCTGCTGGACACCCTCGCCCGTACGAGCGGCAGGCGCGCGGTCATCGTGGGCGCGGGCTATATCGGCGTCGAGATGGCGGAAGCGTTCATCAAGCGCGGCTACGAGGTGACCGTACTCAACCGCGGCGAGCAGCCGATGGCCACGCTCGACCCGGACATGGGCCGGCTGGTCCACAGGGCGATGGACGATATGGGCATCACCACGGTGCGGGGTGCCGCGGTCACCAAGATCCTCACCGGCGGGGACGGCCGGGTCTCGGCGGTCGCCACGGAGTCCGGCTCGTACCCGGCGGATGTCGTGGTCCTTGGCATCGGCGTCGAGCCGGAGACGACGCTCGCCGGCGCGGCGGGTCTGCCGCTCGGTGTGCACGGCGGGCTGCTCACCGACCTCGCGATGCGGGTGCGCGGCCACGGGAACATCTGGGCGGGCGGCGACTGTGTCGAGGTCCTCGACCTGGTCTCGGGCCGCGAGCGCCATATCGCGCTGGGCACACACGCGAACAAGCACGGCCAGATCATCGGCTCCAACGTGGGCGGCGGGTACGCGACGTTCCCGGGCGTCGTCGGCACGGCCGTCAGCAAGGTCTGCGACCTGGAGATCGCCCGTACCGGCCTGCGCGAGAAGGACGCACGCGCGGTGGGTCTGCAGTACGTCACGACCACGATCGAGTCGACGAACAGCGCGGGCTATTACCCGGGCGCGACCATGATGACGGTCAAGATGCTGGCGGAGCGGCGCTCGGGCAGGCTGCTGGGCGTCCAGATCGTCGGCGGCGAGGGCGCGGCGAAGCGCGTGGACATCGCGGCGGTCGCCCTGACGGCGGGCATGACGGTGGAACAGATGACGGCACTGGACCTGGGCTACGCGCCGCCGTTCTCCCCGGTATGGGACCCGATCCTGGTGGCGGCCCGGAAGGCGGTGACGGCGGTACGGGGAGCGGGGTAGGGGCGGACGCGGGTGCGGGCCGAGCCGGACGGGCTCAGATTTCCGCCCTGCGGACGGAGAATCCAGCCTCGCCGGAATCCCTACTTCGCCGTCCGCTCGTGGACGTACTCCACGAGACGGGTCAGCGCATCCGGATCCGTCGTCGGCAGCACCCCGTGCCCCAGGTTGAAGACGTGCCCCTCGAGGCCCGCCGCCGCGTCCAGTACCTCGCGGGTCCTGGTCTCCACCGCCTCCCGCGTGGAGAAGAGCACCGCCGGGTCCAGGTTCCCTTGCAGCGCCTTGCCCGGACCGACCCGGCGGGCGGCCTCGTCCAGCGGGACCCGCCAGTCGACGCCCACCACATCCGCGCCCGCCTCGCCCATGAGGCCGAGCAGCTCGCCCGTGCCGACGCCGAAGTGGATCCGCGGGACGCCGTAGGAGGCCACGGCGTCGAAGACCTTCGTCGAGGCCGGCATCACCGAGCGCCGGTAGTCGGCGGGAGCGAGTGCCCCCACCCATGAGTCGAAGAGCTGCACCGCACTCGCGCCCGCCTCGATCTGCACCTTCAAGAACGCCGAGGTGATCTCCGCGAGCCGGTCCAGCAGATCCGCCCACAGCTGCGGGTCGCCGTACATCAGCGCCTTCGTGTGCTCATGGTTGCGCGAGGGACCCCCCTCGACGAGGTAGCTCGCGAGAGTGAACGGCGCACCGGCGAAACCGATGAGCGGGGTGGACCCGAGCTCCTCGGTGAGCATCCCCATCGCCTCGGTGACGTACCAGACGTCCTCGGGCGTCAGATCGCGCAGCCGCGCCAGGTCCGCACGCGTACGGATCGGCTCGGCGACGACCGGGCCGACGCCCGGCTCGATGTCGAGGTCGATGCCGATCGCCTTGAGCGGCACGACGATGTCGCTGAAGTAGATCGCCGCGTCGACCTTGTGCCGCCGCACGGGCTGCAGCGTGATCTCGGTGACCAGCTCCGGCCGCATGCACGACTCGAGCATCGGAATGCCCTCGCGCACCTTCAGGTACTCCGGCAGTGAGCGCCCCGCCTGCCGCATGAACCAGACCGGTGTGTGCGACACCGGCTCACGCCTGCACGCCTTCAGAAATGCGGAGTCGTACGTCTTCTTCGGCTGGCCCGGGGGGCGGTCATTGGCACTCACGCCCAGAATCTTCGCACGTGCACCTGAAGTGGCCGCCCCGGGCCGGGTGTCCCTCCCTGCGCGAAGCCCCCGTTCCGCCTACTCTTCCCCGCATGGCTGCGGCTCAGGGACATTTTTCCGATCATTCCAACAGCGCTGACGAGACGGACAGCGCGGAGGGGAATGCTGTCCCGCGCGCGTTCCGGCAGGCGGTCGACGGGCTGCGGTCCGCGCGGCTGCGACCCGAGATCGAGGTGGACCCGACGCGCCCTCCGCAGCGCCTCGCCCCCCATGCGTACGCCCTGGAGGCGGCGGTCGTCGACGGCGACGACGATCTGGCGGACGGCCGGCTCGTGCTGCTGCACGATCCGGCGGGTCACGATGCCTGGCAGGGCACCTTCCGGCTGGTGACCCTCGTACGAGCGGAGCTGGAGCCGGAGATGGCGGCCGATCCGCTCCTCCCCGAGGTCTGCTGGTCGTGGCTGACGGGCGCGTTGGAGGCGCGCGGTCTGTCGTACGGGGAGGCGAGCGGCACCGTCACCCGCGCGGGGTCTCACTATTTCGGTGGACTCTCCGACCGGCTCCCGGCGACACAGATCGAGATCCGGGCGTCCTGGTCGCCGCGCGAGGGTCTCGGCGGGGTCCCGGACTCCGCGGCACACCTCGCGGCCTGGTGCGATCTGCTCTGTCAGGTCGCCGGTCTGCCGCCGTCGCCGGCCGGTTCGGCGGACACGGTCACGGGCGTGGTGTCGCTGCCGCAGCGGCGCGGTCCGCAGCAGCCGTAGTCCCGCCCCCGGGGTGAAGCCGGGACACTCGGGTCCGGGCACGGGCTCCCTCGTGCTCCTCGCGGCATTCGCACACAGGACGCGCTCGTTCGAAGGATGATCGATCACGCGTCCGAATTGCCCCAATTGTTACTCACTAAATCGTGATCATTCTCTAAAGGCGGGCAGGTTTGGTGCCGAAGAGGTTCGTGACCCTTCAAGCACGGTTCGCCCCGGCTTCATCCCCTGGCCGGCCCCGTCCCGTACCTTCCCAGGAGGCCTGGTGTCCGTTCTTCTCGAGCAGCCCGCAAGCCTGGTCGCCTACCGCCCGAACAAGCCGACGGCCATGGTCGTCGTGGCCGACCCGCGCGTCCGCTCCACCGTCACCCGCCACTTGTGGGCCCTCGGAGTACGTGACGTGATCGAGGCGTCGTCCATCGCGGAGGCCCGTCCCCGCGTCGGCAACCCGCGAGACATCTGCGTTGCCGACGTCCACCTGCCCGACGGTTCCGGGCTGACCCTGCTGTCCGAGACCCGGGCGGCGGGCTGGCCCAACGGCCTGGCCCTCTCCGCCGCCGACGACATCGGCGCCGTACGCAACGCCCTCGCGGGCGGCGTCAAGGGCTATGTCGTCACCGGTACGCGTACGAACATCGGGCACCCGACCCGTCCCGGCGCCGCCCCCATCGGCGCCGCGGCCGGCCGGATGCACCGCCGCCCCCCGGGTGCCCCGAGCCACCCCGGCGGCTACCGCGAGCTCTCCGGCCGTGAGGTCGAGGTGCTCCGCCTGGTCGCGGAAGGCCAGTCCAACAAGGCGATCGGCGTCTCGATGGGCCTGTCCGCACTGACCGTCAAGAGCCACCTCGCACGCATCGCACGCAAGCTCGGCACGGGCGACCGGGCCGGCATGGTGGCCGTGGCGCTGCGCACCGGCATCATCCACTGACCCCTCTCCATTTCATTCGCGCCCGTCGACGGAACGTTCCGTCGACGGGCGCTGTCCGTTGACGGATACCCTTGACACGTGACCGACGCCCAAGAGACCGCAGCAGAGACAGCACTGCGAACCACCGGGGGCGCTCCCCCGGACGACGTCGAACCGGCGCCGATTCCCTTGCTGGAGCCTCGTGACGGCATTCCGCCGGTGGTAGCCACCGACGATGCCCTCGCCCAAGTGATCGCCGCCTTTGCCTCAGGCACCGGCCCTGTCGCCGTCGACGCCGAGCGCGCGTCCGGCTACCGGTACGGCCAGCGGGCCTATCTCGTGCAGCTGCGCCGCGAAGGCGCGGGCACCGCACTCATCGATCCGGTCGGCTGCCCCGACCTCTCCGGGCTCGGCGAGGCCCTCGCCGGGACGGAGTGGATCCTGCACGCGGCCACCCAGGATCTTCCGTGTCTGCGCGAAATAGGCATGATCCCCACCCGGCTGTTCGACACCGAGCTGGCCGGGCGCCTCGCGGGCTTCCCGCGGGTCGGGCTCGGCGCGATGGTCGAGAGCGTTCTCGGGTACGCGCTGGAGAAGGGCCACTCCGCGGTCGACTGGTCCACCCGCCCGCTCCCCGAGCCCTGGCTGCGCTACGCCGCGCTCGATGTGGAGCTGCTGGTGGACCTGCGCGACGCCCTGGAGAAGGAGCTGGACCGGCAGGGCAAGCTGGACTGGGCCCGCCAGGAGTTCGACGCGATCGCCTCGGCCCCGCCGGCTCCGCCGCGCAAGGACCCCTGGCGGCGTACGTCCGGGATGCACAAGGTGCGCCGCCGCCGGCAGATGGCGGTCGTACGGGAGCTGTGGACGGCCCGCGACAAGGTTGCCCAGCGGCGTGATGTGTCGCCGGGCAAGGTGCTGAGCGACGGCGCGATCGTCGAGGCCGCGCTCGCCGTACCGGCGAATCTCCCGGCGCTGACCGCGCTGCCCGGCTTCGGCCACCGGATGGGGCGGCGTCAGCTGGAGCAGTGGCAGGCCGCGGTGGACCGGGCCAAGGACCTGTCCGACGCCGAGCTCCCGCAGCCGGGCCAGCCGCTCAACGGACCGCCGCCGCCCCGTTCCTGGGCGGACAAGGACCCGGCGGCCGCGGCCCGCCTCTCCGCGGCGCGCGCGGCGGTCTCCGCACTCGCGGAGGAGCTCAACCTGCCGCAGGAGAACTTGATCACTCCGGACACGGTCCGGCGGGTGTGCTGGGAGCCGCCGGCGGAGGCGACGGTGGAGGCGGTGTCGGCGGCGCTGGCGGGACATGGGGCACGCGCCTGGCAGATCGAGCTGGTGGCCCCGCTCCTTACGCGTGCGCTGACGGCGACGGCCTGACGCCTACCGCGGGCTGCGCCCCCAGACCCCCCTGTACGGCCTTCGGCCGTGTCCTCAATCGCCGGACAGGCTGGAAAAATCCAGCCCCGCCGGCGTCCGAGGTGCGGGGGTCCGGGGGCGGAGCCCCCGTGTGATGTTCGCCGCTCCGGCCGGGGGGCCTGTTCCGCTTGGTTACCCGCAAGTAGCATGGGTCCTGCAAGCGCGCCGCAGGCGCACCCGCACCCTGGAGGAGAGCCATCGTGCCTCGTACCGTCAGGGATGTCGTCTTCGTCGACGGCGTCCGCACCCCGTTCGGCAAGGCGGGCCCGAAGGGCATTTACCACGGGACCCGCGCCGACGATCTCGTCGTGAAGGCGATCCGGGAGCTGCTGCGCCGCAACCCGGACCTCGACCCCGCCCGTATCGACGAGGTCGCGATCGCCGCGACCACGCAGATCGGCGACCAGGGCCTCACGCTCGGCCGCACCGCCGGCATCCTCGCGGGTCTGCCGCAGTCCGTCCCCGGCTACTCCATCGACCGCATGTGCGCGGGCGCGATGACCGCCGTGACGGCGACCGCCGGCTCCATCGCCTTCGGCGCGTACGACATCGTCGTCGCCGGCGGTGTCGAGCACATGGGCCGTCACCCCATGGGCGAGGGCGTCGACCCGAACCCGCGGTTCGTGAGCGAGAAGCTCGTCGACGAGTCCGCCCTCTTCATGGGCATGACCGCCGAGAACCTGCACGACCGCTACCCGGCCATCACCAAGCAGCGCGCCGACGAGTACGCCGTGCGCTCGCAGGAGAAGGCCGCCAAGGCGTACGCCAACGGCAAGATCCAGCAGGACCTGGTGCCGGTCTCCGTACGTCGCACCAACGCCGAAGCGGGCGAGACCGGCTGGGGCCTGGCCACGGCCGACGAGCCGATGCGCCCGGGCACCACCCTGGAGTCGCTGGCCGGGCTGAAGACGCCGTTCCGCGCGCACGGCCGGGTCACCGCGGGCAACGCGGCCGGTCTCAACGACGGCGCCACCGCCTCCCTCCTCGCCTCCGAGGACGTCGCGCGCGAGCTGGGCCTGCCGGTCAGGATGCGGCTCGTCTCGTTCGCGTACGCCGGTGTCGAGCCCGAGGTCATGGGCTACGGCCCGATCCCGTCGACCGAGAAGGCGCTGGCCAAGGCGGGCCTGTCGATCGACGACATCGGCCTGTTCGAGATCAACGAGGCCTTCGCCGTCCAGGTGCTGGCCTTCCTCGAGCACTACGGCATCGCGGACGACGACGCGCGCGTCAACCAGTACGGCGGCGCCATCGCCTACGGCCACCCGCTGGCCTCCTCCGGCGTACGCCTGATGACGCAGCTGGCCCGGCAGTTCGAGGAGCAGCCGCACGTCCGCTACGGCCTGACCACCATGTGCGTCGGCTTCGGCATGGGCGCGACGGTCATCTGGGAGAACCCGCACTTCGACGGAGGCAACAAGTGAGTACCGCTGAACTCCTGAAGGGCGCGGCCGAGCTGTTCCCGGACGAGGTCGTCACGCAGGCGCATGTGCGCCACCTCGAACTCCCCGGCGGGGCGGGCACGTTCGCGCTCATCACGCTGGACAACGGCCTGGACCACACCAAGCCGACCACCTTCGGGCCGCAGTCGCTGGCGAACCTCAGCGCCGCCGTCGACCAGGTCGAGAAGGAGGCGGCCGAGGGCGCGATCGTCGGCGTCGGCCTCACCGGCAAGCCGTTCATCTTCGCGGTCGGCGCCGACCTCAAGGGCGTGGAGCTGCTGAAGCGCCACGAGGACGCGCTCGCCATCGGCAAGGGCGGCCACGACGTCTTCAAGCGTCTCTCCGGCCTCGCGGTACCGACGTTCGCGTACTACAACGGCGCGGCGATGGGCGGCGGTGTCGAGGCCGGTCTGCACTGCTCGTACCGCACCGTCTCCCAGGCGATCCCCGCCTTCTCGCTGCCCGAGGTCTTCCTCGGTCTCGTCCCGGGCTGGGGCGGCTGCGCACTGCTGCCGAACCTGATCGGCGCGGACAAGGCCGTCTCGGTCATCATCGAGAACTCGCTCAACCAGAACAAGCAGCTCAAGGGGAAGCAGGTCTTCGAGCTCGGGATCGCCGACGCGATCTTCGAGGGCGCGGACTTCCTGGAGCAGTCGCTGATCTGGACGGCGTCCGTCCTCAAGGGCGACCTCACGGTCGAGCGTCCCGAGGTCGACCGCGGCGAGGCCTGGGACCAGGCCGTCGCGCGCGGCCGGTTCATCGCCGACTCCAAGGTGCACGGCGCGGCCCCGGCCGCGTACCGCGCCCTGGACATCATCGCCGCGGCCAAGAACGGCGACCTGCAGGCCGGCTTCGACGCCGAGGACACCGCGCTGGCGGACCTGATCATGGGCGGCGAGCTGCGCAGCGGCATCTACGCCTTCAACCTGGTCCAGAAGCGCGCCAAGCGCCCGGCCGGCGCCCCGGACAAGTCCCTGGCCCGTCCGGTCACCAAGGTCGGCGTCGTGGGCGCCGGTCTGATGGCCTCTCAGCTGGCGCTGCTCTTCCTGCGCCGCCTCGAGGTGCCGGTCGTGCTGACCGACATCGACCAGGAGCGCGTCGACAAGGGTGTGGGCTACGTCCACGCCGAGATCGAGAAGCTGCTCGGCAAGGGCCGTATCAACCAGGACAAGGCCAACCGTTACAAGGGCCTGGTCACCGGTGTGCTGGACAAGGCCGAGGGCTTCTCCGACGCCGACTTCATCATCGAGGCCGTCTTCGAGGAGATCGGCGTCAAGCAGCAGGTGTTCGCGGAGGTCGAGGCGGTCGCCCCGGCGCACGCGATCCTCGCCACCAACACCTCCTCGCTCTCGGTCACCGAGATGGCGTCGAAGCTGCAACACCCCGAGCGCGTGGTCGGTTTCCACTTCTTCAACCCGGTCGCGATCCTCCCGCTGCTGGAGATCGTGCGCGGCGACAAGACCGACGATGCCTCGCTGGCCACCGCCTTCGGCGTCGCCAAGAAGCTGAAGAAGACCGCGGTGCTGTGCAAGGACGCCCCGGCGTTCGTCGTCAACCGCATCCTCACCCGCTTCATGGGCGAGATCCAGAACGTCATCGACGAGGGCACCCCGGTCGCCGTCGCCGAGAAGGCCATCGAGCCGCTGGGTCTGCCGATGTCGCCGCTGGTCCTGCTCGAGCTGGTGGGTCCGGCGATCGGTCTGCATGTCTCCGAGACCCTCAACCGCGCCTTCCCGGACCGGTTCACGGTCTCCGAGAACCTGGCCGCGGTCGTCAAGGCGGGCAAGCGCGGCTTCTACGTCTATGACTCCGGCAAGCCGGAGCTGGACCCGGAGGTCGCCGCGCTCCTCAAGCAGGGCGATGTCGTCCTGACCGAGGAGCAGACCCGCGACCGTGTCCTGGACGCGGTGGCGCAGGAGATCGGCCTGATGCTTCAGGAGGGTGTCGTTGCCGAGGCGCAGGACATCGACCTCTGCCTCATCACGGGCGCCGGCTGGCCCTTCCACCTGGGCGGCATCACGCCGTACCTGGACCGTGAAGGTGTCTCCGAGCGCGTGAACGGCAAGCCGTTCCTGGCGCAGGGCGTGGCGAGCGTCCCGGCGTAACGCCGGCCGTCGCACGGACGGGCCGTACGGACTTTCCGTACGGCCCGTTCGGCGTTCTGGGCACCGGACACTCCCATGCGAGGCTGTGGGCATGCGCACTCTGATGATCGTCGACGGGGCGAATGTGGTCGGTTCCGTCCCTGACGGCTGGTGGCGCGACCGGCGCGGGGCCGCCGAGCGGCTGCGGGACCGGCTCGTCGGACTCGCCGCGGACGGGATTCCCGGCCGGCCCGGTCCCATCGAGCTCGTGCTCGTCGTGGAGGGCTCTGCCAAGGGTGTGGAGTCCGTTCCCGGCGTGCGGGTGGAGTCGGCGCCCGGCAGCGGCGACGACCGGATCGTGGAGCTGGCGGCCGGCCGCGAGGCGGGCCGGGCATGTGTCGTCGTCACGGCGGACCGGGAGCTCCGACGGCGCCTCGAGGAGTACGGCGCCGAGTGCGTGGGACCCCGCACTGTCCGGTCGCCGGGCGAGCGTACGTAGCGTCCGGGGGTGTGACCCCCGCACAAGAACCCTCTCTCCGGGGCTTGTACGGGCCTCTACGGCGTCGGCGAGCCGTACCTCATGGCCCCCGGGGCCCGGACGGGGCGCGAGCATCCCTCAGGCGAGGAACACAGCCGGACGGTGTGGGTCCGGCCCCGTAGTCCCCGCCGGAGCAGGACATACGGGGCCAGGTGGCTTAGTACTCGGCGTTGGCGCCCATACGGCCGAGGCGGCTGTGGCTGCGCCCGTAGAGGAAGTACACGATGATGCCGACGATCATCCACGCGGCGAAACGGGCCCAGGTCTCGCCCGGCAGGTTCAGCATCAGCCACACGGACGCGGCGATGGAGAGAATCGGGACCACCGGCACCCAGGGAGTGCGGAACGCGCGGTGCAGGTCCGGCCGGGTGCGGCGCAGGACCATCACGCCGATGGCGACGACGACGAACGCGAAGAGCGTGCCGATGTTCACCAGGGTCGCGAGTTCGTTGATGCTGGTGAAGCCCGCGATGATCGCGATGACCACGCCGAGCAGGATGGTCGGGCGGTAGGGGGTCTTGAACTTCGGGTGCGTGATGGAGAAGAACCGCGGCAGCAGCCCGTCACGGCTCATCGCGAAGAACACGCGGGTCTGGCCCAGCAGCAGGATCAGGCACACGGTGGTCAGGCCGACGGCGGCGCCGAAGCTGATGGCGCCGGCGTACCAGGGGTGACCGGTGGCCTTGAAGGCGTCGGCGAGGGGTGCGCTGACGGACAGCTCGGTGTAGTGCTGCATGCCGGTGACCACGAGCGCGACGGCCACGTACAGCACGGTGCAGATCAGGAGCGAGCCCAGGATGCCGCGCGGCATGTCGCGCTGCGGTCGCTTGGTCTCCTCGGCGGCGGTGGCCACCACGTCGAAGCCGATGAAGGCGAAGAAGACGACGGAGGCAGCGGTGAAGATGCCCATGACGCCGAAGTTGGTGGCTTCGTAGCCGAAAATCAGCTGGAGCATAGGGGCGTCTTCCCAGCCCAGCCCGCCCTCCGGGGTCACCGCGTCGGGGATGAACGGCGAGTAGTTGTCGCCCACGATGAAGAACAGTCCCGCGATGATCACGATCATGACCACCGTCACCTTGATGGCCACGACGACCGCGGTGATGTTGGCCGACAGCTTCATGCCGACCACGAGGATCGCGGTCAGCACCAGGACCAGCAGGAAGGCCAGGATGTCGAATGTGCCGCCCGGCACGTCGGGCCCTTCCAGCGCATTCGCGAGATGCCAGTCCGCGTTGTCCATCAGGGAGCGCACATAGCCGGACCATCCAACCGCGACGACGGCCGTGCCCAGCGCGAATTCGAGGACCAGGTCCCAGCCGATGATCCAGGCGGGCAGCTCACCGATGGAGGCGTACGCGAAGGTGTACGCCGACCCGGCCACCGGGACGGTCGAGGCGAACTCGGCGTAGCACAGGGCCGCCAGCGCACAGACGATGCCGGCCGCGACGAAGGCGAGCGCGGTCGCGGGTCCCGCGTTCTCCTTGGCCACCTTCCCGGTGAGGACGAAGATGCCGGTGCCGATGATGACACCGACGCCGAAGACGATCAGATCCCATGCCGAGAGGGATTTCTTGAGGGCATGCTCCGGCTCTTCGGTGTCCCGGATCGACTGTTCGATCGTCTTGGTCCGGAACAGACCGTCTCTGCCTGGCCCCGTGTCCTGCTGCGTACTCACCGGCGTACCTCCACGCACTCGTCGTGAACGCCATGATTCGGACATCGGCGGTCGAAGAGGGCCCCGTACGGGTGCGTTTCACGCGAATGGGCCGGTCGGACCACCCCAACAGGGTGAATCCACCGGCCCATCGGGCACCGGAGGTCAGTCGCGGACGGGCTCGACCGCCTCGCTCTCGAACCGGCCGTCCAGCCTGGAGACCAGGCCGGTGACCTGACGGGCGATGTCCGGGGCGGTCAGACCGATCTCCGCCATGACCTCCTTGCGGGAGGCGTGGTCGAGGAAGCGCGGCGGGATGCCGAAGTCGCGCAGCGGTACGTCGACGCCCGCGTCGCGCAGCGCCTGGGCGATGGCCGAACCGACGCCGCCTGCCCGGCTGTTGTCCTCGACGGTGACGACGACGCGGTGCTGCTCGGCCAGCGGCGCGAGCGCCTCGTCGACCGGCTTGACCCAGCGCGGGTCGACGACGGTGGTGGAGATGCCCTGCGCCTCGAGCAGTTCCGCGATCTCCAGGCACATCGGGGCGAGCGCGCCGACGGACACGAGCAGGACGTCCGGCCGGTCCGTGCCGGCGTTGCGCAGGACGTCCATGCCGCCGACCTTGCCGACGGCCTTCACGGCCGGGCCGACCGCGCCCTTGGAGAAGCGCACCACGGTCGGCGCGTCCTCGACCTGGACGGCCTCGCGCAGCTGGGCGCGGACCTGGTCGGCGTCGCGCGGGGCGGCGATCCGCAGGCTCGGCACGCACTGCAGGATCGACATGTCCCACATGCCGTTGTGCGAGGCGCCGTCGGTGCCGGTGACGCCGGCCCGGTCGAGTACGAACGTCACGCCGCACTTGTGCAGGGCCACGTCCATCAGCACCTGGTCGAAGGCGCGGTTGAGGAAGGTGGCGTAGACGGCGAAGACGGGGTGCAGTCCGCCGGTCGCCAGGCCCGCCGCGGAGACCGCGCCGTGCTGCTCGGCGATGCCGACGTCGTAGACCCGGTCGGGGAAGGCCTTGGCGAACTTGTCGAGACCGACCGGCTGCAGCATCGCCGCGGTGATCGCGACGATGTCCCCCCGCTCCTTGCCGAGCTTGACCATTTCCTCGCCGAAGACCGAGGTCCAGTCGACGCCGGAGGAGGCGATCGGCAGGCCGGTGTCGGGGTGGATCTTGCCGACGGCGTGGAAGCGGTCCGCCTCGTCCTGGAGGGCGGGCTGGTAGCCACGGCCCTTCTCGGTGAGGCAGTGGACGATCACGGGCCCGCCGAAGCGCTTGGCGCGGGCGAGCGCGGACTCCAGGGCCTCGATGTCGTGCCCGTCGATGGGGCCGACGTACTTGAGGCCGAGGTCCTCGAACATGCCCTGCGGGGCGATGAAGTCCTTGAGGCCCTTCTTGGCGCCGTGCAGGGTCTCGTAGAGCGGCCTCCCGACGACGGGGGTGCGCTCCAGGATGTCCTTGCCGCGGGCCAGGAAACGCTCGTAGCCGTCGGTCGTACGCAGGGTGGCGAGGTGGTTGGCGAGGCCGCCGATGGTGGGGGCGTACGAGCGCTCGTTGTCGTTGACGACGATCACCAGCGGGCGGTCCTTGGCGGCCGCGATGTTGTTCAGCGCCTCCCAGGCCATACCGCCGGTGAGGGCTCCGTCACCGATGACCGCGACAACGTGGTCGTCCTTCTTCAGCACCTCGTTGGCCTTGGCGAGGCCGTCGGCCCAGCCCAGCACCGTGGAGGCGTGGGAGTTCTCGATGACGTCGTGTTCGGACTCGGCACGAGCCGGGTAGCCGGACAGGCCGCCCTTCATCTTGAGCCTGGAGAAGTCCTGACGGCCGGTGAGCAGCTTGTGCACGTAGCTCTGGTGGCCGGTGTCGAAGAGGACTCTGTCCTTCGGCGAGTCGAAGACACGGTGCAGAGCGATGGTCAGCTCCACCACGCCCAGGTTGGGACCGAGGTGTCCCCCGGTCTTGGAGACGGCGTCCACGAGGAAGGTCCGGATCTCTGCGGCCAGCTGATCCAGCTGCTCCGGGCTGAGCCGATCCAGATCGCGCGGTCCCGTGATGCGGGTCAGCAGGGCCACCCGTGCCTCCTTGCAGTTGAGCGGTCTAGCGTGCCGGTCTGTCGAGTCTAATGTTCCGCCTGCGGCACCGATCGCCGGGCGGTGCGATCTACATCACGCAATCGGGTGAACACACAGAAGTGCCCGGCACCGCGAGCGGCGCCGGGCACTCCTGCGGAACCGCGGTCAGGCGCGGCCCGCTGTCTTCTGAGTCCGCCGCGTGACGGAGTCGATCACGACGGTGGCCAGCAGTACGCCACCCGTGATCATGTACTGGACCGGTGTGGCGATGCCTTCCAGCGCGAGCCCGTACTGGATCGAGACGATCACCATGACGCCGAGCAGCGCGTTCCAGGTACGGCCGCGTCCACCGAACAGGCTGGTGCCGCCGATGACGGCCGCCGCGATGACGTTCATCAGCAGGTCACCGGCGCCGGCGCTCTGGTTGGCGGCCGCGATCTTGGACGCCCAGAACAGACCGCCGATCGCGGCGAAGGTGCCGGCGAGCGAGAAGACCGTGATCCGGATCGCCGTGACGTTGATACCGGCACGGCGGGAGGCCTCGACGCTGCCGCCGAGCGCGAAGATCTTGCGGCCGTAGGTGGTCCGCCGGAGCACGAAGTCCGTCACGACCAGGACCACCAGGAAGAGGACCAGCGCCAGCGGCAGGCCCTTGTACTGGTTGAACATGATGGCGGCCGCGAAGGCGACCACGGCGAGCAGAACCGTACGCACCACGATGTCGACGAGCGGCCGGGACGGGATACCGGATGCCTCACGGCGGCGCGCGTCGAAGAAGGCCGAGAGGAAGAACCCGGCCACCGCGACCGCGGCAAGGCCATAGGCAGCCGCCACGTCCGAGAAGTAGTACGTGGTCAGCTTGCCGACGACACCTTCGCCGTCCAGGTTGATGGTGCCCTGGTCGCCGAGGAGCTGGAGCATGAAGCCGAGCCAGAAGAGCAGGCCGGCCAGTGTGACGGCGAACGCGGGTGCGCCGATCCGGGCGAAGAAGAAGCCGTGGAGCGCGCCGATGAGCGCGCCGCTGGCGATCGCGACGAGGACGGCGAGCCACTCGTTCATGCCGTGGGTGACGCTCAGTACGGCGACGATCGCACCGGAGACACCGCTGACCGAGCCGACCGACAGGTCGATCTCGCCGAGCAGCAGCACGAAGATGATGCCGACGGCCATCATGCCGGTGGCGACCATCGCGACGGCGATGTTGCTGAGGTTCTGCGCGGAGAGGAAGTTGGAGTTCAGGCTCTGGAAGACGACGGCGATGATGATCAGGCCGATCACCACGGGCATCGAGCCCAGATCGCCGGAGTGCAGCTTGCGCTTGAACTCCGAGATGTAGCCGGCGAAGCCCTGCTCGCGCACCAGCAGCCGGGGGTCGACCGCGGTGACCGCGTCGTGCGCGGCCTCCGGGTTGACGACGGGCGCGTCGCTGTGGGTGGAGGTCTTGTCGATGTTCACTTCTGAACCTCCGTGCTGCGCGCCGCACGACGGGTCACGGCGTTGTCCGTGGCGCCCGTGATGGCGGAGATGATCTCTTCCTGCGAGGTGGTCCTGACCTCGAAGACGCCGTTGTTGCGGCCGAGGCGGAGCACCGCCACCTTGTCGGCGACGGCCTTCACATCGGCCATGTTGTGGCTGATGAGCAGTACCGCGTGACCGCGCTCGCGGAGGCGCTCGACGAGGTCGAGGACCTGGGCGGTCTGCTCGACACCGAGGGCCGCGGTGGGCTCGTCGAGGATGACGAGCTTCGGCTCGCCGAGCATCGAACGGGCGATGGCCACGGTCTGGCGCTGACCGCCGGAGAGCGAGGCGATCGGGATGCGCACGCTGGGGATGCGGATCGACAGCGTGTCGAGGAGCTTGCGGGCGCGGCTCTCCATCTCGACCTCGTTGAGGATGCCGCGCTTCTGGAGCTCACGGCCGAGGTAGAGGTTGCCGACGACGTCGATGTTGTCGCACAGCGCGAGGTCCTGGTAGACGGTCGCGATGCCGAGGTTCTGGGCGTCGTGCGGCTTGTTGATCTGGACGGTGCGGCCGTCCCACTCGATGACGCCTTCATCGATGGGGTGCACGCCGGCGATCGTCTTGACCAGCGTGGACTTTCCGGCACCGTTGTCGCCGACCAGGGCGACCACTTCACCGGCATGGACCTCAAGCTCTACGTCGGTGAGCGCCTGAACGGCACCGAATCGCTTGGAGACCCCGCGCAACGCCAGCACGGGCGTAGCGGACACGTAAACCATCTCCTTCGCCGCCTGACCGGCGGGGATCCCGCGCCTGAGGAACGGCCGCGGAAGTTGAGCAGAAGCGAACAGATAAGGGAGAAGCGTTTCTGTCCGGCGCCCCGCCCCGATAGCGGGGGCTGAAGAGGGGCGGGGCACCGGACAGGCTTCGTGGGGCGTAAGTCCCGTGCGACTGCGGGGACCTACTTCAGACCGATTGCGTCGCAGGCGGCCTTGTACTTCGGGGTGCAGATCTGGGCGACGGTGTAGACGCCGTCCTTGACGACCGTGGCGTTGATGTTGTCCTTGGTCAGCGAGACGACCGGGACGAGCACCGAAGGGACGCCCTTGGTGGTGGGGCTGTCGACCGTCTCCTTGGCGATGGAGTCGACCTTCTCGCCCTTGGCCAGCGCGACGGCCATCTCGGCGGCGGCTGCGGCCTCCGGCGCGTACGGCTTGTAGACGCTCATGTACTGCTCACCCGCGACGATGCGCTGCACACCGGCGAGCTCGGCGTCCTGGCCGGTGACCGGCGGGAGCGTGGTGAAGCCGCCGGCCTTCAGGGCGGTGATGATGCCGCCCGCCATGCCGTCGTTGGCGGAGTAGACGCCGATGATCTTGTCCTTGCCGAGGGACGAGATCGCGGCCTCCATGTTGGCGTTCGCGTTCTCCGGCTTCCACTCCTTGGTGTCGTACTCCTTGCCGATGTTCACCTTGCCGTCGAGCTCGGCGTGCGCGCCGGCCTTGAAGAGGGCTGCGTTCGGGTCGGTGACGGCGCCGTTCATCATCACGATCTGGCCGGCCTTGGCCTTGGCGCCGAGCGCGGTGAGGAGCGCCTTGCCCTGGACGCGGCCGACTTCCTCGTTGTCGAACGAGGTGTAGGCGTCGATCGGGCCCTCGGCCAGACGGTCGAAGGCGACGACCGGGATGCCCGCGTCCTTGGCCTTCTTGACCGAGCCGGCGATGGCCTTGGAGTCCACCGCGTCGACGATGAGCGCGTTCACCTTGTTGGTGATCATCGTGTCGACCTGCTGGTTCTGCAGCGTGGCGTCCTGCTTGGCGTTGGCGTAGATGACCTTCGCCTTGCCGCCCGTCAGCTCGCTGATCTTCTTCTCGATGAGCGGCTTGTCGAACTGCTCGTAGCGCGCGGTCTGGTTCTCCGGCAGCAGGAGACCGATCGTGACGTCGTCGCCCTTGGCGGCGGTCTCCTTGGTGCTGTCGCCGGACTCTGAGGCACTGCCACAGGCGGCGAGCGACACGGCCATCGTGGTTGCGGCCACTGCTACGGCGGCGCGACGCATACGCGTGTTCATTTTCGGAACCTCCCTGACGAGGCCGCGTCCTTGCGGCCGAGGTGGCTGGAAGTCAACTCGGCCCCGCTGTCATCGTCAAGGAGTAAATCCTTAACGAGATGACAACGGTGCCATTCGTTATCTAAGTGAAGGCAGGCGCCCCGACGGGGAGCGAGCTGTCCAGAAGGGTCGAATCGCCCATTTCGCTGAGAACAAGAGCCAGTGCACCCAGCACTTCGGCACGCCCGCCGAGCGCCCCCGGAAGGACGCTCAGCTGGCGCGCCGCGCTGGGAATCGCGTAGCGGGAAACCGATTCCCTGATCGGTCCAAGGACCAATTCTCCCGCTTCCGCAAGATTTCCGCCCAGCACGACGCGACTGGGATTGAGCAGATTGCACAGATTGGCCACACCGCTGCCGATATGGCGCCCTACGTCGGCAATGACCCGGCGGCAGCCCGGGTCGCCCTCCCGGGCCAACTGGACCACTCGCTCCATCGTCAGATCGGCGCCGTGGCTCGACTGGAGCAGCGGGAGTACGTAACGGGCCGCGGCGAAGGTCTCCAGGCAGCCCCGGTTGCCGCAGCGGCAGACGGGGCCCGACTCGTCCAGCGTGATGTGGCCGATCTCGCCGGCGGTGCCGCCCGGGCCCCGGTAGATCTGGCCGTCTATCACCAGACCTGCGCCGACACCGCTGGCGACCTTGATGTACGCAAGATCCTTCACCCCGCGGCCACTGCCCCAGACGAGCTCGCCCAGGGCGCCGAGATTCGCATCGTTGTCGACGTACACGGGCACGCCGAGCCGCCCGGAGAGCTCCTCGCTGGGGTTGATCCCGGTCCAGCCCGGCAGGATCGACGTGGAGCCGAGGGTTCCCGACTCGACATCGATCGGGCCGGGCACGCCGAGACCGACGCCGATCACCTTGTCCAGCCCGATGCCGGTGGCCGTGATCAGTCGGTTGACCAGCTGTTCCGCGCGATCGAAGCCCTCTGCCGACGAGGCGTCCACATCGAGCGGCTCGGACTCCTCCGCGAGCACCTGGTGCGCGAGATTGCCGACGGCGACCCGCAGATGGGTGTGGCCGAAATCGACACCGATGACGATGCCGGCGTCGCCGCTGAGCGAGACGCTCCGGGCCCGGCGGCCGCCTGCCGACGTGGGTGTGACCTCGACGGTCCCGACGTCCTTCAGTTCACGAACGATATTGGAGACGGTGGCCGCGGAGAGGCCGGTGCTCCTCGCGATCTCCGCCTGCGTGAGCGAGCCCGCCATGCGCACGGCACGCACGACCCGCTCGAGGTTGGCCCGGTGCAGAGATGTCTGCGATCCCGGAGTCTCCATCGACTCATCCACTCCTGCCCCCGGTAGGCGGCACGACGACCGCCCCCGGCCGGGATCACCACAAGAGGACCCCGGCGTTTCTCCAACTTGTGAACCCTAAGCACAACCTCCGAGCCTTATCGCGTCAAGACCTTGAGCATGGGCAACCACGGATGAGCGGGCCCGGCGAGCACCTGTCCGGCGGCCCCGACCACCATGGACGGGGGACCCCGTCCATGGCGAAGGCCCCAGCAGAAAATCTGTCGGGGCCTTCGCCGAGCGGGGGTACTGCCGAGCGGGCTACTTGAGCGTGCCGGCGGTCAGGCCGGACTGGACCTGCCGCTGGAAGGTGAGATAGACGACGATCACCGGGAGCATGGCGATCGTCATGCCGGCGAAGATCACCGGCAGATCGCCCTCGTAGCCCTGCTGCTGGTTCAGCAGCACCAGGCCCTGGGTCAGTACGGAGCGGTCCTTGTCGAAGCCGCTCTGCTGCTGCATCAGCGTCATGGGCAGGATGTACTGGTTCCACTGGCCCAGGACATTGAAGATGGCGACGCTGAGCAGGCCCGGCTTGGCCATGGGCACCATGACCTGGAAGAAGATCCGAGTGTGCGAGGCACCGTCGATGACCGCGGCCTCATGGATGGCGGTCGGCAGGGTCCGGAAGAACGCGTGCATGAAGAAGACGGTGAACGGCAGCGAGTAGGCGATGTACACGAGGATCAGGCCCTGGTACGTGTTCAGCATGCCGAGCATGTCGACCAGGAAGTACAGGGGCACCAGGCCCAGGTACACCGGGAACATCGCGCCGGCGACGAAGAAGTAGTAGAAGAAGCGGTTGCCGGGGAACTCGTAGCGGGCCAGTGCGTACGCGGCCATGGCCCCGAGCAGCATGGTCAGCGGGATCGAGAAGGCCAGCACGATCAGGGTGTTGGCGAAGTAGTCCCCGATCCCCTTGTCCCAGGCCCGGGTGAACGCGTCGAAGTTCCAGTTCGACGGCCACGACCAGGCGCTGGCGCCGATCTCCGAGTCGGTCTTGAAGGAGCCGAGGAGGAGCCAGATGAGCGGCAGGACGATCATCACGGCCCACAGCAGGAGGAAGCCGTGGGAGAAGACGTTGAGGACCCTGCCCTCGCCGGCGCCTCCGGCGGCGCCGGAGCGGTCCCCGTCCCCGTCCTTCGACACGCGCGGACCGGGAACAGCTGCCTTCTTTGCTCCGGAATTCAACCGGGTGTATGACATGGCGTGCTTCCCCGCTCAGTATTCGATGCGCTCGCGGCGGCTGACCCGCAGCGTGACGAGGGACAGGAACAGCGTGAGCAGCATGATGACGACACCCATCGCACAGGCGTAGCCGCTCTTCCCGAAGGAAAGGAAGTTGCGCATCAGATAGGTCGCCATGACCTCGCTGTTGTGGTCGGGCCCGCCTCCGAAACTGTTGCCCGGTGTCATCACCGAGATCAGCGCGAAGCAGTCCATGGCCAGAATCGCGAGATAGACCCACGCTGTCTGCACGGTGTCCCACAGCAGCGGAAGGGTCACCTTGAAGAAGGACTGGACGCGGCTCGCGCCGTCGAGCAGCGCGGCCTCGTAGATTTCCCTCGGAACCGACTGCATCGCCGCGGAGAACAGCACGAGATAGAAGCCGACGCCCCACCACAGGAGGACGAAGGCCACGCACCACAGCACCAGATCCGGGTCGTTGAGCCATTCGATCGGATGCGCGGGGTCGGAAAGCCCGAGCTTGATGAAGACGCCGTTGATGAGGCCGGCCACATCGCCGCGGTAGATCGCCCTCCAGAGCACGGCGAGGATGGCGATCGACAGCACATGCGGGACGAAGAAAAGAATCTTGTAGATTCCCGAGCCCCGGACGCCTCGGATTCCTCCGGACCCGCCCCGCCCGCCCACGTTCACCATGAACGCGAAGAACAGGGCGAGCAGGATGGTGGCGATGGGGAGGAAGACCAGGAGCAGGATGTTGTGCCAGAGAGCCTTCAGGAACACGTCGTCGGAGAACAACGCGGTGTAGTTGTCCAGTCCGACGAAACTCATCTCCTGCGACTGGCCCTGCCAGTTGGTGAAGGAGTATCCGAAGGTCTGAACGTACGGCCAGATCATGAAGACCGCGTACAGCATGACCGGAACGATCAGAAATCCGGTGACGAACCGGTACTTTCCCTGTTGCATGGCACCCTGCCCCTGGTTTTCCCGGACTCCGCTACGGACGCTTGTTGTTCTTGCTGGCCGGGTCCTTGGCGGCCTTGTCGACAGCGGCCTGCGCCCGCTTGAGCCACTCGTTCGGGGGGATGCGCTTGGCCATCAGCTCGGCGGATGCCGTACGGATGGTCTCGTCCATCTCGCTGTACCAGGTGGTGTAGAAGTAGTCGAAGCGCTGCTCGACCGGGCAGGCATCCACGGCTGCGACGGCCGACGTGGTGCCGGGGCGCAGCGTGACGCTCTTGTCCACGCCGTCCTGCACGATGGTCAGCGAGTTGGCCTCCTGGGCGAACTTCGTCGACCACTCCTTCGAGACCATCATGCGCAGGAACTCAAGGCCGCCCGTCTTGTTCTTGGCCTTCTCCGGGACGACGAACGGCTCACCCGCGCCGGCCCGGATCGCCTCGAACGGCAGCTTGCTGCCCGGCAGCAGCGGCATCGGCAGGAACTTCATGTCGAAGCCCTCCGGGGTCTGCTTGAGCTGCTCGTTCTCCAGCCAGGAGCCGGAGGGGATGAAGACGGCCTTGCCCTTGTTCCACGCGGTCTGCGACTCGATGTGGTCCAGGGCGTTGGTGCCCGGCATCAGCAGGCCCTTCTCGACGATCTCGTACATCGCCTCGATGGACTGCTTGGCGGCGTCACTGCCGACGAAGGCCTTGGGGTCGAGGTTGTCGATCGCCTTCATGGCGTCCAGACCACCGGTCTTGGCGATCAGGTCCATGATCATGACGTTGACGTAGTACGGGTGCTTGCCCTGGTGGGCCAGGCCACCGATGCCGTCCGCCTTGGCTTCCTTCATGATGGTCAGGAAGGCGTCCCAAGTCTTCGGCACCTCCCAGCCCTTGTCCTTGAAGAGCTTGCCGGAGTACCAGACACCCCAGACGGTGTACACGTACTGGAGGGCGTGCATCTTGCCGCCGATGAAGCCCTTGTCCGCGGTGCCCGGGATCAGGACGTCCTTGACCTTCTTGTTCGGGTCGTCGTACGAGGGGGCTTCGAGCAGCTCAGTGAGGTCGGCGAGCTGGCCGTTCTTGTGCAGCACATCGAGCTTGATCTGCTGGGCGCCGGAGTTGTCGATGACGTCCGGCGGGTTGCCGGCGTTGAAGCGGGGCTGGAGCTTGCCGGTGATCTCCTGTGTGCCCAGGTGGCTGATCTGGGGGCCCCACTTGGCCTTGTACAGCTTCTCCCACTCGATGGCGTACTGGTCGCCGAAGCCGCCCTTGAAAATGACGACGTCCAGCGTGCCGCCCTTGGCCACACCGAAGGGGTTGTCCTTCGTGACCTTGCCCTTCGACTTCTCCTCATCCTTGCCGCTGCTGCTGCTCGCGCAGGCGGACAGGAAGCTCATCGTCGGAACCGCGATCAGGCCGAGTGCGGCCGACCGCTTGATCAGATCGCGACGGCCAAGGCCCTCATTGTTGTGGGCGGAGGTGGATCCCATGCTCAAGTCCTCGCCTTCTCCAGGACTCAGGCGGTGTACCGGTCACCCGTTCGTATTCGCCTAGGCGAAGGGCCCCGCCACCGCGGTCAGTTGCGCTTGGGGTCGTGCGTGGTTGGCAAAGGGACGGTCGGAACACCGGCAGGCAATGCGCAGGCTTCCCCACCATCCCCCGCCCCCCGCGTCCGCCGCCGTGTCTGTGACAAGGCTATGCAGACGCCGACAGGTATAGTCCACTTCCCGCCAGGTGGGCAAGATCGAATGCAGGTTTGAGCGGCAGTCTTTCCCGAGTTGAGACCTCGGGCATATCCGGGATATTCAACACCCTTGACACCACTGCACACTTGCCTCCCTACTGGATCCTGCGGATCGCGCCTGACAACGTTGTCCAACACTTTTCCAACGGAGGAAGAGACAGGGATGCAGCCCAGACCTGGACCTCGGCAGAGAACAGCCCATGCGGCCGCCCTGGTGGCGGCCGCATCACTTCTTGTGGTGACGGCGCAGTCGGCCGCCATCGCCCCGCCCGCCCAAGCCGCCGGACCCGACCGGGAGTTCAGCTCCTCCTTCGAGGCGGACGAAACACGGCCCGACTGGCGCAATACCGTCGAAGTCGGTGCTAACGGACAGAAGCGGGCATCCGGTGTCAACGGCGGCTTCGCCAGCGGAATTCCGGGCAATATCACCGACAAGGTGACAGAGCTGCGCGCCAGCGGCGAGAACGCCGGCGCGGGCGAGACCAAAGAGAATCTGGTCGATCTGCAGCCGGGCACCAAATGGCTGGGCTTCGAGCCCACCGCCTGGATCGAGTTCGACACCGACGAGCCGGTCAAGGTCGTCACCTATGCGCTGACATCGGCGAATGACCACGCCGAACGCGACCCCAGGGACTGGACCCTCAAGGGCTCCGCCGACGGCAAGGAGTGGAAGGTCCTGGACTCCCGCGAGGGCCAGACCTTCGAGAAGCGCTTCGAGACCAGGACGTACGACATCGCCGATCCGGCGAACGTGACGGCGTACGCGCACTACCGCCTGGAGATCACCAAGAACAACGGCGCCTCCGACGCCACCCAGCTCGCCGACGTCCAGTTCTCCAACGGCGACACCAGCACGCCCGTGCCCGACGACATGCGCAGCCAGGTCGACCGCGGCCCCGGCGGCTCCCCCAGCGCCAAGGCGAACGCCGGATTCACCGGCACGCGGGCCCTGAAGTACGCGGGCACCCACAAGCCGGACGGCCGGGCCTACTCGTACAACAAGGTCTTCGACGTCAACACGGCCGTGCGCCGGGACACCGAGCTCTCGTACCGGATCTTCCCCTCCCTGCCGGAGACGGATCTCAACTACCCGGCCACGAATGTGTCGGTGGACCTCGCCTTCACCGACGGCACCTATCTGAGTGATCTGAAGGCCGTCGACTCGCACGGCGGACTGCTGACCCCGCAGGGCCAGGGCGCCGCCAAGCGCCTCTACGTCAATCAGTGGAACCAGGTCGCGTCCGGGATCGGCAGTGTCGCGTCCGGCAGGACCGTCGACCGGATCCTGGTGGCGTACGACTCCCCCAAGGGCCCGGCGAAGTTCCAGGGCTGGATCGACGACATCTCGCTGAAGCCGAAGGCTCCCGAGAAGCGGCTCGCCCATCTGTCGGACTACGCCTCGACCGTCCGCGGCACCAACTCCAGCGGCTCCTTCTCGCGCGGCAACACCTTCCCGGCGACCGCGGTCCCGCATGGCTTCAACTTCTGGACACCGGCGACCAACTCGGCCTCCAAGAGCTGGCTGTACGAGTACGCGCGCGGCAACAACGCGGACAATCTCCCCGCCGTGCAGGCCTTCAGCGCCAGCCATGAGCCGAGTCCGTGGATGGGCGACCGGCAGACCTTCCAGCTGATGCCGTCCGCGGCGGCCGGCACCCCGGACACCGACCGCACCAAGCGTGCCCTCCCCTTCCGCCACGAGAAGGAGACCGCGCGCCCGCACTACTACGGCGTCACCTTCGAGAACGGCCTCAAGGCCGAGATGACCCCGACCGACCACGCGGCGATGATGCGCTTCACCTATCCCGGTGACGACGCGAGCGTCATCTTCGACAACGTCACCAAGGAGGGCGGCCTCACCCTCGATCCGGGCACCGGCTCGTTCACCGGCTTCTCGGACGTCAAGAGCGGACTGTCCACGGGTGCCACACGGCTCTTCGTGTACGGCGTCTTCGACGCGCCGGTCACCGCATCGGCCGCCGACGGCGTCACGGGCCATCTCCGCTTCGACGCGGGCGAGGACCGCACGGTCGGTCTGCGGCTGGCCACGTCGCTGATCAGCGTCGACCAGGCGAAGAAGAACCTCGCCGACGAGATCCCGGCGGGCACCCGCTTCGAGCGGGTGAGGGACCGGGCGCAGGACGCCTGGGACGACCTGCTGGGCAGGGTCGAGGTCGAGGGCGCGAACCACGACCAGCTCACCACGCTCTACTCCAGCCTGTACCGGCTGTACCTCTATCCCAATTCCGGGTTCGAGAACACCGGCACCACGTCCCGCCCCAAGCAGCAGTACGCGAGCCCCTTCTCGCCGATGACGGGACCCGACACCCCCACCCGTACCGGCGCGAAAATCGTCGACGGTGAGGTCTATGTCAACAACGGCTTCTGGGACACCTACCGGACGACCTGGCCCGCGTACTCCTTCCTCACGCCGGAGAAGGCGGGCGAGCTGGTGGACGGATTCGTCCAGCAGTACAAGGACGGCGGCTGGATCTCCCGCTGGTCCTCGCCCGGCTATGCCGACCTGATGACCGGCACCAGCTCGGACGTGGCCTTCGCCGACGCGTACGTCAAGGGCGTGGACTTCGACGCCGAGGCGGCGTACGAGGCGGCGCTGAAGAACGCGACGGTGGTCCCGCCGAGTTCGGGCGTCGGCCGCAAGGGCATGGAGACCTCGCCGTTCCTCGGCTACGCCTCCACCGAGACCCATGAGGGCCTGTCCTGGTCGCTGGAGGGCTACCTCAACGACTACGGACTCTCGGAGATGGGCCAGGCCCTCTACAAGAAGACCAGGAAGGCCCGTTACAAGGAGGAGTCCGAGTACTTCCTCAACCGGGCCCGCAACTACGTCACGCTCTTCGACTCCAAGGCCGGCTTCTTCCAGGGCCGCGACCCGAAGGGCGACTGGCGGGTCCCGTCCGACACGTACGACCCGCGGGTGTGGGGCTACGACTACACCGAGACCAATGGCTACGGCTACGCCTTCACGGCCCCGCAGGACTCCCGCGGTCTGGCCAATCTCTACGGCGGCCGCCCGGGTCTCGGCGAGAAGCTCGACACCTACTTCTCCACCCCGGAGACGGCCTCCCCCGAGTTCGTCGGCTCCTACGGCAGCGTCATCCATGAGATGACCGAGGCCCGTGACGTACGCATGGGCATGTACGGCCACTCCAACCAGGTCGCCCACCACGTCACATACATGTACAACGCCGCCTCGCAGCCCTGGAAGACGCAGGAGAAGGTGCGCGAGGTGCTCTCCCGCCTCTACACCGGCAGCGAGATCGGGCAGGGCTACCACGGCGACGAGGACAACGGCGAGCAGTCGGCCTGGTACCTCTTCTCCGCGCTCGGCTTCTACCCGCTGGTGATGGGCAGTGGCGAGTACACGATCGGCTCGCCGCTCTTCACCAGGGCGACCGTCCATCTGGACAACGGCCGCGACCTGGTGGTCAAGGCCCCGAAGAACAGCGCAAGGAACATCTACGTCCAGGGTCTGAAGGTGAACGGCAAGTCCTGGAACTCCACGGCCCTGCCGCACGACCTGATCGCACGGGGCGGCACGCTGGAGTTCGCGATGGGCCCGAAGCCGTCCTCCTGGGGTACGGGCAAGAGTGCCGCCCCGGTCTCCATCACCCAGGACGACAAGGTGCCCTCGCCGCGCCACGATGTGATCGCGGCAACGGGTCCGCTCTTCGACAACTCCTCGGCGACGCAGACGTCGTTCGAGTCGGCGGAACTGCCGGTGGCGTCGAGGACCCGGGCGGTGCAGTACACGCTCACGTCGGCCACGAAGGACAAGGCTCCGGCGGGCTGGGTGCTGCAGGGCTCGGACGACGGGACAACCTGGAAGGACCTGGACAAGCGGTCCGGCCAGATCTTCGCCTGGGACAAGCAGACTCGCGCCTTCACCATCGGGGCACCTGGGTCGTACACGAAGTACCGGCTGGTGGCGACGGGTTCGGCGACGCTCGCGGAGGTCGAGCTGCTCTCCTGATCGTTTCACGTACGTCACCCATCACGAAGGCCCGCATCCGGTTCCGCCGGGTGCGGGCCCTTTCGTACCGTACGGAAGCCTCTCCCGAATCGCTCGTTCCGCTTCAAACCGGTTGCCCCGTAAGGACATTGTGCAAGGATCATGAAGACCCTGCGATGACCACTCGAGGTAGATCGCGCCTCATCACGCACATGGAGAACTACGTGGCCATACTTTCCGGCCGTAAGGGCGGACGCGTGCTCTCGCGTCTCGCCGTCGCCGCCATATCGGCTGCCCTGGTCGGCACCTCCGCCGGAGCGGCCGTGGCCGACGCCCCGGCTCCTCAGCCGCTGAAGGGCGTCGACGTCGGCCGCCTGCTTGCGGCGCCGTCGAACGCGCCCGCCGCGGCGCAGGCCCCCGCCGCGCCGGTCTACCTGCTCTGGGCGGTGGACAAGAAGTCCGACGCCTACCTCTACGGCCCCAACGGGAAGGGCGGCTTCGCCGCCCGCAGCTACGTCGCGAGCGGCTGGGGCCCGGTCAAGTACGTGACCTCGATGGACATCAACGCGGACGGCGAGCACGACGGCGCCTGGAGCTGGGACACCGCCGGCAACGTCTTCTTCGCCGACGACACGAGCAGCCGCCGGGTGGGCAAGGGCTGGAACATCTACAACCTGGTCCTGTCGCCGGGCAACCTCGGCGGTACCGTGCCGGACGACATCCTCGCCCGGGACAACGCCGGTGTGCTCTGGCTCTACAAGGGCAACAGCAACGGCACGGTCGCCGCGCGCGTGAAGGTCGGTCCCGGCTGGAACGGCTACTCGCACATAACCGGCAAGGCCGACCTGTCCGGCGACGGCCGCACGGACATCCTCGCCAAGGACAAGACCGGCGCCCTGTGGCTCTACAAGGGCACGGGCAACGCCGCCGCGCCCTTCTCGGCCCGCACCAAGGTCAGCGCCGGCTGGAACATCTACAACAAGGTCATCGCCAACGGTGACCTGAACCTGGACGGCCGGGCGGACGTCGTCGTGCGCGACGCCGCGGGTGCGCTGTGGATGTACAAGGGCAGCGGCAAGGCCACCGCCCCGTTCAACACCCCTCGCGTCAAGGTCGGCTCGGGCTTCAACATCTACCCCAAGCTGTTCTGATCCGGCAGCTGCCGGCACCGTAGCCCACGCGGAAGGGCCGCACCCCGTCACCGGGATGCGGCCCTTTCGCTGCCGTACGGCCGTGCTTACTTGCGGATCAGGCTCCGCAGCACGTACTGCATGATGCCGCCGTTGCGGTAGTAGTCCGCCTCACCGGGGGTGTCGATGCGGACGACCGCGTCGAACTCCACACCCGTGTCGGTGGTCACCTTGACCGTGCGCGGGGTGGTGCCGTTGTTCAGCTCGGTCACGCCGGTGAAGGAGAAGGTCTCCTCGCCGGTCAGGCCGAAGGACGCCGCGGAAGCACCCTCCGGGAACTGGAGCGGCAGGACACCCATGCCGATGAGGTTCGAGCGGTGGATGCGCTCGTACGACTCGGCGATGACGGCCTTGACGCCGAGCAGCGCCGTGCCCTTGGCGGCCCAGTCGCGGGACGAGCCGGAGCCGTACTCCTTGCCCGCCAGGATCACCAGCGGGGTGCCGGCGGCCTGGTAGTTCTGCGAGGCGTCGTAGATGAAGGAGACCGGCGCCCCTCCTTCACCTTCGGCGGACTGCGTGAAGTCGCGGGTGTAGCCGCCCTCGGTGCCCGGCGCGATCTGGTTGCGCAGGCGGATGTTGGCGAAGGTGCCGCGGATCATGACCTCGTGGTTGCCTCGGCGCGAGCCGTAGGAGTTGAAGTCACGGCGCTCGACGCCGTGCTCCGTGAGGTACTTGCCGGCCGGGGTGTCGGCCTTGATGGCACCGGCCGGGGAGATGTGGTCGGTGGTGACCGAGTCGCCCAGCTTGGCCAGCACGCGGGCGCCGGAGATGTCCGAGACCGGGGTGGTCTCCATCGTCATGCCCTCGAAGTACGGGGGCTTGCGGACGTAGGTGGACTGCGGGTCCCACTCGAAGGTGTTGCCGGTCGGGATCGGCAGCGCCTGCCACTGCGCGTCGCCCGCGAAGACGTCCTGGTAGGACTTGTTGAACATGTCCTCGCCGATGGAGTTGGCGACGACGTCGTTGACCTCGGCCTCGGTCGGCCAGATGTCCTGCAGGTAGACCGGCTTGCCGTCCTGGTCGATGCCCAGCGCGTCCTTGGTGATGTCCACCTTCATGGAGCCCGCGATGGCATACGCGACGACCAGCGGCGGGGATGCCAGGTAGTTCATCTTGACGTCGGGGTTGATGCGCCCCTCGAAGTTACGGTTGCCCGAGAGGACGGACGTAACAGCCAGGTCGTGCTCATTGACGGCCTTGGAGACCTCCTCCGGCAGCGGGCCGGAGTTGCCGATGCAGGTGGTGCAGCCGTAGCCGACGAGGTTGAAGCCGACCTTGTCGAGGTAGGGGGTGAGCCCCGCCTTGTCGAAGTAGTCGGTGACGACCTTGGAGCCCGGGGCGAGCGTGGTCTTGACCCACGGCTTGCGGGTCAGGCCCTTCTCGACCGCCTTCTTGGCCACCAGCGCGGCGGCGACCATGACGTACGGGTTCGAGGTGTTGGTGCAGGAGGTGATCGCGGCGACGGTGACGGCGCCGTGGTCGATCTCGTACGTCGAGCCGTCGGGAGCGGTGACCAGCGTCGGGCGGGTCGGCACGCCGTTGTGCTCGGCGGGGGCGTCGGAGGCCGGGAAGGACTCCTTGCCCGCCTCGTCGTCGTTGTCGACGTAGTTGCGGACGTCCTGCGCGAACTGCTCCTTGGCGTTGGCCAGGATGATGCGGTCCTGCGGGCGCTTCGGTCCGGCGATCGAGGGGACGACCGTGGAGAGGTCGAGCTCGAGCTTCTCGGAGAAGTCGGGCTCGGCGGCCGGGTCGAGCCACAGGCCCTGCGCCTTGGCGTACGCCTCGACGAGCGCGACCTGCTGCGCGGAGCGGCCGGTCAGGCGCAGGTACTTCAGGGTCTCGTCGTCGATCGGGAAGATCGCGGCGGTGGAGCCGAACTCCGGCGACATGTTGCCGATGGTGGCGCGGTTGGCGAGCGAGGTGGCGGCGACGCCCTCACCGTAGAACTCGACGAACTTGCCGACGACGCCGTGCTTGCGCAGCATCTCGGTGATCGTGAGGACCAGGTCGGTGGCGGTGGTGCCGGGCTTCAGCTCGCCGGTCAGCTTGAAGCCGACGACGCGCGGGATGAGCATGGAGACCGGCTGGCCGAGCATCGCGGCCTCGGCCTCGATGCCGCCGACGCCCCAGCCCAGCACACCGAGGCCGTTGACCATGGTGGTGTGCGAGTCGGTGCCGACGAGGGTGTCGGGGTACGCCTGGCCACCCCGGACCATGACGGTACGGGCCAGGTGCTCGATGTTGACCTGGTGGACGATGCCGGTGCCCGGGGGGACGACCTTGAACTCGTCGAACGCGGTCTGGCCCCAGCGCAGGAACTGGTAGCGCTCCTTGTTGCGGCCGTACTCCAGCTCGACGTTCTGCGCGAAGGCGTCGCTGGTGCCGAACTTGTCGGCGATCACGGAGTGGTCGATGACCAGCTCGGCGGGCGCGAGCGGGTTGATCTTGGCGGGGTCGCCGCCGAGCTCCTTGACGGCCTCACGCATGGTGGCGAGGTCCACGACACAGGGCACACCGGTGAAGTCCTGCATGATCACGCGGGCCGGCGTGAACTGGATTTCCTGGCTCGGCTGCGCCTGGGAGTCCCAGTTGCCGATGGCCCGGATGTGGTCGGCGGTGATGTTCGCGCCGTCCTCGGTGCGGAGCAGGTTCTCCAGCAGCACCTTCAGGCTGTAAGGGAGGCGCGCGGAGCCCTCGACCTTGTCCAGCTTGAAGATCTCGTACGACTCGTCGCCCACGCGCAGCGTGCTGCGGGCGTCGAAGCTGTTCGCCGACACGACAGTCTCCTTCATCAATGTGCGCGTACTACCTCAATGCTGCCGCCACGGCTTTTCGCCGATCCGCTAAGGTAAGGCTTAGTTAGGTCACCCTTACCGGATGGCGGCTGCGGTACGCCTTCGGCAGATATCTCGATGTCGAGATAACTCTAGTACATGACCGCTGCCCGGTCATGCCCGGACCAGGTGACCGGTCTCATCCAATCGAGTCGGTTACTCAACGAACCCAGTCGTTTCGCCCTCTGTCTCAGTGAACCTAGTCGTGCGGGTGATCGCACTGGGGGTGCTGAGTGGCTTTACCGGCCGGGGTGGATCTTGCGGGGCCACTCCGTCCACGACAACAGCTTCTTACTGCTGGGCCGTCAGTGCTGGGGATGCCCTGCGTACTGAATGAGGCGGCGGCGTTCGAGGACCGCGGCGAGGGCGTAGGCACCGCCGCCTGCGATGGCGAGGACCCAGTAGAGGCCGGGGGTGCCGAGGAAGAGCGCCGCGGTGGAGGCCAGAGCCAGCCAGACGCCGAGGCTGTAGTGCAGCAGGTTGCGGCGTGCGGCGCCTTCGGCGAGGTAGAGCAGGCCGACGATGAGGCCAGAGCCGGCGGGCCAGAGGACGGGCTGCAGTTCTGGCATGTCGAGGGCGGACGTCAGGCCGGTGATGGCGAGGAACAGGGCGGTGAAGGCGGCGATCCAGGAGGCGCCGAGCAGTTGGCCGGAAAGGACGTCCGGCCCGGTAGCCCCGCGCTGGGCTCGCAGGGCGGCGACGGTGGCCTGGGTGATGCCGGTTGCCAGCCCGATTCCGAGGAGTGTGGTGGGCAGCCAGCCGGGCAGGCCGAGCAAGGGGCTGTCGCCCCGGGAGACTGCGGCGGCGCCGTGTCCCAGCAGGTAGGCGAGTCCGAAGCTGACGTAGGCCGCGCGGTTGTCGACCTCGTTCACGAGACGACTCGGGGTGGCACTGGCGCTGGCAGCGACCGGAGAGTCAGGGGCTGCGATGGACATGGGGGAATCCTCCAGGGTGGCTTACGGATGTGAGTGAGGGGTTCGGGAACAGCTCCGGCCGGTGTGCAGCAGCCGGGCCGCGGCGGGGTCGGTGACCTGACCCCGACAGTCACCGCCCCCAAGGGGTGGTGGGCGGCTCCGGGAGCGTCAGCCCGGAGCCGCCCACCGGCGGTCGTCCCCGGCTGTGCCGCGCTCCGGGACGGTGTGGGTCAGTCCTCGCCGTTGTCCAGGGCGCTGTCGGGGATCCAGGAGCCGTGGATTCCGGCGGTCACGCGGCGGGGCAGGTGGACGGTGGCGATCCGGTCGAGGCCGGCGGCGTCCAGGACCAGCAGTTGCGAGGCGTCCTGCTTGAGGTCGGAGATGACGGTGAGCAGGTAACCGTCGTCTTCGTTGGTGGCGCCGGCCGCGGGGACGAACACCGCTTCGCTGGGCAGCCGGGCGTCGCCGACCTGGTGGATGCGGCGGGCGCCGGTGGTGCGGTCGTACTTGACGACGCCGTAGCCCCCGAAACCTTCCTGGTCGGGGAAGGACACCGCGTACTGGTAGCGGTGCTCGGCGCCCAAATAGTCCTCGTTGAGGGTCGGAAACTCCACGGCGAGGTCGTCGATGATCTGCTCGTCGACGGTACCGGCCGCAGTGTCGATCACCCAGCGTCGGGTGTAGGAGCGGGTGTTGGGCTCGGTTCCCCGCTCGGGCGCGCCGACCCACCAGTTCCAGGAGAGCTGAAACCCTTCGCGGTCCACGGTGGGGCCTTCCAGAACGATGCGGCCCTGGCCGTCCTCGTAGGCGTTGGCGACGTGCAGCATGTTGCCGGGTTCTATGGAGAACCAGCGGACGTGCCGGGCACCATCGCCTGTGCGGGGCATGACGCCGATGCGGGAGGGCTGCTGGTCGCTCCAGCCGTAGGGGATGCCGGAGTGCTCGGCGGGGTCGAAGGTGACGTTGCCTTCGATGAAGACGACGTGGCGGCGGGTGATGGCGAAGTCGTGCTTGAGTGAGGCGGTCGCCCCCGGGATCTCGGCGCTGTGGACGATCTCGCCCTTGGCGTCTGAGACGTAGTACACGAGATAGGGCGCGAACGGCGAGGAGCCGAAGAAGTGGAGCTCCCCCGTCACCGGGTCCTCCTTGGGATGTGCGGTCATGGCCGTGCGCAGCCTGCCGTTGAAGTCATGGGCGCCGACCGTCTCCAGGTCCGGGGTGAGCTCGAAGGGGAAGTTCGCCTCGCACAGTGCGAGCAGTCGTCCGGCGTGCTCGATGACGTGGGTCCCGGCGGTGCTCACGGTCAGGTCCGGGCCGCGCTCGGTCATGTAGGGGGCGCCGTCCAGGGCGGGGGTGTGCACCCAGCGGTTGCGGTACCACTCGGCGCGGCCCTCGCGGAGCCGGATCCCGTGGACCATGCCGCTGCCCTTGAACCAGTGGGTCGGGGTGACGCCGGGCTTGGGGTTGTGGCTGTTGCGGATCAGGCGGCCGGTCAGTTCGGTGGGCAGGGTGCCCTCGACGGTGAGGCCGGTGGCGGTGATCTCGTCGGCGACGGGGGTGTAATGGCCGGTCAGGTAAGGCTTGCTGCTCATGTTCGGGTCCTCGGACTTCGTCGTCGTTGTCGTACGTGGTGTGTGTTGTTTTGGGGTGTGGGAGTCAGGTCGTCTGCTCGGCGCGGGCCTTGAGGCAGTCGAGCCAGCTCTCCAGGGAGGTCTTCAGGGCCGTGGCGAGTTCGTCGGCCGCGGCGTCGACGGCGTCTCCGCTCCAGGACTCTTCGGTGTGGACGATGACGTGGTCGCCGGACTGCTCGAAGGTCCATACGTGGATGCCGACGATGCCCTCGACGGTCCCGCCCCAGACGATCCGCTGTTCGGGGATCAGTTCGTGGATGGTGGAGGTGATGTTCAGCCCGTGGGTGCGCCAGGTGAAGTCGGTGCCGACCGCCGCCGGTCCGCTGAGCCTGGCCCGGTCGATGTTGGCGTTCCAGACCGGCCAGTTGTCGATGTCGGTGTGCAGCGACCACACGGTGGCGAGCGGGGCGTCGACGGTCGTCGTCAGGCTGACGACGACGGGGGCGGTGGAGTCAATGGTGTGCATGTGATGGCCTCATCGGTGGTGGTGGATTGGGTTGGTTCGGCTTCGGGTGCTGGATCAGGCGGTGGGGGTGCAGTGGGCCGCCCGGTCCTGTTGGGGCGGCGTCGTGGAAGCAGGCGCGGTGGGCGGGAGGATGTCGCGGGTAGTGCGGCTGCGGCGGGTGAGCGGCAGGGCGAGGAGTGCGGCGGCGGCCAGAACCGCGGACGAGACCGTGAAGGCGGCTCGGTAACCGGCGCTGAGCGCCTCCACATGGGGCTGGTGGGTGGATGCCTGGGCGGTGACGGAGCCGGCCAGGGTGGCCAAGGCGGCGAGACCGATCGCGCCGCCGACCTGGCGGGTGGTGTTCACCAGCCCACCGGCCAGACCCGCGTCCTGTGGCGGGACACCGTCCATGGCGAGTGCGGTGAGCTGGACGAAGGCGATGCTCAGGCCGAGTCCGACAAGGATGCTCGGACCGAGGACGTCGACGAGGTAGCTCCCGTCGGCGCTGAGCCGTGACAGCCACAGCAGTCCGGCGGCCTCGGTGAGCAAGGCCGCGGTCACCGTTGCGGTGCCGCCGATACGCCGGGAGATGCGAGGTGCGACGGCGGCGCCGAGCATATTGGCCACGGCGAGCGGGAGTTGGCCCGCTCCGGTGGCCAAGGGGTCCATTCCGAGGACCTGCTGCTGGTAGAGCGGCAGGAAGAAGAACAGGGCGATCCACACGGACCCCAGAAGGGCCATCAGCAGGTTTCCCGCGGCGACGCGGCCGGTGGTGATCAGTCGCGGAGGTATCAGCGCGTTCGGCCGGCGGATCTCGATCACGGCGAAGGCCGCGAGCAGCGTGCCGGCACCGGCGAGGGCGCCGAGCACTTGTACGTCCGTCCAGCCGGTGCCGCGCGCGGTGGTCAGGCCCCAGACCAGGCAGGTCAGGGCGAGTGTGACGGTGGCGGTGCCCAGGAGGTCGAATCGTGCGGACTCCCGAACAGCAGCCCGCGGCACGAGGGCCGCCACGGCGATGAGGACCAGCAACGCCCCGAGCGCAACGGAGTGGAAGATCCAGGGCCAGCCCCATGCCTGGGTGAGCAGGCCGCCCAGAAGGACGCCTCCCGCTCCTCCCGCGCCGGATACTGCGCCCCACACGCCCAAGGCTCTGCCGCGTCCAGGGCCGGACGGGAACAGGCTCATGGCCAGGGCGAGTGCGGCTGGGGCGATCGCGGCGGCGCCGAGTCCCTGAACGGCGCGGGCGGCGATCAGGACGCCCGCGGAGGTGGCCAGTCCTGCTGCCAGCGAGGCCCCAGCGAACAGCGCGAGACCGGCGATCAGCACCCGGCGGCGGCCGAGCAGGTCGGCCGCCCGCCCCCCGGCCAGGAGCAGCGCACCGAACGCCAGGCCGTAGGCGTTGATCACCCAGGTGGTGCCGTCGGCCGACAGGCCAACCCCAGCACGGATCTGCGGCAGCGCCACGTTCACTATCGAGGTGGCGAGCATGACGGTGAACTGCGCTGCGGCGAGCGCCGCGAGCACGGCCCCCGGCCGGCGAGCGGGGGATGCCTGGTCGTTCGTGCGTCCAAGGTTCATGGCGCACAGCCTCGTGTCAGGCGGTGTCCACTTTCCATGCTCGGCAGGGGCGTTGACTGTCCAGTCCTGTCCGCACCTGTCCACGAGGAGCCCTGCCACGGATGTACGCCGGCACACGGCGTAACCGTGCTGAGCCCCCCACGGCTACGGATCCACGCGCGGCATCACGAAAATGTCGCCGGAGCCGGCTTTACGTGTACGTCGGCACCGTGCGCCCGTGGTCGTCGTCGGGGCCGTGCAGTTCCCACTGCCACAGGGCCTCGCAGAGCAGGTCCAGACCCTGGCGGAGGTGGCGACGGTAGGTGCCGTAGGGCAGGCCGAGGCGCCGGGCGGCGGCTTCCTGGGTGGGTGCACCGGAGAAGTACCCCGCGGTCAGGGCTTCGCGTGCGCGCACTCCACGCGGGTCACGGGCGAGATCGTCGACGGCTTGGCGCAGCAGGGCGCGCAACTCTTTGACGGGGTCGTCGAAGTCGGCCGCGAGACGGGCGCGGAGCAGGGCACAGGCGGTGAAGGCGCCTGCATCTCGCCAATGCGCCAGGGCTTCGCGTACGGCTTGGTCGAACGTGGTGCGTGAGATGCCCGAAGGCCCGGACTCGGCGGGCACATCGGTGGCTGATATGAAGCGGCGGAGCCAGGTCTCGACGGGCACCTGGCGCCAGTCGACGCTGAACAGTCCGTAGGTGTGCTCACCGACTCGCGGTCGCGCACCGGTGTCCGCGAGGGTGCCCTTGACCCGCACGGCCCAGGCGTCGGCGTCCTGGTAGACGGCGAAGCCGTATGCGCGTCGGCGGGCACGGGCGGCTTCCGCCTGGGCCCGGGAACTGCTCAGGTCGATGACGCGCGAGGGGACCTGGTACCGCTCGGGGTAGATCGAGAAGCGGCTTATGCCGATGTGCTCGCCGGGGCTCACGGGCGCGGTGGCGTCGGTGTGCTCCCAGGCTGCCGCGACGACGGGATCGGTGGCCAGGTCCTGGGGGTCGGGTGGGGCCGGCAGGACGAGTCGAGCCGTGAACGCCACGATCCGGCCTGTGCTCACGAGACGGTAGACGCTGAATGCCTGCGGTTGGCGCTGCGCCCAGTAGCGGACGAGGTCCGCGGAGGCGGGGCCTTCGGTCTGCTCGGCCATGCGTAGTACGACATCGATGTCACCTGGCTGCAGGGGGCGGTCGTGCACCTCGTCCTCGCGGGACCATGTGCGCAGGCGCGCCAGGGTTTCCACCTCCTTGAAGAGGTAGAAGAGTTCGTCGGTGACGGTCCACACACGCTCCTCGGGTGCCTCGCGCAGTATGCGCAGGTACTCCTCCGCCAATCGCTGGCGCATCGTCACGAAGGCATGGGGTGCTCGCCAGCGCAGGTCGGCGGCCAGCGTCTCGCGTGCGGCGTCGTGCGGGTGGAGCCCTCGGTGCGTGGACTCCATGAAGGGCAGGTCCCTCAGCCAGGAGAAGAGCAGGTGGGCGTCTTCCTCGGGCAGTACCGAGGAAAGCAGTTCCTCGGACGTGGAGTGTGCCTGTGCCGCCACCTCCAGGGCTCGGCGGTGGGCCGCCGTGGGCACCTCTCCGATCAGGCCTGCCAACAGGGTTCGCAGGACGTCGGCCGAGGGAGCCCAGATCTCCTCCTTGTTCCAGCCTGCCGATCCTGCTCCTGCGGCGGCCGCAAGGGACAGGGCCAGCGGGTTGCCTCCGGCGAAGCGGAGCACCCGGTCCCGCAACTCGGGCCGGAGCCGCGCCGCGGCCAGCAGACTCCGGGCCTGTTCATCGACGAACGGCTTCAGTTCGGTGACGTGCAGGACCCCGGACCACGCGGGATCGGCGCTCCACTGCGCCTGCGGCGCGAGGCGGCCGGCCAGAACAGCCAGGGCGCCGTCCGCGGCGCGAGGGAGGAAGTGCTGCCACAGCCAGCTCTCGAGCCATTGGCAGTGCTCGAAGGAGTCGACGAACAGGACCGTGCCGGGAACGTCCAGAAAAGGTGCGGCCGCGCGCTCGAAGTCGGCGGGGTCCCGGCTGACGAAACGGCCGTCGAGTTCAACCGGCAACCGACCTGCCGAACGGACCTGGTCCGCCAGACGCCGCACCAGAGTCGACTTGCCGATGCCGCCCGGCCCGAACGCGTAGAATACGAAGGGCGCCTGTGGATCTCCGGTCAAAGCCTCCCCGAAGCGACCGAGTTCCTCCTCCCGGCCGATGAAAGCCCGCACTCGCGCGCTGCTCAGTCTCTCCCCCACGGACCCCATGACGGCTCCCCCTCCCCGTGTCCGGCACCGGACGGTCATGCCCGGACGTACCACCGAGCCTCGCGGTGGCAGGCACCGGGACGAGGCGCCCGAATGGCGGCAGGTCCGGTCCGGTTCTCCTCTTTTCGCCGCCCTGCTCCAGGCCAACGACGGCCGTTCCTCGCCCGTCATCGACAGTGGTGTCGTATCGGGCACGTCGGAGGGTCGCCATCGATGGAGCCGCTACGCCTTTAGGGATCCTAACAACAGCGTTGCACGTGTCACTGGCCGGTTCTTGACGCCGGGACGACGGTTGCGGTGATTGCCGGCTTCGGACGGCCCCGGGGGCTGGTGCGCAAAGAAGGAGCTCTTTCTGCAGGTTTCCAGCGTCAGTTGATGAGTCCCAGGTTCCGGTCGTCGGGGTGGCCGGTGAGCAGGAGGGTGGTTTCTTCGACGCGATGGAAGCGCCCGTCGGGGGCGTACTGGCCGAAGAGGTACACCTCGGTGCGGGACGTACGGCCGCTGTGCTGGGTGAGGGTGACGGTGTGACGGTCGGCGTAACGCAGTCCGTCGCGGAATTCGTCGTGCACCTCGATGTGGCCGCTGCGGACCAGGGAGCGGAGGCGTGTCATGTGCTGGGCGAAGGCGGCACGGTCGCTCCACACGCCGTCGGTGCGCTGACGGTAGTCCGGGGTGAAATGCCGGTCGAGGGCTTCGGCAAGGCCGAGGCCCGGGTTGAACAGCAGGTCGTTGATGGCTCGGGTGATGTCGGTCGGTGTCACTGAAGTCTCTTTCTGGAGGGGTGGCGGGTCAGGGCTTCCCCGGCTCCCGGGGCCGGGGAAGGTTGATCGCCGGCCGGTCTGCTCGAGGCCGGGGCGGGGGGTGTGCAGGTGTCAGTCGTGGCCTGGGACGCCTTCGTGTACGGGGGTGAAGTCCAGGGACAGGGAGGCGGGGCCGCGGGTGTACAGGCCGGTCTCCCGGTAGCGGAAGTCGGGGCTGTAGTGGACCTGGTCGAGCAGGGGGATGAGCATCGCGGCGACGGTCTCGATCTCGGCGCGGGCGAAGGCTGCGCCCACGCACTGGTGGAGTCCGGTGCCGAAGGCCAGGTGCTGGGCGGCGGCGGTGAAGGAGCGGGCGGTGCCCAGGTCCGGACGGTGGATGTCGAAGGTGTCCGGGGCGGTGAAGGCGTCGGGGTCGCGGTTTGCCGCGCCGATCATGCAGAAGATGGTGGCACCTACCGGGACGGTGGTGCCGGCGAACACGGCGTCCTTCTCCGACTGGCGGGGAATGAGCTGGACCGGCGGGGTGTAGCGCAGGGTCTCGGCGATCGCGGCGGGCAGCAGGGTCGGGTCCTGGCGGACCTGGGCCATCTGCTCAGGGTGGTCGATCAGGTGCTTGATGAGCAGGGCGAGGGTCTTGTCAGCGGGCTCGGTGGCGGCGGCCAGGACGTTGATGATCAGCGCGGTGACGTCGCGATTGCTCATGGCGATGCCGTCGAACTCGGCGGTGCACAGCGTCGATATGAGGTCTTCGCCGGGATGGCGGCGCCGCTGTTCGATGAGGGGGACGAGGTAGGCCTCCAGTTGCTCGGCGCAGTCCAGGCAGTGCCGACGGCGTTCCGGGGTGAGGACGATGCTGGTGATGAACTCGGCGACCCCGCTGTGCCAGGCGGCGACCTGCTGCCAGTCCTTCTTGTCCAGGCCGAGGACGTCGAGCGTCACATAGACGGCGAGGGGCTTGCCGAAGTCGTTGACGAGGTCCACCCGGCCCCGGGGAAGGAAGGGCGCGATGAGCTCGGCGGCGTTGGCGCGGATGGCGCGTATCTGGTCTTGCAGGGCCTGTCCGGTGAAGCCCCGGACGACGATCTTTCGTTTGGCGGTGTGCTCGGCCCCGGTCATCTGGGCGAGGACCGGTCCGCGCATCACCGGCTCGGCGCGTACCTGCAGCGTCTCGGTGCTGAACGCCTGATGGTCGGTCAGCACCCGCTTCACGTCCTGGTAGCGGGACAGGAAGTAGCTGTCGATCGCCGGCTCGTAGTGGACAGGTGCCCGTTCCCTCAGCCCGGCGAAGTACCGGTAGGGGGCGGCGGCGAAGTCGTCGGACAGGACACTGAAGCCGGTCTCGGCTCTGGGCATGGCAGGGAATCTCTCAAGGGAAGGGGCAAGGAGGGGACGGCATCTGCTCGCCGAGTTCTCAGGCGGGGGGTGGGCGTCGGCGTCCTGGACCGCAGGGGTCCGGCAGAAGGAACGGCTGGTCCGGGTGAACCCCGAGGCCCATGTCGGGAGTCGAGTCGGCGGCTGCGTGGGACGCTCCTCGATGAGGCGGGCGAGCTGCGGCGGACCGCGCCGACGGCTTCGGCGCCCTGAGGGGAGCGCACGAGTTCATCGTCTCGGCAGTTGGGGGCCGCACTCGCGCGCTGCTCGGTCTTTCTCCCTCGGACGCCATGACGGCTCCCACCCCGGTGTTCAGCACCGGGCGCCGTTGCCCGGAAGTCCCCGCCGGCCCCTACGGCGGGCTGATGGACAGGGCTCCCGTCAGGGGGCGCCGTCGACAGCAATCCTACGGAGCCGGCGATGCGGTTATCGCTGGGGCGAGCTGTCGCGTTGCCTGCGCACCAGGGGGACGGCAAGGAGCGCCAGGTTCACGGCGAGTGCGCCGGCGGCGAGTGCGGTTTGCCAGAACGGGCCGCCGGAGGCGAGATTGCCCACCAGATAGCCGGTGAGGATCACGGCAAGTATCGCGTTCTGGATGTCGCTGCGCAGCCACCACCGTTCGCGGGGAGACTCCTCTTCGGACAATCGCAGCGCGTACAGTTCTACGGGCCCGAACTCCTCTTCCGGCGCGCGTTCGGTGGCGGCGAGGTGGTCGGCGGCCTCCCTGGTGAGCTCTGCGGCACGTGCGCGGGGTACAGCGTGGCGCTCTTCGAGCAGCTGGGTCAGTTGGCGGAGCCAGTGCTCACGCCCGACCGTGTTCAGAGCGTCCGTCCGAGGTTGCATGGTGACTCCTTCAGGGTCTGCTGTTGGTTTGTTCCGTGTGGCCCACCCGAGCAGCGCGAGGCCCAGTACGCACAGGACAGGGGCGGGTAGGTGGCCGAAGGGCTTGCGGGAGAGGGCGGTGAAAGCCGTCGCGCCGAGCACCGTTGCGGCGGCCAGGAGCACCCACCCCGCGGCGCGCCGTCGGGAGCGCGAGGCGGTGGCCGCGAGGTGGCCGCCCGTCAGGGCTATGGCGATGAACGATGAGCCGACCAACCCGCCAGGGGTCAGGGCCAGCGTGAATCCGTTTGCGACCCACAGACAGGCGCCGGCCACCAGAGCGGCCACACCGATCGGGGCGAGTGCGGCGCAGAATGTCGCCGCAGGTGTCTGGCCGCCCCGGTGACGAAGTCGTTCCTCGGGAGGGATGCGCTCGCCGGCCACAGTGGCGGCGTACGCCTCCGGCGTGCCGAAGGCGTCCTCAGGGCTCTCACCGCTGTCCGCGCAGTGCTGCGCGACCTCGTCCAGCACCGTGTTCGTGAGGGTGCTGTCCACCGATTGTGCAGCCAGTGCCAGTCGAAGCCTTGCGTTCCACCGGATGACCTCATCCGTCATGGCAACTCCTTCGTACCGTGGGCCAGGAGTTGATCCATCGCGTCGGAGAACTGCTTCCAGCCGGTGGTCTCTTCACGCAGCCGGGCTCGCCCCGCGTCGGTGAGCCGGTAGACCTTGCGGCCCGGCCCGCCCTCACCGGGCTCCCATCGCGCCTCCACCACCCCTTCCGTCTCGAGTCGACCGAGCACCGGATACAGCGCGCCGCCACGGACAGTGCCGAATCCACGGGCAGTCAACTCTTGCACCAGCGCATACCCGTGCCGGTCGCCCTCAGCAAGCACGGCGGCGAGCGCCAGTGGCAGCACCCCACGCAACCAGCCGGTCTCCACAGCGGCCATCGATAGTCACCTCCGCTCCCTACTCTGTGAGTTCGACTAGTTCGATCTCATGCTAGTGAATCACGCACCGGTACCACGTCAACAGCCGCCCCATGGAACAAGGTTGTGCCGTATACGGCGAGGACGATGTGTCCCTCGACCATCCCGACCCGACGCAGGCCCGGCCGTGGTCCACTGGTCGATGACCATGGTCATGACCCGCCGTCCCACCCGGTCACGCCCTGCGCGAGCGTGAAGCGGCCCGGCGCGGGCTCGGCCAGCCGGCCGCGGGCCACCAGGCGTTTCGCCTTCGACCGCCGTGCCTCCACCCGCGCCGGCACCACGTCCATGCCGAACACGGCGGCCATCTCCTGGCAGGTCGGCGGCCCTTGATCCCTCGGCGTCCGGCACGGTCCGGTCGGCCGGGCGTGGCCCTGCCCGGTTTCGTCTGCCGGGGCCAGCACCTCGCCGACCCGTGAGCGGGCGATGGCCTACTCCGGCTATTCCTCGCTCTGGCAGGCGGCGAGACGGCGGTGGTCGGCATCGCCACACGGTCGATCACCGTTCCGGTGTTCATCGACGAGGACCTGGAGGCGCGTGGGCGGCGTGGGTCCCCTGTCATCGTGGACAGGGGACAGACCGTGCAGGCCCTTCGACAGCGTGAACCGGAGCGCGCCACCCGATCCCGTACTCAGGGGAAGCACCGCGCGGGTGTGTCGCTCAGCAGGGAGACGCGGCGATCTGGATGCGGTGGCTGTCGTTGTCGGAGAGGAACGACGCCAGCGCCTGCCCCTGTTCGGCGACGGTGGTGCGGTCGGCTCGGGAGAAGCGGCCCAGCGGGGTGACGATCACGGTGCCTGCCTCAACGTTCCAGGTCGCGGCGACCCGGCCGTCGACCAGGACAACGCGAGCGCCGGCGACCGACAGGCCGCGGTGGGCGTCGTCGATGATCCGGCTGCGGTCGTGGTAGCCGAGGATCGCGTTGTCGAACGCCGGCAGGAACCGCACCGGGGCGGGTGTGTCGGGGTCGGGGCGCGGCGCGTCGGGAAGGTCCAGGAGTTCCCGGCCTCGCTCGTCGCGGAAGGTGACCAGCTCCTCGCGTATCGCGGCGACCGCGGCCGGGAGCCCGGCGAGGCCGCACCAGGCGCGCAGGTCGGCCGAGGCGGCGGGGCCGAACGCGGCCAGATAGCGCCGTACCAGCGCCTGGCCAACCGGATCGGAGCCGTCCGGGGACGGTGGGTCGATCTCGCGCCCCAGCCAGGAGGAGAGCAGGACGTTGCGTACTCCTGCCCTGGTGCGCCAGAGCCCGCGCGGCGGCAGCTGCGCCACCGGGAGGAGGGCGGCGATCACCATCTCCCCCAGTGCCCGCGGCCCCGGCGCCGGCCAGCGCTCGACGAGCGCCCGCGCGAGCTCGGTCATCGAGTGCGGCTCGCCGTCGGCCATCACCGCCTGTCCCGCTGCGGCGAGTTCGTCGAGATCCACCCCGTCGAGCTCGCGGCGGTAGACACCGAGCACCCGCTGGCGCAGCATAGCTTCGTGGCGGGCCCGCCAGGCCAGAGCGTCGCCGGCGGTGACGAGGTGGACGGTGCGGCGCATGAGGTGGGTCCGCACCACGCTCCGCCGGATGAGCTGGTCCGAGAGCACCGCCGGGTCGAACGCGCGCAGCCGCGACCAGAGCCCGACGAACGGTTCCTGGGGTTCCTGCGCCTGCAGACCGCCGAGGTGCGCGACGGCGTCGAGGACCGGTACGTCGGCGCGATCGAGCAGCAACTGCCGGGCCAGCGTCGCGCGGTTGAGCGCCCGGGTGTCGAGAACGGTCATCGGGGTCATGCCGCGACGCGCCCGTCGGCCGATCGTCGGCGTAGCGACGCGCGTTTGATGGCCGGCGGCGTGTTGGACAAGTTGATCCCCGAGTCCAGTGCCCGGTGGATGATCCGGACGCCGTCGTCGCGGTCGGTGTTACCGCCCTGTCCGAACATTACGGCGCCCAGGCAGTAGGGGCTGACCTGAATACCTGTCCGCCCCAGATCGCGCATCTTCACGGTGACGCCGTTCCCTTCGATTTCATGCAGGAGCCGAGTGGGTGGTGAATCTCGGGTTCTCGTCGGCTTACTCATGGACGCTGATCTCTAGCCGGATAGCCGGACAGAAGGATGGAAGTGGCGAAGAGCATGATCTGGATTAGGGTCGCGGCCTTTGTTGACGGCGACACCAGCGCGTCAGATGTTGTCATTCAGACGGCAGGGGGGCATGGACTACTGCCTTGCCCGCCTGCCGTGGTGAGCGCACGTCAGCGCAGAGAGCCATTCGGCGCTCTACCGCCGGCAGTGGTCTAGATTGCCACCAGAATCGCGCTGACCAGCACACTTCCGACCAGATTGTATGCTCCGGAGATCAGTGAATAGAACAGGGGTCGCGGGAAATTGGGGTTTATCGCGATGTTGACCGTGTTCGCCACCAAGTATCCGGCTCCGACGATCAGACCGAACAACAGGGCGTCCGGATAGGAGTCGATCCTCAACGCGGCCATCAGAACCGCGCTGGTGATGGTTATCACCAGCGAGGTCAGGGCCGGTCCGGCATAAAAGAGGGCGGATCCCTCTGGCGCCGCTGACGCGTCCCGCCCCAGCGAGATGTTGTAAGCCTTGTTGAACAGGAGCGCGAACCACAGGGCGCCCATCAGGAAAAAAGCGAGGAAGGCGACCAGGACACCGATCCAGTTCACATCGCCCAGAACATTGAACATACTCGTCTCCGTACTGCTGGTTGGTGATAATCGCCCGCCTGGCCCGGCAAAGCCGCGGGACCGGGGCCGGGGCCGGACGGCGAGCAGTCGCCGCCCCGCCCCGGGATCCCCTGGGTAACACCGGTCAGGACGATGGCCCGATCCGGCAGGGCCCCGTCACCGCTCAGGTCGACTTCTGGCCGTCGAGCGTCTCGCGCAGGATGTCCGCGTGCCCGGCGTGCTGGGCGGTCTCGGCGATGACGTGCATCAGCACCCGGCGCACGCTGCGCACCGCTCCCGGCTCGTTCCAGGGCGCCTCCGGCAGCGGGTGCGTCGCCGACAGGTCGGGCACGGAGGCGATGACCTTCTCGCTCCGGGCGGCGACCTGCTCGTAGCGCGCGACGATCCCGTCCAGCGTCTCGCCGGGCAGCATCCGGAAGTCGTTCTGGTGGTCGATCGCCCACTGCGGGAACTCGCGTGCGGTACCGGCCGTGAGGTCGGCCCAGGTGACACCGTCGGGGAGGTCGTAGCGCATCGCCGACGGGCCCTCGGCCACGAAGCGCAGCCATCCTTCCTCGATGGACGCGACATGCTTGATCAGCCCGCCCAGGCACAGCGCGCTGACCGTCGGATGTTCGCCGGCCTGCTCGCCGCTGAGCCCGCGCGCCGTGTTGGTCAGGGCGGATCGCACGGTCGCGAGCTGGGCGAGCAGGTCGGCCCGTTCGGCGTCGACAGTTGAGGGTGGCGTGGTCGTGGCGGTCACGGTGATCGGGCCCTTCCGGTCGTTCTCGTTGTCTGGCACGAGACAACAATCGCAAGAGAAGCGGACAGGGTGTGGCCGCTTCTCAGGGGCACTATGGAGTCATGCCGAAATCCTCAGCGCGACTGCTCTCGCTGCTCTCGCTGCTCCAGGCGCGCAGGGACTGGCCCGGGGCGCTACTGGCCGAGCGGCTGGACATCAGCCCGCGCACCGTGCGCCGTGATGTCGACCGCCTGCGCGAGCTCGGCTATCCCATCGTGGCCTTCAAGGGGCCCGACGGTGGGTACCGGCTCGACGCCGGCACGGAGCTGCCCCCGTTGCTGTTCGACGACGAGCAGGCCGTCGCTCTGGCCATCGCACTCCAGATCGCCACCACCACTGGTGCCGGCATCGAGGAGGCCGCGGCGCGCGCGCTGACCACCGTCCGGCAGGTCATGCCCGCACGGCTGCGCCACCGGATCGACACCCTTCAGGTCACCGCCGTCGAGCGGCCCGCGACCCGACCGGACCCACAGGTCGGCAGCAGCGTGCTCATGACGCTCAGCGCCGCCGTCCACGCCCGCGAAGTGCTGCGCTTCGACTACACCCCCGCATCCCCGCCGGGAGCCGGCGACGACCCCGCCGCAACTCCACCACGCCGGGTGCAGCCCCACCACCTCGTCACCTGGGGCGGGCGCTGGTACCTCGTCGCCTGGGACCTCGACCGCGAGGACTGGCGCACCTTCCGCGCCGACCGGATCACCCCGCGCACCCCTACGGGGCCCCGCTTCACCCCGCGCGAACTGCCCGGAGGTGACGTGGCCGCCTTCGTGGCCAGCAGGTTCCAGGGCTCCGACGGCTCTGGCGACTGGCCCTGCCGCGGCGAGGTGATCCTCGACCTGCCCGCCGCCGCCGTGTCCCGCTACACCCGCGACGGAGTCGTCGAGGAACTCGGCCCGAACCGCTGCCGGCTCGTCCTGGGCTCGTGGTCATGGCCCGGCCTGGCCGCCACCCTCGGCAGGTTCGACGCCGACATCGAGGTCGTCGGCCCGGCCGAGCTCAAGGACGCCTTCGCGCACCTGGCCCGCCGCTACGCAAACGCCGCAACCGACGCACCCGCTACGCCGCCCCCGACCCAATGAGCCAAGCGCACGTCGACCGCCGTTCGGGGCGGATGGGCAGCGCGAAGATCTGAGGCGGTGCGGCCGAAAACCCGATCCGTCCGGCGCAGATCAGGTGCGGGCGGCGCGACACGCCCCAAGCGCCGCCTGCGCCCGGACGGCGGCGGCTCGCTTGCCGGGAACCGGCGCCCGACCCAGTATCGGAGCATGTTCAGCGGTGCGCATGTGATCCTCTACAGCCCCGACGCGGATGCCGATCGGACCTTCGTCAAGGACGTGCTCGGATTCGCGCACGTCGACGCCGGGCGCGGGTGGCTCATCTTCAAACTGCCGCCGGCGGAGATCGCCGTACATCCGACGAGCGCCGAGCCGAAGTCGGAGTTCTATCTGATGTGCGACGACCTGGAGCGGACACTGGCCCGGCTCACCGAGCGTGGTGTGGAGATCTCGCAGCCGCCGAGCGAGCAGGGCTGGGGAGTGCTCGCCTCGGTGCGGATGCCGAGCGGAGCCGAACTGCCCCTCTATGAACCGCATCACCCGGTCGCCCACCGGCTGTCACCCTGATGGCTCACCCAAGTGCGATCTCATCTCATATCTGAGATAGCGTGCGGCCATGGCAGACGACTACCTCGTACGCATCGGCAAGCTCATCCGTGACGCCCGTCAGCATCGGGGCTGGACACAGACGCAGTTGGCCGAAGCACTCGGCACCAGCCAGAGTGCGGTGAATCGCATTGAGCGCGGCAACCAGAACATCAGCCTTGAGATGATCGCGCGCATCGGCGAAGCGCTCGACAGCGAGATCGTTTCGCTCGGCTACGCCGGGCCCATGCACCTCCGGGTCGTCGGCAGACGCAGGCTCTCCGGCGCCATCGACGTCAAGACGAGCAAGAACGCCTGTGTGGCACTGCTCTGCGGCTCGCTGCTCAACAAGGGCCGCACGGTGCTGCGCCGGGTGGCCCGTATCGAAGAGGTCTTCCGGCTGCTCGAGGTGCTCAACTCTATCGGGGTGCGCACCCGTTGGATCAACGAGGGCGTGGACCTCGAGATCGTGCCGCCGGCCGAGCTCGACATGGACGCCATCGACGCGGAGGCCGCGCGCCGGACCCGGTCCATCATCATGTTCCTCGGTCCGCTGCTGCACCGGATGGACACCTTCCGGCTTCCGTACGCCGGAGGCTGCGACCTCGGCACGCGGACCATCGAGCCGCACATGATCGCGCTGCGCCGCTTCGGCCTGGACATCACCGCGACGGAGGGGCTCTACCACGCGGTGGTGGAGGGCACGACGTCGCCCGACCGTCCGATCGTGCTGACCGAGCGCGGCGACACGGTGACCGAGAACGCGCTGCTGGCCGCCGCCCGCCACGACGGTGTGACCGTCATCCGCAACGCCTCCTCCAACTACATGGTCCAGGACCTGTGCTTCTTCCTGGAGGCTCTGGGCGTACGGGTGGACGGTGTCGGCACCACCACACTCACCGTGCACGGCATCCCGAACATCGACGTGGACGTCGACTACTCCCCCTCCGAGGACCCGGTCGAGGCGATGAGCCTGCTCGCCGCCGCGGTCGTCACCGAGTCCGAACTCACCATCCGCCGCGTCCCGATCGAGTTCATGGAGATCGAGCTCGCGGTGCTGGAGGAGATGGGCCTCGACCACGACCGCTCCGCGGAGTACGCGGCGGACAACGGCCGCACCCGGCTGGTGGACCTGACGGTCCGGCCCTCCAAGCTGGAGGCGCCGATCGACAAGATCCACCCGATGCCCTTCCCGGGCCTGAACATCGACAATGTGCCGTTCTTCGCGGCGATCGCGGCCGTGGCCCAGGGCAAGACGCTGATCCACGACTGGGTCTACGACAACCGCGCGATCTATCTGACGGACCTCAACCGTCTGGGCGGCCGCCTCCAGCTGCTCGACCCGCACCGCGTCCTGGTCGAGGGCCCGACGCGCTGGCGGGCCGCGGAGATGATGTGCCCGCCGGCGCTGCGGCCGGCCGTGGTGGTGCTGCTCGCGATGATGGCGGCCGAGGGCACGTCCGTACTGCGCAATGTGTATGTCATCAACCGGGGTTACGAGGAGCTGGCGGAGCGGCTGAACTCGGTGGGCGCGCAGATCGAGATCTTCCGCGACATCTGATCAGCGAATGCCGCCGCACCCTATCCAGCGAGTAGCCGGGAGGGATCTCACCTCCCGGCTCTCTCAGAACCGTGCGTGAACCTCTCGATTCACACGGCTCCCATCACCCGGTCGTTCGAGGCCGGAGGATTTTCCCGATAGAACCGGCCGCCCCGATCGTGCGCCAGGAGGCGCGTGCGTCAGAGACACACGCGCCTCAGGTCGTACCGGCCTGCTGGATGCTGTCACCGCTGTTGCCGATGGCGACGTGGGTGGCGATGCGCCGGAAGTCGTTCATCACGCCGAACATGCTCTTGTTGGACGGCAGGAGGGCCTGAAGGGCCTGGAGCGCAGTGGCTCCCGCCAACTGGGCCTGGAACAAGTCTTTGTAGGCGTTGTAGACCCGCGCCGTGTAGTTCGGCTCCTTCGCCGCGTTCGTCCGGTGGTCGTTGGTGAGGGCGATTGAGGCCAAGTCCATCAGATAGCAGTCGATCAGGTCGGTGACGTCCTGGGCCTTGGCACCCTCCTCGCCGGCCTGCGCGTCCTCCGCCAGGATCTTGGCCATTCCCAGGACGATGTCGCGGTAGATCCGGTGCCTTGTGCTGCTGGGGAAGGCGGCCATGATGTGGTCGGCCTGACCCGCACCCTCGGTGTTCATGGTGCGCGGTGTGCTGAGGTCGGCCAGCCCCGGCACGGTCAGCGGGACTCCCTGGAACATCTCCTCCTCGTCGGGGATGTTCGTGTTGCGGGAGGCGAGCGGGTGCAGGCCGATCTCGTGGGCCAGCATGCCCGTGATGTAGCCGATGTCGTACTTCTCGAAGTAATAGCTGGCGAGGTTGATGTCCACGCCGTCATCGTCACGGTCCCTCACGTCGGCCGGGGGCTCCGTCGTCCGCAGGTGCAGGGTGATGCGGCAGGGGCGGGTGCCGATGTACTCCCTGATGGTGTCGTGCTTCCGCAGCAGATCGATGATGCGGATCGCCTTGTCGCGATACTTCTCGTTCGTGTGCGCCAGGTTCGTGAACTCGAAGTTCCCCGACGAGAACGGCACGTAGGCCCTTGCTGGGGCGGTGGGGGTCGCGTTCGGGTCCTGCGGCATACGGGCCGGGACCTCGGTGCCTTCGGTGACTGCCGCGCCGCTGTCGGACGGTCGGGGCAGGGAGACCGGGTCCACCCAGACGGACTCGCGGAGGACCGGCTCGGTAGCGGTGCGGGCGGCGTCCCAGCTCTGCTCGGTGTGCCGCTCGGTGCCCTGTTCGCTGTCCTGCTTGCTCTGAGGTTGCGGGTCGACGTCACCGATCAGCGCACTGAGCAGCGCCAGGTGCCGACCCCGCAGACCGGCGACGGCGAGCGAAGAGTCCTCGGGGCCCGCGTTCAGGTCGCCGAGGAGACTGCCTGGGATGTGCGGGCGGTGCGGGGAGTCGGCGTCACGGTATTCGTCCCGCAGACCGAGCTGGTGGGTCAACTCATGGACCATCTGCACCGGATCGGCGTCCGCCCACCACGTGCTTTGATCCATCGCGCGGTCCCGGCCCACCAGGTCCACAGTCAGGTGCGGAGAGTCCGAGGGGGCGACGTGCTCGACGGTGACATGGAGGCGGTCGCCGTTCGGCAACCGGTAAGCAGGACTGTTGAGGAAATCCCGTACACCTGCGTCGAGTTGATCGGCCACGAGCGTGGTCTGACCCTCCGGGCCCCGTATCGCGAGCCGGACGGTGAGGTCCGTGACCTGCTCGCCCTGGTAGGAGAAGCGGCGCGCGTCGAAGCCCGACCGCACCACGAAGCGGGGGCGGCTGTCGCGCGGACCCCTCAACTGCGGTGTTGCGGGCGGGGCTTGCTGGATGCTCTCCTCGGTCTGCTGACTGTTGTCGGTTGCTTGCGGGAGTCGGGGGCGGGCGTCGTCCGTCGGCGTGGGCGGCTGGATGCTGTCGCCGCGGTTGTTGGTGGCGACGCTTGCGGCCAGTGAGGTGAAGTCCCGCACCACGCCGAACATCCCCTTGTCGGCGGGCAGCAGAGCACGGATTGGGCTGTCCTCAGCCATACGCGCAGCGAACAGCGCCTTGTAGGCGTTGTAGACCTTCGCGGTGTTACCAGGCTCCTTGGCCGCGTTCACCCGATAGTCACTGGTGATCGCGATAGACGCCAGATCCATCAGATAGCAGTCGATCAGGTCCGTGACGTCCCGGAGCTTGGCTCCGGGCACATGCGCCTGCGCGAAGTCCGCCAGCATCTCCGCCATCTTCAGCACGATGTCGCGGTAGATCCCGTGCCTCGTACTGCTGGGGAATGCCGCCATGATGTGGTCGGCCTGACCCGCGTTGTCGGTGTTCATCGTGCGCGGCGTCTTCAGGTCGGCCAGCCCCGGAACCGGCAGAGGGATGCCCCGGAACATCTCCTCCTCATCGGGGATGTCCCGGTTCCGGGAGGCAAGCGGGTGCAGGCCTATCTCGTGGGCCAGCATCCCCATGATGTAGCCGATGTCGTACTTCTCGAAGTAGTAGCTGGCGAGGTTGATCTGGACCCCGTCTTCGCCCAGGTCACGCACGTCGGCCGGGGTCTCGGTCGTGCGCACATGCAGAGTGATCCGGACAGGGCGGCCGCCCACGTACGCCTTGATCGTCGGGTGATCCCTCAGCACATCGACCATCCGCACCGCCTTCGCGCGGTACCGCTCATTCGAACGCTTCAGATTCGTGAACTCGAAGTTCTCCATCACGAAGGGACCCGAATCGGGCTCCGCAGCGGTAGCAGGCGTCGCGTTCGGACCCTGCGGCATACGGGCCGGGACCCCAGTGACTTCAGTGACTTCAGCGACTTCAGCGCGGTCGGTGGACGGTCGGGGCAGGGAGACCGGATCCACCCAGATCGCCTCGCGAAGGACCGGGTCGGTGCCGGTGCGTACCGCGTCCCAGGTCTGCTCGCTGTCGTCCTCCGCGCTTCCCTCCGGCTGCGGGGTTACGTCCCCGATCAGCGCACCCAGCAGCGCCAGGTGCCGGCCACGCAGTCCGGCGACGGCGGGCGAAGAGTCCTCAGGGTCGGCGTTCAAGTCACCGAGCAGGCTCCCCGGGACGTGCGGACGGTGCGGGGAGTCGGCGTCGCGGTACTCGTCCCGCAGGCCGAGCTGGTGTGTCAGCTCATGCACCATCTGCACCGGATCGGCATCCGCCCACCAGGTGTTCTGGTCCATGGTCTGATCCCGGTTGGCCAGGTCCACGGTCAGGTGCGGCGAGCCCGAAGGCGTAACCAGCTCGACGGACACGTGCAGCAGGTCACCGTTCGGCAGCCGGTAACCGGTAACGTTGAGGAACTCGCTGACACCTGACTTGAGCTGGTCGAACACGCGTGAGGCCTGCCCGTCCGTGCCCCGTATCGCAATGCGGACGGTCAGGTCGGTGACCGGATCACCGTCGTACGTGAACCGCCGCGCGTCAAAGCCCGACCGGACCACGAAGCGGGGGCGGCTGTCACGCGGCCCCCTCGGCTGCGATGTGCCGGGGAGCTGCGTCTGGAGCGCGGTGTCGGTGCTCCCCTGCGGAAGCCGGGGACGGGCTTCGCCTGTGACGCTGTCGGCCTGTGCCGAGGTGCCGGCCTGCACCGGAGAAACGGTCTGGATGCTGTCGCCCTGGTTGTTGAACGCGACGCTGCTGCCCAGGCCCAGGAAGTTGCTCGTGACGTTGTACCAGCTCTTGTCGGCCGGCAGCAGACCCCGCACCGGGCTGTCCTGCGCCAACTGCGCTGCGAACTGCGCCTTGTAGGCGTTGTAGACCTTGGCCGTATAACGCGGTTCCCACGCCGCGTCCCTACGCCGGTCGTTGGTGAGCGCGATCGTGGCCAGGTCCATGAGGTAGGTGTCGATCAGGTCCGTGACGTCCGCGGGCTTGGCGCCCTCTTCGCCGCCCTGCGCGTCCTCTGCCAGGACCTTGGCCATGTCGAGCACGATGTCCCGGTAGATGCGGTGCCTGGTACTGCTGGGGAACGCGGCCATGATGTGGTCGGCCTGACCCGCGCCCTCGGTGTTCATCATCCGCGGTGTCTTCAGGTCGGCCAGCCCCGGAACGGTCAACGGCATCCCTGCGAACATGCCTTCCTCGTCAGGAATGTTCGTGTTGCGGGACGCGAGAGGGTGCAGGCCGATCTCATGGGCCAGCATCCCCATGATGTAACCGATGTCGTACTTCTCGAAGTAGTAGCTCGCGAGGTTGATGTCGACACCGGCATCACCACGGTCCGTCACATCGGCCGGAGTCTCCGTCGTCCGCACGTGCAAGGTGATACGGCAGGGGCGATTGCCGATGTAGTCGCGGATGGTGTCGTGCTTCCGCAGCACATCGATGATCCGGACGGCCTTGTCCCGGTACTTCTCCTCCGTGTGCTTCAGGTTGGTGAACTCGAAGTTCCCCGACTTGAAGGGCGTAAGGGTCGGTTCAGCGGCGGCGTTGGCTGGTGTTGCGTTCGGGTCCTGGGGCATGCGAGCCGGGACCTCGATGACTGCCGTGCCGTCGTCAGCCGACCGCGGCAGAGAAACCGGGTCCACCCACACCGACTTCCGGAGGACCGGATCGGTGGCCGTGCGAGCCGCATCCCAACTCTGCTCGCCGTCCTGTCCGCTTGGCTCAGGCTGCGGGGTCACGTCCCCGATCAGCGCACCCAGCAGGGCCAGATGCCGACCCCGCAGACCTGAGGAAACGAGCGAGAAGTCCTCGGGGTCCGCGTTCAGGTCGCCGAGGAGACTGCCCGGGATGTGCGGACGGTGCGGAGAGTCGGCGTCACGGTACTCGTCCCGTAGACCGAGCTGGTGGGTCAGCTCATGCACCATCTGCACCGGGTCGGCGTCCGCCCACCAGGTGTTCTGGTCCATGGTTCGGTCCCGGCCCGCCAGGTCCACGGTCAGGTGCGGGGAGTCCGAGGGGGCGACGTGCTCGACGGTGACGTGGAGGCGGTCGCCGTTCGGCAACCGGTAAGCAGGACTGTTGAGGAAATCCCGTACACCTGCGTCGAGTTGATCGGCCACGAGCGTGGTCTGACCCTCGGGGCCGCCTATCGCGAGCCGGACGGTGAGGTCGGTGACCGGTTCGCCGTCGTGAGTGAACCGCCGCGCGTCGAAGCCCGACCGCACCACGAAACGAGGTCGGCTGTCGCGCGGACCCCTCAACTGGGGCGTGCCGAGCAGGGCTTGCTGGATACTCTCCTCGGTCCCCTGAACGCTGTCGGTTCCTTGCGGGAGCCGGGGGCGGGCCTCTTCCGTCGACATGGGCTGCTGGATGCTGTCGCCGCGGTTGTTGGTGGCGAGACTGGTGGCGAGTTGGGTGAAGTCCCGCACCACGCCGAACATCCCCTTGTCGGCGGGCAGCAGAGCACGGGCGGGGCTGTCCTCGGCCATACTCGCAGCAAACAGCGCCTTGTACGCGTTGTAGACCTTGCCGGTGTTACCGGGCTCCTTGGCCGCGTTCATCCGGTAGTCGCTGGTGATCGCGATGGACGCGAGGTCCATCAAGTAGCAGTCGATGAGGTCGGTGACGTCCTTGGACTTGGCTCCCTCCACGCCGGCCTGCGCGGCCTCGGCCAGCATGTCGGCCATCTTCAGGACGATGTCGCGGTAGATGCCGTGCCGGATGGTACGGGGGTAGGCGGCCATGACGTGGTCGGCCTGGCCCGCCCCCTCGGTGTTCATGAAGCGCGGCGTCCTCAGGTCCGTCAGTCCCGGCACCGGCAGGGGCATACCCCGGTACGCCTCCTCCTGCTCCGGAATCTCCGTGTTGCGCGAGGCGAGGGGGTGCAGGCCGATCTCGTGGGCGAGCATCCCCATGATGTAACCGATGTCGTACTTCTCGAAGTAGTAACTGGCGAGGTTGATGTCGACACCGGCATCCCCGCGGTCCCTCACGTCCGCCGGAGTCTCCGTCGTCCGCAGGTGCAGGGTGATGCGGCAAGGACGGTTGCCGATGTACTCGTTGATCGTCGGGTGATCCCGCAGCAGTTCGATGATGCGGACGGCCTTGTCCCGGTACCTCTCGTTCGTGTGCTTCAGATTGGTGAACTCGAAGTTCCCCGACTTGAAGGGAACGAGGTTCGGTTCGGCGGCAGCGGTGGAGGTCGCGTTCGGGTCCTGCGGCATACGGACCGGGACCTCGGTGACCGCCGTGCCGTCGGTGGACGGTCGGGGCAGGGAGACCGGGTCGACCCACACGGACTCGCGGAGGACCGGGTCGGTGCCGGTACGCACCGCGTCCCAGGTCTGCTCGGTGTCCTCCTCCGCGCCTCCCTCCGGCTGCGGGGTTACGTCCCCGATCAGCGCACCCAGCAGAGCCAGGTGCCGACCCCTCAGTCCGGCGACGGCGAGTGAGGAGTCCTCGGGGTCCGCGTTGAGGTCACCGAGCAGGCTCCCCGGAATGTGCGGACGGTGCGGGGAGTCGGCGTCACGGTACTCGTCCCGCAGACCGAGCTGGTGCGTCAGCTCATGCACCATCTGCACCGGATCGGCATCCGCCCACCAGGTGTTCTGATCCATGGTCTGATCCCGGCCCGCCAGGTCCACGGTCAGGTGCGGAGCGTCGGCCGGGTCGACGTGCTCGACGGTCACGTGCAGCAGGTCACCGTTCGGCAGCCGGTAACCGGGAACGTTGAGGAACTCGCTGACACCCGCGTTGAGTTGGCCGAACACGCGTGAGACCTGCCCGTCCGTGCCCCGTATCGCGATGCGGACAGTCAGGTCGGTGACCGGATCACCGTCGTACGTGAACCGCCGCGCGTCGAACCCGGAACGCACGACGAACCGGGGCCGGTTGTCACGCGGCCCCCTCGGCCGCGATGTGCCGGACGGCCCGCTCTGAAGCCCGGCGTCGGTGCTGCCCTGGGGAAGCCGCGGGCGGGCCTCGCCCGTGTCGCTGCCGCTCGGCGTCGGCGTGCTGGTCTGGATGCTGTCGCCCTGGTTGTTGAACGCGACGCTGCTGCCCAGGCCCAGGAAGTTGCTCGTGACGTTGTACCAGCTCTTGTCAGCCGGCAGCAGACCCCGCACCCGGCTGTCCTGCGCCAACTGCGCTGCGAACTGCGCCTTGTAGGCGTTGTAGACCTTCGCCGTATAACGCGGTTCCCACGCCGCGTCCTTCCGCCGGTCGTTGGTGAGCGCGATCGTGGCCAGGTCCATGAGGTAGGTGTCGATCAGGTCCGTGACGTCCGAGGGCTTGGCGCCCTCCTCCCCCGTTCGCGCATCCTCCGCCAGGACACCGGCCATTTTCAGCACGATGTCGCGGTAGATCCGGTGCCTGGTGCTGCTGGGGAAGGCGGCCATGATGTGGTCGGCCTGACCGGCACCCTCGGTGTTCATGGTCCGTGGCGTCTTCAGGTCCGTCAGTCCCGGAACCGTCAGCGGAACCCCCGCGAACATACCCTCCTCGTCGGGGATGTTCGTGTCCCGCGAGGCCAAGGGGTGCAGGCCGATCTCATGGGCCAGCATCCCCATGATGTAACCGATGTCGTACTTCTCGAAGTAGTAGCTCGCGAGGTTGATGTCGACACCGGCATCCCCACGGTCCGTCACATCGGCCGGAGTCTCCGTCGTACGGAGGTGCAGGGTGATCCGGACAGGGCGGTCGCCGACGTAGTCACGGATCGTGTCGTGCTTCCGGAGCAGCTCGATGATGCGGACCGCCTTGTCGCGGTACCCCTCGTTCGTGTGCTTCAGGTTGGTGAACTCGAAGTTCCCCGACTTGAAGGGGATGAGGACCGGCTCCGGTGCTGCGGGCGTCGTGTTCGGGTTCTGCGGCATACGGGCCGGGACGCCGGTGGTCGCCGTGCGGTCGGTGCCGGTGTCGGTGTCGGTGTCGGTGTCGGTCTGGGGCAGTCTGGGGCGTGCCTCGCCGGTGTTGCCTCCGGCCTGGTCCGGAGCAACGGGTTGCTGGATGCTGTCGCCGCGGTTGTTGGTTCCGACGCTGGTGGCGAGCTGGGCGAAGTCTCCGAGGACGCCGAACCTTCCCTTGTCGGCGGGCAGCAAGGGGCGGACGGGACTGTCCTGGGCGATGTGCTCGGCCAGCTGGGCTTTGTAGGTGTTGTAGACCCTTGCCGTGTAGTTGGGGTCCCTGATCGCCCTCGCCCGGTGGTCGTTGGTGACCGCGATGGAGGCGAGGTCCATCAGGTAGGTGTCGATCAGGTCGGTGACGTCCTGGGACTTGGCGCCCGTCACGCCGACCCGTGCGTGCTGCGCGAGCACCCCGGCCATTTCCAGGACGATGTCGCGGTAGATGCCGTGCCGGATGGTGTGGGGGAAGGCGGCCATGACGTGGTCTTCCTGGCCGGCGCCTTCGGTGTTCATGAAGCGCGGCGTCTTCAGGGTCTCCAGTCCCGGTACCAGCAGGGGCATGCCCCGGTACAGCTCCTCCTCCTCGGGGATCTTCGTGTTGCGGGAGGCGAGGGGGTGCAGGCCGATCTCGTGGGCGAGCATGCCCATGATGTAGCCGATGTCGTACTTCTCGAAGTAGTAACTGGCGAGGTTGATCTGGACGCCGTCGTCGCCCAGGTCGCGCACGTCGGCCGGGGTCTCGGTCGTGCGCACATGCAAGGTGATCCGGACAGGGCGGCCGCCGACGTAGTTCTTGATGGTGCTGTGCTCGTCGAGCAGCTCGACGATCCGGACCGCCTTGTCGACGTACCTCTCCGTCTGGTTCAGGTTGGTGAACTCGAAGTTCCCCAACTTGAAGGGACGGAGGACCGGCTCCGGTGCGGCGGGGGCCGTGTCCGAGTCCTGCTGCATGTGAGCCGGAACCTCGGTGACTGCCGGGCCGTCGGCGGATCGGGGCAGGGAGACCGGGTCGACCCAGATGGACTCGCGGGTTTCCGCAGCGGCGGCGCTCCGGGCCGCCGCCCAGCTCTGGTCGGCCTGGTCGCCGTTCTGCTGAGGCGCTGGGGTCACGTCGCCGATGAGCGCTCCGAGCAGGGCCATGTGCCGGTCGCGCAGGCCGGCGGGGGCGAGGGAGGCGTCTTCGGTAGCTCCGTCGAGGTCGCCCAGCAGGCTGCCGAGGATGTGCGGGCGGTGCGGGGAGTCGGCGTCACGGTACTCGTCCCGCAGACCGAGCTGGTGCGTCAGCTCATGCACCATCTGCACCGGGGCGGCGTCGGACCACCAGGTGGTCTGGTTCATCGCCTGGTCCCGGCCCGCCAGGTTCACGGTCAGGTGCGGCGCATCGGTGGGATCGACGTGCTCGACGGTCACGTGCAGCCGGTCGCCGTTGGGCAGGCGGTAGTCCGGGTCGTTCAGGAACTCGCTCACGCCCGCGTTGAGCTGGTCGAACACGCGCGTGGCCTGGCCGTCCGTGCCCCGCATCGCAATGCGGACGGTGAGGTCGGTGACCGGCTTGCCCTGGTACGAGAACCGCCGGGCGTCGAAGCCTGAACGCACCACGAACCGGGGTCGGCTGTCGCGCGGGAAGCCGCGCGTCGGCGAGGTGGCGGACGGCGCGGTCTGCGGCGCGGGGCCGGTGCCCGCCTCGGGAAGTCTGGGGCGTACCTCGCCGGTGTTGCCTCCGGCCTGGTCCGGAGCAACGGGCTGTTGGATGCTGTCGCCGCGGTTGTTGGTCGCGATGCTGGTGGCGAGCTGGGTGAAGGACCGTGCGACGCCGAACAGGCTCTTGTTCGACGGCAGGAGGTCCCGAAGAGCGGTGTTCTCCGCCAACTGGGCGCGGAGCATCTCCTTGTAGGCGTTGTAGACCTTTGCCGTGTAGTTGGGCTCCTTGACCGCGTTCATCCGGTAGTCGCTGGTGACCGCGATGGAGGCGAGGTCCATCAGGTAGGTGTCGAAGAGGTCGGTGACGTCCTGGGACTTGGCGCCCGTCACGCCGACCCGCGCGTGCTGCGCGAGCACCTTGGCCATCTCTATGACGATGTCGCGGTAGATGCCGTGCCGGATGGTACGGGGGTAGGCGGCCATGATGTGGTCGGCCTGGCCCGCCCCCTCGGTGTTCATGAAGCGCGGCGTCTTCAGGTCCGTCAGTCCCGGCACCGGCAGGGGCATACCCCGGTACGCCTCCTCCTGCTCCGGAATCTCCGTGTTGCGCGAGGCGAGGGGGTGCAGGCCGATCTCGTGGGCCAGCATCCCCATGATGTAACCGATGTCGTACTTCTCGAAGTAATAACTGGCGAGGTTGATCTGGACGCCGTCGTCGCCCAGGTCGCGCACGTCGGCCGGGGTCTCGGTCGTGCGCACATGCAGGGTGATCCGGACAGGGCGGCCGCCGACGTAGTTCTTGATGGTGCTGTGCTCGTCGAGCAGCTCGACGATCCGGACCGCCTTGTCGACGTACCTCTCCGTCTGGTTCAGGTTGGTGAACTCGAAGTTCCCCAACTTGAAGGGACGGAGGACCGGCTCCGGTGCGGCGGGGGCCGTGTCCGAGTCCGCGGGGGCGTCGGAGCCCGCGTCGGTGCCGGACAGCGTGCTCAGCTCGTACGCCTCCTCCTCCAGGAGACCCGCGAGGTCGCTGCCCGTCGGTGACGGGGGCAGCGGAAGGGTGGCCGCGTCCTGGAGGGCCGCGTTCTGCAGAGCCGGGTCCTGCGAGGCCGGATCCGGCACGGGCGGGACCGGCGTAGCAGTGTCGACGGACGTCGTGACCTGTGCCTCGGGCCCCTTCAGCTCGGGCCCCTTCAGCTCGGAACCCTCCAGCACCGGGGCCTTCTGCTCCGGGCCCTTCGGCTCCGGCGCCTCCAAGCCTTTCGGTTCCGGTGCCTTCGACTCCGTGTCCTTGGGCGCGGGAGCCTTCGGCGTGGGTGCAGGCGTGTGCAGGCTCAAGGGGACGAAGTCCCCGCCCCGGCGGCGGAGCCGAAGGTGCGGACCGCTGTCGCCGGACGGGCCGGGGTAGGTGTGGGCGGTTCCGTTCTCCTCGATCAGGGTGACGGTGGTGCCGGTCGAGGCGGCGGCCCACCGGGCCACCGCACGGTCGGCCCCGGGACCCCACGGGGCCTCGGCGAGGTGGCGGCGCAGATGCCCCTCGCGGGCGTCCTGGCTCGGCGCGGGCTCGCCGGGGTGGGTCCGCAGGGGCGGGGGTGTGAAGAGCGAGTCGCGTTCCGCCGAGTCGGCGGGCAGACCGTTCAGACGCATCAGCTGGGCGGGCGTCGCCCCGGCGCGCATGCGCAGCCGTGCCGCCTCCTGGCGGTCCAGTCCGGGCTGCTCCGCTGCCTGTCGCAAGGCCGTGGAGAGCGCGCCGAAAAAGCCGTTGCCGCGGCCGGCGGGGGCGACCTGGGTGTAGGTGGCGCCGTCGGGTGCGGTGAGGACGCCGTCGCGGTCGAGGCGGTAGCGCGGGCCGCTGCTGTCGGCGGGCGGCAGCCAGGGCGGGGTGGCGTGGCTGCGGTGCGCGGGCGGCTGCGCGGACCGCGGCTCCGACCCGGGGCTCGTCGTGGTGTCGGTACCCGAGGTCCCCACGGCCGATGTCCCGGTGTTCGCACCGGTACCGGTCGCGGTCGTCGCGGTCGTCGCAGTTGCCGCGGTCGTACCGGTCGTCACCGCCGCCGGGGCCGGCAACGGGGTGGCGACCGGCGGCGAGGTCCCGGGCGGAAGCGCGGCGTGGAAGAAGCCGTCGGTGGTGAAGAGGACCGGATCGGTGGCCGGGTCGACGGCGGCCGGATCGGTGCCGTGCGGGAGGAAGAGCTGGTCGCGGCCCTCACCGGTCACCACGGTGAGCGGGGTGCCCAGGACGCGGGCGGCGAGGGCGGGCAGCAGGTCGGCTCCGCCGTGATCCCCGGCGCGGCGCTCGGGCCGGGCCGGTTCGCCGTCCGGGCGCTCCGTGCCGCCGTCCTGCAGCGGCTCGCTCGCGAACGGGCGGGACAGGGCCGCGGTGGCCAGCGCCACCCGCTGCGCGGGGGTCGGCCAGTAGGTCTGCGGGAGTCGGCCGAAGACATCGAACTCGGTCTGCTGCGCCGGGGTCAACTGCACACCCGCAGCGTCGAGTTCGTCCTGCGTGAAGGTGTCCTCGGCGTCCAGGGCGAGGGCGTCGAGCAGGTCCCCGTTGCCGTCCTCGCCCAGCTCCCAGGCGAGGCGGTCGCGGGCGGTGCCGATGGCCTCCGCGGTGACCGCCGGGTCGCCGGAGGCGCCCGTGAACCGGTCGGCGAGGTCGGTGCCGAGCAGGTGGGGCAGGCGGCCTCGCGCCTCGGCGGCAGCGAGCAGCGCGTGGAAGAACGAGGCGCCGTCGTGCGGCATGTCGTGCACCTCGCGCACCGTGGCGCCGTCCGGCGAGGTGAGGGTGCGTGGGGCGGAGTCCGTCCCGTCGGTGATGACGTACGGCTCGGGTGCCTCGGAGCGCCAGCCCGGCTCGGCGTACTCCTGCGGCCGGTCCGGCACCGGGACGGAGGCCGAACCCTGGTGGTGCGCGGTGAGGCGGGAGGCGGCCAGGTGCAGCCGGTGGTGGTCCCGGGCGGCGGCGTCGGTGTGCTGCTCCCACCGGTGGACCTCCTGGCGGGCGGCCTGCCAGGCGACGACGGCTGGGGACCAGACCATGTCCTGCGGCAGATCGGTCGGCGGACCGGAGTTGTCGTCGCCGAGCGCGGCCTGTTCCGCCGGGCTCAGGTCGAGCCACGTCTCCCGGGCCCGCGCCCGTGCGTCGTAGTAACCCTTCTCGGCCGCGGCGAGGTCGCCCGCCGCCTTGGACAGGTCGTCCCAGGCCGCGAGGACCTCGTCGGGGAACGTGGTGTCGTCCAGGAGGCCGTAGTCGCGGGCGATGTCCTCGCGCAGCCAGACCAGGGCGGTGGTCTCGGCCTCGGCGGCGCGCGGCCCGCGCTTGGCCTTGCCGAGCGCGTACAGCGGGCGGCTGTCGGTGATGCGGTGGTCCGCCTCGGCCACGGACAGCCAGCTCACCGGCAGCGCGAAGAGCATGCTCCGGTCGGTGACGACCTTGAGGTGGGTGCCGAGGGTGGTGTCCGCGGTGCCCTTGAGCACGGTGCCGTCGTTCGAGCCACCGATCGGGACCGTGGCGCCCGGGTTGGTCACACCCGCGTTGCTGTTGCCCGCCATCGGCGCGGTGCCCACGGCGCCCTCGACGTTGTCGGTGATGCCGGCCTCCAGCGCGTCGGAGGTCTTCGCCCGTTGCATGGCCTCCATGCGCGGCTTGTTCTCCACAGCGAGCAGGCGGGCGCCACGGCGGTGCATCTTCGCGTAGAGGCGGGAGTCCGCGGTGTGGTACTGCCCGAAGAGGCGCGCGGAGGCCTGGGCGGGCAGCGGTGAGCCGTTCGCGCCGAGCGCCTCGCGGAAACCGGCGGTCAGACCGCCCTGCGCGGTGGCCTCCTGCTGGGCCTGGGCGGCGGCGGTGCCGAGGCCGGTGAGCGGGGTCTGGCGGGCCATGCGCACGCGTGAGCCGAGGACCTTGCCTGTGTGCCGTTTGCCGAGGTCGCTGTCGCCGAGGCCGTCGGCGCGCGCGGTGGCGAGGGTCAGGGCGTCCTGCACGTTGGCGGCGCCGCGGATGTCCACGGCGAGGATGCCGGAGCCGATCCGGTCGTCGAAGGGCAGGATGTCCGGGTCGGCGCCACCGGTGCCGTCCCCGGCGGCGGAGGTGCGCCAGGCGGCGATGCCCTCCGGGCGGGCCTGGGCGGCGGTCAGCATCTTCACCGCGCGTTCGGGTTCCGGCACGTCCTGCTCGGTGAGCGCGCCGTCGGCGCCGTCGCCGTCCGGGGTCAGCAGGTTCGCCGGGAGGATCTCATTGAGGCTTCCGACCGGGGTGTTGACGCCCGGGGTGAGCGGATCACCGGTCGCGTCCGTCATGGTGACGGTCAGGACGTAGCTGGTGACGATCTCGGCGTGCGCCTGGGTGGTGGCGATGTTCGGCATCGCGGTGGTGCCGGCGGTCCGGGTCCGGGTGCTCGACCGCTGCTTGGCCGCGGTGCCCTGGAGCGAGGGGTTGGCGACGAAAATGCCGCTCTCCGCCGCGCGCTGACCGGCGCTGAGCGTCACGTCGGCGCCGCGGTCCTGGGAGGTGCCGTCGGCGTCGTCGCGGGCGATGGTGCGGTAGTCCTCCAGCTCGTAGCCGGTACGCAGCCTGTCCACGGTGGTGGTGACCGGAGTCAGCTTGAATTGGACCTGTCCGGGGCTGCCGCCGACCGGCAGGTGGTGCGGGCTGGACCAGGCGCGGTAGCGGACCGGCAGGTTCATCCCGTCGGTCGTCAGCTCGTGCAGGTGGCCGCGGAGGAAGTCCGGGGAGAGCCGCTGGAGGACCTGCTCCCGGTCGTGCGAGGGCACCCCGATCTTCTCCAGCTGCCCCATCAGCTGCTGTGCCGCAGGGCCGGCGTCGAGTTGGCCGCTGGGGTGGGTGGGGAAGCGGCGGTTGCGCAGGTAGGGGGGCACTCGGTAGCCGCCGCCGAGGTTGTGCGGGGTGGTGATGCCCAGGCCGTCCCGGGCGAGCCCGGCCTCGATGACGTCCTGCATCGGGAGGTGGAACATCACCGCGTCACGGATGCGCTGGAGCGCGGCGGCGGCCCGGCGTGGGGCGAGACTGTCGCCGAGGCGCTCGGAGAACCGGCCGGCCGCGGAGCTGATACGGGCGCCGGCGCGGGTGCCCACCGTGCCCATCGCGGCCGTCCAGCGGTCCCGTACCGCGACGGTCTCGGCGGCGTCGGCGACCACCAGGTACATGCGCCCGGCGAAGGTGAGGGTGGTGTTGCGTCCCCGGGTGAGGGTCTGCGAGACGCTGCGGCCCTTGCCCCAGGCGTACTGCAGGGCGGTCGAGTAGGAGCCGACCACCGCCGACTGGCCCGGGGCCTGCTGCAGCGGCATGTCGGCACCCTGGAGGCCGACGGTGGTACGGGAGACGGTGCTCGTGCTGCCGGCGACGCGGTGCTCGTTGCCGATGGTGGCCTCGAGGCTGGCCGGCTTCGGGTCGCTCTTGACCCGGAAGTTGCCCAGTTCGCCGCGGACCGCCGCCTTGAGGTAATGGGTACGGAACGGTCCGGCGCCGTTGAGTCCGGCGACGCGGGAACCGAACGGGCCCAGATACTGGCCGAGTTGCCCGGCCACGCTGAGGTTGGCCATCGCCCGGCGCAGCGCGGTGCGCACCGGGGCGCCGGGTGCGCTGACGTGCCAGGAGGTGCCCGAGGCACGGTCGGCGGTGTCCTGCATGAGCTGCTGGCGCTGCGGGCCGCCCTCGGCGCTCAGCACCACGTGCGGAACGCTCAGCAGTTTCTTAGTGAGCTGCCGGTCGGGCGAGTCCGTCCTGGGCAGCGGGCGGGTGCCGTCGAGGAGTTGGTCCGCCTCGGTGGAGGAGAGCTGCTGCGGTACGGCCGCGGTCGCCGGTGCCGGCCCGGTGGGCGGCGGGTCGGCGGGGGCGTGGCGGTCGGAGCCGTGCGCGGCGGGCACGGCCAGCTCCACCCGGCCCACGGTCTCGTTGCCCCGGGTGAACAGTGGCCGTTCCTCGACCTTGCTGACGAAGACGCCCGCGCCGAGCAGGCCGACCGAGGCGAGCCGGGCCCAGCCGCGCGGGCGGCGGTGGCCCTCGAAGGAGGCACCCAGCTCCACCTGGTAGCTGTAGAGGTCGGCGCCGGTCTGGAACGTCAGCTGGTCGTGGGCCACCGCGACCGTGTTCCTGGTGGCCTTCTGGTCGGTCTTGGCGTGACGGACCCCGACTGTCACGTTGCCGGCCTGACGGGGCAGCCCGACGCCGGGCACCTTGTTGTGGTCGCGGGGCGAGACGCCCAGCTCGACACCTCCGGAGAGGGTGAGGGACGCCTGCTGCCCCTGGCCCGAGACCTCGGTGCCGATCACCGCGTTGCGCAGCGAGCGCTCGCTCATGGTGGTCTCGAACTGCCGGTCGGTGAGGCGTGCCCGGAGGATGAGCGTGTGGTGGCCGCGGCGCACCTTGCCGTCCTCGGTGAGGGTGACCGGCACCCCGGTGGTGGTCAGGTCGTCCAGGCTCTGCGCCAGGCTGGGCCGGTTCATCGCCTCGCGCACCTGGCGGTCGTTGTGCAGCGCGGTCCGCATCCGCCCGTCGCCGTACCAGAACTTGGCAAGCCGCGGGTGCCGCAGCATCAGCGGCGGGACGAACAGCGACGGGTAGGAGCGGTGCAGCGTGTCCAGGACGGCGTCCGCGAAGGCCCGCATGGGGTCCTGGGGGACGGGCTGCTGAGCCTGCGGCTGCTGCTGACTCTGGCTTTGCCCCTGCGGCTGGCTCTGGGGCTGGGGCTGAGGCTGAGGCTGAGGCTGAGGCTGGGTCTGGGGCTGTACCTGAGATTGGGGCTGGGGCTGGGTCTGAGGCTGGGGCTGGGACTGCGACTGCACCTGGGTCTGCGGGCGGACGGGGCGGAAGCCCTCGGCGCGGACCTGACCGCTCAGGTGGACCGGGTCCTCTCGGGTGAGGTACCACGGCACCGGCGGCTCGGCGTCCGGGTTGGGGCCCGCCTGGCCGGGCGTGCGGCTGTCCCAGCCCGCGAGGCGTCGGGCGTCCTGGGTGGAGATCCAGTCCAGGCTGACCACCCGGACCGGGCGGGCGGCCGACGGCGGTTCGCCGGGCTTGCGCACCATCAGGGTGCGCTCCACCCGGTACAGGGCGATCGGGTGGTTGCGGACCCGGCCGGTGGTCTTCCGGGCCGCGTCGACGCCGAGGTAGTGGCCGCGCCCGGCGCTGAGGTCCGCGCGGACCAACGGGCCGCCCTGGAGGCGCACATCGGTCTCCGCGCCGAGGAGGGTGTAGTTCGGCCCGGCGGTGACCTGGACGCCCAGGCGGGTGTCACGGACGTGGCCGCGCTCGTTCTGGTAAGTGGTCTGGGTGAGGTCGCGCAACTCCGCCTTGACCGACTCGGTGACCAGCGTGGCCCGGTGCGGCACCGAGCGCTCCACGATCAGGTGCCCCAGCGGGTGCTGTCCGCTGCCCCGGGTCAGCTCGGGCCCGGTGACCGGCCCGGAGAACCGGCCGAACAGGGCGAGCAGCCGCCCCGGACGAACGTACGAGACCAGGGTGCGGTGCGCCGAACTCCCTGGCCGCGCCCCGGAGATGGCCAACGCCATGTCCTCCGGCGGATCCGTCAGGTGCAGCCCGGTGGTGTCGGTGATCCGCGGCTCGACCCCGTCCGGGAAAGTGAGCGTCTTCGGTGCCCGCTGCGGTCCCTTGTAGGGCACGGTGAGGTCGTCCGGCAGCCGCCAGCTCAGCCCGTCGCGCATCGCGAACTCCGCGGAGTGCACTTGCGTACGCTGCCAATGGGGTTTCGGCAGCGGCGTGTTGGGCTGGTTGCCCGGGGTACTGCCCCGGCCGGACGAATTGTCGGGGCCGGTGGTCTTCGGTGCCTCGGTGACGCGGTCCACCCGCACCCGGTAGTGGACGTCGTCCAGGTGCAGGTGCGAGCCCTCGTGGGCGCGCCACTCGGACTGGTTGTACGCCTGGGTGCCCTGGGCGTAGTCGGTCCTGCGGGTCCAGCCCAGCGAAACACCGATCTTCAGCAGCCAGTTGAGCGGCGGGCCCATGCTCAGCCCTCCGGCGATCCGGCGCCCGAAGCCGACGCTGCGCCCGCCGCCCGTACCGGCCTGGCCGCGTCGCATGGTGTCCAGCCGGACGGTGCCGCCGTTCACGTCGGAGAAGCGCTCCCAGCGGTGGTACGGGATGGCCTCGACCGTCATCTCGTGGCCGACGCCGGACTTCTCCCGGCCCACGAAGCGCGCGCCGCGCGGGGCGGTGAAGGCGCCGGGCTGCTCGGTCAGCAGGCGCAGCAGCTCCGCCTCGTCGAACTGGGCGCGCAGCTTCTTCGGCAGCTTGCTCAGGATCTCCTCGGCCACCTGCTCGGGCGAGCGCAGGGTCGTCTTGCCGGGGCCGGTGAAGAGTCCGGTGGGGCGACCGCGCGGGGTGCCGTCCGGCCGACCGGCCGGGGTGCCGTCACCCGGGTCGGCGTCCGGATGGATCAGAATCGTGGGCAGCCGGCTGCCGTCCTCGAAGGTGACGGTGGTCGGTACCGGGCCTGGCGGCCGGGCGTCCTGGCCGGTCAGCAGCCGGGCCGGGCGATGCCGTTCGAGCTGGGTCTCCAGCGGTACCGGGTCACCCCGGTCGGGGGCCCCCTCGGTTTCGGGCCCGTCGAGGTCGGTGACCCCGCCCATGCTGCGCAGCCACTCCCCGAAGGGGTCGGAGCCGTCCGGGTCCGGGGTGGCCGGGTCCTGAGTGGTGGCCGGATCCTGTGTGGTGGTCGTGTTCGGGTCCGGGGTGGTGTTCGGGTCCGGTACGGGGGTGAGCGGCGCCGAGGCCGGGACCAGGGCGTCGTAGTGGTCGGTGCCGTTGTAGGCCAGGTGCAGGGCGCCGCCCTGGCCGCCCGGGTTGAGGGTGTTGACGAAGGTGGTCCCCGGCGACCGCGGGTCGGGCTGGACGAGCCGCAGATCGAGGTCGAGGGTGTGTGCCAGTGCTTCCGGGAGCTGGTCGGCGAAGGGAGAAGCCCACAGTGCCGGGAGCTCGGCCGCCGCGCCGACGAGTTCCTTGGCGCCGAGCCGCCACGCGTCGGCGGGGGTGGGCGCCACGTCTGCGAGGTGCGGGTAGTCGCTCTCCCGGAGGATCCGCTGCCATTCGCCGGCGTCGCCGCCGGTGACGACATCCTGCGCGATCCGGTTCCAGAGCTGGGTGATCCGGCTCCGCTCGGCCGGGTCCTGCGCCCCGGCGACGGCGCGCATCCGCAGGTCGTCCACCACGGAGAACACCGGGTCCGGGATCGCCAGGGCCACGGCGTCGCCCAGTTCGGACTCGGTGATCCGGTCGCTCAGCAGACGGCGCAGGCCGGCGACGTTCCGTGCGGCCCACGCGGGTGGTACGGCCTGGCTGCGCGCACTGTCGAGCGCCGCCCGGAAGAGGCAGTTTCCGCCGCCCGGGGTGTCCAGTCGCCGGAAGGACAGGCCGTCCGCGTTCACGGTGTCCGCCGTGCCGGGCGTGGCCTTGCTGAGGAGGGTCATGTCCTCGGCGAGGCTCTCCGGGCGGCTCGACGCGGGCGCCAGGTCGGGCCTGCGGCGGGCGAGTTCGGCGGTGTCCTCGGAGCTCAGGCCCAGTTCGGACAGTGGCAGCGGGGTGCTGGAGAGCGACCAGGTGATCTGCGCAGAGGGCGCGTAGGAGAGACCGCGCGCGTCCTCCGGCGACACGAGGGTGGTGGGCGGGAGCGCGGGCGGCGGCGGGGGCAGCAGGGCGTCGAGCGTGGTGTCGGGCCTTGCGGTGGAACGCAACTCGGCTGCGGCGCGCAGGAATTCGGTGTACTGCTCGACCGTGGGATCGGCGCCCGGATCGGTGGTGGTGCCGCTCTTCGCACCGCCCCGGTCGACGACCATCCGGCGCAGCAGGTCCGGGGTCATCCGGCCGTCGCCGTAGCGGGCCGCGGTGTCCGGGCTGAGCCAGCGCAGATTGTCCACGAAGGCGAGTCCGGCGAGCAACTCCCTGTTCTCCGGCCCCTGTTCGGCATCCGGGCCGAGGGCCTCGCGCAGCGCGCGGATCTGCTGGAGGGTACGGGCCCGGGCGAAGGCGTCGGCCGGTTCGGGGCCCGCGTGCAGGCCGGCGTCGCGCGCCAGATCGTCCAGGTCAACACCGCTGGGCTCAGGGGTGAAGAGCCGCCACCCTCCCGGCCCGTCCGAGCCCTCGGTGAGCACCGCGCGTACGGTGCCGTCCCTGTCCCGGGCGGTGCCCACCTCGGTGGTCGGCGCGTACACCTGCCGCCCGGTCCGGTTCGCCACGTGCTGTGCCACCGGCAGGCCCGCCACCTGCGGCTGCCGCCCGGTCTCGCAGGAGAACAGCACCAGTGGCCGGTCCTGATCGCCGTCCTGCGCCCAGGACTTGAGCACCTCGCCGAGCTGTACGCCGCTGACCTTCACGGTGGGTCGCGCCGCGTTCTCGGTACCGAGAGTGACGGTACGGGAGGTGCCGTGCACCGCGAGGTAGTCGGCGCCGCGCTCGGTGCCCGACCCGGGGAGCGCGGTCGGCGGGCCGGTGAACACGGTACGGCGGGCGGGCGGGTCCGCGACGGTCCCCGGGGCCGGTTGAGCGGAAGTGGTGCGCACGCCGCGGAAGGTGTCCTGGCCCAGCAGCGCGCGACGCCCCGCGCTGTGCGCCTTCCCGTCCTCGGCCGGGCCCTGCGAGATGGTCAACGTCTGTACGGCGCGCCCCGGTTCAGGCTTGGCAGTCGCGTTCGGCACCCAGCGACGCAGCTGCGCGACGGGCACCGTGTGGCCGTCCAGGGTGGTGACGAGCGGCTCGCCCGAGGGCCGTGCAGGACCGTTTCCGTTGTCGGCGGTAGCGCCGCTGTTCGCGGGCCGCACGACGATCCGCCCCGTGGGCGGGGGCGCCACGGGGAGCGCCACAGGGGGTGGCGCCGGGGAGTTGTCCGACCTGGTGGGCGGCGGCGGGGGCGGGGTGCCGCCGTTCCCGGGCCCGCGACCGCCGCCGGGGCGGTGTCCGCCGACTCCGTTGTTGTTGCTGTCGCCGCTGCTGTTGCTGTTGCTGTTGCCCGACTCCAGGTACAGGTCGGTGGCCGTGTCGGTCCAAGGCCGGGACAGGGTGGCCAGCTTGGCCGCGGCGGGCAGGCCGGCGGCCGTGGAGTCCGGGCCGGCTCCATTGCCATCCACGAAAGACGTCGCGCCCGAGACCACCTTCGGGCGCGTAGCCGGGGCGATGACCGGGTCGCTGTCGGTGGTCGCGGTGCTCTGCGTGGCGGGGCCGGAGGTGGTGGCAGGGGCCGGTCCGAGGGCGTCGGCGAGCGGCAGCAGCACGTCCGCGCCGGGGAACGCGGCGTCCGAGGTATCGGGAGTGCCGTCCGGCATCACGGCAGTCGGGGGGCCGGTGAGCGGGCGGACCCGGACCGGGGCACCCGGGCCCTCGCGGGTCAGCTCGACGGCGGCACGTACCGGACGCCCCGCTCCGTCCGGCGTGACCGACGGCCCGAGCACGACCGCCCGGTCGACCCCGGCCCCGTCCAACAGCTCGGCCGCTTCCGGCGTCCCCTCCCCCGGCGGCGGCACCTCCGAGACGACGATCGTCAACGGCGGTGACTGGCTGGGCGAGAGGCCCCCGGCCGGGGCAGGACCGGCCTTGACGTCGCTCAGGCCGCCGACGTCTCGTGCATCGCCGACATCGCGTACGTCGCCCGTGTCGGCGTACGAGCCGGTGGTGCCCACCTTCGGCGGGGCGGTGGTGATGTCGGGGGCCGGGGTGGGGTCGCTTTCGGTGGAGCCCGAAGTGCTGTTGCTCTCGCCCGAGTTGACGGCCTCCGGCGAGGATGTGGTCGCCGGTGGCGTGCTGGTCTCCGGCAGCGGGCTGATCTCCGAAGGAGAGGAGGTTTCCGAAGAAGTACCAGTCTCCGGCGACTGCGAGATCTGCGAGGCGTCGTCGGTCGTGGTCCGGGAGCCGTCCGCCGGGGCCGTGCCGTCCGGGTCACGGGTGCCCTGCGTGCTCTGGGGCTGCGCGGCGGAGGGGGTCTGGGTGCCTCCGGCGGCGGGTACGCCACCCGGTCGGGCGCCCGAGCCTGAGCCGGTGTTCGAGCCCGAGCCTGAGCCGGTGCTCGTGCCCGGCGCGGCGGAGGTGGTGGGGCTGTTGGAGGCGACGGGACCGCCCCCCTGCCCCGGCACCGGAGCCGTACGGTCGTCCTGCGAGACCACCTCGTCCGGAGAGTTCTGGACGGTGCTCTCCGGGGAACCCACGACCGAGTTGTCCGGCGATGCCTCGGACGCGACACCGTCCCGGTCGCCGGTGACGACGGTGTTGTCGGCGCTGTTGGTGTTGTCGACCCGCACGTCCGTGTCGAGGTCCACCGCCGGGTCGGCGTTGTTCCCGGCGGAACCGGGAGCGGAGTTGCCCGTGGAGCCGTTGCCGAACGTGCCCGTGGTGATCGGGGAGTCCACCGTGACCGGCGTGCCGAAGCTGTCGAGGGCGCGGCGGATCTCGTCAGTGTCGACCTGCGCGGCGGGGCTGCTCCCGGCTGGCACGACCCGGACCTCGGGTACCTGTGACAGGTTGCTGTGCAGGCTGTCGCGGACACCGATCTCGGTGCTGCCGGGCGGCTGGGAGCCGCGCAGGGCGGCGAGGTCGCGCAGCGCCTGCTCGCGGACCTCGGCGGGACCGTTGTGGACCTGCTGCCACAGCTCGTTCTCGGCGGCGGTCACGGGCAGCGGGCCCGGGGAGTACGGCGGCGGGTCCAGGGTGGTGTACGGCGGCGGGGCCTCGGTGGAGTAGGGCGGAGGCGACTGGCTGCCGGTGAAGTCCCCCTGGCCGGTGTTCTGTTGCGTGACGCGCGGAGGCGAGTTGCGCGTGGAGCCGGTGCCGCCCGAGGAGTCCGTACGCGGGGGACCGTCGGTACCGCCGGTACGGTCGGAGCCGTCGCCGTCGCGAGAACGCGTGGACCCGTCGGAGTCCCGCGTGTCGGAGTCGCTGTTGCCTCCGGAGACGGTGGGCGGCGGCTGCATGCGCAACTTGTCAATGGCGTGGCGCAGTTCGGCGCCGCTGTTCAGGGCGGTGTCGGTGAGCGTGGCCTCCACTTGGCTGCTGATGCCCGCGCCGACGAAGGTGGACCAGCTGGTGGACCAGTCGCCGTCGAAGGCACCCTTGATCAGGATTTCGGCGAGCGCCTCGCCGGAGCCGGCGGCGAGGAAGTCGGCCGTCCCCTTGAGCCCGTAGTGCCCGGCCAGCGCGCCCGGCCGGTCGGCGTTGTTGCGCAGGATCTGGTTGTTGCGCCACAGGTTGGTGTTGTTCCGGAAGGAGAGCGGGTTGTTCCGGAAGGTGGTCGGCGTGTTGTTCGTGAGGTTGGGGCCGTTCCCGTACGGGCTGGGGTCCGGGCGGTCCTTCGGGGTGTTGTCGCGGGGGTTCGGGGTGGGGTCGGGGTTCGGCTTGGGGTTCGGGCCGTTGTTCTTGAAGTCGAGGTTCGGGGGGTTCTTGAGGTTGGGGTTGTTCTTGAAGTTGAGGTCCGGGCCGTTCTTGAGGAAGTTGTTGTCGTAGCTCTTGACGATGTTCTTCGCGAAGTCGTCGAAAATGCTGGTGAGGAAGCCTGCGGCGGCGCCGAACGCGGCCGACTTGAGGATGTCGTTCCAGTCGAAGCCGTCGGGGCGGCGGCCGTTGGGGGCGAAGTTCATCATCGCCAGCCGCACCGCGAAGGTGGTGAACGCCTCGGCGAACGCCTCGGTCAGCGAGGGCGCGATGTGCAGCCGCTGGAGCAGGTGGCTGAGGGTGGCGAGGATCATGAACCGGCTGCGCAGCTTGGCCATCATGATCTGGCTGGCCGACGCGCCACCGGTGAAGAAGGACATCGCCAGGTAGATGGCGATCTCGATGAGCAGCCGGATGACCTCGGCGATGACCTGCCATTTGGACTCCATGATGTCCATGGAGGTCTTGCGCCGGCCTTCGGCGATCTTGTCGAGTTGCTCGGCGAAATCGCGCAGGTAGTTCTTGCCGCCGTCGTCGATGAGCATGCCCATCGCCTTGGCGTACGACTTGGAGAGGTCGTCGGGCATGACCTCGGCGATGTCGTGGATGGACTTCTCGATCAGCGACGACATCCTGTCGAGCTTGCGGCCCAGACCGGAGTACGGCCGGCGGCTCTCGTAGGCGAGGTCCTCGTCCGCGTCGATGAGCTTCTCCCCGGTGAGGATGAAGATCATCGCGTTGACCTCGGGCGATGCCATCATGCTCATCGAGGGCCGCCCCGCAGGCCGCTCGGGCAGGACGGTGCGGCCGCTCCCGGCATGGTGCGGGAGCGGCCGACGGCGCGGAGGTCAGCGGCGGCCATGCCCGCCCGGGCCGCCGTCGAGCCCATGGGTGTCGATCTCTCTGTTGTTCTGCTCGATGTCCTCGATGTTGGCGTCACGGGTGTTCTTCATCAGCCGGACCTGGCTGACCGTGGCGTCGGTGATCCCCACCAGCGCGTCACGGATGGACATCATGGTGTCCTTGGTGGTCTGCCGCTCCTTCTGCTCCTGCGGCTTGGCCTTCTCGGCGAACTCGCCCTCCGTACCGGGCCATCTGACCGTCGGAGCCAGCTCGTCGAGGAACTCCTCGGTCATACTTCTGGCCAGGGTGCCGATCTCTTCCAGCTGTCCCGCCAGAGCCTCGATGCGCTGCGGGTCGACGTAGTACCGCTGTCCCATCGTCAGTCCTCCCCGTCCTCGCCGAGCGCGTCCCGCCAGGCGGGGGCGGCCTGGCCGCCGCGCTCCTTGTCCTCGTCGTCGTCGCGCAGGACCTCGGGGCCGAAGATCCGCTCCCAGTCCAGCTCGAAGCCCTTCAGCTCCGGCACGTTGCTGCTGGGCTCGGCGAAGGGCGCCATCGCCTTCATCACATGCCGGTTCATCTTCACGCGTGCCGCGTTCGCCGCCTCCAGGACGCTGGCGGCCAGCTCCTGGGGGGACATGTCGCGGTACTTGTTCTCCAGGAACTCGATCCCGGTCAGCTCACCCTGCGGGCCCACGCTGGCGCGGACCGCGCGGTCGGAGGAGAGCACCGCGAACGACGCCTGACGCAGCTCGCGCTCGGTGCGCGCGACCGCCTCCTGGGCCGCCTGGAGTTCGGCCATCGCCTTCTCCAGACGCTTCTCCAGCGGTTCCGTCACGCCCGCTCCGCCCTTCTCCGTCGGTCTCTCCGCAGGTCCGTCAACTTCCCCGCTGATCTTGCCTGGTGAGGGCTCGGTTGGGGAAGCCGGGGCCGGGTGGGATTCGTCTCGCCCCGGTGGTCACGCCGGACCAGCACCCTGGTCACCGTCCGATGACGGCCGGGGTGCCGCCCTCCTCGGTGCCCCACACGTCCTCGTCCTCCTCCAGATAGTCGGCGGAACTGGTGGACCTGCGGCCCGGCTGCGCCTCCTCCTCGGGGGAGTCGCCGCCACCGGTGGTCGTCACCCGGGCGGCCGGGGTCAGGAAGGTGTCACTGTCCTCCTGACGGTTCCACGGACTGCGCCGACGGCGGTTGCGGCGCTCACTCTCCTCCGCCGCGTCGACCAGGACGGCACGCACCCGCTCGCCGTTGCCCTTGTCGCCGCCCGCGCCCATGCCGCCCATGCCGCCGCCCATCGGCATGCCGGGGCTGCCGGGCATTCCGGGGGCGCCAGGGGTGCCGCCCGCGGCGGCCGTGGCGGCGGCCGGACTGAGCGGGGTGGCCGTGCTGTCCGACAGGGGTGCGACTCCCGCCGCGCTGAAACCATCCGAGGACGACAGGGAGTCCGCCCCGGAGAGGGCGTCGCCGGAGGCCCCGGTACTCACGCCGCCGCCGAGGCCCAGTTCGGAAAGGGGCACGTCGCGGGAGGTGGTGCCGTCCCCGCCGCCGATCCCGTTGAGGTCCCCGAGGCCGTCGAGGATGCTCGAACTGTCGTTGCCGCCCGACGAGTTGAGGTCTTGCAGGTCGACCGTCTCGGTGTTGCCCTGCGCGTCGGTGATGGTGGCGATACCGGTGTCCGGGTCGATGACCTGGGTGCTGCCGTCCGGGAAGGTGGTAGTCAACTGGCCGTTGTCCAGGATGGTGCTGGAGCCGTCCGAGTTGGTCACCTTCGCCCCGTGGGTGAGGTCGGTGGTCGTGGTCGTGCCGTCCGCGTCGGTGGTGGTGAGCAACCCGCTGTCCGGGTCGAACGTGGATTTGCTGCCGTCCGCGAACGTGGTGGTGAAGTCGCCGCTGTCGTCGAGCTCGGTGCTCCCGCCGGTTGGGGTCTCCAGGCCGGAACGGTCGCTGTTGAGGTCGCCCAGGTCGCCGATCGTCTCGGTGGTGATGTCGGAGTTGATGTCGCCCAGATCACCCAGACCGTTCAGGTCACCGAGCCTGTTCTGGCCGTTGAGATTGCCCAGGTCGCCGAGGTTCTCGGTGGTGGTGGTGCCGTCCGGATCGGTGGTGATCGCCTGGCCGGTCGAGGGGTCGACGGTCTGGGTGGTGCCGTCCGGGAAGGTCGTGGTCAGCTTGCCGTCGTCACCGAGGGACGTCACCGAGCCGTCCGGGTTCGTCACCTTGAGGCCGTCGCCCAGGTCCTGCGTGGTGACGGTGCCGTCCGGCGAGGTGCTGGTGAGCAGTCCGCTGTCCGGGTCGAAGGAGGTGCTGCTGCCGTCCGGGAAGTCGGTGGTCAGGTCACCCGCGTTGTTCAGCTGGGTGCTGGCACCGGTCGGGCCGTCGAGCACGCCGTCGCCGTTCAGGCTGCCGTTGAGATCGGTGAGGCTGCCCAGGTCGGTCGTCGTGGTGGTGCCGTCCGGGTTGGTGGTGATCGCCTGGCCGGTCGCGGGGTCGACGGTCTGGGTGGTGCCGTCCGGGAAGGTCGTGGTCAGCTTGCCGTCGTCACCGAGGGACGTCACCGAGCCGTCCGGGTTCGTCACCTGAAGGCCGTTGCCCAGGTCCTGCGTGGTGACGGTGCCGTCCGGGGAGGTCGTGGTGAGCAGCCCGCTGTCCGGATCGAAGGACGTGCTGCTGCCGTCCAGGAAGTCGGTGGTGAGCTTGCCGCCGTCGGCCTGGGTGGTCCCGCCGGTCGGGGTCTTGAGCGGGCCGCCGCCCCCGGCGTTCAACCCGCCGAGGTTGCCCAGGGGCGTGGTGATCGGGTTGTCGGTCTGGACCCCCTGGCCGTCACCGAGCCGGCTGTTCACGTCGCCGATGTCGCCCGGGCTCTCGGTGACCGGGTTGTTCTGGTTCAGCAGGTCGTCGAGGCCATCGAGGTTCTGTGTAGTGACCGCGTTGGGATCGTTGAGGCCGCCGAGACTCTCCTGCATGGCCTCGGCCTCGCGCTTGGCCTCCTCCTGCTCGCGCTTCTGCTCCTCGCGGAGTTCGTCCTGGTACTTCTTGTCCTCGTCGCGCTGCTGGTTCTGCTCGTTCCGCAGGTCGTCCTGGAGGCGCTTGGCCTCCTCCTGCTCCTTCTCCTGCTCCGCGCGCAGTTCGTCCTGGTACTTCTTGTCCTCGTCGCGCTGCTGGTTCTGCTCGTTCCGCAGGTCGTCCTGGAGGCGCTTGGCCTCCTCCTGCTCCTTCTTCTGCTCCTCGCGCAACTCGTCCTGGTACTTCTTGTCCTCCTCCCGCTGCCGGTTCTGCTCCTCGCGCAACTCGTCCTGATACTTCTTGTCCTCCTCCCGCTGCCGGTTCTGCTCCTCGCGGAGTTCATCCTGGTACTTGCGGTTCTCCTCGTTCTGCCTGTTGATCTCCTCCTTCTCCTCCTTCAGCTTCTTCTCCTCGTACTCCTCCGAGGCCGTGCTGGTGGACTTCGGCTTGGGTACGTTCTCCGAGAAGTCCTTGCCGAGGTCGATGAAGTGGTTGTTCAGGTCCGACTGCACCTGGGCGGCGGGCTTGCCCAGGTACTCGTCGACACCCTGGCTCCAGATCTTGGCGGCCTTGTCGCCGACCTTCGCCCAGTTGGCGATGTCGGTCAGGTCGCCGTACTCCGGGTGTACCTGCGAGAAGCCGCCCTGCGGGCTGTGCCTGACGGTCGTGGTGTAGCGGTTGGTGGTCGACGTGATGTCCGTCTTGGCGACGTTGTTCGAGTCCACCCACTGGGCGAGGTCGTCCAGAACGTAGCGCAGCACCTGGTGCGGGTCGTAGTACGAGGACTTCGCCCAGGTCAGCCACGCGTCGAGCAGCTTCGTGGCGGAGTCCTCCAGGTACTTGCGGCCCAGCGAGAGGGCTCGTGAGTACACCGTGTTGCCGGTGCCCGTCTCGTCCCCGGTGCCGGCCGAGGAGTCGAAGGTCTCGACGTAGTTGTCGTAGTTCTCGCGGATCTTCTTGATCAGGCTCCGGAAGACCTCCGCCGCTTCGCCCTTCCAGCTCGCGTCGTCCCGGCCGAAACGGTCCTCCCAGTCCTTCAGCACCGTCGCGTGGTCCCTGAAGAACTTGGCGGCGAAGTCGAAGGAGTACCCGGTGGTGTTGAAGGAGTTCAGGTCCACCGAGTCGCCCCCCGCCACGCCCAGGTTGCTGAACCGGGCGTCCTGGCTGCTGCCTTGCAGCAGGGCGAGGAGCGCCGCCCGCGGCCCGTTCATGTACCGGGCGAGCGGGATGGTGCTCATCTTGTCCTTGTTGTAGTCCGTGAACTCGTTGCCCTCACGGACCTGGGCGTCGTGGACGTTGTTGGAACCCGGGCCGGCGAAGATGATCTCCTCGCCGGCCTTCACGCGGCCCTCGAAGACGATCCGGGCCTGCATGATCGACTGCTTCTTGCCGCTGTCGAAGAACCAGATGTCGTAGTCCTCGCCCTTGTTCGTCAGGAAGCCGGAGTCCTTGACGAGCAGGCCGAGGCTGCGCTCCTTGATGTCCATCCGGAAGAGCTTGCCGCCGTGATCGGATCGGAGCTTGTCGAAGACGGTGTTCCTGTCCGGCACCGGGTAGCCGGTGATGTGGGTGACCAGGGTGGCCCAGGTGTCGCTCGACGGGTCGCCGGCGTTGTCGTACTTGTCGAGATTGGCGACGGAGTTGGGATCGTACCGATCGGCCACCGGGCGCCCTTTCTGGTCGGTTGTCGTCCGTGCCGGCGCACCGCGTCTTCGTACGGATGGGCAGGCGTGTGTCTCTCACAGGGGCGCGCCGAGCGGCCGTGGCCTCTGCCGGCGCGCGAGGCTCTGACTCAGTCGTCTTCCGGTTCGCCGGTGGTGCCGGCGGTGAGCGTGTCGACCTCTTCGAAGGTCTGTAGCAGCGTCTGCGCGTCGATCGCCCCGAGGTTCTTGTCCTTGGTCTTGTTCGCCTCCTCGATGGTGTCCGTGAGCGCCTCCTTCAGTTCCTTGAAGAGCTCCATCTGGTCACCGAGCAGCTTGTCGATGGACTCGGCCGCGGCGCGCACGCCCTCGATCAGCTTCGGTCCCGAGACCAGGGGCTCGGTGACCATCTTGCCGATGCGCAGGAGCTGTTTGTCCTGGGCGAGGTTCTCCGCGGTGGTGTGCCCGTCGACGAGCTGGCCGAGCGGGCGGATGGTGGACCCGTCGCCGTCCTCGCGGTGCTTCTTCGCGGCGGTGTAGACCGGCTGTACCTCGTTGTCCCGGAAGTTCTCCATCTGCTTGAGGTCGAAATGCTTGACGTCGGCCTTCTCACCGGCCATGGGACGATCTCCTGCTGCTTGGTTGCCGGACGGGGATACGGGATGACCCGGTGGGCATGTGGCGTACGGACGAGGGACGGATCGGCGGGCCTGCGTGCGGGGTCGGCCCACCGGGTCTCTGTCGGGAAACTCTCGCCTGCTCGGCGGCGTCCGGCACGTTCTTCCCGGAGTCCTGGAGCAGGGGCAGGGGCGCGGCCTGTTGCCTCAACTTGCCGCAACCGTCCGCATGGGGCTGCCATGCGGACGGTTCGGCGCCTTCGACCTCACGCACGCGACGCCGGGTCCCGCCCCTCGGGACGGACGAGGGGAAAGCCCCGGCCGGGCCCGGGGGCCCAGGCCCTAACGGGCCCGCACATTGCCCCAGTTGTCGGCGCTCTTGCGCTCGTCACGGGAGTGGTTGTCGTGGATGGTCCGGATCAGCTCGCCGTTGTCGCCGAGCAGTCGCGCCATGTTCTTGGTGGCGTTGTCCCACTCCGCCTGGACCTCACGGTACTTCTCCTGGTCCGCACCCTCCCAGGAGGTGACGAGCGGCTTCAGCTCGTCCTCCAGGTTGTTGAGGGTCGTGATGATCCCCTGGGTCTGTTCCATCAACTCCTCGATGGCCTGCTGAACCTTGGGGTATTGCACGTCGATGATGCCGTCGGCCATGACGTCTCCTCTCGAAGGCCGGGCGCCGGGCCCGGGAAGCTCACGAAGTCCGGCCCTGTCGAAGAGGGCCGGTACCGCGGGTGGTTCAGCGCAGTGCTTCGAAGACGCCCTGGCTGGTCTTGCTGTTGAGGACCTCGGTCAGGTCCTCGTTCTCCTTCGCCAGGCGGTTGGCGGAGGTCACGTTCTCCTGGAGCGCGTCGATCATCGTGCTGATCTGGACGACGACCTTCTGTGCCTCGGTGTTCCAGCTACGGAAGAGCTTCAGCAGGGCCTGGCCCTCGTCGCCACCGACGCCCGAACGCGCGGCGATCTGGGCAACGTTGTCCTGGATCTTCTCGACCTGGTTCCGGGCCGACTCCAGAGAGGAGACGCCCCCCAAGCCCTTGGCATAATCCGCTTTCCTAGCGGCACTGTCCGCCATGTCACGCTCCCTTCGTTCAGGCGCGTCTCGTCGCACCGTTGCCCGCTGAGGCTAAAGAGAAAACAGGGTTCTGCGCAACGCGTGCAGGGAAGATGTGAGCAACGGCCGGTTCGGAAGAATTCGCCTGTGTGGCAACGGAGTTGTGCGAACGTTGCAGCAGGATGAACAGGTACGCCCGAACGACGGGCACGCAGGACGTGACCGTCCGCAGGTCGACCCCCGAACGGGCGAGAAACGGGCACACAAAGAGACTGAACGGTCATCAGGAAGGACCGCACCGGGCAATGCGCGCGTACCCGCGGAGTTCCCCGGGTACCGCCGGGCTGAGATACTTGAGCTTCTCCTGAGGTTTCGCCTTCGTATGCGGCACCGCGACAACTCGATAACTCCTCCGACTCGGCGACTTCGCGCCATCTGCGCCGAGTTCGGCCTGATGTTTCCCTCCGCGCGTCCTTATTCTTTTCTTTTTCCTCGGCGCCGTATGTGTTCCTTGCCGGAATCGGTGCGTGGTGTCAGCTCCGTGAAGCGGCGCCCGCCGCGTCCGCCTTGTCCGCCTTGTCCGCTTCCTCGGTCTTCCCGGGCTGCTCCGACCGATCGGCGGCGCCGCACTCGGGAGCCGTCACCTTGGGTTCGGTGGCGCCGGCCGCGGCGGTCGCGTCGAGGTCCGCGCCGGTGGGGAAGGCCGCCAGCAGCGGTGCCGGGACCGAGCCGATGTCCGCGGCCTCGTACCCGAGTGCTGCCAGCGATTCCTTGGCGGAGACGCGGTACTTCACGCCGTTCTCCGCCACCAGATAGGTGGTTCCGGCGTGCGCGGCACCGCTCGCGTGCAGGGCCCGGACCAGAGCGCCGTGCCCCGGCCGTACCACCGTGGCGTCCGTCGGGACACAGGCCGGCTTCAGCGGCTGGGCCGTGCCCTCCGACACCGCGACCGGGGCGAGCCGGGTCAGCGGGACCAGCACCGACCTGATCCGCACGCCGCCGTTGTCGCCGTCCACCTGCGCGCAGAGCGCGGTGCCGCGCTCCGCGGACTGCGGGAGCGGCGGCGCTTCCGGCAGCTCCGCGGATCCGGCGGAGCCCGCATCCTTCGCCCGGTGCTCGCGCAGCGCGTCCGCGCCGACCGTGCGCACCTCGGGCGACTGCCCCTGGTAGGCGTCCTTCTGGGTGGCCGGGTCGCCCAGCACCAGGGCGGCGCCGAGCCGGGTCAGCGGCACCAGGCCGTCCTTGCGCAGCAGGTGGTAGGTACTGCCGCCGCCGGGCACGCTGACCTTGAACAGCTGGCCGATCCGGCTGGCCTCACCACCGAGTTCGGGGCCCTCCTCGCCGCGCCCCGCCACCGCGGGCGGCTTCAGGGCGGGGCCGGGTGCCAGCGCGTCGAGGAAGGCCGCCGAGACCCGCATCGGCTGCTGGGAGCCGTAACCGAGGGCGTTGCGGGCGTCGGAGGCACGGTCCAGCGGCAGCCTACTGCCCCGCCACACCAGGTACTCGGTGTCGTCCGGGCCGCGTACCAGCACACCGCGGTCGCGGCCGATGCTGCGGGAGTCCAGGGGCATCCCGGCCGCCACGGTGGTGGCGCCCGGCTTGTCCACCCCGCTGGTCGTCACGAGGCCGGAGGTGTTGGGCAGCGCCCCGTCAGGACCAGTGACGCACATGTGCCAGGCGCCGTCGTCGAGTTGGCCGGCCCGGGGCACGACGTCCGGGGCGCCGGGGATACCGACCGGGGCGCCCACCGGGACGCCCTGCAGCGAGGGCGTACGGACGTCCGCGGTCGCCAGGTCGGAGCCGCCGATCAGCTTCGCCGAGGCGTAGTTGCGCACGGGGTGCAGTACGCCGTCGGTGCCGGTCCACAGATATCGGGCGCCGGTGTCACGGTTGACCACCAGGTGCTTGCCGTCGCGCCAGCCGTCGTTCCCGCCGGGGCGCAGCAGGCCGTAGACGGTGGCGCCCGCGCCGATCAGGACGGTGACCAGTACGCCGAAGACCACGCCCCGGGTGGTGCGCCCGAGCGGGCTCTCCGGGGCGTCCGGGTCGGCCATCAGCAGGCTCGAGCTGAGCCTGCCCATCATGAACGTGTGGGCGTGTACCTGGTCTCGTTTGGACTGCACGGCCTCTCCTCAACTCCTTCTCCATGCCGCGGCGTAGGGGTGTGCTCAGCCGAACAGGCCGCGCAGCCAGCCGAAGAGCCCCGCCGCCCAGAGGGCGAGCGGCAGCAGCGCCACCGCGAAGCCGGTGTGCGCCAGTTCCGCCGCGCGGCCCCAGTACGGCAGCACCCGGCGGCCGGGCACCGTCCAGGCGGCGATCACGAGTGCGGCCGCGGCGGCGAGCAGCACCGCGAAGACCAGTACGCGTCCGTCGCCGTGGTCGTCCACCGCCCAGGAGCGGGCGAGCAGCAGCAGCCCCCAGACGCCGGGTACGGCCAGGGTCAGCCGCTGCCCGATGTGCACCAGGCCGCGGCAGTGCAGGAGCAGCAGCAGGCTCAGCCCGACGGAGGTCAGCACCTCGGGCAGGTTCGGGTGGTCGGTGAGGACGACCAGGGCGGCCGCGGCGATGATGCCGGTGGCGGCGAAGAGCGCGGTGACCCAGCGCCCGGCCAGTTCGGTGCGCTCGGCGACCTCGTCGCCCGCGTAGGGCTCGATGCCCTCCTGGAGCTGGCTTGCTGAGGACGGCAGCGCGGGCAGGCGCATCCCGGCCAGTTTGAAGGCGAACGGTGCCACCGCTCCGGCGGCGAGGGCGACCACGGTCGCCACCAGCGCCACCGAGGCCGCTACGTCCAGGCCGGTGTAGCCCATCAGGGCCCCGGCGATCGCGGTCGCCACCGAGACCAGCGCGGTGGCGAAGAGGGCCTGGGCGCCGACCGCGGTGGCGGCGAGCGCGAGGACCGCGCCGCCCGCTGCGGCCGCGCCTGCCGCGAGGAGCCGTGCGCCCGCGACCTGTGCCGCGTCGGGGCCGGTCAGGTCTCCGCCCGGCAGCAGCCAGCCGGCCAGCGCCAGGCAGGGCGCGACGAGCAGGGCGAGCGCGGTCGCGGAGAGGCGGTCGCCGACCGCGCGGCTGGCCGAGCCCGCGCCCGCGAGCAGCAGCAGCCCGGTCACGGCCGCGAAGGCGACCTGGGTGGATTCGGAGCCGGTCGCCCCGGGCCAGAGCACCAGCGCGAGGGCGGCCGCCACGGTCGCCACCGCGGTGCCCACCAGGAGTCCGCGGGCCGCTTCGGGGTGCCAGGTGTGCAGCTTCCGGCCCGCGGTGTCGGCTATCCCGTCCACCAGGTCGTCGAGCCGGGCCTCGGGCAGCGCCTCGGTGTGCGGGCGCAGGTAGAGCACGGCGCCGTCGGCGAACCCGGCGTGGGCGAGGGTGGTCTCCTCGTCGAGCGGGGCGCCGCCGAGTTGCTGGAGCACCCAGCCGGCATGGTCGAGACCGGCCTCCTCGGCTTCCTCGCCCACATAACGGAGCAGCGTCGGCAGGAGATCGGCGACCGGCACGTCGGCGGGCACGGCCAGATCGACGGAGACGCTCGGCGCACGTACGGTCAGGCGGCACAGCTCGGCCACCGCACTGTCGGTCATCAGCTGAACTCTCGTCTTCCGTGGGGGCTTTGACAGGAGGACTTCCCCGGGAGAGGGGACCTGCGAAGAGTACGGAAGGCCGCGCGGCCAGGAACGGGGCGTACCGGGCTGGGGAATTGTGTCCGCGCGGCCAGCGACCGCCTATCCCACGTGGACAGGTCGCGTTCCGTGAATGCAGACTACTGCCTACGCCCGCCGGATCGTGCTGCGGACCGGACTCATTGTCCGGTATGCAGTTGTCCTTCACGGGAGTTGACCGTCCCCGCTATCCGCTCGAAACATTCACCCTGGCGTTCACCGCGTCATGCGGCACCCGGAGAATCAGCTCGGTGCGGTCTTTCCCGCTACCGGGCGTGCCGGTATTCGGTGCGGGCCACAAAGGCAGTTAAACCGGAGGTTCTGTTCCTTGAGTGTGGTGCTGTTTCGCCGGCCGGCCCGCAGACGCGGACCGGAGATGCCCGAGGGTCAATTGGCCCTTCAGGAGCCACCGGTCCTCGCCGAGACCGTGCCCGACACCTCGGCGATATGGACCTATTTGCCGATGGCGCTGATGTCGGTGTCCATGATGCTGATGTTCCTGCGCCCCGGCGGCGGGAACGGCGTCTTCATGTATCTGGCGATGGGCGTCATGGCGCTCTCCGCCGGTGCCATGCTGCTGGGGCAGCTGATGCGCCGCTCCAGCGAGCGCAAGCAGCGCCTGAAGGGCGAACGCCGTGACTACCTCCGCTATCTGGCGCAGACCCGCAAGCGGGTCCGTGCCACGATTGTGGAGCAGCAGCGTGCGCTCGCCTGGCGCCACCCGGACCCCGCCTCGCTGCGCTCGCTGGCCCGCACCTCGCGGCTGTGGGAGCGCCGTCCGACCGACGAGGACTTCGGCGAGGCCCGACTCGCGATCGGCGAGCAGCAGCTCGCGCTCACCCTGCAACCGGTCTCCACCCGACCGGTGGAGGACCTCGAACCGCTCTGCGCCCACGCCCTGCGCCGCTTCATCCGCGCCTACTCCACCGTCCCGGAACAGCCCCTCGGCCTCTATCTGCGCTCCTCGGCCCGGATCCTGCTGCGCCCCGAGGAGACTCCGGGCCGGGCGACCGCCGAGCCGGTCGTCCCGCCGGCCGGGGAGACCGGCGGGGCCCGGGCCGAGGGCGGCGCCCCGGTGGAGGACCCGACCGACGCCGTACGCGCTCTCGTGCGCGCCGCGCTCGCCCAGCTCGCGGTGTTCCACGCGCCCGAGGAGCTGTGGATCGCGGTCTGTGTCAGTGACGAGCGGCGGCCCGACTGGGAGTGGGTCAAGTGGCTGCCGCACGCGTTGCACCCGCACGAGGAGGACGGCGCGGGTCAGGTCCGCCGGATCACCGCCGACCTCACCGAGCTGGACGACCTGCTCGGCGCCGAGTTCGCCGAGCGTCCCGGCTTCGACGCGGATGCCCGCCCCGGTCGTGACGAGCCCTACACCGTCGTCGTCCTGGACGGCGTCACCGTCCCCGAGGGCCATCGCTGGGAGGGGCACGGCTACCGCAACGCCGTGGTCCTCGACGTCTCCGGGGCGCTGCGCTGGCGGCCCGGCCGCAACACACTGCGGCTGACCGTCGGTCCCGACCGGGTGAGCCTGGTGCGCACCGACCGCAGCCGCAAGGAGCGTTCCGTGCCGCTCGGCCGCCCGGACCGGCTCGGCCCGCTCGCCGCGGAGTCGCTGGCCCGGCTGCTCACCTCCCGCCGGATCAGTCTGGGCACCGACATCGCGCAGCCGCTGGACAGCGACGTCGAACTGACCACCCTGCTCGGCATCCCCGACCTGCACCGGCACGACCCGGCCACGCTCTTCGCCCGGCACACCGGCACCGCGCGGCTGCGGGTTCCGGTCGCGGTCGGTGTGGACGGCCGCCCGGTGGAACTCGACATCAAGGAGTCCGCGCAGGGCGGCATGGGCCCCCACGGCATGCTCATCGGCGCCACCGGTTCCGGCAAGAGCGAGCTCCTGCGCACCCTCGTCCTCGGCCTCGCGCTGACCAACTCCTCCGAGACCCTCAACTTCGTCCTGGTCGACTTCAAGGGCGGCGCCACCTTCCTCGGCCTGGAGGAACTCCCGCACACCTCCGCCGTCATCACCAACCTGGCCGACGAAGTGGCGCTGGTGGAGCGCATGCAGGATGCCCTGCACGGCGAGCTCATGCGCCGCCAGGAGCTGTTGCGCTCGGCCGGCAACTACACCTCCGCCCTGGAGTACGAGCGGGCCCGCGCCGCGGGGGCCGACCTCACCCCGCTGCCGAGCCTGTTCGTGGTGGTCGACGAGTTCAGCGAGCTCCTCTCCACGCACCGGGAGTTCATGGACCTGTTCGTGATGATCGGCCGCCTCGGCCGCTCCCTCGGGGTGCACCTGCTGCTCGCCTCGCAGCGCCTGGACGAGGGCCGCATGCACCAGTTGGAGAGCCACCTGTCGTACCGGGTCGGCCTGCGCACCTTCTCCGCCATGGAGAGCCGCGGCGTGCTCGGTGTGCCGGACGCCTATGAGCTCCCGGCCCAGCCCGGCAGCGGCTATCTGAAGTCCGGTGTGGAGGCACTGACCCGCTTCCGGGCGGCCTACTCCTCCGGCACCTACCGGCGTCGCACCGGCGCGGTGGTGCAGGCACGGGTGGCCAGCCAGGTGGTGCCGTGGACCAGCGGCTGGGTGGTGCCGCGCACGCTGGAGGCGGCGCCCGAACCGGAGCCGGAGACCGAGGAGAGCGAGGAGGACGAGGAGACGCTGCTCGCCGTGGCCCTCGACCGGCTGCGCGACTCGGGCCCCGCCGCCCACCAGGTGTGGCTGCCTCCGCTGGACGAGCCGTCCCCGCTGGACGCCCTGCTGCCCGGCATCGCTCCGGACCCCGAGCGCGGCCTCACCGCTACCGGCTGGTCCGGCACCGGCAAGTTGCGGGTTCCGGTCGGCCTGGTGGACAAGCCCTTCGAGCAGCGCCGCGACCCGCTGATCGTGGACCTGTCCGGGGCAGGCGGCCACGTCGCCATCGCGGGCGGTTCGCAGAGCGGCAAGTCCACAATCACCCGCACCCTGATCGGCGCCCTCGCCCTCACCCACACCCCCGCCGAAATCCAGTTCTACTGCCTGGACTTCGGCGGCGGCGGCCTCTCGCAGCTCGCCGCGCTGCCGCACGTGGGCGGCGTCGCGGCGCGGCTCAACCCGGAGCGGGTGTACCGGGCGGTCGCCGAGGTGATGACGCTGCTCGCCCGGCGCGAGCAGTTCTTCGTGGACCACACCATCGACTCCATGCAGTCCTACCGCCGCCGCAGGGCAGCCGGGGAGTTCCCCGACGAGCCGTTCGGTGATGTGTTCATGGTGGTCGACGGCTGGTCGACGGTCCGCCAGGACTACGACGACCTGATCCCGAAGTTCAACGAACTGGCCGCCCGCGGCCTCAACTACGGTATCCACCTGCTCATCACCACGACCCGCTGGGTGGAGCTGTCCGCGCAGGTGCGCGACCAGTCCGCCACCCGCCTGGAACTGCGGATGGGTGACCCGATGGACTCCGAGATCGACACCCGCAAGGCCCGCTCGGTGCCGCGCAGCGGCGGTCGCGGCATCACCGCCGACAGCAAGATGCACTTCCTCGCCGGCCTGCCCCGGCTGGACGGCAGCGGTTCCCTCGAGGACCTCGGCGAGGGCGTCGCCCACCTGGTCACCGAGGTCGCCCGGCACTGGTCCGGCGCACCGGCCCCGCAGGTGCGGATGCTGCCGCACCGGCTCCCGCTCGCCGAACTCCCCGCGCCCGAGTCCACCGAGGGCGGCGGCATGCGCCTGCCTCTCGGTATCGACCAGGACGCCCTGGAACCGGTCTGGCACGACTTCAGCCGCACCCCGCACCTGATCGTGGTCGGCGACACCGAGAGCGGCAAGACCAACCTGCTGCGCGGCATCACCGCGGGCATCACCGCCCGCTACTCCCCCGCCGAGGCGAAGATCATCGTGGTGGACTATCGCCGCACCCTGGTGGACACCGTCCCCGAGGAGTACCGCATCGGGCACGTGATCTCCCTGGACAACCTCAAGGAGACCATCGAGGGCGCGGCCACGGCGATGAAGACCCGCGTCCCCGGCGCCGACATCGCCCCCAGCCGCATGCGCAAGTGCGACTGGTGGACCGGCCCGCGTCTGTTCATCCTGATCGACGACTACGACATGGTCTCCGGCAGCTCGTTCCAGAGCCCCATGGAGCCGCTCTTCGAGTACCTGACGCTCGGCTTCGAGATGGGCCTGCACCTGGTGGTCGCCCGCAGTGCCATGGGCGCCGGCCGCGGCCTCAGCGACGGACTCATCCGCCGCCTCGACGAGGCCAACAACCCCGCCGTCCTCCTCTCCTGCCCGCCCACGGAGGGCCGTCTGTTCGGCAACGCGAAGCCTCGGAACCTCCCTCCGGGCCGAGGCCTGCACATCGCCCGTCGCCGGGCGAAGCTGATGCAGACGGCACTGGTGGAGGAGCCCCAGGGCCAGGCGGACTGAGGGACCACGAGCGCGAAGGGTACGTACGGAACCCGTAGCGGGGGCCACTTGAGGTGGCCCCCGCTGCCGGTTCCGGGCCGGTTGTACGGCGCTGGTGGACGGCCGCGACCGATGGGTGACCGGCGAGTTCTCGAGCCGGCGTTTCGGCGTCGGCAACTGGTCGGGAACAACGTACGGCCGGCACCTGCGAGTTGCCGGGGCCGGCCGTACGGGCCTGCGGGTGGGGCGCCAAGGGGCACCCCACCCGCAGCTCCGTTCAGTCCTTGTCCGTGCCGCCCGCTCCCGCCGGACGCCAGCCCCGGGCGCGGGCCCTGGGGAGGGCGAAGGCGGCCCACAGGATGGCGAGGACGCCTGCGGTGCCGAGGAGGACGAAAAGCATGGCTCGGTCGGTGGCGCGGTCGGCGGCCGAGGTGTCGCGGACGGCCACGGGGTCCGCGGCGCGCTCGGCGCCGGCAGCCGTACCCGAGTCGCCGAGGACCGTGGTGACGGCGGCGTACGGGTCCAGCTGGGGGATGTCGGCGGGGTAGGCGGTGGCGGTGAGACGGCGCGCGACGGCGTCGGGCGAGTCGTCGGGCCGGACGGCGCGGACTGCCGCGGCGGCCCCTGCGGCGTAGGCGGTGGCCACCGAGGCGCCGGCGCCGAGGTAGTGGCCGTCGCCGCGCGGGCCGCCGGAGACCACCCCGGCGCCGGGGGCGGCCAGGTCGATGCCTCTGGTGGCCAGGGAGTTGTCCGGGCGGACACCGCCGGGAAGCATGTCGGCGACCGAGAGGACCCCGGGTTCACCGGCCGGCCAGTAGGTGCGCGACGGGATTTCGTCGGTGCCGCCCCGGGGCGGGTCCGGGGTGGCCGCGGCGACCACCAGCGCGCCCTCACGGCGGGCGTCGGCGACCGCACGGGTCAGTTCCGCGTCACGACGCGGCAGGGACGCCGCGACGGCGATGACGTCGGCTCCGGCCTCGGTCGCCTCGCGCAGCGCCTGCGTGACGAGGTCGGCGCTCGCCTGACCGCGCTGGTCGGTACCGCGCAGGGCCAGGATCTTCGCGCCCGGGGCGACACCGGTCAGACGCGAACCGCCGTCGCCGGTCCCGGCGATCAGCCCGGCCATGAAGGTTCCGTGGCCGACGCAGTCGTCGCCGGCCGTGCCCTCGGCGGTGACCCTGCCGCTGAGCCCGGCGGCGCCCGGGACGACACCGGTGTCGATCAGGGCGACGGTCACGCCCGCGCCGGTGCTGTACTGGTGCAGCCGGTCCAGGTCGAGGCGCTGGCGCGACCAGTCCTGCTTCTTCGCCTTCTCGCGGGACGCGGGGGTGCAGGTGACCGCATCCGCGTCCGGATCGAGCGCGGAGGGCATGCCGGGCAGTTCCTGGCCCTTCTTCCCGTCGGCCGCCGGCAGGCGCGACAGGGGTGCCGCCTGGGCCGGGACGGCCGTGGGCAGCAGCAGCGCGGCGGCGAGTCCGGTGCCGGACAGCAGGCGGGCCACCCCGCGGGCGGGCATCCTCATCGGGGAGCCGCCTTCGGTGCCTCGGACACGACGTCCTCGGGGAGCAGGATGCGCAGGTCGTCCAGAGTGGGTGTGGCCAGTGAACTGAGCCGCCCCGCCTGGCGGGTGACCATCGACTCGACCACCTGACGGGCCAGGCGGGCGTTGCCGAAGGAGCGGTCCCGGGGCAGCGAGTCGAAGTACTCCTTGAGCAGCGGGCCGGTGCCGGCTCCGCACTCGTAGCCCATGCTCGAGGCCTGGGCCCGCACGATGGTGACCAGTTCCTCGGAGGAGTAGTCCGCGAAGGAGATCCGGCGCGGGAAGCGGGAGGACAGGCCCGGGTTGGAGGCGAGGAAGCGATCCATCTCGTCCGTGTAGCCGGCGACGATGACGACCACCTCGTGGCGGTGGTCCTCCATCAGCTTCAGCAGGGTGTCCACGGCCTCCTGGCCGAAGTCGGCGCCGCCGCCGCGCGGGGTGAGGGTGTACGCCTCGTCGATGAACAGCACGCCGCCGCGGGCTCGTTCGAAGACCTCGCGGGTCAGCTGGGCGGTGTGGCCGATGTAGCGGCCGACCAGGTCGGCGCGGGCCGCCTCGATCAGCTGGCCCCGGTCGAGGATGCCGAGCTGGGTCAGGATCTCCCCGTAGAGGCGGGCGACGGTGGTCTTGCCCGTACCGGGCGGGCCGGTGAAGACCAGGTGGTTGCTGAGGGAGGGCACCGGCAGCCCGGCGGCGGCACGGTGGCGGGCGGTGGTGATGAGGTTGACCAGGTCCGCGACCTCGCGCTTCACCTCGGCCAGGCCGATCATGTCGCCGAGGCGGGTCAGCGGGTCGTCGGCCGGGGCCGCGGTCTCGGCGGCCAACGCGCCGGCGGTGGCGGAGACGTCCTCCGGCAGCAGCAGCCGCAGGTCGTGCTCACCGACCTGCTGCAGGGTGGCGAGCCGGACCGCCTGTCTGTCCACCATCTCCTCGAACACTCCGCGTGCGGCACGGCCGTTGCCGAAGCCGCTGTCCCGAGGCATCGCCTCGAAGTGCGCGGCCAGCGCCGCCGCGGTGCCCTCGCCCAGCTCGTACTGGTGCTGGGCGCACATGTTCTCCATGATCGCGACCAGTTCGGGCACCGAGTAGTTCTCGAACTCGACGGTCCGCGAAAAGCGGGAAGCCAAGCCGGGGTTGGAGCCGAGGAAGGACTCCATCTCGCGGGAGTAGCCGGCCGCGACCACCACCACGTCGTCGCGGTGGTCCTCCATCAGCTTCAGCAGGGTGTCCACCGCCTCACGGCCGAAGTCGGCGCCGCCGTTGCCGCTGTCCGAGGCGAGCGTGTACGCCTCGTCGATGAACAGCACACCGCCGAGCGCCCGTTGGAAGGTCTCGGTGGTCTTGATCGCGGTACCGCCGACGACCTGCGCGACCAGGTCGGCTCGGGAGACCTCCACCAGGTGCCCGCTGCGCAGCGAACCCAGTTCGGCGAGGATCGCCCCGTACAGGCGGGCGACGGTGGTCTTACCGGTGCCGGGCGGACCGGCGAAGATCAGGTGCCGGCCCATCGGCGGGGCCGACATGCCGAGTTGTTCGCGGCGCTGGGCGAGCTGCGTCAGGTTGACCAGGGTGCGCACCTGCTGCTTGACGTTCTCCAGGCCGATCAGCGCGTTCAGGGCACCGAGCGGGCCGTCCGCGCGGTCCGGCAGGGGCCCGTCCGCGGCGCCGGAGCCGGCCGGGTCGGTGTTCTCGGCGCTGCCGCTGCCCCACGCGTCCCGCTTGCCGTTGCCGGTGCTGTTCAGGCCCTCAACGGCCAGCCGGTCGCCGGGCGCGGTCTGCACCAGGCCGCCGCCCAAGTTCTCCCGGGCGAGGCAGTTCACCAGGGACACCGGCGCCGTGGACTCCACCCGGAAGCCGTCCTGGGCGCCGCCGGAGACCTCGCAGCCGCTGAGCGAGGCGAGCGCGCCCTCGCGGAGGAGGAAACCGTGGCCCTTGGGGGCGTGCACCGCGGTGCGGTTGGCGGTCAGCTCGCCGCCTGTGGCGACGACCACACCCTCCTCGCCGGATATCTCGACGCGGAAGTCGCGGACGGTGACGTTGCCGCCGTCCTCCACGACCAGACCGCTGGTGGCCGTGTCGGAGACTCCGCCACCGGCCAGGTAGAGGGTGCTGCCGGAGGCGACGCGTACACCCGCGCCCTTCGGCCGGACGATCTCGCAGTCCTCTACGCGGCCGCGGGCGTCCTTGGCGGTTGAGATGCCGTCACCGGAGGGTTCCACCAGCCGGGCCCGTCGCAGCAGCGGGTTGGCACCGCCGCGCACCGCGATCGCGGGCGAGCCGCCGATCACCTCGAGGCGGTCCAGCTCCGGCGCCGAGTCCTCCTCCAGGAGCAGCCCGGTCTGGTCGCAGTCGCGGACCGTCAGGCCGGTCAGGGCCGGGGAGGCGGCTCCCGCGACCCGCAGCGCCGCGCCCTGCGCGCCGTCCACCCAGCAGTCCTCGAAGGTGCCGCGCGCCCGGTCGGTGACGAGCACGCCGTGGCCGCGCGTACGCGAGACGCGGCAGCGGCGCAGTACCGGGTCGGTGCCCTGGGCCAGTGTGATGCCGTTCCCGGACGCTCCGGTGACGCGGACGTCCTCCAGCGTCGTACGGCCCCCGCTGCTCAGGTGCACGCCGGTGCTGGTGTCGTGCACCACGGTGCGGACCACCGAGAGGGAGCAGTTCTGCTCCAGGGCGATGGAGGGTTTGTCGGTGGAGGAGATGTCGCAGTCCTCGACGGTGCCGCGGGCCTCGCCGTTGGCGAGCAGGCCGTTGCCGCGGGCGTCGCGGACCGTGCAACCGCGGATGCGTGCCTCGCCCTGCTCCGCGATGACCAGGCCGCTGGTGCCCAGGTGTTCGAAGGTGCAGGACTCAACGGTGGTTGGCGTGGTCGAGGTGACCACGATGCCCGCGCCCTGCGGGTTGCTCACCCGGCACTCCCGCAGCGCGAGTGAACCCGTTCCGCCGGCCAGCATCGCGGTCCAGGCGGCGCCGACGACCTCACAGCCGTCGAGGGCGGCCTGCCCGCGCCGCACGTCCACGGCCGGCAGTTCGGCGTCGCCGCCGCGCAGAGTCAGTTCGGAGAGCATCACGGCGTCGGCGCGCAGCGCGATCACGCTGCCCGAGCGCGGGCGGATCTCCACCGTCCCCCGCCCTTCGGCGGCGGTGAGGGTGACCCTGGTGTTGATCACCAGGTTCTCCGCGTATGTCCCGGGCCGGACGCTGATGAGTGCGCCGGTACGGGCGGCCGCGAGTGCCTCACCGATCGTCCGGTAGCGGTCCCCCGGACCGACGGTCAGTACCTGGCGCGACACGCACCAACCTCCTTGCCACGGGGGCGTCTGCAGTGGGCACCCCCTCGTCCGGGGGCGCGTGTCGGCGAGCCGACGGTGCCATCATGCCTCGCCCTGGGGGCGGGCGAGTGCCGAGAGCGGTGTTCTCGGTCTGCGGGCGTCCTGTCAGACGCTCCACTTCTGGTTGTCGGTCCCCGCGCAGCTCCACAGCTGCAGCCGGGCCCCGCTGCCCCGGTTGTTGTCCTTGATGTCGACGCACTTGCCGACAACGGTGTTGACCAGGTCGTGGCTGGCGTTCAGGACGAACTTCTGGGCGGCGTTGCCACTGCACCAGGCGATCTGGATGGGGGTGCCGTCGTTGTAGTTCGCGTTGGCCACGTCCAGGCACTTGCCCTTGATGCGGACGGTGCCGTCGGAGGCGAACTGCCACCTCTGCGCGGGGCCGTTGTTGCAGTCCCACACGATCAGCTGCTTGCCGTCGCTGAAGTCGCCGCCCGGTACGTCGATGCAACGGCCCGAGAGGTGACTGCGCAGGGAGACGGGGGCACTGAGAGTCACGCCCGAACCGGCCTTCGCGGGCTGGTCCTTGCGGCCATCGGACGTCTTCCCGCCGCTCTGTTTCTCCGGCTGGTCCTTCGTACCGGCGTCCTTCGGCCGGCCCTCGCCCTTGTCCCCGCCCTTCACCGGAGCGGACGCGGAAGCCTCTTTCACCGGCTCCTTCTGCTTGCCCTGCTGGTCGGGGTCCTTCTTGCCGTCGCCGGAGGAACCGGTGTCGGGTGTGGTCGTAGCGAACTCGCCCGGTGCGTCCTGCGCGTTCCCGCCGAGCACTGTTCCCGCCGACGCCGGCCCTCTGCGGTCCTTGTCGTCGTTCCCGCCGAGCATCATGAACGGCACCGCCACGAGCAGCGCCCCCGCGACCGCGGCCCCGGCCAGCACCGCCTTACCCGGCCGCCCCACCGGTCCGGCCTGCTGCTGCGGCCGGTCGATCGCGGTCACGGTCATGGTCCGTACGAGCGCCGGCAGCCGGCTCTTGGCGGCCGCGGCGGCACCGGGGTCGCCTTCGGCTTCGGACTGACTGCCGGAGGCCGCCCCGCTCTCGGAGCTGGTGCCGGTCTCGGAGTTGGTGCCGGTCTCGGAGCCGGCGCCGCCTTCGGGCTCTGTGGTGCTGCCCTGTGCGGCCGTCTCCTCGGCCGCGGCAAGTTTCGTACCGGCCTCGGCTCCGCTCTTCGCCTCCGCGGGCTCAGAGTTGGGCTCGGTCTTGGGTGCGGGTGCGGGTGCGGGCTCGGCGACGGCTGCGGTCGCGGCCGTCTCCTCGCCGTCGGAACCGGGCTCGGCACACGGGGAGATGGGGGGTTGTGGGGCCGAACGTGTCACGTGGTCCTCCCTGTGGTGTGGGGCCAGGGTTCAGGAGAGCTGTCGGTCCGGGCCGCGGCCGCAGGGCCGGTGCGGTCCGCCGAGCCGGAGGGGCCGCCGGAGCTCTCCACCGTCACGGCCTCTGCTGCGGGCGCCCCCTCGGCACCCGGCACACGTACGGGATCGAGAAGACTGTCCGCCGGGACAAGCAAGGGGGCCGCGGCTCCGGCGTTCGCCAGCAACCGGGTGCCCGAAGCACTCAGTGAACGGGCCAACTCGCGTGCGGGAAGCGTGTCATGTCGAAGTGCCGCGGACATGAACTCGTGTACCGGCGAGGTGAACAACAGCACCACCGGTGCCCCGTCCAGGCCGGTGGCCGTGAGCGGCCCGCCATCCGGCCCGCGCACCACTGTGATCTCCGCCTCCGCGAGCGCCGCGAGCGCCTCGTCCACCGAGCCGTAACCGGTGGCGGCACGCTGCGCCGCCGCGTCCACCGGGTCGCTGGGCTCCGGCCAGCCGAGCACCCGGGCCGAGGGCCGGTACGCCGGGTTGGCGCGGTAGTCCCCCACGCCCCCGTCCTCGTCCGACTGCCACTCCCCCAGCACCGCCCACTCCGGCGGCGTCCGCTCCTCGGTCCACTCCGGGTCGACCACGCCGATCCAGTGCCCCGGCGCCCGGCGGGCGGCGGCCCGCACGGCCTCGGGTATCTCGGGCGTGTCCGCGAATTCGGTGGTCTCGGTGACGTCGGCAACGACTGGCTCGGAAGCGGCGGTCGGGCCGGAGCCGTCAGGCACCACGGACAAGGCATCATGCCTGCCCTCTTGCCGTTCTCCGGGCCGCATTTTCACCTGAACTCTTCGGTCCGTACGAATTCTTGGGTGCCGCGCGCCATGCGCGCACCTCGACGTTGATCAGATCGGGGAGCCAACAGGATGCCACACGCGCCCCGCCCGTGGGCGACCGGGTCATGTCCGTATCAGGGCCCCCGCGTGCCCGTTTGCTGCCCGGTCGGTGAACTTTTGAGGACCAGTGAGGCGTGGGTGGACAAAGCGGTGGGGCGGTTGGGGCTGGGAGTGCTGCTGTCGCCCCTGTGACGGGCTAAGTTGGGTGTGCCATCGGACCCGTCGACGTACACATGCCTTCCGCCCGGACGTCCAAGCCAGGGCTGTACGGGAGGACTTCGCGGCTCGGAAAGGTTCGCAAAGGTTCGCAGCCCGGAAAGGCTCGGACCGGTCCGCGGCCGCCGCCGCGGAGGGTCACGCGGAACTCGACGACCAGGACCGAGAGCCGAACCGGCTCACTCGACGCGGCACTTGCCCAAAGCCCGCCGCGCCGACGGGCGTTCGTCCGGCCCGGCCGCTGTGCGGGCCCGTGCCCACCACCGACAGCTCCGCCACCGAGGAGGAGTACCGCATGTCCCCCCAGCACCACACCCCCGGCGCGAACGCGGAGGCGGCCGCCGCCCGCGCAGAGGAGGCCGGGTCGCCACCCCCGTCCTCGGCACCGGACGAGCAGGCCCCGAGCCCCGCCGCGGCCCCCAAGGCGGAGTCAGGCACTGCCCCGAGCGGCGAGACCGCTGCCGCGACCGCCACCGCCGCCGCCCCGCCCCCGGCCGCCGCCAAGCCCGCCGAGGAGCCCGAGGAGGGCGTCGCCGTGGCGGCGGCCGTCGGAACGGCGCCGCCTGACGTCAAGGCCGCCACCGGTACCGACACAGGACGCCCCCGCAAGCCGATCCTGGCGGGGGCCGCGATCGCCGGCGCCGTCCTGGTCGCCATACCCCTGCTGCTGGTGGGGAGCGCGAATGACGAGCGACCCGACTCCGCCAAGGGGCTGGCCGCGGACTCCGACACCGTCCTGAACGCGAGCTCCGCCCCCGCCGTGCTCGACGACTACGTGGCCGAGAAGCCCAGTTCGTCCCCGAGCAAGGCGAAGCCGAAGAAGAGCAAGGCTCCGAAGGTCGCCGTCGTCCAGCCTGCTGCGCCCTCGCCGAGCCCCAAGGCGAGCAACTCGCCCGAGAAGAAGGCCAAGGCGACCCCGAAGCCGAACTGGGGCACGAAGACCGTCTACGCGGCCAGTGTCCTGCAGGTCGGACAGGCCTGGTCCACCAACCGCATCCGCATGGTCATGCAGAGCGACGGCAACCTCGTCGTCTACAACGAGAAGGGCAAGCCCATCTGGGCGGCCATGACGTTCGGCGCCAACCACCGGGCAATCTTCCAGCAGGACGGCAACCTCGTCATCCACAACGCCGACGACCGCCCCATCTGGGCCTCCAAGAGCCACGGCCACGAGAACGCCCAGCTGGTCCTGCGGGCGGACGGCAAGGTCGTCATTCTTCACAACGGCGGAGTCATCTGGTCCACCTGACACCGCGGCGGGCCGGAAAGGCCCGCCGACTGTCGGACCTCGCCGCTATGTGACGGGCCGTGATCGCACAACGGCGCCACGGCCCGTCACGCTGCCCATGCCGCCGCTCGCCGCGCGGACCTCAGCCGAGGAACGACAACCGAACCCGCAGCGCGCAGCTGAGCAGTGCATTTCCGGGCCAGGGTCCCGCAAACGCCCCTCCGCATCGTCTGGCGGCTGCTCCCACCGCCGCATGGACTCCTCGATCAAGCTGCCGGCATGGTTCCGTGCTTCTGGAGCGCGAACATCCGCCGCTACTCCCCGGCATCGCCGATGGCGGTCCGGAGGTCCTGCTGATCATGCGGCTACCACCGGCCCCGCAAAGTGGCAATCTCTGATGGTACGTCAGCTTTGATATAGCCTGCGGGACCCTTCCCTTGCCATGTGAACTGTGAAATTGTACCTTCACATTTTCCGTGGGCATGACAGCTCTGGGAATGTCCAACTCCCGCTGTCACCACGGTCCGCGGACCCCACACCGCCGACCGGCCTGGAGGCCACCCTCATGCGCAGTTCCCCCACAACAAGAGCGTTCGCTCGCCTACTGATAGCCGCCCTGATCGCCTGCCTGGGTCTCACCCTGCTCACCCCCACCGGGCAGGCCACCCCAGTCGGGGCCAAGGCCCTCAAGCCGACGTCGGCCCCCGCCCCGCAGCCGGCCACCCCCACCTCGGATGCCACCGCGCTCGCCCCCGACGCCGCGCGGGCGATGAAGCAGACCGCGGACGCGGCCGACCGCCCCCCGCTCCGCAGTACCTTGGATGCCGTTCGGCGCACCAAGGCCGCACCGAGGGCCGCGGCGGACTGCAACGTCAGCGACTTCACCTCGAAGACCGGCAGCGCCCTGATCGCGCAGATCAAGGACTCGGAAACCACCTGTATCAACACGTTCTTCAACGTGACCGGTTCGAACGCCAAGGACCTCTTCCGTGAGGAACAGATGGTCACGGTGGCGGACGCACTGCGCGAAACAGCCGCCAACTACCCTGGCGACAACAGCACTTCGGCCGCCCAGGTCGTGCTGTACCTGCGTGCCGGGTACTACGTGCAGTGGAATCAGCCGGCAACCGTCGGCGACTACGGCCCGGCGCTGAAGAGCGCCATCCAGGGCAGCCTGGATGCCTTCTACGCCTCGCCCCGCGCCTTCGACGTCAACGACGGCAACGGCGCCATCCTGTCCGAGGCGGTCACCCTGGTCGACAGCGCTGGGGAGAACGCCCGCTACCTCAGCGTGGTCAAGCGCCTGCTCACCGACTACGACTCCTCGTACGACGGCTCCTGGTCGATGCTCGCGGCGGTCAACAACACCTACACCATCCTGTTCCGCGGCCACCAGTTTCCGGAGTTCGTGTCCGCCGTGCAGGCCGACCCGAGCATCCTGACCGTACTTCGCGACTTCGCCGTCACCCACGACGACCTGCTCGGCACCGACAAGGCCTACCTGACCAGCAACGCCGGGCGTGAACTGGGACGCTTCCTGCAGCACTCGGTGCTCCAGCCCACCGTCAGCCCGCTGGCCAAGCAACTGCTCGACCGCAGCGAAATCACCGGCCGCACCGCCGCGCTCTGGGTCGGCGTGGCCGAGATGACGGACGAGTTCGACAAGGCCAACTGCTCCTCCTACGGCACCTGCGACCTGCAGAACCGGGTGCGCGACGCCGTGCTGAAGGTCAAGCACACCTGCGGTCCGAGCCTGAAGATCCTCGCCCAGCAGATGACCGACACCGAGTTGTCGGCCAGCTGCGACAGCCTCCTCAAGCAGGACACCTACTTCCACGGCATCGTCAAGGACAGCGGGCCGGTCAAGGACGACAACAACACCACCCTCGAAGTGGTCGCCTTCGACTCCAGCACCGACTACAAGACCTACGCCGGGGTCCTCTACGGCATCTCCACCGACAACGGCGGCATGTACTTGGAAGGCGACCCGGCCCAGGCCGGGAACCTGCCGCGCTTCATCGCCTACGAGGCGGAGTGGCTGCGCCCCGACTTCCAGATCTGGAACCTCAACCACGAGTACACCCACTACCTCGACGGCCGCTTCGACATGTACGGCGACTTCGAAGCGGGGATGACCACCCCGACGGTGATGTGGGTGGAGGGCTTCGCCGAGTACATCTCCTACTCGTACCGCAACGTCACCTACGACAAGGCGATCACCGAGGCGGGCAAGAACACCTACAAGCTCAGCCAGCTCGTCGACACCACCTACGACAACTCCGACACCACCCGGATCTACCAGTGGGGCTACCTGGCCGTCCGCTACCTGATCCAGTCTCACCCCCAGGACGTGACCACCCTGCTCGGCCACTACCGCACCGGCAACTGGAACGCCGCCCGCACCCTGCTCACCAGCACCATCGGCACCAATTACGACGCCGATTTCGCAAGCTGGCTGAGCAAGTGCGCCGCCGGCGACTGCGGCGCCGTCAAGAAACGGTGACAGTCCAGCGGCCCCGGGCAGAGCACGTCTGCCTCAGCCCGCACACCGCCCATGGCTTCGGCCAGGTCTCGGTCACGACCGAGTGCTGACAGGCGATCCCGGTGCCCCATTCGCCACAAGCGGGTGGGGCACCGGTCCGCTCGGCCGGACAGGGCCTACGCGCGCAGGCCGTCGAACTCGATGTTCAGATGGCGGGGTCCCCGCAGGACTGCGTTGTGGCGATACGGCGGAGGATCTTCCACCAGGCGGGGATTGTCGAGCCTGCGGGCGAGTTCGGACAGGGCGATCTGGGCCTCGAGGCGGGCCAGCGGCGCGCCGAAGCAGCTGTGGATACCGCTGCCGAGTCCCAGGTGCTGGATGTCCTTCCGGTCCGGGTCGAAGCGGTCGGGGTCCTCGAAGCGTTGCGGGTCGCGGTTGCCCGACGCCAGAACCAGCCACAACGACGATCCCTTGGGGATGGTGACACCGCGGACCTCGATGTCGGCGATCGGTGTGCGCTGCGGCAGCAACTGCACCGGCGGTTCGTAGCGCAGCAGTTCCTCCACGATCGGCACGGCCAGGCGCGGCTCGTCCCGCAGGCGCTGAAGGACATCGGGGTGGCGCAGCAGGGTGAGCATCCCGTTGGTGATCAGGTTGACCGTCGTCTCATGGCCTGCGATCAGCAGCAGGGCCGCGGTGCTGAGCACCTCCATCGTCGTCATGGCTCCGTCCGGTCCACCACCGTTGACCAGTGCGGAGAGCATGTCGTCACGCGGCGACTTGCGCCGCTCCTCGATCAGCCCGGCCAGGTACATGCCCAGTTGCGTCCTGGCCTCCTTCGCGATGCGGTCCCGCTCGGCGAGGTCCTCGCTCGGGGCGGGATCCAGGCTGGCGGCGAGGGTGTCGGCCCAGGTGTGGAAGCGTGCCTCGTCCTCACGCGGCACACCGAGCAGTCGGCAGATCACCGTGACGGGGAAGGGGTAGGAGAACTGGTCGACCAGGTCGATGCCGCCGTCGTTCGCGAGACCGTCGATGAGACCGGAGACGATCTCACCCAGTTCCGGGCGCATGCCCTCGACGCGCCGGGGGCTGTGCGGCGGCCCGAAGGGGCGGTTGGTCATACGGCGCATCCGGTCGTGCTCCGGGGGGTCGAGCCGCAGGAAGCCGGGCGGCAGGCTCGTCTCCTGCTCCGGCTGCTGCAGCTCGTCGGCCACCGGCGCGGAGAGATTGCGGGCCTCGGAGCTGATCCGCGGATCGTGCAGCAGGCTCTCGATCTCGTGGTAGGTGCTGATGACGTACGGGCCGTCCTCGTCGTGGGCCACCGGCGTCTTTCGGAGCTCCGCGTAGAGGGGGTAGGGGTTGGCGCGGTTGGAATAGTCGGTGATCTGCCGCAGGAGTGACGTCATGACGGGTCCTTGTGGGCGTGGGCGCCGGCCGTGGAGGCGTCGCCGGAGACGGCTCGGGCGGTGGAGTGGTCCGGCCCCGGACGGACCCGGACGGGAGGGGCCGCCGTCGGACGGCCCGCGGTCGTCGGACGGCTCGCGGTCGTCATCGGCTGGGGGTGAAGACCATCCGCCGGTCGGCGGGCGAGTAGCCGCTGACGGTGACGGTCGGGCCGTGGGTGGGCACGGAGGGGTCGGGGAAATCGGCCGGGAGCGAGCGCTGTCCGTCGGAGCGCCTGTCCAGGGTCGGGAACGGCGGCGGGAACGGCGCGGTCGACTCGATCAGCCGCTGGTAGAACGGCAGCCACCGCGAGTTGTCGAAGCTGACGGCGCCGATGACGCGTCCCTGGTATCCGTACACTCCCGTGAACTTGCGCTCCGCCAGCGCACCCTGACTGATGAGGATCTCCTCGCCCATGGACGGCACCCCGACCGATTTGATGTTCACCCCGAACTGGGAGGACCAGAAGGCCGGCACCCACATGTGCGGGCGGCGGTCCGCGCCGGCGCTGACCATGTTGTGCGCGGCGGTCTCGGCCTGCGAGACGGCGTTGCCCCAGTGCTCCAGGGACAGGAACTGGTACCCGAACAGCGGGTGCGGGGACCTCGCCACGTCGCCGGCGACGAAGACGTCGTCGGTCACAAGGCCCTGGATGTCGAAGGCCCGGCATCCCGCGTCGCACGCGATGCCACGGGGGCCCGCACCCAGCCCGGATCCGGCCAGCCATTCCGTGTTGCGGGTCGAGCCGAGCGAGACGACCACGATGTCCGCCTCGACCTCGGCGCCGTCGGACAGGTGGGCGGAGCGCACGCGCCCTGCGGAGTCACCCTCCAGCGAGGTGACCATGACACCGCAGCGCAGGTCCACGCCCTGTTCGCGCTGCATCTGTGCGGCCACATCGCCGATCACACCGCCGAGGGCACCGACCAGCGGCGCGGCGGCGCGTTCCGCGACGGTGACCGCAATTCCCCGCTCCCGGCAGGCGGAGGCGATCTCCGAGCCGGTGAATCCCGCGCCGATCACGAGCACCCGGCGTGGACCCCGTGCGAGCCGGCTGTGCAGCCGGGCCGCGTCGTCGCGGGTGCGCAGGACGAAGACCCCGTCGAGCTCCGCCTCGCTCTCGTTCGGCCACGGACGGGCCCGCACACCGGTCGCGATCAGCAGCCGGTCGTACGCCACCTCGTCGCCGTCGGCGAGTTGCACGTGCCTCGCCGCCAGGTCGAGACCGGTGGCCGCGACCCCGAGGCGCCACTGCGCGTCGAGGTCCCGTCGCCGGGGAAGCGCGGTGCGGTCGGCGGCCGCCTTCCCCAGCAGGACCTGCTTGGACAGGGGCGGCCGGTCGTACGGCTCGTACGGCTCGTCGCCAATCAGCGTGAGCGAACCGGCGAAGCCCTCGTCCCGCAGCGTCTCCGCGGCCCGCAAGCCGGCCAGTGAGGCGCCGACGATCACGATCCGTCCCTCGCGCCTCAACCATTCCAGCTGGCGGTCACCGTCCACGGGATGCCTCCTCACCGGGCGCGGTGGGCACACCGGCCGTTTCGTCCAGGCCCTCCACGAGGATGGCCTGGACGGGGCACGCGGCCACGGCACGCGCCAGGGGCTCACTCTGCTCGGCGTCGGCCTGCGGGTTGTACAGCAGTGCCTCGTCGCCGTGCATGGCGAAGACATCGGGTGCGAGGAACGCGCATTGCGCATATCCCTGGCAGCGGTTCAGATCGACGACAAGCCTCATCAAGGAGCGCCCTTCCAGCGGTTCTATGCCTCAGCCTGCGGGTGTTGTCGTGTTGTCGCGAGCACAGACGGGCCAGAAGCGTCATGGGCCCGCAACGCCAGGGAACAGCGCGTCATGACGAGGAGGCCGATGCGGACGGCCGGCGCAGACCGGCCACAAGGATGTGCAGGCTGACAACCAGGGCCCACAGCGGGAAGACCAGCTCCGACCAGGCGATGCTGTCCGTCACAAAGAGCAGTGTCAGGGCGACGAGATAGCCCAGGAGGGACAGCCATCGGGGAAAGACTCCGAGCTGGTGCCCGATGGAGGAGGTCGACAGGGCGAACACCGCTGCCATGCGCATCGAATAGGTCGTCAGAAGGCCGTAGGTGAAGTGCTGGCCGAAGGACTGCAGTTGCTGCCCGGAGCCGGCCCCCGACACACCCGCCGAGGCCAGCAGGCTTCCCGCTGCCGCCGCAGCACCGAAGAGGGTCGCCACGAAGAGCAGACCGCTGCCCAGGAAGACAGTGGCGACGAACTTGTCCTCCGCATCCCCGATACGTGCGCGTACAGCGCCCATGAACCACAGGAAGAAGATGCCCGCGAACGGGACAAGGCCGAGCGCCGTCTGCACCGTGCGCCGACGCGAGGCGTCGGAGAACCAGTCGCCGCTCACATCACCCGGGTCGCCAGGCAGCGTCAGGCGGACCAGAATGATGCAGGCGCCGAGCAGCAGAGCGAAGATGATGCCCACCAGGCCCGCGGCCCGTGGAGTACGCAGCGCCTGATGTCTTCTCGCCATAGGCGGCCGCTCGCTTTCTCTCCGCGTCCGTGGGTCACCCGATACCGGAACTGACCACTGCAACCAGAGAGACCCCGTATTCGTGGCTGCGCCACTCCGAACGCGCGTGTGGGTGACACGCAATCGGTCGAGGCCGCCTCACGCCCCGCCACCCGATGGATGCGACGGATGGGAGCGAGCCCGCGACGACTGGGCGAAACGCCGGGCCCCGCCGCCTTTGCCACTTGAGCGGGATGCCGCGATCGGGCCCTGGCCGCCGCCTTGGGCTGCGGTCCGCCTCGACCGGGCCGCTACCTGCCGGATTTCGCCGCGGTCCCGCCCTTGGCCCAGAGCGAGCGGACATGCCCGAGGTGCTTGGCCATGCACTTCTCCGCGCCCCTCGCATCGCCCGCAAGCATCAGGTCGAGGAGTTCCAGGTGCTCCTCGGCAGACGGGATCAGCTCGCCTCGCTCGTCCAGGGTTGTGAGCCCGTACAGGCGCGAGCGCTTGCGCAGGTCACCGACGGTTTCGACGAGTCTCTCGTTACCGGAGAGGGCGAGCAGCGAGAGGTGGAACTGCCGGTCCGCCTCCAGGTAGCCGATGAGGTCGTGGTCGCGCGCGGCTCGCACGATCTCCTCGGCGACCGGCCGCAGCGCTTCCAACTCCTCACGGGGGGTGGAGCGGGTGATCCGGCCGATCGTGGGGACCTCGATGAGCGCGCGGATCTCGGTGTACTGGTCGAGGTCGTGCTCTTTGACTTCGGTGACCCGGAAGCCTTTGTTGCGGACGGGCTCGACCAGGCCCTCGCGAGCCAGGTCGAGCATCGCCTCGCGCACCGGCGTGGCGGAGATCCCGAAGTCCTCGGCAAGGACCGGCGCGGAGTACACCTCACCGGGCAGCAGCTCACCGGAGATCAGGGCGGCCCGCAGAGCGTGGGCGACCTGGTCGCGCAGCCGCTCCCGGGTAGCGTTCAGATCGCGATGCTTCAGGTGCCCCATAGCGGTGGTGATCCCTTCATGCCAAAGCGGATCGCCAGCTTACAATGTCACATGGTTCCTGCAGGTGACAGGGTGTATGTACGGCTGGAGGTGTAGAACTCCAGGGCGGCGCGGCCCTGCTCCCGCGGTCCGTGGCTGGATGCCTTGGCGCCGCCGAACGGCAGATGGAAGTCGACGCCGGTGGACGGGGCGTTGACCCTGATCATTCCGGTGTCGAGCTGGTCCAGCCCGTGCAGGACCGCGTCCAGGCCGGCGGAGTGGACCGAGGTGACCAGGCCGTACGGGACCAGGTTGGTGATCCGTACCGCGTGGGCGAGATCGTCGGCGGGCAGCAGGGCCGCGACCGGGCCGAAGACCTCCTCGCGCAGCAGCCGGTGACCCGGGGGCACCTTCTCGACCAGCGTCGGGGCCGCGTACCAGCCGGGGAGGTCGGGCACGGTTCCGCCCGTGAGTACCGAGAGCCCGCCCCAGGCACTGCTGACCTGATCGCGAGCATGTTCGTCGATGAGCGGCCCGCACGCGGTGGCCGGGTCGGCCGGGTCACCGACCGACACCGAGCGCAGGGCCTCCGAGAGCGCATCACGCAGGGGGTCGATGGCCGCGCCGACCGCGATCACACGACTGGTGGCCGTGCACTTCTGGCCCGCGTATCCGGCGATCGAGGCGGCGATGTGGACCGCGGCCTGCTCGATGTCCGCGTCCGGGAGGACGATGGCCGCGTTCAGGCCACCCATCTCGGCCTGGACCGGGATACCCCGGGCCGTGGCGGCACGCGCGACCGCCTGGCCGACGGTCGTCGAGCCGGTGAAGGAGACGACATCTGCGGCGAAGACGAGTGCGTTGCCCTCGGTCGCTCCGCCGGGCAGCACGGTGAACACCTCAGCCGGCAGGATCTGCTCGACGATGGAGGCGAGGCGTTGGGCGCAGGCCGTCGCCTCGGGGGCGGGCTTGAGGACCACCGTGTTGCCCGCGGCGAGCGCCGGAGCCGCCTTCCAACTCGGAATGGCGAACGGAAAGTTCCAGGGGGTGATGAGGCCGGCGACACCATATGGACGGCGGCGGGTCAGGAGCAGGCCCGGGCCGACGGCGGTTTCGTGGACGGTGCCGGTGGGTTCGTAGGGGGCCTGGGCGTGGTATCTCCAGATCGCGACGGTCCTGGCGACCTCGGCGCGCGCCTCGGCGAGCGGCTTGCCGACCTCACGTACAGCGAGGGCGGACAGTTCGTCCGCAGCCGCCTCGATGGCGGCGGCGACCGCGCCCAGGGCGGCCGAACGGGCGGCAGCACCGCCGATCAGCCAGCCGGGCTGGGCCGCGCGGGCCCGCTCGACGGCATCCACCGTGGCGAAGGCTCCGGGGGCCGGTATCTGCACGAGCACGTCGGAAGGATCGGCCGGATTGCGGGAGGTGACGGAAGGTACGGTGGTGGTCACAGGAGGAATCCTCCGGGGAAGGGGTCGTCCGGGTCGAGGAAGTACTGGGCGGTGCCGGTGATCCAGGCGCGGCCGGTGACGGTCGGTACCACGGCGGGCAGCCCGCCGACCTCCGTTTCGGCGACCAGTCGGCCGGTGAAGCTGGTCCCGATGAAGGACTCGTTGACGAAGTCACGGTCCAGGGGCAGTTCACCGCGGGCGTGCAGCTGTGCCATCCGTGCCGAGGTGCCGGTGCCGCAGGGCGAGCGGTCGAACCAGCCCGGGTGAATGGCCATCGCGTGCCGCGAGTGGTGGGCGTCCGAGCCGGGGGCGGCCAGATAGACGTGCTTGACCCCGGCGATCTCCGGTTGCTCGGGGTGGACGGGCCGGTCCGCGGACGCGTTGATGGCATCCATGACGGCCAGCCCTGCGGCCAGCAGGTCGTCCTTGCGTGCGCGGTCGAACGGCAGCCCCAACGCGCCGAGTTCGACGAAGGCGTAGTAGTTGCCGCCGAAGGCGAGGTCGTAGGTGACGCTCCCGTACCCCGGGACGTCCACCTTGCGTTCCAGGCCGGCACAGAACGCGGGCACGTTGGTGAACGTGACCGACTTCGCCGCACCGTCCTGTACGCGTACGTCGACGGTGACAAGGCCGGCCGGTGTGTCGAGCCGCACCGGTGTGATCGGCTCGGTCACGGGCACCATGCCCGTCTCGACGAGGACGGTGGCGACCCCGATGGTGCCGTGCCCGCACATCGGCAGCAGCCCGGAGACCTCGATGTAGAGGACGCCGAAGTCGGCGTCGGCGCGGGTGGGCGGCTGGAGGATGGCGCCGCTCATGGCGGAGTGTCCGCGCGGCTCGTACATCAGGAGCGTCCGGATGTGGTCGAGGTGCTCGATGAAGTGGAGCCTGCGCTCGGCCATGGTGGCGCCGGGGATCACACCGACGCCACCCGTGATCACCCGCGTGGGCATGCCCTCGGTGTGCGAATCGACGGCGTGGAAGACATGACGCGTACGCACGATGAGTCCTTTCGGCAGCGGGGTTGCGGTCAGCGGTGGCCGTCGGCGACGGCCTTCTCGGTGTCGGCCCGGACTTCGGCCTCGATCTCCCCCGTGAGCGGGAAGCGCGGCGGGCGGGTGGGGCCACCGCGGCGGCCGACGATGTCCATGGACAGCTTGATGCACTGGACGAACTCCGTCTTCGAATCCCAGCGCAGCAGCGAGTGCAGGGACTTGTAGAGCGGCAGGGCGGTGTCCAGGTCACCGGCGACGGCGGCGTTGTACAGCTCGGCGCAGGTGGTGGGGAAGGCGTTGGGGTATCCGGCGATCCAGCCGACCGCACCGGCCACGGCGAGTTCGAGCAGGACGTCGTCCGCACCGATCAGCAGGTCGAGCTCCGGGGCGAGTTCGGCGAGCTGGTACGCGCGCCGTACATCACCGCTGAATTCCTTGACCGCGACGATGCTGCCGTCCTGGTGCAGCCGGGCCAGCAGCCCGGGCGTCAGATCCACCTTGGTGTCGATGGGATTGTTGTACGCGACGACCGGCACCCCCGCCTTCGCGGCCTCGGTGTAGTGGGCGCGGACGGCCTGCTCGTCGGCACGGAAGGCGTTCGGGGGCAGCAGGAGGACCGATCCGCAGCCCGCTTCGCCCGCCAGCTCCGCCCAGCGTCGGGCCTCGGCGCTGCCGTAGGCGGCGACTCCGGGCATGACCCGCGCGCCGTCGCCCGCCGCATCGACCGCGGTGCGCATCACACGGGCCCGCTCCTCGTCGGTGAGGGTCTGGTACTCGCCGAGAGAGCCGTTCGGTACGACGCCGTCGCAGCCGTGCTCGATCAGCCAGCGGACGTGCTCGGCGTACGCGTCGTAGTCGACGGACAGATCGTCGCGCAGGGGCAGAGCCGTGGCGACCATGATCCCGCGCCAGGGGCGGGTGTTGTTCCAGGTGGTGGCGGTCATGGCAGTGAACCCTTCTATAATATGTGACATTTTACTAGGGCTTTGCGGCGCCCACAAGGGCGGACCGCGGGTCAGTCGTCGACGCCCGGGGCGGCATCGGGCCGGATCCCGGTGGGTTCGTCGAGCGAAGCGAGTGCCGAGAGCGGAACGGGCACAGCGAACGGACGGCGTTCAGCAGGTGGTTCCACGGCGCCTTCGCGTGCCGCGAGGCAAGCCACAGCAGCCCCGCACATCCGCCCCTGGCACCAGCCCATGCCGGCCCTGGTGAGGAGTTTGACGGTGCGTGCGTCGCGGGCCCCGAAGTCGGTGACGGCTTCGCGGATGCTTCTTGCGGTCACTTCCTCGCAGCGGCACACTTCCGTGTCGCCGGTCAGCCAGCCCGTCCAGCCCGCTGCCGGTGCATGACTGATGGCCATCGCATCGGCGAAGGCCCGCATCCGGTCCCGGCGACGTTGCAGCGCGCGAACGCGCTCCTCGCGGACGGGGTGCCCGTACAGTCTGCCGGCTGCCGCGAGCCCGGCCAGCTCCCCCTCCGAGCGGGCGAGCTGCGCGCCACCGATGCCCCCGGTCTCCCCCGCCGCCCAGAGGCCACGCACCGAGGTTTCCTGAAGGCCGTCCAGGGCCAGGGCGGATGTCCCGTCAGCCACGGGGCGGGTGGCGCAGCCGAGTGCGGTGGCCAGTTCGATCTGCGGTGCAAGGCCGTGCCCCACAGCGAGCGCGTCGCACTCGATCTGCCGGCTCGCCCCCCGTACGGGCCGCCAGTCGCGGTCGAGCCGGGTGACGGTGACGGCCTCCACCCGGTCGGTGCCGTGCACCTCGGTGACCGCGCTGCGGGTGCGCAGCCGCACCCGGTGCCGCAGCAGAGCGGCACCGTGGACCGCCGCCTCGACCAGTTTGTGCGGGTTGGCCGCGAGCGCGCGGGGATGGCGTGCGTATCCCAGATAGCCGGACGCCTCGATCACGGCCGGGACCTGCGCGCCGGCGGCGGCGAGCGAGGTGGCGACCGCGAGGAGCAGGGGGCCGCTGCCCGCCACGACAACGCGCTTACCGGGCAGCACCAGGCCGGACTTGAGCATGGCCTGCGCTCCCCCGGCACCCACGACACCCGGCAGGGTCCAGCCGGGAAAGGGCAGTTGACGTTCGTACGCCCCGGTCGCGAGCAGGACCGTTCGGGCCCGCACCCTCACCGACCGCTCCGCGGTGCCGTCGACACCGGTGACGGCGTGCACCGCCCAGGGACCGTGATCCTCCTTGGTGACCGTCCAGACATGGTGTCCGGACAGGTGGCTGACGTCGCTCCGCTCCAAGCGTCGGCGCAGCTCGGCGAAGGCAGCCCAGTCGTGGTGCAGGGCCTCGGGCCGCGCAGCCCCCATACTGGGCGCGGGATGCCGGTAGAACTGTCCGCCGTGCTGCGGCGATCCGTCCAACAGGGCGACGGACAGGCCGAGTTCGGCGGCGGTGACGGCACCTGCGAGACCCGCGGAGCCCGCTCCGATCACCGCGAGGTCGTACGGGTCAGACGCTGAGGCGGGCATGGCCGTGTCCCTCCTGGGTGATGATCACGTCGCCGGGGCGGGCAGGCACCAGGCAGGCCCTGCGGTTGGGCTCCCCATTGATGGTGGCAAGGCAGTCGTAGCACTGTCCTATGCCGCAGAAGGCACCCCTCGGGCGGTCGGTGTGGCGAGTGGTGCGCCAGGCGAGGATGCCCGCGGACCACAGGGCTGCGGCGACGGACTGCCCGGGCAGGGCGGTGACCGGACGGCCGTCCATCGTGATCTCGAACGACGGGCCGGGGTTCGCCCCAACCAGTTCGGCGGGGGTGCGGGCCACTGCGGGCCTCCTCTCATAGCGGACGGTCAGACGGCAACGTCGAAGCGGGCAGGGCTGAACGGCCCCATGTCCAGGGGAAGTTCACCACCGCCCATGGCCAGCGCGATGAGCAGCCCGGTGGCCGGGGCGAGACCGACCCCCGCGCCTTCGTGACCGCAGGCGTGCAGCAGGCCGGGCACCCGCGGATCCGGTCCGATGGCCGGCAGATGGTCGGGCAGGTAGGGGCGGAACCCCGAATACGTCCGGATCGCCCGGACCCGGGCCAGGAACGGGAACAGTGCGGTGGCCTGGGCCGCCAAGCGGCGCAGCACCTCGGTCGACAGCGTGACGTCGAAGCCGACCCGTTCCCGGCTGGCACCGATCAGGACGGGGCCCGCCCGGGTGCCCTCGACCACCGCCGAGGTCTGCAGCGCCGCCGAGCCGCTGGCGACGTCGGCAACATAGTCGGCCGCGTACACCTTGTGCCGCACCACACGCGGCAGCGGCTCCGTGACGAGGACAAAGCCGCGGCGGGGCAGGACGGGGAGCTCGACGCCCGCGAGCCGGGCGAATTCACCGCCCCACGTGCCGGCCGCGTTGACCACGTACGGGGCATGGAGGTCACCGGCCGTCGTCCGAACCCCCCGCACCTCTCCCTCTGCCGCAGTGAGCAGACCGGTGACCTGCTCGCCGAGCCTGAGATGCACCCGATCGCCGCCCGCCCGCAGCAGATGGGCGGCAGCCAGAGCCGGCATGACCTGGGCGTCCTGCGGATAGTGGAAGCCACCGGCCAGGCCGGGGGCCAGATGCGGCTCCAAGTCGTTCAGCCTGTCTTCTGCGACCTCCTCCGCCCGGACACCGGCCTTCTCCTGTCCGGCCGCGAAGTCGCGCAACGCTGCCATCCCGGCTTCACCCGAGGCCACGACGAGGCCGCCTTTGGGCTCGTACTCGATCTGCGGCGGGAGCAGTTCGGCCAGCTCTCGCCACAGCGCGGTGGAGAGAAGGGCAAGGTCGAGCTCGGGGCCGGGCTCCTTGTCGGAGACCAGCAAGTTGCCCTCCCCGGCACCCGTGGTGCCGCCCGCGACGGGGCCACGGTCGATCACGGTGACGGTCAGGCCGGCGCGCGCTGCGTAGTAGGCGCAGGCCGCGCCGACCACGCCCGCTCCGACGACGATGACGTCCGGGGTTCTTTTCGTGGGCACAGCAGTAATATTTCACATTGCACAGCCCATTATCAAGGGTTTCATGCGACCGGTTTCGGATGAACCCTCCGGCAAAGCACCCGTACACGCCTCGACGGCGTCGGGCGCCCTGATACGACGCACGCCCGCAGCGCCCGGGCCGACGCCCTTCTCGCATTGGACGTCCTGGAACCTGAGAACTACTCATGGCCGCACCGGTCCGCCTGTGGCCAGGGCACGAAGTCTCCGTCCGCACGTTCCACCAGGAGGCGCTTTCCGTGTGCCACCACGCCGCGCGGCTGCAGTCCGCACAGGCTTGCGCTCGTGTACGCGGCACACAGGCTGTTGAGGTCGTGGACGAGGCCGATCCTGAACAACGAACGGGTCTCTGCGATGGCCTCGTGGTCGCCTGCGCGCATGACCACGCGCAGATCAGGCGCGACCGCCAGCGCGGCCACGGAAACCGCGATGTTGTCCAAGTCGTCCGAGGCGACGGCGGCCATCGCCTGCGCCTTGTGGAGGCCGAGTTCGCGCAGCACGAACCTGTCCGTCGCGTCCGCGACGACGACGGGCACGCCAAGCGCCCTGGCCAGCCGGAGGTTGGGAGCTGCCGGGTCCCGCTCCACTGCGACCACGCCGATGCCCAGGTCCTGTACCTGGGTGCAGAGCCGCAGACCCACCTGGCCCAGCCCGACGACCACCACATGGCCCGCCCGAGGAAGGGCCCGGGGACCCACGATGCCGACCGAACGCGGAGCCAGCAGACGATCGATCAGGCCTGCGGTGAACACGGCGGTGAACACGATGCTGAGGAGCATCGAGACGCTGGAGAACACCAAATACGCGTCCGAACCGTGCGCGGACACGGGGCCGACCGTCGACACCGTTCGCGCCGCCCCGAACAGGGCCTCGATCGGCGGTCGGTGGTGGAGAGTCACAGACCAGAGCCAGTCCAGGAACAGCACCGCGAGAAGCCCGGCGAGGCCCGTCAGCGTGATCCGCGAACTGCTGTCGTGCGGCCGAAGCTGCCCCCGCATCCTCCCCAGCCGTGCCCGATACCTCAGGGAGCGCGGTGGCCTGTAGGGCTCGAGGCGGACACTGTCCCCCTCCAGGCGGGCGGCGACGTGGCCGGAAGAGGTCCGGGTGAGGGCCAGTAGGCCGGACTCGACGCATGCGGCCAGGAAGGTCGGCGCGACGACATCCGCCGGGGAGGTGACCCGGCAGTTCGGGACCACGCGTACCAGTTGCTCGGCAACCGTCCGGTCGAAGATCGTCACCACCAGCGGGACGTTTGGACGAATATGCTCCACTGCAAGGGCATAGCGCAGGGACTCGACATCGTCATCGAGCAGGATCGCGACGCCTGCCACCTCCCGATCCAGCGCCCGGCGCAGATCCTCGTCCGTGGGCTGAGCCAGGTGGCACACCTGGTGACCGGCCGACTTCAACGAGCCGCAGACCCTGCGCGCCACGTCGCTCCCGACGACGATGAAGCACTTTCCCGGTCCACCTCCCGTCGGGAGTGAGCCACCGGCCGGGTCCTCCTCGGTAGCGGCGCCGCCGCGGGAAGGCTCAGAGGCCGAAGTTGCAGTCATCGGAACGGTAGGGGTCGCAATCAAGGCAACGCAGGGCCTCGCAACCGTCGCAGCAGACCAACCACTGCCCGCAATGGCATGCGGAGTCATGCGTGTCGGCGGATCGGGGTGCAGCGGCGGTGTTCCGAACGTCCGTCAAAGGCCGCTGCCCGCCGGCGCCAGGGCCGGTCTTGGCCGTCTCTGCGGGATCGCAGGCAATGCTCATCGGTACTCCCATCACGAGGTGGTTATGAGCGTCCCGGCCGACCATGGAGGCCAGAGCTTCAGGGACTGCCAGGCAGCCGTTCTCCCTCATGCGGAAGGTACTGTCCGTGGGCGTCGACCTGCCCTCGGCTCGTGGGTGAAACCGGTAAGGAGGCACAGTGTCCGAGCGGCGTGGCTCGCTCAGCATCTGGCCACTGGTGCGCCGTCGGGGAGATCTCGAAAGCCCATAACCGGAGTTATGCGATTGCCGACTGGCACTTCAGCGGCGGGGCCGAAAGCGGTGTCGGGACGGAGGCTTCGGCCAGGCCATGAGCCTGCAGCTCGAACCAGACCGTCTTTCCTCGGTGAGCCGGACGGACGCCACAGCGGTGGGACAGCTCATGAAGCAACTGCATGCCTCGACCGGATTCGTCGTCGGCGCCGGCTGCCTTGGGACAGGGGAAAGCCGGATGCGCATCAGTGACTTCGCACCGCAGTGACGTGCCGCGGACAGTAACACTGAGCAGGATCGGCCCGGCTCCGTGGCGCACAGCATTGGTAACCAGTTCGCTGACGAGCAGCTCGACGGTTTCCGATTCCTCAAGGGGCTGTTCGACCAGGGTGTCGCGGGTGAAACTCCGAGCGGCGGCCACGGAGGCCGGGTGGCGATCGAACCATTGAGACCTGGTCTCACCTCGGTATGGCCTGGGAACCAGGCGGGTGAGGTGGGCCAGGCCGTGGGCCGGGCGGCCGATCAGCGGGCCGTCCACTTCATTGATCGTCATGATCTTGCCGCCCTTTCGCATTCCGGATGTCCTGAACATCTGTCTCCACAGAACGCCGACGGCCACTAAGAGATCAACGCGTAAGCGCACCCATTAAGTGGAGGAAACGATGGGTAGCGCATGGCGGTAGTCAAATGGGGCTCTCAAGCAGTGACCGGGCATGCACGTACGGTGCGCCACAGGCAGCGGAATTCCAGGTTCATAACGCCATGTGATGAACAGGTGAGAGCTGCCCGAGGCGCTGACCGGCCCGCACCATGTCCCCTGACCGACATTCAAGCGGATCCTGCTCAGCGGTAATTCCAGGCGGCACCCAGCCCGGACGGGCAGGTACGCTCCGCGATCGCCCAGTTGATCCGGAGGTTGAACCTCCGACGCCGGCGCGATCCCGGGAAGGTCGCAGCTGCCGGGCCCGAGCCCGGACCACTCCCCCCGGAGGCATACCTTGCGCTCTTCGACCAAGCCGCGGCGCCCACTCCCCGCGGCGCCCCTGATCGTCCTGTCCGCCCTGCTTGCTCTGCTTGCCCTGGTCACCGTCCCCGCCGGCCCCGCCCATGCATTCAACGGGAGCACCTCCGCGTGTGCGCTCCAGGGGACGACCGGCTACACCGATGAGGGCCAGCAAACCGACTACAACCGGTTCCAGAACCCGGTCGGCACCAAGCGCGTAGGAGTGATCTACGTGGACTTCCCCGACGCCGTCGGGACCACCACGCCTCTCACCCCTTACTACAACCAGATTTCCGGCGCAGCCAACTGGCTGTGGAATGCCTCCAACGGCAAGACCTGGCTGGACATGCAGGCCCCACACGGCAATTGGGTGCGCATGCCGAAGAACTCCACCGACTACAACTGGGCGCGCGGGTTCTCCTGGGACACGCACCGGATATATGTGAAGGACGCGCTCGCCGGTGCCGCCGACGCAGGCGTCAACCTCGCCAACTACGACACGTTCCACATCGTGCCGACCAGCACCGCGGCCGCGATCACTCACACCCCCACCTGGGTCCAGGACCCCGCCAATCCGACCTGGGTCTGGAACAAGGCGACGAACGCCTGGGTGACGATCAAGTGGGCGGTGACCTTCGGACAGGACATGTGGCACTGGGGCTACAAGGTCGCCGCCCACGAGACCGGCCACACCTTCGGCCTGCCCGACCTCTACGCGTTCAACGGCGATCAGCACCAGTACGTCGGCGGCTGGGACGTCATGGGCAAGGTGAGCGGCCCGGCCCCGCAGTTCCTCGGCTGGCACGCGTGGAAGTTCGGTTGGATCACCGACAGCCAGGTCTCCTGTCTGTCAACGAACGGCACGTACTCCACCACCCTGAACGGGGTGGAGTACGGGGGCAGCGGCTACAAGCTGGCGGTGATCAGGACCAGCGCCACCACGGCCTACGTCGCCGAGTCCCGCAAGGCCGCCAACAACGACTCCAACGCCTGCGCCACCGGCGTACTGATCTACAAGGTCGACACCTCGGTCGCCAGCGGCAGTGGACCGGTCCGCGTGGTGAGCAACCCCAACGCCGCCGCACCCACCGGGAACTGCACCGCGCTGGACATGCAGACCTGGAAGCCGGGCCAGTCGTTCCAGGACGACACCGCCCGCATCCGGATCTACGTGAACAGCTCCGACTCGTTCAACGACACGGTCTGGACCTACAAGTGGTGACCGCATAGCGCGGGTTGCTTCTGGTCAACGGGCGGTGTGGTCGGCGCGGCATGCGCCGCCACACCGCCCCCGGCGTGCCGTCGAGCGCTCTCGGCAGTCGACCCGGCAGCGCCGGGGCCAGGCTCCATAACGCGAAGTTATGGAGATATGGGAGCTAGCCGTAAGGACTGGTCGCATTCAACCTTGTCCCCACTCTGTGAAATGTCACATGGCAAAGGGAGTCTGTTGTGAGAACACGACGAGCCAGGATGGTCATGACGGCGGCCCTTGGGCTCGTCGCCGTGGCCGGTTGCGGGGGAACCGGCCAGGGCGGCGACGGTGGGCAGGCCAAGGCTGCGGCCAAGGGCGGCACACTTCATGTGCTGTCCAGCATCGACCTGGAGCACCTCGATCCGGCCCGCAACTACGTCACCTCGTCCCAGGACGTCGGCCGGCTTGTCTACCGGACGCTGACGACGTTCGCGGCAGCACCCGGCCGGGCCGGGGGCAAGATCGTGCCGGACCTGGCGACGGACAACGGGCGACCCGGCGATGGCGCCCGAAGCTGGACCTTCACTCTCAGGGCAGGGGTGAAGTTCGAGGACGGCCGGCCCATCACCAGCCAGGACATCAAGTACGGGGTCGAGCGGACGTTCGCCGCGGAGCTGCCCGAAGGCCCGCCGTACGGCCGGATCTGGCTGGCGGGCGGCAAGGCGTACAAGGGCCCCTACAAGGACAAGCACGGGCTCGCCTCGATCGAGACCCCCGACGACAAGACGATCGTCTTCAAGCTCAACCGCCCGGTGGCCGACTTCGGTTCCGCGGTGTCGCTGCCGATGTTCGCCCCGGTACCGAGAGACAAGGACAACGGCGTCAAGTACGACTCCAGGCCTTTCTCCTCCGGGCCGTACAAGATCGAGAACTTCGAAGCCAAGAAGCAGCTCACACTCGTCCGCAACACCCACTGGAGTCCGGACACCGACTCGGTGCGCAAGGGACTCCCGGACAAGATCGTGATCGATCTCAATCTGGATCCGGCCGTGATCGACCAGCGGCTCATCGCCGCTGGGGGCGAGGACGCCAACGCGGTCGCTCTCGAGCCGGTCGGTGCCGCCTCCATCGGGCCGGTGATGTCCAACCCGGCAGTGCGTCAGCGACTGGTCAGCGGAGAATCGATCAACACGCGCTTCCTCAGCATCAATACCAAGCACAAGCCGCTGGACGACGTCCGGGTGCGGCAGGCGATCGCATACGCGCTGGACAAGGACGCGCTGCGCACCGCTCGGGGCGGCCCCATCGCAGGGGAGCTGGCCACCACTCTGCTGCCGCCGTCGCTGCCCGGTTCCGTTTCCGAGGACCCGTACCCGAGCCCGGACGGCAAGGGGGATCCGGCCAAGGCCAAGGCGCTGCTCGCACATGCCGGTCACGCCCCGGGCCTGGCTCTCACCCTCGACACTCCGGCAACCGCCACCGGCAAGACGCAGGCCGAAGCGGTCCAGGCATCCCTGGCCCGGGCCGGCATCACGGTGAAGATCAACGCGATCAGCTCGTCGGCGTACTACAGCACGGTGGGCAACACGGCCCAGGAGCACGACCTGGTGATCGACGGCTGGACGCCCGACTGGCCCGGCGCCTCCACCTACCTGCCGATCGTGTTCGACGGCCGACAGATCACCGCGGAGGGCAACAACAACCATTCGCAGTACAACTCCGGCAAGGTCAACGCGCGGATCGACGAGATCGCCAAGGTGCGCGATCCGGCGTCCGCCGCGACGGCCTACGGCGAGCTGGCCAAGCAGATCATGCGGGACGCGCCGGTCGTGCCGTTCCTCTGGGACAAGGCGGCCGTCCTCGTGGGGCCCAACGTCGCCGGGGCGTACGGGCACACCGCCTACGTCGGACGTCTGGATCTGGTCTCCCTGGGGCTGCGCAAGTGACCACGACGCTCCCCACCTCGGTCCCGTCCGACGTGACACACCGCGTCGGACGGCACCAAGTGTCCCTGTTGCGGCGGCTGTTGAAGCAGCCGTCCGCGGCGGCCGCGCTCACGGTGGTTGTCGCACTCGTCCTGATCGCACTCGCGGCCCCGCTGATCACCTGGGCAGCCGGTACGTCGCCGACCGAGTTCCACTCCGATGCGGTGGATCCGGCACTCGGTGGACTGCCGCGAGGAACGGCGGGCGGGATCAGCACCACGCACTGGCTCGGAGTCGAGCCGGGCAGCGGCCGGGACATCCTCGCCCGTGTCGTGTACGGCGCGCGGGTCTCGCTGCTGATCGCCATGCTCGCCACCGGTCTGTCGGTGGTGCTGGGAACGGCGCTGGGCTTGGCCGCGGGGTACTTCGGCGGCTGGACCGACGCCCTCGTCGGCCGGCTGATGGACCTGCTGATGTCGTTCCCCAGCCTGATTTTCATGATCGCGTTGATCTCCGCGGCGCCCGGCGTGGACCGGCAGTTGCTCCTGGTCGTCGTGCTCGGCTTCTTCGGCTGGCCGTACGTCGGGCGGATCGTGCGCGGGCAGGCGATGGTGCTGGCCCGCGGGGAGTTCGTCGCGGCCGCCCGGGTGCTCGGCGCCTCCCGGCGCGTCCTCCTGGTACGGGAGGTGCTGCCCAACGTGACCGGGCCGATCCTCGTCGTGGCGACCATGGCGATCCCCAGCTGCATCGCCACCGAGGCGGGCCTGTCCTTCCTCGGTGTCGGGGTGGCCCCGCCCACCCCCTCGTGGGGCCAGATGATCGCCTCCGCGGTGCCGTGGTACGCCGCCGACCCCGTCTACTTCCTGATCCCAGGCGTCTTCCTGTTCATCACCGTGCTCGCCTTCAACGTGCTGGGCGACGCGATACAGGACGCACTCGACCCCCGGAGCCGGCGACGATGATTCTCTATGTCCTGCGCAGACTGGCCGCAACGGCGACGATCCTGCTGGTGATCTGCGGCACCACCTTCGCGATCTTCTACCTGATGCCCGCTGATCCCGCACTGGGGGCCTGCGGCAAGGCGTGCAGCCCGGAGCGGATCGCGCAGATCCGCGCGACGCTCGGCCTGGACCACTCGCTCCTTGTGCAGTTCCGCGACTACCTCGTTGGCATCGTGGCCGGCCGGAGCTACGGCACCGGTGAACAGGCCGTGACGTGTCCCTTCCCCTGTCTGGGGTTCAGTTTCCAGACGAATGAGCCGGTCTGGCAGCTGCTTGTTCACCGGCTGCCGATCAGCATCTCGATCGCGGTGGGCGCGGCAGTGCTGTGGCTGGCCGTCGGCGTCACGGCGGGCGTGCTGTCCGCGCTGCGCCGCGGCAGCGTGTGGGACCGGGCGGCGATGACGGCCGCGCTCGGTGGCGTCTCGTTGCCGATCTATTTCACCGCCCTGGTGCTGCAGTACCTGCTCGTCGTCAAGCTCGGGCTGCTGCCCTATCCGCAGGCGGTCCCGATCACCGCGGACCCGCTCGGCTGGGCGCAATCGATGATCATGCCGTGGATCACGCTGGCGATGCTCTACGCCGGGGTCTACGCCCGGATCACCCGCATCGAGATGCTCAACAGCCTGGGTCAGAACTACGTCCGCACCGCCCGCGCCAAGGGCCTGCCCGAGCCCACGGTGATGCGTCGGCATGCGCTGCGCCCAGCGCTGATGCCCATCGTGACGATCTTCGGGATGGACCTCGGTGCGCTGCTCGGCGGCGCACTCATCACCGAGTCGGTGTTCGGCCTGCCCGGCGTGGGCAAGCTCGCGGCCGACGCGATCAACAGCGCTGACCAGCCGGTGATCCTCGGGGTGACCCTGTTCGCCGCGTGCTTCGTGGTGCTCGCCAACGTCGTTGTGGACCTGGTCTACGCGGTCCTTGACCCGAGAGTGAGGGCCGTGGGATGACGTTGCTGACAGTACGTGATCTGACCGTGGACTTCGGTTCCGGGACACGTGCCGTGGACGGACTGGACCTGGATCTGGAAGCCGGCGCTGTGCTCGGCGTGGTCGGTGAGTCGGGCAGCGGAAAGTCCGTCACCAGCCTTGCGGTCCTCGGTCTGTTGCCGGACGCCCGCGTCACCGGTGAAATCCGGTTCGACGGACAGGATCTGACGGGATTGGGCCGACGTGCGCTGCGCAAGCTGCGCGGGGACCGGATCGCGATGATCTTTCAGGATCCGCTGTCCTGCCTGAACCCCTACTATCCGGTGGCGTTCCAGATCGCCGAGGCATACCGGGCGCACCGCGGGGCCGGGCGCCGCGAGGCCCACCGCGTCGCGGTGCGGATGCTGGACCGGGTCGGCATCCCCGAGCCCGAGCGGCGTGCCCGCGCCTACCCGCACGAGTTCTCCGGCGGCATGCGGCAGCGGGTGATGATCGCGATGGCGCTGTGCCTGGAGCCCGACCTGCTCATCGCCGACGAGCCGACCACCGCGCTCGATGTGACCGTACAGGCCCAGATCCTGGAGCTGCTCCGGGAACTGCGGGAGCAGTCCGGCACCGCAATCATGCTCATCACCCATGACATGGGGGTGGTTGCCGGACTGGCCGACGAGGTTGTCGTGATGTACGGCGGCCGTGCGGTTGAGCGAGGCGGGGTACGCGATGTGTTCTACCGGCCGCGGGACGCCTACACCAAGGGTCTGCTCGCCTGCGTGCCACGCGTCGACGGGCCGCTGCCGCACCGTCTTCCCACCTTGCACACGCCGGTCGCGGCACCGGTCGGAACACCGGAGGTGACGCCGTGAACGCACCGCTGCTCGAAGTCCAGGACCTCGTCAAGCACTTCCCGGTACGGCACGGCCTGACCCGGCGGCTTGCCGGTCATGTCACGGCAGTTGACGGTGTATCGCTACGGGTGGAGGCCGGGGAGACGCTCGGCGTGGTCGGCGAGTCCGGCTGCGGAAAGTCGACGGTCGCCCGGTTGATCACCCGCTTGATCGAGCCCACGTCCGGCACGATCCGCATGGCCGGCCGGGACCTGACCTCGATGGACGAGTCGGCGATACGTCCGGTCCGCCGGGACCTGCAGATGATTTTCCAGGATCCGTTCTCATCGCTGAACCCCCGGAAATCCGTCCGGCAGATCCTGGCTGCTCCGTTCCGCTACCAAGGGCTCACGCCGGACGAGCCGGTGGAGCACCTGCTGAAGCGGGTGGAGCTGCGGCCGGAGCACGCCGACTGCTATCCGCACGAGTTCTCCGGCGGTCAGGCCCAGCGCATCGGTATCGCCCGGGCGCTGGCGCTGCGGCCGAAGCTGGTGGTCTGCGACGAGCCGGTCTCCGCGCTCGACGTGTCGGTGCAGGCGCAGATCCTCAACCTGCTCAAGGATCTTCAGGAGGACTACGGGCTCGCTTACGTGTTCATCGCGCACGACCTCGGGGCGGTCCGCCAGATCAGTACCCGCATCGCCGTCATGTACCTCGGCACGGTGGTGGAAACGGCCGACCGGGCCACGTTGTTCGATCGGGCCGCGCACCCCTATACCCATGCCCTGCTGTCGGCGGTGCCCCTGCCCGACCCGGACGCCGAGCGGTCCCGCGAGCGGATCGTGCTCGGGGGCGACCTGCCCAGTCCGCTCAATCCCCCCAGCGGCTGCCCGTTCCGCACCCGGTGTCCCAGGGCGGCCGAGCGCTGTATCGCCGAGCGGCCCGCCCTGCGGTTGATCGCTCCGGGCCAGGAAGTCGCCTGCCACTACCCCGAGCCGCTCTCGGCAGGGAGGACCCCATGAGCCGCACCTATCGCCTCCCCGGGCTCGCGGTGACCGATCACGTCGTCACGGTTCCGCTCAATCACGCCGACCCCACCGGCGCCTCGATCGAGGTGTTCGTACGGGAGTTGGCCGACCCGGCCCTGGCCGGGAAGAAGCTGCCGTGGCTGCTCTATCTGCAGGGCGGGCCGGGAGGCAAGTCGCCGCGGCCGCTCAACGCCACGGCCGGCTGGCTCAGCCATGCGCTCAAGACCCACCGGGTGCTGCTGATGGACCAGCGAGGTACCGGACGCAGCACCCCGGTGACTGCCCGATCGGCCGAGCGGTTCTCCTCCGGCCGGGCGCTGGCCGACCATCTCGCCTTTTTCCGCGCCGACTCGATCGTCGCGGATGCGGAACTGATCAGGCATCAGTTGTGCGGCGGCGAGCCGTGGGAGACGCTCGGCCAGAGCTACGGCGGCTTCATCACCCTCACCTACCTCTCGCATGCCCCCGACGGGCTGCGCGCCTGCTACGTCACCGGCGGACTGCCCGGACTGGACGTCACCGCCGACGACGTCTACGCCGCGACCTATCCACGGGTCAGGGACAAGGTGACCGCCTACTACGACCGCTGTCCCGGTGATCGTGAACTGATCCGGCGGATCGCGGATCTCCTGGACCGCGGGACCGTCCAACTCCCCGACGGCGACCAGCTCACCGTGCGGCGGCTGCGCACCCTCGGCCTGATGCTGGGCATGGGTGACGGCTTGGAACGCCTGCACTGGCTGCTGGACGAGGCGTTCGGCCCCGACGGCGAGCTGTCGGCGACATTCCTGTACCAGGTGATGAATCTGACCGCCTTCGCCGACAACCCGCTCTTCGCCGTATTGCAGGAATCCATCTACGGCCAGGGAGGCAAGCCTGCCGACTGGGCGGCCGCCCGCCTCATGGCCGCCTTCCCGGAGTTCGACGAGGAAGCCGATCCGCTGCTGTTCACCAGCGAGATGTTCTACCCCTGGATGTTCGGGGAGATCGCGGGCCTGCGCCCCTTCGCGGAGGCGGTCGAGCTGCTGGCCGAACGGTCCGACTGGCCCGAGCTCTACAACCTGCCACGGCTGGCGGCCAACCAGGTACCCGTGGCCGCGGTGATCTACCACGACGACATGTACGTGGACGCAGACCTGTCGCTGCAGACCGCGCACTCGGTCGGAGCGGTGCGCGCCTGGGTCACCAACGAGTGGGAACACGACGGGGTCACCGCCTCCGGTGACCGCGTCCTGGCCCGCCTTATGAACATGGCTGCCGGACGCACCTGACGTCCGGCAGCCACCGCAAGAAGGGAATTGAGGAAATGCACAGACACACCCGCAAGGTCCGGCGGCTCGGAGTCGCGTTGACCGTGCTCATCCCCCTGGCGGTGGCCACCCCAGTGGCGAGTGCCGTCTCGGAGCACCCGGCCACCACCACCTCCCCCGCCGACTGCGCTCTCCCCGGCAGGACAGGCTGGACCGACGAGGGTCATGACACCGACTACAACCAGTTCCAGCGGCCCATCGGCACCAAGCACGCGCTGATGCTGTTCGTCGACTTTCCCGACGCCCAGGCCACCGACTCCACCGCCGGCTACTACGACGAACTCGCCCCGGCGGCCGACTGGATGCAGAAGGACTCCTACGGGCGAGTCAAGCTCGACATCACCCCGGTGGACCGCTGGCTGCGGATGCCGCAGGAATCCACCACCTACGGCTTCGACCGCGGGATCACCTTCGAAGAGCACGAGTTGTACGTGCGTCAGGCGGTCCAGGCCGCTGATCCGGATGTCGACTTCTCCCAGTACGACATGGTCTACATCGTCCCGACCAAGGCCGCGAAGGCGATCAAGTTCTCCCCGACCTACCTGTACGACCCCGCCACTGCCGGCATCGTCGCCGACGGCAAGCGCGTCAAGTGGGGGGTGACGTTCGGCCAGGACATGTGGCGCTGGGGCCACAAGGTCGTCAACCACGAGACCAGCCACATCTTCGGGCTGCCCGACCTGTATGCCTTCACCGGCACCGACTACCACCGCTACGTCCACGGCTGGGACCTCATGGGCAATATCGCCGGTCCCGCCCCGGCGCACGTCGGCTGGCATCGCTGGAAGTTCGGCTGGATCGACGACAACCAGGTCGCCTGCCTTTCCGCGGGCGGCAGCCGCGCCGTCCACCTGAAGGCCGTCGAGAGCCCCGGCGGAACCAAGATCGCGGTGATCCGCACCGGCGAGACCACCGCGTACGTCGCCGAGTCCCGCAGGGCCATCCGCGGCGATGCCAAGGCGTGTTCGACCGGAGTGCTCATCTACAAGGTCGACTCGTCCACCCAGACGGGCTACGGTCCGATCCAGGTCGTCAACGGCAACCCCGAGGCCACACCGCCGTCGGGCTGCCTGCCGCTGGACATGGCCGCGTTCCGACCCGGACAGTCCTTCACCGATCCCACCACCGGAGTCCGGATCGACGTCAAGAGCAGCAGTCCTCTCCACGACGACATATCGATCACCAAGCAGTAGGCCGCTGCGGTGGATGGCGACCGTAGTGTCCTCGGTCGCCATCCACCGCGGCCACTGCCCGTACCCCGTCGCCCCAGGGGTCGGCGGCCGGGCAGTGGTTCAGTCCAGCAGCCGCACCGAGCGCGGATGGCGTTCGCGCCACCGTGCGTACGCCGGAGTGGCGGCGCAGGTGGCCTGATAGCCGTTGCCGACCCTGCGGAAGATCTCGTCGCCGTGTGCGGCGAGCGGGCCGTCGCGACGCCAGGCGAGCACATGGCGGTACCAGATCGGATTCCCGGCGAGAGGGCGGACCGCGACGCCGGGCACCGCGATGAACGTGGCCTGGCAGAGGCTGACGGCCAGGCCCGCTCGTACGAGCTCGATCAGCTGCCGGCCCTCCGCCTCGAAGGGCGTCTTCGGTTGGCGGTCCGCCAGGGCGAAGACGGACGCCCAGTATTCCCGGGTGCGGTCGGTGTCCGGGTGGGGCACGGCCCAGTCCTCCTCGATGAGCTGGTTCAGGCTCACCTCTTCCTGCTCTGCGAGCGGGTGGGCGGACGGGAGCAGGGCGAAGACGGGCTCGGTGGCCAGTGGACGCAGTACGACTTCATCGCGTGGCGAGAGCTCCTGGCCAGGGTTGTCACCGAGGACCGCGCCCTCCAGGCGTCCCGCGGCGAGGTCGTCGAGTAGTGGCGACGGGGAGTACTGGCATCGGACCGTCACCTCCGATCGGGGCGTCAACTCCCTTACCGCCACGATGAGATCGGCAAGCACCGGGGCGCCCACCGATCCGAGGCGGACGCGGTCGGGTGTCGTTCGGCAGCGCGCGGCGCGGGCGGTGTCGGCAAGCATGCCGTCGATACCCGGCAGGATGGCACGTGCTCGCGTGAGCACCAGCTCGCCGAACGTTGTGGGGACGGCACCGGCTTGTCCACGGTCGAAGATCGCCCCGCCCAGCATGATCTCGATGCGCCGCAGCTGGGCGCTGAGCCCTGGCTGGGTCATGCCCAGCGATGCAGCGGCGCGGGTGAGACTCCCGGCCTCCGCAATCGAGCAGATCACTCGCAAATGCCGTACCTCGAGATCCATGGCGCGGATGTTAAGGACGGCAGGGGCTCCCGAACAGGGGAGGGACACCGTTAGTAGCATGTGAAATGTCACATGCGATTCATGCAGACGCCCGAGGCAAGCGCGAGGACACTGCGCCCGGGCCGAAAGCGAGAGTCTTCTTGATCAACGAGGCCGCGATCATCTGACGGTCGTCCCTTTCGCGCTTCTCGGGAGCTGGATTAGCGTGGTGTCTACGAGGTTGCGGGAAGATGCGGGATGTAACGGGCAGCCGCCCGGCCCGTGGCCGTGGTGAACGGCTGGGTGCGTCATGATGATGGGTCTCGATCCCAGCCCCCGCGCCGCGGGCGGCGGGGGTTTCGCCTTTGTGGGCCGTCGACGGGAGTCCGGTCTGCTGCGGGGCGCTCTGCAGCATCCACCCGCAGTGGTACTGATCGAGGGAGAGGCTGGGGTCGGCAAGTCCCGCCTGGTCAGCGAGGTGACCGTCGACTTGGTCGGCCAGGGCGGGCGGGTCCTGTACGGGTCCTGCCACCCGCTGCGCGAACCTTTTCCCTATGGGCCGGTCATCGACGCTCTTCGCCAGGCCGGCCCCTACCTGCCGTCGGCCCCCGAGATGTCCCCGCTGGCCGGCGTGCTGTCGCCGCTGCTGCCGGAACTGACCGACCATTTGCCTCCCGCCCCTGCCGACGTGCAGGAGACCGGGGCTGAGCGCTACCAGCTGGTACGGGCGGTGCGCGCGGTCCTGGAGGCCTGCGGCACTGCGATCCTGGTCATCGAGGATCTGCACTGGGTGGACGAAGCCACCCGCGAGCTGCTCCTTCTCCTGGCCCGCGACCTGCCACCGCACCTGGGCCTGGTGCTCACCTACCGGCAGGAGGAGCTGCCGCCGCGCGCACCTGTCCTGGGCGCGGCCTATCGCCGCCCGCCGGGCACCAGCGGCGCGGAGATCCACCTGGCACCGCTGACCGAGTCCGACATCCATGCCTTGACCGCTGCCGCCATGGGCCCGCGCGCCACTCACGCACTGGGCCGCATCCTGTTCGAGCGCAGTGCGGGCTTGCCCTTGGTGGTCGAGGAGGACCTGATCACCTTGAGTGAACAGGGACATCGGGGCTACCTGAGCGTGGAGGTGGTCGATCCGGTGACCAGGCTCGACCAGGCGGTGGTGCCTCGAGGACTGCGGGAGGCGGTCACCACACGGGTGCGAGGCCTGGCGGCGCCGGCCGTAGCAGTGGTGGAGGCCGCCGCGGTGCTGGCGGTGCCCACCGCCGAACCCGTGCTGACTCAGGTCGCCGGTCTCGACCCCGAACAGGGCATGGAGGCCTTGATGGAGGTGCTGGGCGCCGCGGTGCTGCGCGAGAGTCAGCCGATGCAGTACGGGTTCCGCCACGCTCTCGCCCAGCAGGCCGCCTACCAGACCATCCCGGGTCCGCGGCGTCGCCGCCTGCATGAGCAGGCGATCGCGGCCCTGCGCACAGTGGACAGTCCCCCGCTGGTGCAGATCGCCCATCACTTCCGTGCCCTGGGCGACCAGGAGGGCTGGCTCACACAGGCCGAGGCGGCCGCCGCTCAGGCGCTCGGGCTGGGTGACCAGGGCACCGCCGCCGCTCTTCTGCACGCCATCCTCGCCGAACCCGGGCTGGATGAGGACGTGCGTACCCGCGTAGCCCTGGCCCTGAGCCGCACCGCCACGTACAGCGTCGAGTACACGGCATCGGTGGCGGTCCTGCAACGAATCCTGGCCGACCCTCAACTGCCCACCGCCACCCGCGGTGAGATCCGCGTCGGACTCGGCCTCATCCTCACCAGTCAGGCCGGCGATCCGGCAGGCATTCGGGAACTCGAAAACGCCATCGAGGAACTCGGCGAGCAGCGGCCCGAGACAGCGGCGCACGCCATGAGTCATATAGCCCTGTTCGCGACGTTCAGAGGGCAGCCCGCCGCGGAAGCGCTGGCCTGGATCGAGCGCGCTGAGCGCACGGTGCAGGCCAGCCCCGATGAGGCGGCGCGGGCCACGGTGCACGCCGACAAGATCGCGGTGCTGACCCAGATCGGACATCCGGAGGTGTGGGAGCTGGTCGACCGCCTGCCCCGGGAAGGCAGAGACCTGGCCGTTCTGAGGCAGACCGCCAGGGCGCTGTACAACGCGGCCGACGCCGCGCTGGATCTCGGCCACGACGATCGGGTCGGCGCCCTGCTCGAACAGAGCCAGGAACTCGCCCACCGCACCGGTGCCCCGCATCTTGACGCCATCTGCCGCGTTCTGCGCCAGGAACTCGCCTGGTACGAGGGCGCCTGGGGCGACCTGGAGGCCGCCTACGCGTCCTTGTTCGATCAGATCCAGGACATCCAGATGCTGGAGATCGAGGGATCGCTGGTTCTGGGGGCGCTCGCCGAGGCGCGCGGACAGTGGAGCCAGGCCCTGAAGAGGTACACCACCGCGAGAGACGCGGGTGACTACGCGGTCTGGAGCGCTGATGCGGCCGCCGGTATCGGCCGGGTCAGGCTTGCCCAGGGTGAGCCCGAGGCAGCGTGGGCGATCAGCGCCCCGGCAACGGACAGCCTGCGAAACAACGGGCCCTGGCTCAGATCCTCAGCCGTGGTTCCGGTCGCCGTTGAGGCCGCCCTGGCCACCGGGCGGCCCGAGTCGGCCACGGAGCTGACCAGGGAGTTCGAGCGCGCAACCGAAGGCCATGACGCGCCTGCCGCCATCGCCCACCTTCACCTCTGCCTCGGACTGCTTCTGCGCGACGACGACCCGGCCCGGGCTCGCGATCACTTCGACCGTGCTCGCGCCACCTTCCAGGGCATCGGCCGCCCCTACCCCGCAGCCCAGGCCGCCGAACACGCCGCCCGCACCCTGATCCCCACCACGCCTCACCGTGCCGCGCAGGACCTGACAGAGATCGACGAGACCTACAGGCGCCTGGGGGCCACCTTCGACGCCGCCCGCTGCCGGCGCACTCTGCGAGACCTCGGCGAAGCTCGCCCCTCGGTCGGACGCCGCGGCTACGGCGGGCAGCTCTCCCCCCGCGAGCAGGAAGTCGCGGGCCTTCTCGCCACCGGCGCCACCAACCGCGACATCGCCCATGCCCTCTTCCTCTCCCCCCGCACCGCAGAACACCACGTGGCCAGCGTCCTCAAGAAACTCGGCGTCACCAGTCGCCAAGCCGTCCGCGACGCCCTGACCACCAACAACCCATAAGTCGCCGCGGTACCTCATGCGTGTGCCACCCGGCCCCTACCCCGGCTTCGGCCGCTGCGGCCGGCCCAGTAGGCACACGTGGGCTCTGTACTACGTAGCGTTCCATTCCACGGGCGGTACCCCCTACCCAGGGATCCCCGGTACGGGCCGCCATCGGTGACCGGACTGTGTTCGTCCGGCGATGGACTTGGCCGCCTTCTCTCCGTCTCCTGGAATCACCGGCCGCATACATCAGGTGAAATCCCCTTATGGCCGGAGAATCTGATGGCGGAGGAGGAGTTCGTGGACCTCGACATTACCGAGCGGGGCACAGTCAGGATCGCAGGCTACCTTCGGTGCTTTCCCTTCGATACCTGGGCAATGGAGCCGCATCGGGTCGCACTTCGCAGGTATGCCGGAGAACTCGGACTGCCTGAGCCCTCGATCTACCTGGACAACGGCTTGCGCTCCCGAGGGCCGCTGCCGGGCCTGGAAAGGCTTATGGACGTGGTGGCTTGCGGCATCTACGACGTGCTGCTGATACCCGGGCCGTTCGTCTTCTCCGTGCACGATCTCGAGGCCTCCGCAAGCGTCAGACGGATCACCGGCTTCGGCTGCATGGTGCTGGAACTCCCGCCCCTTCACGTCCCGAGGCGCTGCGGACCGGAGCCGCCCGGTTTGATGGCGCCATCATCGGCATGCGCCGCCGATGACGCCAAGGCCCGGCAGAGGCTTGCGAGAGACCGGCCGGGATAACGGTCGGGATAACGGTCGGGTTCCAGCCATTGACCGACCACTCCAGTGCGATGTGAAATGTCACATGCCACATGGTGTCGGCGCGGCTTATGGCCCTGCAGAGACAAGAGCCGCGTTCTGAGCCGGCTGCCACTCACCGTGTCGCCCGCTCAGCGATCCCCCCAGGTCCTCACACCCGACGTCCGCATTACCTCGCAAAGGAGCGTGCCCCCGTGAAGAGACCCGCCATCCCCGCTCTGCCCGCAACCGCCCGCACCACGTCCCGAGTCGTGGCGCTGACCTCGCTCCTTGCGGTGGCCGCACTGTCCACCACGGGCTGCAACGGACTGGTCGGCGGCAGCGCCGAAGGGGACGACAAGGGCCCCATCGTGCTCGGCATGGCCATCCCGATGTCCGGCAGCAGTGCGGACACCGGTCCGTACATGAAGAACGGTGCGCAGCTCGCGGTCGACGAGATCAACGCCAAGGGCGGCATCCTCGGCCGGAAGCTGCGGCTGCAGGTGGAGGACGACGCCTGCGACCCGAAGACCGCGGTCGCGGCGGCCAACAAACTGGTCGCGGCGCACGCGGCCGTCTCGGTCGGCGGCTACTGTTCGGGCGCCACCCTGCCCACGCTGCCGATCTTCGACAAGCGGAAGATCCCCATGGTCATTCCGGCGGCCAACTCCAACCAGCTCGTCAGCCAGCACCTCAAGCATGTCTTCCTCATCAACGGCACGGGCAGTCAGCAGGCTGCCGCCGCGGTCGCCTGGCTGAGCAAGGACGGGGCCAAGAAGGTCGCCGTCATGAACGACAACACCAGCTACTCCAAGGACATCGCGGACCTCACCTGGGCCAAGCTGGGCACCACGGGCGCTCCGGCCAAGGCCGTCGAGGAAGCGGTCAACCCGGGTGAGAGCGACTACAGCCCCAATGTCACCAGCGTGCTGAAGTCGTCCCCCGACTACATCTACTGGACCGGCTACTACCAGGAGGGCGGTCTGCTGATCCGGCAGTTCCGCCAGGCCGGGTACAAGGGCAAGTTCCTCGTCGGCGACGGATCGGTCGACCCGAAGCTCGTCAAGATCGCGGGCGCCGAACACGGCGAGGGCGTCCTCGCGACCATGACCCAGACCCCCCAGACCACTCCGGGCGCCGGGAGCTGGATCGCTTCCTACAGGGGGGAGTTCGGTGCCGAACCCGGCCCGTACTCCACCCAGTCCTACGACGCCGTCCGGGTCGCCGCCGAGGCCATCACGAAGGCCGGCAGTACCGACGGCGACAAGGTCACCGCGTCGCTCGAGGCGATGGACGGCTTCAAGACTTTTTCCGGTCCCCTGAAGTTCACCGCCGACCACACGCTGAGCAACGGTGGCTTCGTGATTCTCGGCGTCGAGGACGGGCAATTCGTCCTGCGGGATTCCCTCAAGTAGCCCGGAGGGGTTCGCATGGCACAGCTCATCTGGAACGGGCTGTTCGTCGGCTCGTTCTACGCCCTGGTCGCCCTGGGCTACAGCATGGTCTACGGGATCATCAAGCTGCTCAACTTCGCCCATGGTGACCTCTATATGCTCGGAGCGTTCTCCGGGTTCGCGATGCTCGGCGCGCTGGGCGGCTTCGTCCCCTCAACTTCGCTGCTCTCGCTCTTCGTTGTGCTCGTAATGACGATGCTGGCGACCGGCCTGGGCGGCGTCGCGCTGGAGCGGGTGGCCTACCGGCCGCTGCGGGGGGCGCCGCGCCTCTCGCTGCTCATCACCGCGGTGGGCGCGTCGTTCGCGCTGGAGTACGGCGTCCGCATCGTCGCGGGCCCCAACCCGAGGGTCTATCCGGTACGTCTCGACGGCACCGCCGTGGAGGTGCTCGGTGCCAAGATCACCGTTCAGCAGCTCGTACTCATGGTGATCGCCGCCGGGCTGATGGTGGCGCTGAACGCCCTGGTCACGCGCAGCCGCCAGGGCCGGGCGATGCGCGCCATCGCGCTCGACCCGAAAGCCTGCCTGCTGATGGGCGTCAACGTCGACGCGGTCATCTCCCGCACCTTCTTCATCGGTTCGGCCCTGGCCGGCGCCGCCGGAGTCATGTCCGGCGCGTACTACGGAAAGATCGACTTCCTGATGGGCTTCATCATCGGGCTCAAGGCCTTCACCGCGGCCGTCATCGGCGGCATCGGCAATATGAAGGGCACCATGCTGGGCGGCCTGGTCCTGGGGCTGCTGGAGTCCTTCGGCACCGACTGGCTCGGAGGCCAGTGGCGCGATGTGTTCGCCTTCGGCTTCCTCATCCTCTTCCTGACCGTGCGGCCGACCGGCCTGCTCGGCGAGCGTGTGACGGAGCGAGTGTGATGACCGCCGTTCAGAACCCACCGGTGAAGCCCGTCAGAGGTCGCGGTCCCTCGATCGTCACGCGGCTGATGGAAAGCCGAAGGCTGGGCTGGGCCGGGCTGATGACCGCCCTGCTCGCCCCGTTCGTCATCGCCACTCCGTACGCGATGAACGTGATGACCAGCGCGGTCATCTTCGTGATGCTCGCCGTCGGTCTGAACATCGTCGTCGGCTACTGCGGTCTGCTCGACCTCGGCTTCGCCGCCTTCCTCGCGGTCGGCGCATACACCGGCGGGGTACTCGCGACGGAGCTGAAGGTCCCGCTCCTGGCCACCGTACCCGTCGTCATCGTGGTGACCGTGGTGGCCGGAGTGGTGATCGGAGGTCCCACGCTGCGGCTGCGCAGCGACTATCTGGCCATCGTGACGCTCGGCTTCGGGGAGATCATCCGGATCGTCGCGAGCAACCTGGATATGACCGGTGGTCCCTCAGGGATCTACGGCATCCCCGGGCTGTTCGGTGACACGCTCTCCGACCCGGTCGTCTTCTACTACACCGCCGTACTGATCGTCTCGGTCGCGGTGCTTTTCGCCGCGCGGCTCGGCCGCTCCCGTATCGGCCGCGCCTGGCGATTCGTCAGGGAGGACGAGGACGCTGCCGAGGCCAGCGGAATCCATACCTACCGGGTCAAGTTGGCGGCCTATGTCGCGGGTGCCGTCTGGGGCGGACTCGCGGGCGTGCTGTTCGCCGGCCAGCTCTCGGCGATCTCCCCGGCCAGCTTCACCTTCCTGCAGTCCGCCCTCGTCCTGATGGCGGTCGTGCTCGGCGGTATGGGCTCCACCCCCGGCGTCGTGGTCGGCGCCGTGGTCATCAGTCTGCTGCCCGAACTGCTGCGGGGCCTGGCCGACTACCGCTACTTCGTGTTCGGCGTGCTGCTCATCGTCGTGATGCTGCTGCGCCCGCAGGGCCTTTGGCCGCACCGTTCGCGCGAGCCCGGCTACACGGCGGCGCGGAGCACGCCCGGCGCACCCGGCGCGCCGGCGAAGGAGGAAGAGTGATTCTCGAGGTAACGGATCTGCGGCTGGCTTTCGGCGGAGTCCGCGCCGTCGACGGCCTCACTTTCTCGGTCGATGAGGGCGAGATCGTCTCGATCATCGGCCCCAACGGCGCGGGTAAGACCTCAGCGTTCAACTGTGTCAGCGGGTTCTACCAGCCGACCGGGGGCGCCGTCCGGCTGGCCGGGGAGTACGTGACGGGCCTGCGCCCGTCGGCGGTCGCCGCCCGCGGCCTCGCCCGCACCTTCCAGAACCTGCGGCTGTTCGGCGAGCTGTCGGTTCTGGACAACGTACGGGCGGGCACCCATCTGTGGCTGAGGCAGAGCGCCTTCGACGCGGTGCTGCACACCCCCCGTTACCGGCGCAGCGAGCGCGAGAGCACCGACGAGGCCCACACATGGCTGGACTTCGTCGGGCTCCGCGGCGACCGGGCCGGTCTTGTGCGTCACCTCCCGTACGGCGAGCAGCGCCGGGTGGAGATCGCCCGCGCCCTGGCCAGACGACCGAAGCTGCTACTGCTCGACGAGCCGGCCGCCGGGCTCAACCACGGCGAGAAGGCCGAGTTGCTCACCCTCATCCGCCGGATCCGGGAACTGGGCATGGCGATCGCGCTCATCGAGCACGACATGGGACTGGTCATGGAGGTGTCCGAGCGGGTGGTCGTTCTGAACTTCGGAAAGGAGATCGCCGACGGTCCTCCGGAGGAGGTACGGCAGGCCCCGGCCGTCATCGAGGCCTATCTCGGCCAAGCGGCCGACGATGACGAGGTCCATGCCGCTCGCGCCGGATTCGAAGAGGAGGGGGCACACCATGCTTGAGATCCACGGCCTCGACGTCCGTTACGGAGGAGTGCAGGCGCTGCGGGGGCTCGACCTCACCGTCGCCGAAGGGGAGACGGTCGCCCTTCTCGGCAACAACGGCGCCGGCAAGACCACCACGCTGTCGGCGGTGTCCGGGCTGGTCCGACCCGCCGCAGGCCGGATCGTGCACGCGGGTGAAGACATCACGAGGACCGCTCCGCCGAAGATCGTCGCGCGAGGGGTGGTGCACGTCCCCGAGGGGCGGCGGATCTTCAGTACGCTGACAGTGCATGAGAACCTGCTGCTCGGCGGCTATCTGGTGCGCGACGGCGCCGAACTCGCCCAACGGGTGGAGGAGGTCTACGAGTTGCTGCCCCGGCTGGCCGAACGGCGGTTCCAGCACGGCGGGACGCTGTCCGGTGGGGAGCAGCAGATGCTCGCCATCGGCCGGGCCCTCGTCGCCCGCCCCGGCCTGCTGATGCTGGACGAACCGTCGATGGGCCTGGCCCCGCTCATGGTCGCCGCGGTGATGCAGGTGATCAGGGACATCAACCTCGGCGGCACAGCGGTGCTCCTCGTCGAACAGAACGCAACGGCTGCGCTGAAGATCGCACATCGGGGATATGTGATCGAGAACGGGGAGACGGTGTTGGAGGGCACAGCGGCCGACCTGTCCGCCGACCCCCGCGTCGCCCAGGCCTATCTGGGCGGCGTTTCGTGACCGGCTACGCGCTGACCTGCGGATCCGGCACCGGCACCGGCCGAGGGAAAGGTGCCCACGCTTGGCTGACCCTTCTCGTGAATTTCAGAGCATGATGAGCAGACGCGTCTTCGGCTTGAGCTTTCTGTTCACCGAACGACTCTGCACGTATACCTCCAACTTGGGATTACGCCCCGCCTTCACGGAGACGGTGCCCTGGATACCCGTGCCGAACAGAAGACTGCGTGCCGCGTCGCCCGTGTATGCGCGGTCAGTGTCCTTCTCGACCACGATGACTTCCTTGTCGGGCTGAACCTGAACCCGGGTGCCCAGCTGGTAGTAACACGACCCGCGTTCGTACGTCACGCCCGGATGCGAATCAACGAAGGATCGAATCTCGACCTCCGTGTCGACCTTCAGGAGTCGATACTTGTCGGCCGGGACCGGTTCGAGGTTCGCCCGCACGTCGTCGACCGATATGTCCTGGCCGACCGCGAACAGGTTCTTCGTGCCGCGCACGCCCTGCTCGCGGCCACGGAGGAAGCTGGTGGCGGCAGCGCGCACGGTACCGATCGCCTCCTCGACACCCTCCTGGGAATCCGCATCCCAGATGGCGATGTTTCCGGCCGGGAAGCCGTAGTTCTGGGCGGTTCGCTTCGCCAGGGAGTTCGGAACGAGGATCGCGGAAGTCCAGTGGCCCGGAAGCCCACCCATCTTCGCCGCGATCTTGTCGAGCCAGGGGCCGAGGATGGCCATGTCGCCGTCGTGCCGTCTGTCGCCGCCGGAGGCGTTCTCCTCGCCGTCCGTCACCACGATCTGGAGGAAGCTGTGCTCGCCGTACGCCTCCCAGATGTGGCCCAGGTCGTCCAGGGACTTCAGAGAGGCTTCGATGAGGGCCGTAGCGCCATTGTTGACCTTGTACAGACCCCGCATGGACGGCAGATGCTTCACGTCCATGTCCCAGACCAGGTTCTCCACCTTGTGGTCGAAGGAGTAGAGGCTGATCCGGGTCTCATGACCGAGGTTGTCCGACTCGGCCTTCAAGCCCGCCACGAACTCGTCCACGACGCGGACGAGTTGACTCTGGTGCTGATGCATGGAACCCGAACAGTCCACTACCAGCGCGACGTGATTCACCTTGTGCTGGATCTTGTTGGCGGACACGTTTCTGCTCCTTCTCCGAGGCTCCCCGAGTGATGTCTCCACACTATGGGGAGGCACTGACAACGGAGCTTGACGGACGATCACCCGCCAGACGCCCGTGTTCCGAGCACACGGCCTGCACAGGGTGAACTTTCCCCGCCTCCTTCCTCACGTCCACGCGATGCGCTTGACCGGTTAGCAGCACAGGCGGGTGCCGTAGAGGTCGAGGGCATCGTCGGGGTCCGTCGCGTAGTGACGACGGCCCCGCCGCAGGTGAGGACAGGCCGTGGGCCCGTGTTGGCGTCGGACGGGTTCGCGTCTCAGAACATGGTGTTGGGGTTGGTGGAGTCGGCGGGGATGGCCTGGAGCACGTCCCAATGCTCGACGATCTTGCCGCTGTCGTCGAAGCGGAAGATGTCGATGCCGGCGTACTCCGCGTCCGGCCACACCTGGTGGCAGTGGAGAACGACATGATGTCCCTCGGCGATGGCGCGCTTGAACTCCACACGTTTGCCCGGGTATTCGGCAGTCATCCGATCGAAGTAGTCGACGAAGTTCTGTCTTCCGTCGCTGCCGAGGGGGTTGTGCTGGATATAGGTGTCGCCCACGTACGTGTCATACGCTTCCGCGGGACGGCACTCGTTGAACAACAGGTCGTAGAATGCCTTGGCCGTGGCCTTGTTTCGTTCGAGATCGAGATCGGTCATGGCAGCCACGGTAGGCATTACCGCTAAGTAGCCAAAGCATCAATTCGCAGGAATTTGCGCCTTGGCTCAACACCGGCGGAACTGTCGGCCCGACCTTCAGCGGTGTCGGCTTGTGACCATACGAGCCCCGCTGTCTCGGCGCCGGCACCCGCTGCCGCATTCGGCCCGGGGCCTCAGCCCCCGGTCGCCGGTGGTCCTGAAGGCGAGAGTCCATACGGTGCCTGGTGGTGGCGTCCGCGCGAGGAGCGGCGGAAGGCGATCGGGGTCTGACCGGTGTGCTTGTGGAAGTACTTGCTGAAGTTGGTGGCGCTGGAGAAGCCGAGCTGGGCCGCGATCCGGGCCGCGGACAGATCGCTGTGCGCGAGCATGCGCTTGGCCTCCAGGACGACTCTGCGGTCGATGAACTCCTTCGCGCCGACGCCGGCGGCGGCGAGCGTGGCCCGGGAGAGCGTGCGTGCGGAGTAACCGAGCGCCCGCGCATAGTCCTCCAGGCACCGCGTGCCGGCGAATTCGCGCTCCACCGCGTCACGGAAGCGCACATACGCCGAGTCCGGTTCGGGCGCCGTACCGCCGGCCGGCGCGGCGAGATGGGCGAGGCGCAGGACGAGGACGGCCAGCAGATGGCGCTCCACCGCGACGTGGACATCGACCGGCATGCGTATCGGGGAGTGGAACTCGCGGTCCAGGTGGTGAGCTGCCATGTTCAGCGCCTCGATGTCCTCGCCGTGTGGTGTCCGTACGACCGGGGCATGCGGTTCGTCCAGGCGGGCGGCGGCCGCGGTGGCCGGGTCGGGAAAGTCCCGTTCGAAGAGGATCAGCGTGCCCTCGGCCTGGGTGATGTCCCCCCACTGATGCACCTGGCCGGGCCGCACCCACAGCCACGAGCCGAGGCTGAGGGTGTGCCGAGTGAAGTCCACGGTCTGCCTCAGGGAGCCGCTGGTCAGGGTGACCAGGACGTGGAAGTCGTGCCGGTTGGGCCCCGCCAGCCGCTCGGGTCCGGCGCGTGCCCGCAGGTCCGCAAGCGACAGGACCTCGACCCCGGCGGAAGTGCCGACAGGCGGGGTGAAGGCAAGCTCGGTGATCATCCGCGAGCCTCTGGCCTCTTGTCGGCTTTCGACCATCACGAGTCACCAGCGTACCTGTTTGGCTCCTGTGTGCACGCCTAGCGTGGGACGGAATACGGGAGGCGAAGGACCTGCACTCCACGCGAAGACCGTGGGATGACGTTTCCAGGAGCTGCAAGGCCCGTTTTCCGGAAGAATGGCCAGCGAAGCAGGAACGTATCCGTACAGCCTGCTGATGATTCACGAAGGATCTTTACTGCTCATGACAGCCAAACTGGACAGCGCGCGGGGGCTCTATCTGGAGGGAATCCTCGCGGGCAACATCCAAGAGGCCCTCGACGCGTATGTGGGTGACCGCTACACGCAGCACAGCACCGGTGTCGCGGATGGGAAGGAAGGGTTCCGCGCCTTTTTCGAGCCTTTTCTGGCACGTAATCCGCAGCGGGAAATAGAGGTGGTGCGGGCCATCGAGGACGGCTCGTACGTCTTTCTGCACGTTGCCCAGAAGCTCGGCGGATCGGCCCAGTGGGTAACCGCCGACCTGTTCGACACCGACGAGAACGACCGCATCGTCGAGCACTGGGACACGATCGCGCCCGGCGGGCGGACCACGCCCTCGGGACACACCCAGACCGACGGCCCCACCCAGGTCACCGATCATGAACGGACCGCGGAGAACAAGGACAGGGTGGCGGAGTTCATCGCCGTGGTCCTGCAGGGCGGAGAGACCGAACTGCTGCGGGAGTACGTGTCCGCGGCCCAGTACGTGCAGCACAACCCGGACATCGCCGATGGCATCGAAGGATTCGAGGACTTTGCGGCCCGCCTCGCCGAGGAGGGCAAGGCGATGACCTACGTCAAGGTGCACCGCCTGGTCGGCCAGGGGAACTTCGTCGTCGCCCTCAGCGAAGTCGACTCGGGGGGTACGTCCCTGGCCGTCTTCGACATCTTCCGGCTCGAGAACGGCCTGATCGTCGAGCACTGGGACAACGCCGAACCCGTCCCCACTCCGGCGGTGGCCAACAGCAGCGGCAAGTTCTGACCACCCGGCAGCCCTCCCGCCTCCCCACGCACGCGGGTGCGGGTAGGCGTGCACGATCAGGCATCCCCAGGTGGACCGGCCAGGCGCTCCAGGCCCTGCGCCAAGGTCCGTTGAGGCCCCGTAATAGCGAAGAAGGATTGGACAGGCGCGTCATGAACAACAAGGATCTGGTTCTCAAGGCCGTGGGTGAGCTTTTCGGCGGCAGGGATCCCTCTGCGGTGGACCGCTGGGTCTCCCCGACGTACAAGCAGCACAGCGCGATGGCCGACGACGGCCCCGAGGCGCTGCGTGAACTGATCTCCTCGCTGCCGGCGGAGTTCCGTTACGAGGGCGTGCGGGCCATCGCAGACGGAGATCTGGTCGCCCTGCACGGGCTCTACTACGGCTTCGGCCCCGACCCGCTCGTCGCCTTCGACATGTACCGCGTGGAGAACGGCCGGCTCGCAGAGCACTGGGATGCTCTGGTGCCGTTGGTCGAGGAGACCGCCAGCGGCCGCTCCCAGACCGACGGCCCCACCCAGGTCAGCGACCTGGAGGCCACCGAGGCCAACCGCGAGCTGGTCGCCGAGTACGCCGAGAAGGTACTCAAGGGCGCCGACTACTCGGTGTCGACCCACTACACCTCCGCCGAGACCTACCACCAGCACAACCCGGAGGCCGGTGACGGACTGGACGGGTTCGGCACAGCAGCCGCCGCCTGGGCCGAGCAGGGCAAGAGTGTCCTCTACACGACGATCCACAAGGTCATCGCCGAGGGGGACTTCGTCCTCGTGCTGGCCGAGGGCGAGTTCGGCGTGCCGGTCGCCTACTACGACCTCTTCCGGCTCTCCAACGGGAAGATCGTCGAGCACTGGGATGTCATCCAGCCGATCCCTGCCGAACCCCTCCACGACAACGGCATGTTCTGACGCGGTTGTTCCACATGCGGCTTCGGAGCCGGTGGCGGCAGACGCTTCCGGGAGCCGGAGGGCCCTCACCGTCTCCGGCTCACATCGCAGCCCACTCTTGCGAGGAAACACAGGACTCATGGCAGCACCCATGACCGATGCCGAATGGCGCGCCTTCGTCAGCCGAGGCACCCGGACAGCGAAGATCGCCACAACCCGCGCCGACGGACGGCCACATGTGGCACCCGTCTGGTTCCTGCTGGACGGCGGCGACCTTGTCTTCAACACCGGCAAGGACTCCGTCAAGGGCCGCACCCTGATCCGCGACGGGCGGCTCGCGATCTGCGTGGACGATGATCAGGCGCCGTTCTCCTTCGTCGTCATCAACGGCCGGGCGAAGGTGAGCGAGGACACGCCGCAAGTGCGCGACTGGGCGACCCGGATCGCAGCCCGCTACGTGGGAGAGGACCGCGCAGCCGAGTACGGCGTGCGCAACGGCGGGCCCGGGAGCCTCCTGGTGCGGGTGTCGATCAACAGGGTCCTGGCGGTCCGCGGCATATCCGACTGACCCGGGACCGGAGCCTGCCGGCCCGGCGTCGCCAGGCTCCGGTCCCGCCCCGGGGAGCGTCCAGGCTCACGCATTCGTGCTCCCTGAGCCGTCCCTCCGCGAAGCCAAGTTTCCGGACGGTCCCCCGTCACTGATCGTCCGGTGCCTGCTTGCGCCTGATGCGGACCGCCATGAGCGCGACGTCGTCCTCCGCGTGGGCGGCGTCGAGTTCGGTCAGGACCTCGTCGACCAGACCGTCGAGCGTGCCGCCCGGGTCGGGACGGACGCGGGCGAGGCGGTCGAGGGAGACGTCGATGTCCTCTCCGCGCCGTTCGACGAGGCCGTCGGTGAACATCAGCAGGGTGTCACCGGGCTCGAAGCTGTGGGAGGTGATGTCGTATCCGCCCACGCCGGTTCCGAGCGGCGGGCCGACCTGCACGGGGATCACCTGGGCCACGCCGTCGTGGCCGAAGACGACGGGCGGCAGATGGCCGGCGCTGGAGAAGGCGGCGAGCATACGCGCGGGATCCACCCTCACGAGCAGGCAGGTGGCCGAGCGTCGGGTGGCGACATCGGAGATGTCCCGGTCCAGTCGGCGCAGTACACGGTGCGGCGGGAGGTCGGCGGCCGCGACGTCGCGGAGCGCGGCGCGGTAGCTGTTCATGTCGACCGCGGCTTCCACGCCGTGGCCCATCACATCGCCTATCACCAGCAGAGTCCGCCCGAAGTGCAGGCGTACGGTCTCGAACCAGTCCCCGCCGACCAGGTCGCCGCCGCCCGCGGGCAGATAGCGCGTGGCCAGCTGGAGGTTCGGGTGCGGGAGCCCGGGGTCGGTGAGCAGGGCCCGCTGGAGCTCGACGGCCGTGCGCTGTGCCTGACCGAACATACGGGCGTGCTCGATGGCGACGGCGGCCCGCCGGGCCGCCGACTGGGCGATCAGCACATCTCGGTCGCCGAAACTGCCGTCCGCCCGTACGAGCAGCAGGGCGCCCAGCACGCGGTCGTCGACGGTGAGCGACAGCGCGAGGTGCCGTTCGTCGAGGGCGAGCCGCCCGCGCAGTACGGCGCGGGGCGGGTACGGGGGAAGCAGTTCCGCACGGCCGGCCACCGCGGCACGCCGCAGACCCGGCCCGCCCATGGCAGGCGGCTCCTCAGGCAGCAGGTCGACCGCGACGGCGTCGGCCAGTCCGGTACCGAGGTAGCTCACCACCTCCTGGCACGTGGTCACCTCGTCGAGGGTCGTGCCGATCCGCTCGGCGAGGTCCGCGGCCTCGGGGCGGGCGGCCGGGGAGGTGGTCTCGACGAGCAGCCCCACCAGGCCGGCCACCTCGCCGTGGATGGTCAGCCGGTGCCAGGTGCAGCGGCTGACCGACGTCACATGCACGCGGGAGTGCCCGTCGGCGAGCGCGGCGGCCAGGAACTGCGCGGGGCCGACGCTCAGCTCCGCCCGCGGGCTGACGGCGCGGCCCTCAAGACCCGCGCGCACCTCCCCCGCGATGCGGCAGTAGACCGCGTCCGCGAAGAGGTATCTGGTGTCCGTACCGAGCACCGCAAGCCCCACCGAAGCCGCGGCCTGCGAGAACGCCTCCCCTGGCCCGTCAGGCGAGTCGGCACGCACAAGATCACCTCCTCCCTCGCGGGCGATGTCCTCAAGTCTCATGCGCCCCACGGTCGCGCGCATCACCGATTACCCCCAGTAATCGTCGGATCGGGGAGGCCGGCGGCCCGGGCGGTGTCGTACGCGGCCCCCGGCCATGCCCTGCCCCCGCATGCCTGCGACCCGCACCTCGGCAAGGACGCGGGCCGGGTCGTGGCAGGGCGGGGCCTCAGGGCTGTCCCGGGGTGACCCCTCCCTGGAGGCGTTCCAGGTCGGCGGGACGGACCTGGATGGCCAAAATGGCGATCACCGCGGCGATCACCGTGAAGATGGCGGCCACGATGAAGGCGGCGGCGACTCCCGAGGTCAGCACCTCGTCGCCCCAGGGCGGGGGGAGCTGTCCGGTGCGCTGGAAGTTGAGCTGTTCCACCGGGGTGGCGTTGGCCATGAAGTTCGGTATCTGGTCCTCGGCCTCGTTGCGGCTGGCCGTGCCGTAGACCGTGACCAGGATGGACAGGCCCAGCGAACCGCCCACCTGCTGGGTGGCGTTGAGCATGCCGGATGCCGCACCCGTCTCGTGCGTGGGCACTCCGGAGACGGCCATCAGCGTCAGCGAGACGAAGTTCATGCCCATGCCGAGGCTGAAGATGAGCATCGGCCCCAGGACGCTGCCCAGATACGTGGAGTGGATATCGGTCAGGGTCAGCCAGGACAGACCCACCGCGGCCAGAATCGAGCCGGTCACCATGAAGGGCTTCGGGCCGTACTTCGGCAGCAGTTGGGAGGCGATGCCCGCGCCCACCGCGATGAGCGCGCTCACCGGCAGGAAGGCGAGCCCTGCCTGTAGCGGGCTGAAGTCCAGTACGTTCTGCACGAAGAGCGTGAGGAAGAAGAACATGCCGAAGATCGCGGCGGCGAGGCTGAGCATGATTCCGTAGGTGCCCGATCGATTGCGGTCGGCGAACATGTGCAGCGGCGTGATCGGCTGCTTCGAGCGGCGCTCGACCATGATGAAGGCAGCCAGGAGCACCACCGCCGCGCCGAACGACGCGAGCGTGAGCGGGTCGCGCCAGCCTTCCTGGGCAGCACGGATGAAGCCGTAGACCAGCGCCACCATGCCGAGGGTCGATGTCAGCGCACCGGTCAGGTCGAAGTGGCCCGGATGGCGTTCGGACTCCTTGATGTGGCGCGGGGTCGCCAGAACGATGAGCAGGGCGATCGGCACATTGACGAAGAACACCCAGCGCCAGTCGAGCCATTCGACGAGGATGCCGCCTGCCAGCAGGCCGATGGCGCCACCGCCCGCGGAGACCGCCGCGAAAACGCCGAACGCCCGGTTGCGGGCAGGGCCTTCGGTGAAGGTGGTGGTGATCAGCGCGAGCGAGGTCGGCGACGCGATGGCGCCGCCCACGCCCTGCAGGGCGCGCGCGGCGAGAAGCTGGCCGGAGTTCTGGGACAGGCCGCCGAGCAGGGAGGCGAGCGCGAACAGCAGAACGCCGAAGATGAAGACACGGCGCCGGCCGAGGATGTCACCGGCGCGGCCGCCGAGCAGCAGCAGACCGCCGAAGGTGAGCGTGTAGGCGTTGACGACCCAGGACAGACTCGTGGTGGAGAAGTCCAGCGAGCTCTGGATCTGCGGGAGCGCGATGTTCACGATGGTGATGTCGAGGACCACCATCAACTGGCACGAGGCGATGACGAGGAGCGCGATCCCGTTGCCGCCGCCCTTCTTCTCCGAGGCGGCGGTCAACGAGGTTGGTGTCGGCTGCGGGGTCGTCATGGCGCATCGAGCCCTCACGAGAGGGTCAGCAGACGGTTCCGTCCACTAATCGACCGTAAACCCGGGGCAGGACCGCCACCAGTCGGGCGAGAACACCACCGCAGTTGCGGATCACAGGTCGGTCAGGACCGCTCCCCGGCCGGCTCCGCGACGAACGTACGCAGCGCCTGCGTCAGCCGCTCCGGCTGGTCCTCGGCGATCAGCGTGCAGCTGTCCTCGATCTCCAGCAGCCGCCCCCGCGGCAGCAGTTCGGCGAGCCGCCTGCCGTGTTCCCGCGGCATCATCCGGTCCTCCGTCGCCCACACCACCAGCGCCGGCCGGTCGAACTTCCGCAGTCCTTCCACCGCTTCGAGCAGCTCGGTCCTGCGTACGCCCGCGTTGTAGCGGCGGAAGTCGTGCCTGATGGCCTTGTCGGTCAGCAGCGGGCGCAGCCAGCCGTCGGCGATCTCGTCCGGCACCGGGCGCTTGGTGAGCGCGCCGAAGCCGATGGGCAGCCGTCGCAGCGGCTTCAGCCCCAGGACGCGGGCCATGACCGCGATGCCGCCCGGCACCTTGCAGACGAGCGAGATCATCTTGCCGGGTACACCCGGCGGATAGTTGTCGAAGGCCTCGCAGGAGATGAGCACCAGCCGGGCGAGCCGCTCGGGGTGCCGTCCCGCGACCGTCTGGGCGCGGCCGCAGTCGTTCTCGACGAGGGTCACCTCGCGCAGGTCGAGGCGGTCCAGGAACTCCGCGATCAGCTCGTTGACGGAGTCGGGGCTGAGCGGGACGTCCGCGCGCATCGGGGTGCGGTGGGCGCCGTAGGGCAGGGTCGGCGCGATGCAGCGGTGGTCCCGCCCCAGGCCGGCGACGACCTTGCGCCAGACCGTCGCGTCGTGGACCAGCCCGTGCAGCAGGACGACGACGGGGCCGGAGCCTCCCGTGTCCTCGTACGCGATGGTCCCCGCGCTGAGCTCGATCTCCGGCATGGCGACTCCCCTCGAGTGACAACGATGCTATGCGTCGGCTTGGGGGGCGCCGCCGGCACACGGCCTAGGGGAGCACCGCGGTCCCGTCCAGCTCCACCAGAGCCTCGTCGTCCCAGAGCCGTGCCACCCCGATCACCGCCATCGCGGGGTAGTCGCGGCCCGCCAACCGCCGCCAGACTCGGCCCAGTTCGGGGGCGTGCGCACGGTAGTCGGCGACATCGGTGGCGTAGACCGTGACGCGGGCGAGGTCCTGCGGGGCGCCGCCGGCGGCCGCGAGGGCGGTGAGGAGATTGGCCAGCGCCGTCTCGAACTGCTCGGGCAGCGTCTCCCCGACGATCTTCCCTCCGGTGTCCAGCGCGGTCTGTCCGGCCAGGAACACCAGCCGCGAGCCGGTGGCGGTGATGGCGTGGGAGAAGCCGGTGGGCGGCGAGAGCTCGGCCGGATTGTGGCGGTGCAGGCTCATGCGTGCGGCTCCTCTGTACGGGACTCCCCTGTACGGGACTCCTCTGTGTACAGCTCCCCTGTGTGCGGCGCCTGTGCGTACAGCTCCTTGGCGATGATCGTGCGCTGGACCTCGGTGGCGCCCTCGTAGATCCGGGGCGCGCGGACCTCGCGGTACAGATGCTCCAGCAGATGGCCGCGCTGGAGCGCGCGCGCCCCGTGCAGCTGGACGGCGGCGTCGACGACGTACTGAGCGGTCTCCGTGGCCAGCAGTTTCGCCATGGCGGACCGCTTCGGCACGTCGGCGGCGCCTTCGTCGTACGCGGCGGCCGCGGCGTACACCAGAAGGCGGGCGGCTTCGGTGCGCGTCGCCATCTCGGCGACCTGGTGCGCGACCGACTGGAGGTCCTTGAGGGGGCCGCCGAAGGCGGTACGTCGCGCGGTGTGGCCGATGGTGGCGTCCAGGGCGGCCTGGGCCATGCCGACGGCGAAGGCGCCGACGCTCGGCCGGAAGAGGTTGAGGGTGTTCATGGCGACTCGGAAGCCGCGGTCCCGCTCGCCGAGGACGTCGTCGGGGGTGACGGGCACGTCGTCGAAGGTGAGCGCGCCGATGGGGTGCGGGGAGAGCATCTCAAGACCGGTCCCGCTCAGCCCCGGCCGGTCGGCGGGGACGAGGAACGCGGTGACACCACGGGCGCCGGCGCTCTCGGTCGTACGGGCGAAGACGGTGTAGAAGTCGGCTTCCGGGGCGTTGGAGATCCAGCGCTTCTCGCCGCTCAGCCGCCAGCCCCCCTGGTCCGGTACGGCTCTGAGCGCGAGGGCCGCCGCGTCCGATCCCGCGTCCGGCTCGCTCAGCGCGAACGCGGCGACGGCCCGCCCGGCGATCACCTCGGGGAGCCAGCGCTCCTGCTGCGCGGCCGAGCCGGCCTGGACGACGGGGTAGGTGCCGAGCCCCTGCAGGGCAAGGGCGGTCTCCGCCTCCGTGCAGCCGTACGCCAGCGATTCGCGCAGCAGACACAGCTCGAGCGCACCGGCCCCGAACAGGCGCTGGAGCAGGCCGAGTTCGCCGAGGGCGGCGACCAGTGGGCGGTTGACGCGGCCCGGCTCGGACTTCTCCGCGAGCGGTCGCAGCCGCTCGGCGGACAGGGTGCGCAGCTGCGCACACCAGGCGGTCTGTGCCGGATCGAGCGAAAATACGGGCATTGGTGCCCCCACTTCGTGCGGTCGGGGTCCGGGCCACGCGGCGGAGCCGCAGATATCGACGTCCCTGGAAAAGCACGGTATCGCGGACCGTTGACTGTCGTCACCTTCACGATACGCTCGATTCGCGACCCCACCACGAGAAGGGGGCGAACCATGGAGCTGACACCCTCGGCCCACCTCGACACCTTTCCGCGCGACCACCTCCCGCCCGCCGGGCAGTGGCCGGAACTCCTCTTCGACCTGCCCGAACTGAACTATCCGCAGCGGCTCAACTGCGGCGCCGAACTGCTGGACCGTACGATCGAGCGCTTCGGCGCCGGCCGGCCCGTCTTCCGCACCGGGGGCGGCGAGGTCTGGACCTACGGAGAGCTGCGCGACCAGGTCGACCGGATCGCGCATGTCCTTACCTCCGGCCTCGGTGTGGTCCCCGGAAATCGCGTCCTGCTGCGCGGTCCGACGACGCCGTGGCTCGCGGCCTGCTGGCTGGCCGTGCTGAAGGCGGGCGCGGTGGCGGTCACCGTACTGGCCCAGCAGCGGGCCAAGGAGCTGGCCACGGTGTGCGAGATCGCGGCCGTCAGCCACGCCCTGTGCGACATCCGGTCCGTCGACGATCTGGCGATGGCCGAGGTGCCGGGGCTGCGCATCACCTCGTACGGGGGTGACTCCCCCGACGATCTGCTGCGGCTGGCCGCCGAGCGGGCACCGGAGCCGTACGCGCCGGTGGCGACCGCGGCCGACGATGTCGCGCTGATCGCCTTCACCTCGGGCACGACCGGCCGCCCCAAGGGATGCATGCACTTCCACCGCGACGTGCTGGCCGTCGCGGACACCTTCTCCGCGCGCGTACTGCGGCCGGAGCGCGACGACGTCTTCGCGGGCAGCCCGCCGCTGGGCTTCACCTTCGGGCTCGGCGGCCTGGTGATCTTCCCGATGCGGGTGGGGGCCTGCGCGCTGCTGCTCGAACAGGCGGGCCCCACACAGCTGTTGCCCGCGATCGCCGAGCACCGGGTATCGGTCCTGTTCACCGCGCCGACCGCGTACCGCGTGATGCTGGACAGTCTCGACGCGCACGACACCGGCTCGCTGCGGCGCTGTGTGTCGGCCGGTGAGAATCTGCCCGCCGCGACCTGGCAGGCCTGGCAGGAGCGGACCGGGCTGCGCATCATCAACGGCATCGGCGCGACCGAGCTGCTGCACATCTTCATCTCGGCGGCGGACGACGCGATCAGACCGGGGACGACCGGAATCCCCGTTCCGGGGTGGCACGCGCGCGTGGTGGACTCCACCGGCTGTCCGGTGGCGGACGGGGAGCCGGGGCTGCTGGCCGTGCGCGGCCCGGTGGGCTGTCGCTATCTGGCCGATCCTCGCCAGGAGGACTACGTGCGCGATGGCTGGAATCTCACCGGCGACACATATGTGCGCGAGCCCGACGGCTACTTCCGCTATGTCGCCCGCGCCGACGACATGATCATTTCGGCCGGGTACAACATCGCGGGACCGGAGGTCGAGGACGCGCTGCTGCAACACCCGGATGTGTCGGAGGCGGCGGTGATCGGCCGTTCCGACGCGCTGCGGGGACAGATCGTGGTGGCGTACGTCGTACTGCGGGAAGGGGTCCCGACCGGCGACGACACCGTCACCGCGCTAAGGGACTCGGTGAAACGGCGGCTGACTCCGTACAAGTGTCCGCGCGAATTCGTCTTCCTCGATGCGCTGCCGCGCACCCCGACCGGCAAGCTGCAGCGCTTCCGCCTGCGGGCCCTAGAGTGATCGCGTGGCCGAGCAGCACACCCCCCGATCCCTGATCGTCACCCTGTACGGCGCGTACGGACGCGAACGGCCGGGCTCCCTTCCCGTGGCCGAACTCATCCGTCTGCTGGCGGTTCTCGGCGTCGACGCTCCGTCCGTACGCTCGTCGGTCTCCCGGCTCAAACGCCGCGGCCTGCTGATCCCCGAGCGCACTCCGGACGGCGCCGCCGGCTACGCCCTGTCGGACGATGCCCGCCAGCTGCTCGACGACGGCGACCGGCGGATCTACACGCGCCACTCGCCCCAGCTGTCCGAGGGCTGGGTGCTCGCCGTCTTCTCCGTGCCGGAGGCCGAGCGCAGCAAGCGTCATCTGCTGCGTTCACGTCTTGCCCGGCTCGGTTTCGGGGCGGCGGCGCCCGGTGTGTGGATCGCGCCGGCCCGGCTGCACGAGGAGACCCGGCACACGCTGCGACGGCTGCGGCTCGACCCGTATGTCGAGCTGTTCCGCGGCGAGCACCTCGGCTTCGCGGCGACGGCGGAGGCGGTGGCGCGCTGGTGGGACCTGGGGGCGATCGCCAAGCAGCACGAGGAGTTCCTGGATCTGCACGAGCCGGTGCTGCGGGCGTGGGAGGCGCGCGACGAGGTGCCCGCGCGGGAGGCGTACCGGGACTATCTGCCGGCGCTGGACTCCTGGCGGCGGCTGCCGTACGTGGATCCGGGGCTGCCGGCCGAGCTGCTGCCGCAGGGCTGGCCGGGGGAACGGTCGGCGGATGTCTTCGCGCGGCTGCACGCGCTGCTGCGGGACGCGGGTGCGCAGTTCGTGGAGACGTGAGCGGTGGGCGGGCGTTGCAGGCAGGCCTCGCGCGGGCGTTGCAGGGGCCTCACTTCAGCGTGAGTCTCGGTTTCGGCGCGTCCGTGCGGCCGGTCGGCGGCTTGCGGCTGCCGGCCCCGTACGGGAGGGGCCAGGGCGCGCCCGGTCCTGCGTAGTCCTGCTCGGCCGCCGCGTGCAGCGTCCAGTGGGGGTCGTAGAGGTGGGGCCTGGCCAGGGCGCAGAGGTCGGCGCGGCCCGCCAGCAGAAGCGAGTTGACGTCGTCCCAGGAGGAGATCGCGCCGACCGTGATGACGGGGATGCCGAGGGTGTTACGGATCCGGTCGGCGTACGGAGTCTGGTACGAGCGGCCGTACTCGGGCTGTTCGTCGGCGACGACCTGTCCCGTGGAGACGTCGATCGCGTCGGCGCCGTGGGCGGCGAAGGCGCGGGCGATCTCGACCGCGTCCTCGGCGGTGGTGCCGCCCTGCGCCCAATCCGTGGCGGAGATGCGGACGGTCATGGGCCGGTCGTCGGGCCAGATGCCGCGCATCGCGTCGAAGACTTCGAGGGGGAAGCGGAGGCGGTTGTCGAGGGAGCCGCCGTAGGAGTCGGTCCGGTGGTTGGTGAGGGGCGAGAGGAAGCCGGAGAGCAGATAGCCGTGGGCGCAGTGGAGTTCGAGGAGATCGAAGCCACTGCGGGCGGCGCGCTGGGTCGCGGCGGCGAACTGGTCGCGGATGTCGTTCAGTCCGGCGCGGTCCAGGGCGTGCGGGACCTGGTTGACTCCGCTCCGGTACGGGAGCGCAGAGGCGGCGGAGAGCGGCCAGTTGCCCTGGTCGAGCGGCTGGTCGATGCCTTCCCACATGAGCTTGGTGGAGCCCTTGCGGCCGGAATGGCCGAGCTGGACGCCGATCGCCGTGCCCGGTGAGTTGTGGTGCACGAAGTCGGTGACGCGGCGCCAGGCCGCGCCCTGTTCGGCGGTGTAGAGGCCCGTGCAGCCGGGGGTGATCCTGCCCTCCGCGCTCACGCAGACCATCTCGGTCATGACGAGACCGGCCCCGCCGAGCGCCCGTGCGCCGAGGTGGACGAGATGGAAGTCGCCGGGGATGCCGTCGGCAGCGCTGTACATGTCCATGGGTGAGACGACCACGCGGTTGCGCAGGGTCAGTCCGCGCAGCCGGAGCGGCGTGAACATGGGGGGTGTGCCCGGCGGGCATCCGAAGTCGCGCTCGACCAAGTCGGTGAAGGCCGGGTCGCGCAGCCGCAGATTGTCGTGGGTGACACGGCGGCTGCGGGTGAGCAGGTTGAAAGCGAACTGCCGGGGCGGCTGGTCGAGACAGGTGCCGAGCTCCTCGAACCAGCGGAGGCTGGCGGCCGCCGCGCGCTGGGTGGACTCGACGACCGGGCGGCGCTCGGTCTCGTATGCGGCGAGTGCCTTGTCGAGGCTCGGCTGCTCCTCGATGCAGGCGGCGAGCGCGAGCGCGTCCTCGACGGCGAGCTTGGTGCCGGAGCCGATGGAGAAGTGGGCGGTGTGGGCGGCGTCGCCGAGCAGCACCGTATTGCCGTGGGACCAGCGGTCGTTGACGACAGTACGGAAGGCGATCCAGGGCGAGGGGAATCCGGGGGGCCCGCCGGAGGACACAGCGTTGCCGCGCAGCGGGCGGCCGCCGAGGGCGTCGGCGAAGATCTTGGCGCACTGGTCGGTGGACTGCCGCTCGTCGCAGGCGTCGAGACCGGCGGCGCGCCAGACCTCCTCGCGCATCTCGACGATGACGGTGCTGGCGTTGGGCGCGTAGGGGTAGCCGTGGAGCTGCATCGGGCCGTGCTCGGTCTCGGCGATCTCGAAGCGGAAGGCGTCGAAGGCGAAGTCGGCGGCGAGCCAGATGTAACGGCAGCGGTGGGTGGTGACGCGGGGCGCGAAGGCGTCGGCGTGCGCCTCGCGGGTGAGGCTGTGCACGCCGTCGGCTGCGATGACGAGGTCGTACGACTCGGCCAGCTCGGCGGCGGGTGGCGCGGGGGTGCGGAAGCGGAGCCGTACGCCGAGGGACGCGCAGCGCTCGTGCAGGATCTCCAGCAGCCGGCGCCGCCCGAGTGCGGCGAAGCCGTGCCCGCCGGAGGTGAGGGTCCGGCCGCGGTGGACGATGTCGATGTCGTCCCAGCGTACGAACTCGTCCTGGAGGGCGCGGTAGACGGCGGGGTCGGCGTGCTCGATGCCGCCGAGGGTCTCGTCGGAGAGGACGACCCCGAAGCCGAAGGTGTCATCGGGCCCGTTCCGCTCCCAGACGGTGATCTCACGGGCGGGATCGAGCCGCTTGAGGAGGGCGGCGGCATAGAGCCCGCCGGGACCGCCGCCGATGACGGCGACCCGGAGGGCGGGGCGGGACCGGGGCGCGGGAACGGTATTGGGCTCGGGGGCGATGGCGGGCGGCCCGACCGCAGGAGCTGGGGTGGTCGAACCCGTACCGCCTTCGGCCGTGTCCTCAATCGCCGGACGGGCTGAACGTGCCGGACCGGCAGCCTCGAGCCCCGCCGGCGTTTGAGGCGCGGGCTCTGGCGCGGAGTCCCAGCTGGGGCGGCGCGGCATCGTCAGCGCCCCTGCCACTTCGGCCGGCGCTTCTCCGTGAACGCCGCATGGAACTCCGCGTAGTCCTCGCCGTTCATCAGCAGCGCCTGCGTCGCCGCGTCCAGCTCCACCGACGCCGCCAGCGGCATGTCCAGCTCGGCCGTGAGCAGCGCCTTCGTCTGGGCGTACGCCAGAGCAGGCCCCTCCGCGAGGCGTCGGGCCAGCGCCGCCGCACGGGCGTCCGCCTGGCCCTCCTCCGTCAACTCACTGAGCAGGCCGATCCGTTCGGCCTCGGGAGCGCGTACCGGTTCGCCGAGCATCAGCAGGCGCGTGGCATGTCCAAGACCGACGACCCGCGGCAGCAGATACGCCGCGCCCATGTCGCCGCCCGACAGGCCCACCTTCGTGAAGAGGAACGCGAAGCGGGCGGACGGGTCCGCGATACGGAAGTCCGCGGCCAGCGCGAGGACCGCGCCGGCCCCCGCCGCGACGCCGTGCACCGCGGCGATCACCGGGAAGGGGCATTCGCGCAGCGCCCGTACGACCTGGCCGGTCATCCGGTTGAAGTCGAGGAGCTGGGCGGTGTCCATGGAGAGCGTCGCGCCGATGATCTCGTCGACGTCCCCGCCGGAGCAGAACCCGCGCCCTTCCCCGCCCAGCACCAGCGCCCGTACCGACCGCTCGCGCGCCAGCTCGGCCAGCAGATCGCGCAGGTCCGCGTAGGCGCCGAAGGTGAGCGCGTTGAGTTTCTCGGGACGGGCGAGGGTGACGGTCGCGACCCCGTCCTCCGTCGTGAGCCGCAGATGCCGCCAGTTCTCGGTACGCGGCGCGGAGCCGGAAAAGGGGCTCATGGAGTGTGGCCTCCCTCAGCGGGCGGACTGCTGCCTGCCTCTCGAAGCTATCACCCTTACGTGACTTCCGTCACGAGTGCGCGATATGCGCTTGTACTACCTCGGCAATGATCCAGTAGCAGTTGTGGCACAGGTCCCATTACGGGCGGCCCGAAGGCCCTTGTTTACCCCCTTGCCGTTCGTAAGGTTGAAAGCAGGACGTCACACCTCGAATGGACCGCCCACGTTGCTCGAAACCTCCGGCCCCGCCTCATGGCGCATCACGCTGCCGCACACCACGGCCGCTGTGCCCATCGCCCGCGCCCTGATCCGTACGGCGCTGGCGGACATCGCGGTGTCCGCGGACAGCGCCACGGCCGAGCTGCTCACGGCCGAGCTGGTCGCCAACGCGGTCGAGCACACCAGCGGAAGCTCCCCCATCGAGCTGGTGGTGGAGCTGCTGGAGACGGGCTGCCAGGTGGAGGTCCATGACGGCGACCCGGCCCCGCCCGGTGATCTGTCCCGTCCCGCGCCGGGCGCCGAGCCGGACCCCTGGCATGAGCACGGCCGCGGGCTGCTGCTGATACGCGCGCTGAGCTCGGACTGCGGGCACCGCCCCACCGAGCAGGGCAAGGCGGTCTGGTTCACACTCCCGGCACGGAGCCGACCCGCCGGCCACTGACCGCTGCCCCCGCCGGGCTATCCGGCGAGCGTGGCCACCATGATCGCCTTGATCGTGTGCATACGGTTCTCGGCCTCGTCGAAGACGACCGAGTGGTCCGACTCGAAGACCTCGTCGGTGACTTCGAGCTCGGTCAGGCCGTGACTCTCATGAATCTCACGGCCGACCTTGGTGCCCAGGTCATGGAAGGCCGGAAGGCAGTGCAGGAACCTCACGTCCGCATTTCCGGTCGCGCGCAGGACATCCATGGTCACGGCGTACGGGCCGAGCAGGGCGATCCGCTCGTCCCACACCTGCTTCGCCTCACCCATCGAGACCCATACGTCGGTGGCGACGAAGTCCGCCCCGCGAACACCCTCGGCGACGTCCTCGGTGAGGGTGACGCGGGCACCGGACACCTCGGCCAGCCCGCGCACCAGCGCCACGATCGTGTCATCGGGCCATAGCAGCCGCGGCGCGACGATCCGTACGTCCATGCCCAACAGCGCGCCGGTGACGAGGTAGGAGTTGCCCATGTTGTAGCGGGCGTCACCGAGATAGGCGTAGGTGATCTGATCGAGCGGCTTGTCGGTGTGCTCCGTCATCGTCAGCACGTCGGCGAGCATCTGGGTGGGGTGCCACTCGTCGGTGAGCCCGTTGTACACGGGGACTCCGGCGTGCACGGCGAGCTCCTCCAGGACGCCCTGCCCGTGCCCGCGGTACTCGATGCCGTCGAACATCCGGCCGAGGACGCGCGCGGTGTCCTTCACGGACTCCTTGTGCCCGATCTGCGAGCCGCTCGGGTCGAGGTAGGTCGTCGCGGCGCCCTGGTCGGCAGCCGCGACCTCGAAGGCACAGCGGGTACGGGTGGAGGTCTTCTCGAAGATCAGCGCGATGTTCTTGCCGCGCAGCCGCTGGACCTCGGCGCCCGCTCGCTTGGCGGCCTTGAGCTCGGCAGCCAGATCGATCAGGCCGCGGAACTCCTCGGCGGTGAAGTCCAGCTCCTTGAGGAAGTGGCGGCCTTCGAGATGTATCGCCATGGTGGCTGCTCCTGGGTCGCGTGCACGGTGACCTTGGAAGTATATACGGGCACTTGCATTGCTATACGGCGCCCCTGTGGCAGGTATGCACCCCTGTGGCGGCTACACAGCATCGCGCTCGAACGGACAGCTCATACAGCGAGGTCCTCCCCGGCCCCGGCCCAGTTCGCTGCCGGGGATCTCGATCACTTCGATGCCCTGCTTGCGCAGATGGGTGTTGGTGGTGACATTGCGCTCGTAGGCGACGACGACGCCCGGCTCGACGGCGAGGACATTGCAGCCGTCGTCCCACTGCTCGCGCTCCGCCGAGTGCACGTCCTGGGTCGCTGTGAGCACCCGGATCTCCTTGAGCCCCAGCGCGGCGGCGATCGCACTGTGCATGTGCTCCGGCGGATGGTCTGTGACCCTGAGCGCCTGGCCGCCCTCGGCCGGTTCGATGGTGTACGAGCGGAGCATGCCGAGCCCCGCGTACTGGGTGAAGATGTCGCGGTCGACCATCGTCATGACGGTGTCCAGGTGCATGAAGGCCCGCCGCTTGGGCATGTCCAGCGCGATGATCGTCCGGGCGGAACCGGCCGCGAACATGCCGCGGGCCAGCATCTCCACGGCCTGCGGCGTGGTCCGCTCACTCATCCCGATCAGTACCGCGCCATTGCCGATGACCAGGACGTCGCCGCCCTCGATGGTGGAGGGATAGTCGTCCTGCCCCTCCGACCAGTGGTGGAACTCTCCCGCCTCCGGACTGGTGAAGAGCGGATGGTGCTTGTAGATCGCCTCGAAGTGGACGGTCTCGCGCTGCCGGGCCGGCCAGCGCATGGCGTTGATGGAGACGCCGTCGTAGATCCACGCGGAGGTGTCGCGGGTGAAGATGTGGTTGGGGAGGGGGCCGAGGAGGAAGTCGTCGAGGTCCATCACGTGGAAGCGGACTGATGTCGGCTCGGAATGACCGGCAAGGAACTCCCGCTTGGTCATCCCGCCGACCAGCGCCTCGACCAGGTCGGCCGTGGGCAGCTCGTCGAACGCGGCTCTGAGGTGGTCGGTGGCGAGCGGCCCGTACTCCTTCTCGTCGAAGACCCGGTCCAGGACGAGCTTTCTGGCCTCCGGGATCTCCAGCGACTCATTGAGCAGATCGCCGAAGAGGTGCACCCCCACCCCGCGGTCGCGCAGTACGTCGGCGAAGCCGTCGTGCTCCTGCCGGGCACGACGGACCCACAGCACGTCGTCGAAGAGCAGAGCGTCCTTGTTGCTCGGCGTGAGGCGCTTCAGCTCCAGATCGGGCCGGTGCAGTATGACCTGGCGCAGCCGCCCGGTCTCGGAGTCGACATGGAATCCCATGCCCCCATCCTCACCGCGCGAGCCGCCGTTCACCCGGCGAATGACCACTCAGCAGGGGCCGATCTCAGCCGATCCCCCGTGCGCCCCGCTCACCCGCCCCACTTCCGGCGAGTGATCACGGTCTGTGGGGAGGCACTGACAGTGCCTCCCCACAGGCCGCGCGGCGGGGTTCACAGCCGGGGGTCGACAGGCTCCGACTCCAGTGCCAGCACGGCGAAGACCGCTTCGTGGACCCGCCACAGCGGCTCGCCCTCGGCCAGCCGGTCCAGCGCCTCGAGCCCCAGCGCGTACTCGCGCAGCGCCAACGACCGCTTGTGGTTCAGGAACCGGTTGCGCAGGCGCTCCAGGTTCTCCGGGCGCGTGTACTCGGGGCCGTAGATGATCCGCAGGTACTCGCGGCCGCGGACCTTGATGCCCGGCTGCACGAGCCGGCCCTTCCCGTCCCGTGCGAGTGCCTGGAGCGGCTTGACGACCATGCCCTCGCCGCCCCTCCCGGTCATCTCCAGCCACCAGTCGATGCCGGCGCCGACGGAGGCCTCGTCGCCGGTCTCGACGACAAGGCGCCGGGTGACCTGGAGCAGGCCCGTGGGATCGTGCTCCACCAGCCGGTCCAGCCACGCCAGTTGCTCGTCGTGCGGTACGGAGGCGAGCGAGCGCCCGTTCACGGCGAGGATCTGGAACGGCGCGAGACGTACCCCCTCCAGCCCCTCGGTCGTCCAGCAGTAGCGCCGGTACGCCTCGGTGAACGCGGCCGCGTCCGCAGCGCGTTCACGCTGCTTGGCCAGCAGTCCGTCGACCTCCACGCCGCGCGCGACGGCAGCCTCGAGGGCCGCCGTGGCACCGGGGAGGACCGCGCCGGATGCGGCGCCGACCGCCGCGTACTGCGAGCGGAGCAGCCCGGACGCCTTGAGCGACCAGGGCATCAGCTCGGCGTCCAGCAGCAGCCAGTCCGTGTCGAGTTCCTGCCAGAGCCCGGCCTCCGTGACGGCCGCGCGCAGCCTGCCCAGGATCTCCTCGGTGACGGCCTCGTCGTCGAAGAAGGGGCGTCCGGTACGGGTGTGCAGCGCGCCGGTGCGGCCCTCGACCCCGAACCGCTCGCGTGCCGCCTCCGCGTCACGGCAGACGAGCGCCACCGCCCTCGAGCCCATGTGCTTCTCCTCGCACACGACCTTCGCCACGCCGTCCGTCCGGTACTGGGCGAAGGCCTCGGCCGGGTGCTCCAGGTACCCCTCCTCCTTCGAGGTCGCGGTCGGCGACATCGTCGGCGGCAGGTAGGCGAGCAGCCGCGGGTCGACCGCGAACCGGCTCATGACCTCGAGCGCCGCCGCGGCGTTCTCCTCGCGCACGCCGATGCGTGCCATGTGCCGGGTCTCCACGACCCGCCGGCCCTGCACATCGGCGAGGTCCAGCGGACGGCCTTCGCGGCCGCCCGGCGCCTCGGTGGTCAGCGGCCTGGCCGGCTCGTACCAGACCTTCTCGGCCGGTACGTCGACGAGCTCGCGCTCCGGCCAGCGCAGCGCGGTCATCCTGCCGCCGAAGACCGCTCCGGTGTCCAGGCAGATGGTGTTGTTGATCCACGAGGTGTCGGGCACGGGCGTGTGGCCGTAGACGACGGCTGCCCGCCCTCGGTAGTCCTCCGCCCAGGGGTAGCGCACGGGCAGGCCGAACTCGTCGGTCTCGCCGGTCGTGTCCCCGTACAGCGCGTGCGAGCGGACCCGTCCCGAGGTGCGCCCGTGGTACTTCTCGGGCAGGCCCGCGTGGCAGACGACCAGCTTGCCCTCGTCGAGCACGTAATGGCTGACGAGTCCGTCGATGAACTCCCTCACCTGCTCGCGGAAGGAGTCGTCCTCCTTCTCCAGCTGCTCGATCGTCTCGGCGAGTCCGTGCGTGTGCTGGACGTTGCGGCCCTTGAGCCAGCGTCCGAGCTTGTTCTCGTGGTTGCCGGGCACGCACAGGGCGTTGCCGTCGGCGACCATGCTCATCACGCGGCGCAGCACGCCGGGGCTGTCGGGTCCCCGGTCGACGAGGTCGCCGACGAAGACCGCCGTACGCCCCTCGGGGTGCGCGCCGTCCACGTACCCGAGCTTGGTGAGCAGCGTCTCCAGCTCGGATCGGCAGCCGTGGATGTCACCGATGATGTCGAAGGGGCCTCTGAGGTGGGTGAGGTCGTTATATCGGCGTTCGAGGACGACCTCTGCGCTCTCGACCTCCTCGACGGTGCGCAGGATGTGCACTTTGCGGAAGCCCTCGCGCTCCAGTCCGCGCAGCGAGCGGCGCAGTTCACGCCGGTGGCGCTGGATGACGTGGCGGGGCATCCCGGCCCGGTCCGGGCGTGCGGCATTGCGTTCGGCACACACCTCTTCCGGCATGTCGAGAACGATCGCGATGGGCAGCACGTCGTACTGGCGCGCAAGTTGCACGAGCTGGCGGCGGCTCTCCTGCTGCACGCTGGTGGCGTCGACGACGGTCAGCCGGCCGGCCGCGAGCCGCTTTCCCGCGATGTAGTGCAGTACGTCGAAAGCGTCGCCGCTCGCGCTCTGGTCGTTCTCGTCGTCGGCGACGAGCCCACGGCAGAAGTCGGAGGAGATGACCTCGGTGGGCTTGAAGTGCTTGCGGGCGAAGGTGGACTTGCCGGAGCCGGTGGCGCCGATGAGGACGACGAGGGACAGGTCGGTCACCGGGAGCTTGCGGGTGCATTCGCTGGTCATGCGGCCTTCGCCTCCTTCTCGGTCGTACGGACGGTGGTCATGGAGAACAGAGCCATCTGGGTGGGCGGTCCGACTTCGGGGTCGTCGGGCCCGACGGGCACGAACTCGACCTCGTATCGGTGCCGTTGGGCCACGCCGTCCGCCCAGGCGCGGAACTCCTCGCGCGTCCACTCGAAACGGTGGTCGCCGTGGCGCACATGCCCGGCGGGCAGCGTCTCCCACCGGACGTTGTACTCGACGTTCGGCGTCGTCACGACCACGGTCTGCGGCCGGGCGGACCCGAACACCGCGTACTCCAGGGCCGGCAGCCGCGGCAGATCGAGGTGCTCGATGACCTCGCTCAGTACGGCCGCGTCGTAGCCCACGAGCCGCTTGTCGGTGTACGTGAGCGAACCCTGCATCAGCTTGATCCGCTCCGCCTGCCGCTCGCCCATCCGGTCGAGCTTCAGCCGGCGCCCGGCGAGGGTGAGCGCCCGCACCGACACATCCACGCCCACGATCTCGGTGAAGCGCACATCCTTGAGCAGCGCCTGCACCAACTGGCCCTGCCCGCAGCCCAGGTCGAGCACCCGGCTCGCCCCGGCCGTGCGCAGCGCCTGGAGAATGGCGTCCCTGCGCTGCTCCGCGAGCGGCACAGGCTTCTCCGAGCCCTCTTCACCATCAAACTCGGCCGTCGTCTCGTCCACGGCGTTGTCCACGGCCTCGACCTCGAGGTCGTCGGCCTCGGCCAGCCGCACCAGCTCAAGGCGCTCCATCGCCTGCCGGGTCAGCCCCCAGCGGCGGGCGAGATAGCGGCTCGTGATCAGCTTCTGCTCGGGGTGCTCGGCCAGCCAGCCCTCGCCCGCCCGCAGCAGCTTGTCCACCTCGTCGGGCGCGACCCAGTAGTGCTTGGCGTCATCGAGCACCGGCAGCAGGACGTACAGCTGCCGCAGGGCGTCCGCCAGCCGCAGCTCCCCTTCGAGCACCAGCTGTACGTAGCGTGAGTCGCCCCACTCGGGGAACTGCACGTCCAGCGCCACCGGCTCCGCCTCCACCGACGTCCAGCCCAGCGGCCCGAAGAGCTTCCGCACCAGTTCGGCGCCACCGCGCGCGGGGAGCGCGGGCACCTCGATACGCAACCGCATCGGGGCCTCGGCCCGCCCGGGCAGCGTGGCGCACACACCCCGCAGGGCGCTCTTGAACACGGTGCTCAGCGCCACGGCCAGCAGCGAGGACGCGGCGTAGGGCCGGTCGTTGACGTACTGCGCGAGCGCCGAATCGGGCGCGCCGCCGCGGCCCTTGCCCTTGCCGCGCCGCACGAGCGCCACCGGATCCACCTCCAGCAGCAGCGCGGCCGTGCAGCGCTCGGCGGACGCCTCGGGGTAGAAGACATGCGCCGTGCCGTGCGAGGTGGAGAACGTCTGCGCCTTGTCGGGATGCTTGTGCAGCAGAAAGCCCAGGTCGGTGGCGGGACGTTCGGGGGTGCCGGTCGTACTGATCGTCAGGAACACCCGTCCGAGTATGGCCGGAGCCGCCTCGCCTGACCAGGCAATTCCCGACGCGGAAGGTGCGGGCGGGGATGGCGCGACTGGTGGGCCGCGGGCATGGCGAGTGGTACGGGCAGCAAAGACGCGGCGCCGGTCGGGCGACCGCAGCGGCCGGCGGCCGGAGCGGGTGACCGCAGCGGCCGACAGCCGGAGCGGGTGACCGCAGCGGCCGGCGGCGGCTCGCTACCGTCCGCCACCCGCGAGTACAGCGAGTTCGGCGATCTGTCCCGGCCCGACCCGGCAGCAGCCACCTACCAGCCGGGCACCGGATGCCCGCCAGTCCCGCACCCTGGCCGGGTCGTACGTGACTGCGCCGCGCCACGCCCGCCCGCTCGCGTCCCATCGCTCCCCGCTGTTCGGGTAGACGACCACCGGCTTGCCGGTCACCGCCGCCGCGAGCTCCACCGCACGGTCCGCGTCACCCGGCTCGCAGCAGTTCACCCCGACAGCGATCACCTGGTCCCGGTCGGCGGCGAGAGCGAAGGCGGCCGGCAGCTCCTGGCCGGCCCGGGTCCGCTCGCCGGCGATGGTGTACGAGAGCCAGACCGGCACCCCGACCCCCTCGGCCGCCCGCAGCAACGCCTCCGCCTCGTCCGTGTCCGGCACCGTCTCCAGGGCGAGCACATCGGGCGCCGCCGCCGCCAGCGCCTCGATCCTCGGCCGGTGGAAGCGCTCCAGCTCCCGCACGGACAGCCCGTACCGCCCGCGGTATTCGCTGCCGTCCGCGAGCATCGCGCCGTACGGCCCCACGGAGGCCGCGACCCACACCTCCCGGCGGGCCGCCGCACCCGCGCTGCGCGCCAGCTCAACACTGCGGGCCAGCAGCCCCGCGGCCTCCTCCCGCCCGACACCCCGCCGCGCGAAGCCCTCGAAAGTCGCCTGGTAACTCGAGGTGATGAGCACCTGGGCCCCCGCCCCCGCATACGCCGTGTGCGCCGCCTCGATCTGCCGTGGATCGTCGGCGAGCAGCCGCGCCGACCAGAGGTCGTCGGACAGATCGCAGCCCTGCGCCTCCAACTGGTTGGAGAGCCCGCCGTCGAGGACGACGACCCCTTCGGCGAGCGCGGCGGCGAGTGTACGGGTGGGCATCACAGGTGCTCCCAGCTGCTCGGGTCGGCCGGCTCAGCCCAGCTGGGACTGGACCTGCGAGGAGATCAGGTCGAGGTGTTCCAGATCGTGGAGGTCCAGGACCTGGAGGTAGATCCGGGACGCACCGATCGCGCCGTACCGCCCGATCTTGTCGACCACTTCGGCGGGCGAGCCCGCCAGCCCGTTTGCCTTCAGCTCGTCCACCTGCCGTCCGATGACGGCCGCTCGGCGCGCCACCTCCGCGTCGTCCTTGCCCACGCAGACGACCAGGGCATTGGAGTACACCAGGTCGTCCGCCCTGCGCCCGGCCGCCTCGGCAGCGGCGCGGACCCGGCCGAACTGGCGCTCGCTGTCCCCGATGGACGCGAACGGCATGTTGAACTCGTCGGCGTACCGCGCGGCCAGCCGGGGGGTGCGGGTCGCCCCATGCCCGCCGATCAGCACCGGCACCTTCGCCTGGGCGGGCTTGGGCAGCGCGGGCGAGTCGGTCAGCTGGTAGTACGTGCCGTCGTACGAGAACGTCTTGCCGACCTCCGTTGCCCACAGTCCGGTGACGATCGCCAGCTGCTCCTCAAGCCGCGCGAACTTGTCCTTGGGGAAGGGGATGCCGTATGCCTTGTGCTCCTCCTCGAACCAGCCGGCGCCCAGGCCCAGCTCGACCCGGCCGCCCGACATCTGGTCGACCTGCGCGACCTGGATGGCCAGCACGCCGGGCAGCCGGAACGTACCGGCGGTCATCAGCGTGCCGAGACGGATCCGCTTGGTCTCGCGGGCCAGCCCGGCCAGGGTGATCCACGCATCGGTCGGCCCGGGCAGCCCATCGGCGGACCCCATGGGCACGTAGTGGTCGGACCGGAAGAAGGCGTCGAACCCGAGGTCCTCGGTGGCTTTGGCAACGGTCAGGAGGGTGTCGTAGCTCGCCCCTTGCTGGGGCTCGGTGAAGATTCGAAGATCCATGCATCCATCCTGCACCTTCGCCCGGCCGTCAACCCCACCGTCCCAGCCAGGCCCCGACACGGCTCGGTCGGGTGAAGCCAACCCGTCATGACGACCCCGCCGCCGAGTCCACTGCTTCCGCCGCATCCGCCGATTCGGAAGAGACCGATGCCCCGGGCGGCTTCGGCACATCCGCCGACACCGCCGCGGCCATCGGACCGGCTCTCCCCCGGACGGTGTCGGGCGGTCTGTCCGATTCCCGCACGGAGAGCCGGCGCAGCATCCCGCGCACCCGGTCGTTCGACTCGTCGGCGGCGTCTATCGCCTCGATGCACTGCCAGTACAGCCCCTCCTCGTCCGTCGCACAGGCAACCCCGACCAGCGCGATCCCCACATCCCCCAACAGCGCACTCAGCCCGGTCAACGTCCCCCGCGGATCCGCCACTTCGGACAGCTGCGCGGCCCGGACCCCGCCACTGCGCACCATCGGATGGTCGAGCACCCCGCACGCGCGCCCGCCGATCTCGCTGAGCCCGCGTGCCTCGCCTCTCAGCTCCGGTGGCCCTGCCAACACCAGCCGGCCGCCGATCGCCTGGGCGAGGGCCTGAGCCTGCCAGGCCTCCGCCACGATGTCCGGCACCGCCCGGCTCTGCGCCAGGGCACGTCGGCTGACCCCGATGAGCCGCTCTGCATCCATGTACGCCGCCCCCGTTCGTACGACTCTCTGCCCACTCAGTTCATTACCCAGAGTGAAGCTGCTTGAGCCTGAAAGCCAGGGGAATTCGGAAATCTGTGGATACCCAGGCCGTTGTGGATAACTCCACAACTCCGCAGAGTGACGAAGGCCTGGGTCAAGAGCCGCCAGACCGGGCGAAAATCACTTCGCGGGGAAGCGAATCTCGTTCCGGTCGATCTTGTCGGAGAGCGCCGCCAGCGCGTCGATACCGAGCACTTCGCAGAACTGCAGCAGATACGCGAGCACATCCGCGACCTCGTCCCGCACCCGGTGCGCCGACCCCTCCTTCTCCATCACCCGCGCCGACTGCTCGGGCGTCAACCACTGGAAGATCTCCACCAGTTCGGACGCCTCGACGCTCAGCGCCACCGCCAGGTTCTTCGGGGTGTGGTACGGCTCCCACTCGCGCGCCGCCGCGAACTCGGCCAGCCTGCGCTGCAACCCCGCCACATCCAGTCCGTCTTGTCTCGTCACGCCACCAGGTCTACCACCGTCACGCCGTCCACTCCGCGCGCGTACGAAGCGTCGGCGACCGCCCCCACCAGCCGGATGTGCCCCCGCGCGCACATCTCCGCAGCCAGCGACACCAGTTCGCGCGCCTGCCTCGGATCCAGGCAGCGGTCGAATCCGTCCGCGAGCACGGTGAGCGACTGGTACGCCGCCGGCACCTCGGCCGCCTGGTCCATGGCCAGCACCCCGGGCCCGGTGAGCAGCACCAGAGCGAGCGCCAGATACCGCAACTCGCCCTCACCCAGCCGCCCCAAGGGAGTCGCTCCCCGCGCACCGCCCCGGCCGAGCAGCGCCCGTACCGTACCGTCGCCGAGCTCCTCCACGGCCACGTCCGCCACGTCCCCCGCGCACCCCAACCGGGCCGCCGCGGCCAGTCGCGCGTGCCGCTTGGCGCACTGGCTCCGCGTACGGTGCAGCACCTCCGCCAGGTTGTCGCAGCCGCGCCGCAGCCGCCCCTCCCCCGCCGCCACCGGCTCGCGCATCCGCTGCGGCTGCGGATCGCAGGCGAAGACCGAGCGCAACGCGACCACCACCTGCTCGGCAGCAGCCAGAACCCGTAGCTGGCCCTCCGTCTTGCCGGCCACCCGCAGCGGCAACAGAGCCGTGCCCAGCCGGTCGTCCGGCAGCGGGGCGCGCGTCACCGTGGCTGCCCCGGCCGTGTGCCAGGCGGCCTGCACCGATGAGCGTCCGGGATCGCGCAGCGCGGTGGTCAGCAGGGTCCGGCCGCCGCTGGTCAGCCGCTCGCCCACCACTCTCAGTTCGGGTTCCGCCTGTACGGCGAGGTCGAGTTGTACGGGCCCGGCCGGGCCGTCCACGGTGCAGCCGATCCTGAATCCCCGCCGCCCCTGCCGGTCCGCCTCCGCCCACTCCGGCACGCACGCCGCCGGATCCGGGAAGGCCGCCTCGAGCTCATCGCCCGCGCCCAGCCGCGTCAGCGCCTCGTACACCTGCAGGGCGCTCGACTTGCCACTGCCGCTCGCACCCGCGAAGAGCGTCAGCGGGCCGAGGGGAAAGGACGCGCCCCGATGCGACTTGAAGGCGGAGAGCCGCAGTTCGGTGACGGTGGGGCGGGCGCTGTTCGCACCGTTGAGCGGGGTGTTTGCGTTCATGAACGGGACGGTACGCAGAGCGAAATGCGCCGAACCGTTCCGCCTCTACGTCCTTCCTACGAACGGGGGACGGCGGCCGCGATCCCCTCGACCTCTGTGCCGACCGGGGCGAGCAGAAAGACATTACGGTCGACGCGGTGCATCCCGCTGCCGAGCCCGAAGACGACACCGCTGCTGAAGTCCAGGATCCGCTTGGCCACTTCGGTGTCGGCGCCGGTCAGGTCCAGCAGCACCGGGATCTGGGCGATGAGGTACTCGGCCACCTCGCGCGCGTCGGCGAAGACCTGCACCCGCAGCACCACGAAACGGCGCTGCTCGACCGCCGCGTAGTCCTGCGGGACCGTGCGGTGGTCGACGCGCGAAGGCCACTCGTTACGGCTGCGCAAGGGGACCACCTGAGCCAGGCCCTCCCACTGCTCGTCGGTGACGTCGTACCTCTCGTACCTACTCATGGGCCCATCCTCCCGCCCCTCACCCGTTCGGCCCAACAGCGACACGGGTGAGTCGCCCACGGAACTTCGGCCTTCGGCGGCCAGGGGCATGACGCGGAGCGCGGGTTCAGCGGTCTGCGCGGGTTCAGCGGTCCTGCGCCCATTCCGCGGCCGAGCCGTCCGACCGGGACAGCCCGAGGTGCAATTCGGCCGCGATGATCGCCTCGCGGGCGGTGCGCCGCCCCATCAGGACACACAGGGTGTACGCGAGGTCCTCCAGCCGACGACGCCTGGCCAGGTTGTTCGGCTGCGCGAGGACCAGACGCTCCCAGGTCCGGTATCGCTGCAACAGCCCTGCGAGCAGAGCCTTGTCCGGCAGAAGAAGCATGATTCCTACTCTCGACCTCCACCCGGTGACCGGGTGTGCGGCCCACCGTCCGGGTCCCCCGGAGGGGTCAGCTGTTGGCGTCCGGCTCGGCGCCGTGCCACACGGTGGTGACATTGCAGAACTCACGAATGCCGTGGCCCGACAACTCCCTGCCGTAGCCGGAGCGCTTGACGCCGCCGAAGGGCAGCGCGGGGTGGGAGGCCGTCATTCCGTTGAAGAAGACTCCACCCGCCTCCAGGTCGCGTACGAACCGCCGGACTTCCCCGTCGTCGCGCGTCCACACATTCGAACTCAGCCCGAAGGGCGAGTCGTTGGCGACGCTCACCGCCTCGTCCAGGTCCCCCACCAGGTAGACCGTGGCCACCGGTCCGAAGGCTTCCTCGTGGTGGATACGCATGCCGGTGGTGATTCCGGTGAGGACCGTGGGCTCGTAGTACCAGCCCCGGTCCAGCTTTTCGGGGCGCTGCCCTCCGCACCGTGCCGTCGCACCGAGGCGCACCGCGTCGTCGACGAGCTCTTCGAGGTCGGTGCGCCCCTGTTCGCTGGCGAGGGGACCGACATCGGTGGATTCCTGCATGGGGTCGCCGACGCTCAGTTGCCGCATCCCCTCGGCGAAGCGCTCGCAGAACGCGTCGTAGACATCGGTGTGGACGATGAACCGCTTGGCGGCGATGCAGGACTGGCCGTTGTTCTGCACACGGGCCGTCACCGCGGTGCGGGCCGCCCGCCCGATGTCGGCCGACGGCATCACGACGAAGGGGTCGCTGCCGCCGAGCTCCAGTACGGTCTTCTTCACCTCGTCGCCCGCGACGGCGGCGACGGAACGGCCGGCCGGCTCGCTGCCGGTGAGTGTCGCGGCGGCGACCCTGGGGTCGCGCAGGATGCTCTCGACGGCGCCGGATCCCACGAGCAGCGTCTGGAAGCAGCCCTCCGGGAAACCGGCGCGGCGGAAGAGATCCTCCAGGTACAGGGCGGTCTGCGGCACGTTCGACGCGTGCTTGAGCAAGCCGACGTTGCCGGCCATGAGGGCGGGGGCCGCGAACCGTACGACCTGCCAGAGCGGGAAGTTCCACGGCATCACGGCGAGAACGACGCCGAGCGGACGGTAGTGGACGCTCGCCCGGGAGGCACCGGCGTCCTTGATATCGGCGGCCGAGGGGTGCTCGTCGGCCAGGAGTTCCTCGGCGTGCCCGGCGTACCAGCGCATCGCCTTCGCGCACTTGGCCGCCTCCGCGCGGGCCGCCACGATCGGCTTGCCCATCTCGGTGGTCATGGTGCGGGCGATGTCCTGCTGGTCCTGTTCCAGCAGGTCCGCGGCGCGGTTCATGAGTTCCGCCCGCAGGCCGAACTCCGTGGTGCGGTGCTGCTCGAAGGCGGTCCGGGCGAGCGCCAGGCGCCGCTCGATCTCCTCAGCTCCGAGCGCATCGAATGTCTTGAGCGTCTCTCCCGTGGCGGGATTCACCGTGGCGATGGGCATGGAACTGTCCTCCTCGAGCTCGGTCCTTCGACACTTGCGCGGTACGGACGGCTTGGCAGCGTTGGTACTGGGCTTGGCAGCGTTGGTACGGGGACCCGCGGCGCGGGTCGGGAGTGTCCGGGCCGTACTACCGGCTTCCGCTCGCGAGCCGCAGCTGGATGTCCTTCTCCTGATCGCCGGCGGCCATGCCCTCTTCCCGGACGTCGAACGCGGCCGACAGCGCTTCCTGAAGCCGGTCCACCGCCCAGTAACCGCCCTGCACATCGGCCCGGACGGACGCGGACAGCGGCACCGGTTCGGCGGGGGCGTGCTCGGGAGACACGTCGAACGTCGCGGTCCACACCGTCGTGTCCGGGTGGGCCGAGTACTGCGGTGCGTCGTCGGCGTCCCGGTCCGAGGCGAACGTCTGCTTCAGGACGCGGAAGACGACGTGCGCGTCCTCTTTCGAGCACTCGCTGAGCGTTACGACGACCGGTGTCGTGTACTCCTGTGTGCTGTTCACGGAGATCTCCGCCTTTCCCAGGCGCCTGCGGACCGGCCCATGGCCTCCAGTCCGCGCCTGGGGACTGGAGGCCATCGGCTGGTGAAGGCCGGCTGCTTCACTCAGGGAGGCGCTGGTCCTGCGTGCCCATCGAGCCCTCTTGCTTCATCTGCTCCTGCAGCCGCTGCGCCTTCTCCTGGAGCTTCTGGCGCTGCTGCGGGTCAGTCGCGCGTTCCGCGGCCTCGGTCAGCTGCTGTGCCTTCTCGCGCATCTGCTGCGCTCGGCCTCGGGATTCGCCTGCGACGCTCATTGTCACTCCTTGGACTGTAGGGAGAGCGGGCTCCATCAGAGAACCAGGGCCGCGCCACGCTCGCACCTCGAAGCGTCACCGTCCGCTACCGCCCGACGAATCCGCAGGTCAGCGGTGCTCAAATATCGTTGAGCCGGCCAGGCAGATCACTGACACCGTCGTGGCGACCGGAGAGTGCCTGTGGCGAACCGTGTGCGCCGTATGACCGACGAGGAGGCTGTGTGACCGACGAGAAGTACGGCTCCCGCGTTCTGTACGTCTACGACTCCGTTCGGTGAACGGAACCTGGTCTCGGGCACCGCTGAGCGCACGACGCCGACAGTCGACCTGCCTGACGGCCGCGGGGTCCGGCGAGGTGCCGTACGTGCCGGGCCGTGGCCATCATGGAATGGCCCGGCCGGTACGAGCGCCGAGCAGGAAGGGGAACGCGATGGAGTTGTTCCCGCCCATACCGCTCGCGGAGTGGCAGGACACCAAAGAGACCCTGCACCGATTCACACAGGTCGTCGGCAAGATCCGCCTCGTCGCGAGTGCCCGGCGCAATCACTGGTGGAACGTGCCGTTCCATCTCACCGGACGCGGCATGACCACACGTCCGATGGGACAGCTCGACGGTAGTCCGGTCTTCACGATCGATTTCGATTTCGTCGACCACCGACTCGTCCTCGCGACGCTGGACGGCGGCGCGAGGTCCTTCCCGCTTGTGGGCCAGTCCGTGGCGTCCTTCTACAGAAACACCCTGGCCGCTCTGAACTCGCTGGGCGTCCAGGTGAAGTTGGACATTCCCAGCCCCTTCGACCTGCCCGATGCCGGCCGGCCGTTCGCCGAGGACACCGAGCATGCGGCCTACGATCCCGTACGGGCCGGCCGCTACTGGCAGGTCCTCAGCCAGGTGGCGCTGGTGCTGGAGGAATTCGCAGCCGGCTATTCGGGAAAGGCCAGCCCCGTACACCATTTCTGGCACAGCCTCGACATCGCCCACACCCGCTTCTCCGGGCGCCGGGTCGACCAGCCGCCGCAGGTCGATCCCGTATCGCGGGAGGCCTACTCCCGGGAGCTCATCAGCTTCGGATTCTGGTTCGGTGACGATACGTACGCCGAGCCGGCCTTCTACTCCTACACCGCCCCCGAGCCTGCGGCTCTGACCGGGGAGCCGCTCGAGCCCGCGTCGGCACTCTGGGTGGCGCGCAACAACACGCACCTGGCCGTGCTGCCCTACGACGCGGCCCGCGCCGCGAGCGATCCCCGGGCCGCCGTACTCGGCTTCTACGAGAGCGCGTACCAAGCCGGAGCCGGACTCGCCGGCTGGGACATCACCCGGCTCGCCTCTCCGGGCGGAATCACGGACCCGCAGCTGGCGGTCCCACGCGTCTGAGCCGACAGCACCGTCAGTTGAGGTGCCGCTCCCAGTCCGCGGGGACCGTGCCCAGCGGGCCCGGGGTCGGCTGGGAGACCGGGTGCGCGGTGGGTGGGGGCAGCTCAGGCCCGTCGTAGTACTGGTCGGTCTCGATATTCCAGAACCAGTTCTCTCCCGGCTCGAAGCTGGTCAGGAAGGGGTGTCCCGCCTCGCGTGCGTGCTTCGTGCCGTGCTGCGACGGTGAGGAATCGCAGCAGCCGATGTGCCCGCACGCGGCGCAGCGCCGCAGGTGGAACCACCATCCCGGCCCGTCGCCGGCCAGGCACTCCACGCAACCGTCTCCGCTCGGAGCCGCGGTGGGATCGATACCTGGGATCTGGTCTTGTGCCATGACATGCCTCGGTTCGGCCTGTTGAGGTCAGCGACCTGACTCTCTGCATCGTAACCGGCCGGGTAGCACGGAGCGCCTCGAGCGCCGCTGCCACGCACCGGGCGCAGCTCCGTTTCCCTGCTTGACCATCCAGCGCGATAGGTGCACACTTAAGTTAGAGCCGATAACCAACGAACCAATGGAAAACCAATCAGGGAGATTGCGATGACCAAGCAGCAGGCAACCGATCGGCTGACGGCGACCGAGGTGGTACTGCCGGGTGCCGTCGAGCCCGACGGCCTCGAGGTACGACGCGGTCCGGTGCCGGCGCCGGGCCGTGGCCGGGTGCTGCTGGCCATGGAGGCGACCGGGGTCTCCTTCGCCGAGCAGCAGATGCGCCGGGGCAAGTACTACGACCAGCCACCTTTCCCCTTCGTGCCCGGGTACGACCTGGTGGGCCGGGTGGCGGCCGTGGGCCCCGAGGCCGATCCCGGCCTCGTCGGCCACCGTTTCGCGGTGCTCACCAAGACCGGCGGGTGGGCCAGCCATGTCGTCGTGGAGGCCGCCGACCTGGTGGAGGTTCCGGACTCGGTCGCCTCCGCAGACGCCGAGACGCTCGTCGTCAACGGCATCACCGCCTGGCAGATGCTGCACCGCATCGCGGCGGTCGAGCCGGGACAGACCGTGCTCGTCCTCGGCGCGAACGGCGGGGTCGGCTCCACGCTCGTGCAGCTGGCTCGGCACGCGGGTGTACGGGTGATCGGCACGGCCTCTCCGCGCCACCACGACACCCTCCGGCAGCTGGGGGTCACGCCCGTCGACTACCGGGACCCCGGCCTCCACGCGCGCCTGCGGGAACTGGCGCCGAACGGGGTCGACGCCGTCTTCGACCACGTCGGCGGCGAGGGCATCGTCGACTCGTTCCGCATGCTCGCTCCCGGCGGCACGCTCGTCTCGTACGGCACCGCCTCCACCCGCGACGCCACCGGATCGTCCAAGGCACCCGTCCTCAAGCTGATCGGGCGCCTCATGCTCTGGAACCTGCTTCCCAACGCGCGGCGCGCGCACTTCTTCAACATCTGGGCCGGGAAGAGGCGGGCCGACGGCTTCCGTGCCCGGCTGCGTACGGACCTCGCGCAGGTCTTCGCGCTCCTCGCGGACGGGGTCATCGAGGCCCAGGTCGCCGCCCGAGTCCCGCTGTCCCAGGCCGCCGAAGCGATGCGGCTCGCCGAGTCCGGCACGGTGACGGGCAAGGTCGTGCTGGTGCCCGACCCGGCGGCCTGACCGCCGTGCGCGACACCGTTCAGTTCGAGGGCCCCGGCGGATGCGCCGGGGCCCTCGAACGTACTCAGGGTCCACTCGCCATGGGACGGCTCACCACATGAAGGGGCCGGGTGCCGGGCAGCAACTGCCCCGCACCCGGCCCCGGTTCGCGTCAGGCCGCCGTGTCAGGGGCGAGCGTCAACCCTTCCCCGCCATCCCCATGGAATCGGCGAGCGCACCCAACTCCGCATCGACCAGGGTCGCCACCCGGTGCCCCATGCCGCTGAACTGCCCTTGCACTTCAAGGCTGACGATGCCGTGGAGACGCGCCCAGACGATGATCGTCCCCGCGAGCGCCGTGGCCGGGTCCGGGTCCGCGTCCGCGTCCGCGTCCGGCATGTTGCTGCTGACCCACTCGACGACCGCCGGGGTCTCGTCGAGCCACCGCCGCATCTGCGCCCGGAGTTCCTCGGCGGCAGGAGGGCAGTGCCCGCCTCCGAGCACGGGAAGGAAGGGCCCGAGGACGGCCCTGGCCCGCTCGACCGTCTCCGCGGGGGCCTGGTAGGAGGGCGACGGCGTACCCGCGAGCAGCTGATAGAGGTGGGGAGCATCGACAGCCCACTGCCGGTACGCCGTACCGAGCGCATGAAGCCGCTCCCGGGGTGACCCGTCCGCCACGCGTACGGCCGCCCGTCGCATCGCCGAGGCGGCGTCGTCGTACGCGTCACAGATGAGCTCGGTGAGCAGGTCGTCGCGGTTCTTGAAGTACTTGTACAGGGCCGGGCCGGTGACGCCGAGCTGCTTGGCCACGGCGTTGAGACTCAGCGCGGGGGCGCCTCCGGTCCGGATCTGCTCCAGCGCGGCCTGCTTGATCTCTCCGCGCACCTGGTCCCGGTACCGCTGACGCGGTGTGGACTTTCCGCTGACCGCCATGCCGTTCGAACCTCCCCATTGCTTGAGTTATAGACACTAACTCAAGCAATAGCCATCGGGAACCTCGCGCGCCAGGTGATGCGACGACGCCGCCAGGCCGTCACGGCGGCGAGTTCCTCGCCTTCGCCGCCTCCGTACGGCAGGAGGCCGCCGACTGGGCGGGTGTGCAGCGCGCCGCACGGCCTCGTCACCGTGCATGAGATGACCGCCGCCGCGCCGGCGTCGTGGGCACGGCACTCGACCACGGACGTTTCACCGTTGCCTGGGGCTGAGTCGGCATGGCCAAGGCTGATCGCGACGGTGCTCGGCAGCGGCTGAGCGCCTGCGCGGGTCTGAGCGGTGGACGGCCCCGCCCACCACGGGCGAAGCCGGCAGCGGGGCCGTCCCGGCCGGGACGGCCCCGCCCGTGGGCGGGGCCGTCCCGGGCGCTACGACGACAGCGTCCCGCCGGACACCGATGCCGGTGCCGGCACGTACCCGGTGGCCCGGGTCGTGAACGTTCCCCGGCCCTGGGTGCGGCTGCGCAGCCGGGACGCGTAGCCGAACAGCTCAGCCAGCGGCACGGTCGCGGTGATCACCGCCGTGCCGGACCGCGCGGCCTGGCCGGCGACCCTGCCGCGCCGTGCCGCAAGGTCGCCGAGCACCGCGCCCACGGCGTCGTCGGGCACGGTGACCGTGACCTCGACCACCGGTTCCAGCAGTGCCATCACGCCGGCGCGCAGTGCCTCACGCAGCCCCAGCCGGCCGGCTGTCCTGAACGCCATCTCCGACGAGTCCTTGGAATGCGTGGCTCCGTCGGTCAGGGTCACCCGCACCCCGGTCACCGGGTGACCGCCGAGCGGGCCCTCGGCCAGGGCGTCCCGGCAGCCGGCCTCCACCGCGCGGATGTACTCCTGCGGCACTCGCCCGCCGGTGACAGTCGACAGGAACTCGAAGCCCTCGGCGCTGCCGCTGCCATCGGCTGCGGCAGGCTTCAGCGGTTCGACATCGAGGACGACATGCGCGAACTGCCCTGCACCGCCGTCCTGTTTGACGTGCCGGTACGCCAGCCCCGACACGCCGCGGGCAACAGTCTCGCGGTACGCCACCCGCGGCCGGCCGACGCCGACCTCCAGGCCGTGGGCACGACGGATCTTCTCCACCGCGACCTCAAGGTGCAACTCGCCCATGCCCGACAGCACCGTCTGGCCGGTCTCGGGATCGGTCCGGACCGCGAGGGACGGGTCCTCCTCGACCAGCCGAGCCAGCGCCGTCGCCAGCCGATCGGCATCGAGGCGGCTGCGTGCCTCGACCGCCACAGTGACCACCGGAGCGGCTGCGGTGGGCGGTTCGAGGAGCAACGGCGCGGCCGGCGCACACAGCGTCGCCCCGGAGCGGGCTGCCTTCAGCCCGACCACGGCGACGATGTCCCCGGCCACCGCCCGGTCCATCTCCGCATGCCGGTCGGCCTGTACGCGCAGGATCCGGCCGATCCGTTCCGAGCGGTGAGCGCCCGCATCCAGCACAGCGTCTCCCTTCTGAATCGTTCCTGCGTACACGCGCAGATACGTCAGCCGTCCCGTGGCGGTCGAGTTCACCTTGAACACCAGCCCCGCGAACGGCGCGGCAGGGTCGGCGGCCCGCTCCTGCACCGCGCCGTCCTGGGTGCCGCGTACCGGCGGCACGTCCAGCGGCGAGGGCAGATAGGCCACGACAGCCTCCAGCAGCGGCTCGATCCCACAGTTGCGGTACGCCGATCCGCACAGCACCACAACGCCCTCACCCGTGCGGGTCAGGTCGCGCAGAGCCCCTGCCAGCGTCTGTTCGGAGACCGCCGACCGCTCGCAGAACTCCTCCAAGGCGGCCGGATGGAGCTCGGCCACCGCCTCCTCCAGCACGCGGCGGCGCCGCAGCGCCTCTTCGCGCAGGGCAACCGGCACCGGGCCTTCCTCGTACGTGTCGCGGCCGGCTGTCCAGATCAGTGAACGCATGCGCAGCAGATCCACCACGCCGGTGAACTCGTCCTCCTGCCCGATCGGCAGCTGGACCACCAGCGGGACGGTGTGAAGTCGTTCGCCGATCGACCGGACCGCCGAGTCGAGGTCCGCTCCGGCCCGGTCCAGTTTGTTGACGAACGCGATCCGGGGCACCGCGTGTCGGTCGGCCTGCCGCCACACGGCCTCGCTCTGCGGTTCGACTCCCGCGACGGCGTCGAACACCGCGATCGCACCGTCGAGTACGCGCAGCGAGCGTTCCACCTCGTCGGAGAAGTCGACGTGGCCGGGTGTGTCGATCACGTTGATCCGGTGGCCGCCCCAGACACAACTCACCGCGGCGGCAAAGATGGTGATGCCACGATCCCGCTCCTGCGAGTCGAAGTCGGTGACGGTCGTGCCGTCATGGACCTCACCCCGCTTGTGGGTGGCGCCGGTGAGGTACAGGATCCGCTCGGTGACGGTGGTCTTGCCGGCGTCGACGTGGGCGAGGATGCCCAGATTCCGGACGCGGGTCAGTGGACTGGTGGATCGGTGTCGCAGGTCGGTGCGCACGGCCCAGGGCCTTTCAGGGTGTTGTGGAGCGGGGCAGCGCAATTCCCGGACGAAACGGCCTCGGTGACAGCGTCTGTCACGGCCTTGGCCTTGCGCCTGCCCGGTGCGCGCAAGCGGCACGGGCGCAGCAGGGCGCACCGGCCGGGTGACTCGGCGGTCGCCGAGGGCGGGCAGGGGTCAGGCGTTCGTCACGGACTTCCGGTGGCGGCCGCGCAGCCGGCACCGGGTGGACCTGGACACCAGGATCACGTCGTACCGTGACCGGGGAGGAACGAGCGCAGTGCGGCAACGCATGGTCGACTCCCCTCGACGGCAGGAACGCGCTGCGATGCCGTTCGCACCGAGCGAGCCGAGTCTAGGGAGACAGGACGGGCTCCCGACACCGGTTTAATGCCCCGCTGCCCTTTCTGCCGGCAGGTTCCTTCCAGTACGCAGCAGTTGCAGGTGAGTCACGCGTTCCATTCGGCTGCGATGGACAGGGCGGTGGCGACGTTCAGCGAGGCCGTCGCGGCTGCCTCACTGGGTTCGCCGAAGATCGCGTTCGCTTCGACGCGGTTATGTGGCTTGTCATGACCGGGCACGTGGCCGAGCTTGTCGTGGCCGGTCTGGCCGGCCGCGACGGCCTCACTTGGCCAGGACGCGGCGGGCTGCACTGAGTTCGGCGATCTGTCGCTGCGAGACCTCGGCGGACAGGATCGCCTGCGACCCGTGGAAGGTGCCGGGCCGCCGTTCATCCAGCGACCTTGGTCGGCGAGCGTGCGGCACTGCGGCTACGGGACGAACGCCGGGACCTGCGAGGCATTCTCGGCCTCGGCGTTTCCATCACCGCACATCGCTTGCCGGTACAGCGTCGACAGCGCGTAGTCGATGGGGTGGGGCTGCGGCTTCCCCGAGGAGTCCGGCTTGTTCCACCTCTGGAGGTTGACCGCGACGGACATCTGACGCTTGCCGTCGGCCCGGGTCAGGGACATCGTCCCGGCCCCCCAGACCGTGCCGTCGTGGCCCCAGAACGTGCCGCAGCCCGTGCCGACCTTGTGCAGGCCGAGACCGTAGTCGATCATCGTTCCGTCCAGGGCGCGGACCGGGACCGTGCGCTGCATCTGCGCCAGCGACGACCGGTTGACGATCTCGCCGTCGAGCAGCTTGGCGTAGAAACGGTTGAGATCCTCCATGGTCGATACGAGAGCGGCCCCCGTCCCCGTCCAGGACATGTTGTAGACGCTGTAGTCGCGCGGCGGGTCGATCAAGCCGTAGAAGGCCTCGTACATCCGCGAGTGCGGTCCCTTGATACGAGTCCCTGCCGGAAACTCGGTGTGCCGGAGCCGGGCACGCTCGATGACGTTCCGGGTGATGTACTCCTCGGCCGGGGTACCGGTCACCTGCTCCAGGAGTTGGCCGAGGAGAAGGTAATTGGTGTTGGAGTACACCCCTGTAGGGGCTCCGGGCTCGCTGGCGGGAGGTGCCGCGAGCCCCATCTGGATCAGCTCGGCCGGGCGGAACTGCCTGAACCGGTTGTCGTCCAGGCTCTTGGGCGAGACGTCCGGCAGGGAAGGGAACGCCTGGAGGGACGGGAATGCATAGGGGATGTAATCGGGGATGCCGCTGGTGTTGTTGAGCAGCATCCGGACCGTGATCTTCCTGCCGCGCTCCCCCGGCACCAGCTGCGGCAGATAGCCGCCGATCGGCGCATCGAGTTGGATCCGGCCCTGCTCGACCTGCTGCATGACGGCGGCGGCGGTGAAGGTCTTGGTGATGCTGCCGACGCGCTGCCGCATGTCGGGCGTGACGGGGCGGCCGGTCGTGACATCGGCGACCCCGGAAGCGCCCCGCCATGTCCGGCCGGCATCGCGCACCTCGGCGTACACCCCCGGTATCCCCGCGCGGTGGACACCGTCCAACGCGGACTTCAGATCCGCGGGATCGAAGCCGGTCGACGGGCTCGTACTGCCGGCCGGCACGTCCCTTGTCCCGTTGGGCGCGGGAGCTGCCGCCACCGTGCCCGCACAAACACTCAGCGCGGCTGCGCTTGCACAGAACACCAGTCGGAACTTCAAGACATCCGTCCTTTCATGATCGATGAGTGCGACGGGGACTCTCCCCGTGCCTTTCGGTATCCACGGGTCACTCGGCCAGGGCGCGGCGCAGGGCGGCGCCGAGTTCGAGGTTCTGCCGCTGCGAGACGTCGGCGGACAGGATCGCCTGCGATCCGTGGAAGGTGCCGGGCCACTGGTGGAGCTCGACCGACACGCCTGCCTGCATCAGGCCCAGTGCGTACGCGATGCCCTCGTCGCGGTTGGGACAGAATTCCGCGGTGGCGATGTAGGCCGATGGCAGGCCGGACAGATCGGTGGCCCGCGCGGGGGTGGCGTACGGTGTGGCGGGCTGGGAGCCCAGGTAGTGCCGCCACGCCGCGGCGAGCTTGTCGCGATTGAACCAGGGCGTGTCGGTGAAGTTCCGCGCCGACCACGTCTCCTGCCGGTCGTCGAGTCCGGGCTGGTTGAGGAGTTGGAAGCGGATCGCCGGCCCCTGCTGGTCGCGGGCCCGCAACGCCACCGCGGCCGCGAGGTTAGCGCCGGCACTGTGCCCTCCGACCGCGATCCGCGCCGGGTCGGTGCCGAGTTCGTCCGCGTGCTCGGCCGTCCAGGTCAGTACGGCGTAGGCGTCGTCCAGGGCGGCCGGGAACCGGTGCTCGGGCGCCAGGCGGTAGCCCACCGAGATCACCACCGCCCCGGAGAGGTCCGCGATCCGGGCGGCCCACGGATGTTCGGTGTCCAGGTCACCGAAGACTCCGCCGCCGCCGTGCAGCCAGACGACGGCACCTCGTGCCCGGTGCGGACGGTAGACCCGGACCGCCACGTCCGGATCGGCGGACACCGTGCGGTCCTCGACCTCCATGTTCGAGGTGTCCGGTGCCGGCGCGGCAGCGGCACGCTCGGCGAAGTCCTTGCGCGAGGTGACCGGGTCATTCATGTCCATGTGCGGGAGGAACGGGATGAACGCTTCGAGTTCGGGATCCATGACGACCATCCTCACGGTCGTCACCCAGGGGGTCATCCGCCATCCGTCGCGCATCCCGCCCCGATCACGCACCGACTGGCGCACCCCTGTCCTTCTATCCTTCTGCCATGGAGGCACTGGCAATACGGCTGTCGGGACTGGATCCGTACGTCGACGGTGCGATCCGCATCATCGCGTTCTACGACACGCTGATGCGCCGACGGGTGGATCTCCCGGCGCTCGTCCGGGCTTCGGCGGGCCTGGCCGAGTGCGTGGCCGGGTTTCGGCTCCACAGCACGGGGCGGGTGATCCGCGTCGCGCCCGACGGCAGGCAAGCGTCCTCCCCGCCGGCAACCGCGTCCACCACGGCGCCGATCACGCTCGACGAGGAGGAGGTCGGCACGGTGTGGCTGGAACGTCCCGGCCCGCCGAATCCGCTCGACGAAGTGCTCCTTGACCGGCTCGCCATCTCCGCCGCGGCGGTCGTCGAGCGGTACGGCCCGGCCCGCACCAGCATGGCCGACCCCGCCCTCGTCGAACTGGCGATCAGCTCCGACAGCGACGAGGCGGCCAGAGCACGGGCGCTACGCCTCTTGGGTTTCTCCGCCGACCTGCCCGTCCGCGTCGTCGCCGTACGCTCGCAGCTCCCGCTCGACCAGATCGGCGCCCTGGTCTGCCCGGCCGGCCCGGTGAAGGCGGCAGCGCTCGCCGACGTGGGCGTCATCCTGACTACGACCATCGACCCGACCCGGTTTCCAGCGGGCGTACGTGCGGGCATCGGCGCCGCCGACAGCCCCGACCGCTCCTGGCGGCAAGCCCGCACCGCCCTCCGCTTCACCAGCCCGCGCGAACCCGTCATCCGCTACGAAGACCTGGGCGCGCTGGCGCTCCTGGCCGAGATACCTCAGGACGCCACACGAGACAACACCGACGTAGCCGCCATCGCCCGAATCGCCGGCAACCCAGAAGACATGGAGACTCTGGACACCTACTGCGCCACCGGCTCCCTGCGCCGCGCCGCCGACCTCCTCCACCTGCACCACAGCAGCGTCGCCCGCCGAATCGAACAGCTCGCGAAGACCCTGGGCATCGAACTCACCGAACCCACCGGACTGATACGGGCCAGGCTCGCCCTCACTGCATGGCGGCTACTCGACCACTGAGGAAGATCCGCCTCGTCTCTCCAGTTACCCGTACACGGTGGTGCGCCTGACCCCGAGTTCGTCGGCGATCTGCTGCACGGTGTAGCGGCGACGGCCGTCGTCCGCGGTCTCGGCGTACAACTTGCGGGCCCGCTGGACGTGGCGCCCGGCGACGCTGCCCGCTGCGCCCTGGCCGTCCCCCGCCGGCGGGCCGCCTGCGGCACGGCCGTGCCCCCGGCGATGGACGCGACCGTCTCCAGGCCGAAGTCGGCGTCGCCGAAGCTCCGGTAGCGGACCAGGTCGATGGTCCGCCGGTGCTCGCGCACGGCGTGGATGTCATAACGGGTGAAGTCGCCAGTCACGCAAATCAGCCGCGGCGCACTCCACCGCACCCCCGCCGCAGCCTCCGCGCCGATCCGGTCACGCACGAGGCGCCGGAACGCGTCCTTATGGTCATGAGCGGGGCCATGTAGAGGAGGCCCCTGGTTGATGACCTGTTGACTGAACTACTGACGGAGTTTTCGCAGGTCAGTGACCTTTGACGTCGTTGAGTCGGCCATGGAGGTATCTCGAGACTTGGCGGCCCTGTCCGTCCCCCTGGTCGGGGAACTGGTGGCCATGGATGATCCGTGGGAGCCCTACCGGCTCATCGACCCGGCCAGAGAAGCGGTCGAGGGAGCCCGCGCCTTCCTACAGGACCTGCAGGGAGCCGGTCGTTCGGCGGCTACAGCCCGTTCCTACGGGATGGACATGCTGCGCTGGTTCCGCTTCCTGTGGGCTGTCGACGTGCCGTGGGACCGAGCGAGCCGAATCGAGGCGAGGGACTTCTCCCGCTGGCTTCAGGTCGCCGGACAGCCGAGGCGTCCGCACTGGCGACGCCCGGGCGAGGCGGGCAGGTGGGCCGCGGGCGGCAAGCCGTACGCACCGTCGGTGCGGGCGCACAGCGAGACAGTGCTGCGGAGTTTCTACGACTTCCACCGCGACATCGGCAGCGGGCCGGTCCTCAACCCATTTCCGCTGGACCGATCACGTCGCGGCCGGCGGGCTCACGCCCACCGCAACCCGGCTCACCGGCCTGCCCCGCTGCGGCGGCTGTGACAGGCGCCAAGCTCACTGCACCGTCTGCGGACGAATGCGTGGCATTCACTCCGGCACCGCCGACGCCCCCGTCTGCGGTCCCTGCACCACGCCGGACGCTGAGCTCTGGCGTCCGTGTCCGACCTGCGGACAAGCCGAGCGGCTGCACGCACCAGGACCGTACCCGCGCTGCACCCTCAAGCAGCGGCTCCGCGAGATCCTCGCCGATGACACCGGCGCCATACTCCCGAAGCTGCAGCCCCTCCATGACGCCCTGGCCGGCACCGAACGGGCCAGCACCGCGATGCGTTGGCTCTCCAAGGGAATCGTCTCCACCGTCCTGTCCGATCTCGGCTCCGGCCGCCGCCCCCTCACCCACGAGGCCCTGGACGAACTCCCCGAAGGCAAGGTCGTCGAGCACATCCGCAGCGTCCTCGTCGCCACCGGAGCCCTGCCCAAGCGGGACGAGCAGATGATCCGCCTCGAACGGCACGTGAAGGACCTCGTCACCTCCCATGCGACGGCCGAGGGACGGAAAATCCTGCACCGGTACGCGACTTGGCACCTCCTACGCCGGCTTCGCCGTCGCAGCCGCGGCAAGGAGATCACGCACTACCAACTCCAGGTCGCCCGGCAACATCTGCGGGCGGCCGTCTACCTCCTGAACTGGCTCGAGAGCCAAAACCTGACCCTTGCCACCTGTCGACAGGCCGACCTTGAACGCTGGATGACCAGCGACGACGTCCGCCTTCGCCAGGAGGCAGGCCACTTCGTGCGCTGGGCCCTCTCCCAGAAGATCACCCGCGATCTCAGCTTCCCGGCCGAGCGATGGACCGGCCCCTCACAGCCGATGGACGACGAAGCCCGCTGGGCCACCGCCCGACGCCTGCTGCACGACGACACCCTCAAGCCCGAAGACCGCCTCGCCGGCCTGCTGTTGCTCCTCTATGCCCAGTGGCCCGCGGCGATCTCGGCTCACCGTCGACCACATCCAGGAGACGGACGGAGCGGTCCGCATCCGCCTCGGCGCCGTCCCGGTCGAACTTCCCGCACCCGTCGCTGAACTGGCCCTCCAACAGGTCGATATTCGCCGCAGCCATGCCGTCCTCGGCCGGACAGACTCGCCCTGGCTCTTCCCCGGCGGCCAGCCCGGCCGCCCGATCAGTGCCTGGGCGATGGGCGAACGGCTCCGCAAACTCGGCATCCGGCTCGCCGAGGCCCGCTCGACCGCGCTGTTCCAGCTCGCCACCGAGCTGCCCGCTGCGGTCCTCGCCCGCACCCTCGGCATCGACATCACCGTCGCCGTCAAGTGGCAGCGAGCCTCCGCCGGAGACTGGGGCGCCTACGCAGCCGAGATCAGCCGAAGGCAAGGCTCCTGAGATGCGCCTTCCGGTCAGCTCTCGCTGACGGCCCCGTTGCGGACATAGCCAAGGTCGATGGGCGTCGCCGGGGCACCGTCTTTCCACACGTCGGCGAGCAATGCGGGCAGCTGCGGCGGCCACAACGGCTCGGAATCACCGGCCAGATCCTCGGGCGACCACCACCTCCATCGGAGGATTTTGTCTGCGGCATGCGAAGCAGCCAGATCGCCGACTGGATCTCGGCGGGGACCACGCGCGAGGAAGATCTGCTCGTGCTGACGAACCGGCACCCCGGCCCTGGTGAAGTCGTGTTCCCACAGGCACAGCACGGTGCCGTCGACCTCGATGTCGGTCCACCCGGTCTCCTCGCGCAACTCGCGCTCAGCCGCCTGCAGCGGTGACTCTCCCGGATCCAGCCCGCCGCCGGGCATCGCCCAGTGGACGCCGACTTCCTCGTTGTCATACCGGAACATGAAGACCGACCCCGCTGGGTCCAGGACCGCGACTCTGGCTGCTTGTCTGGGTATCCGCATCGCGCCAGCCTGCCAGCCCCGAACAACGCTGTCGATCATGTCAGCGGCCGGGCATTCGGGCAGTTCCAATACCCGACTCCACCATTAGCGGTGTATCCCGCTGAGACGATCGAAGCCCACCGGGCTTTCATCGCCCGCCGCCGGAATGCCCGTCCCAGCGAAGAGTACCGAACCCCCACCGACGAAGAGTGGGATGCTTTCCTCGCCCATTTTGAAAAACGAAAGGTATCCATCGGCACCTGCGCACGCGCCTTTGGAACACCTTGCATCCATGAACACGCTTGTGTCAGATGCTCACTCCTCCGACCAGACCCATTCCAGCGGGCGCGGTTGGTGGAGATCCGCGACAACCTGAAAGCGCGCATCAAGGAGGCAGAACGCGAGGGCTGGCTCGGCGAGGTCGAGGGACTGCGGGTCAGCCTCGCCGGCGCGGAGGAGAAGCTCGCCCAGCTCGACCGCCGCCCCGCCGGCCGTGGCGTCATCGACCTCGGAATTCTCACGATCACCAGCCGTCAACCACAGAACCGGTAGAAGATCGGCGCCCTCCCCTGACACACTGTTTGCCTCACGTGGATGGAGCAACGATGCCGTCGATCGCCCTGTACTACCCGTGGATGCACTTTCAGGACGACAATTGGCTGAAACTCGCCCTACTGACCTGGGATCGCATCGTCCGCATGCGCCCTGGGGTGGTGGAAGACCGGGATCGAGAGCTCGTCCGACAGCTCCGGACCGAGACTGACTTCATTGTGGAGGCCGCACCAAGTCCGACGGTGTTGAAGACGGTCGCGGAGACCTTCAATGAGATCCTCGACACGGCCCCGGATCGTATCGTCGAGCGATACGGACTGGATGAGTTTCTCGAAGAGACGGACGCAACAGATTGGCTCGGCTACGTACCTCCCCTTTCCCAGGGAACGTGGCAGGGTCGACGCGGGTGTGTCCATTCAGGGTGGGTCGTGACCTGTGGGGTTGAGCTGGCTTGATCTTCGTTCGGAACTCGTGGACGATCTTGGCTTGTGTCCGATCTTCGTGCGGTGAACGCTCGTCTGCGCCAGGTGGTGGCGGACAAGGATGAGCTGATCGCTTCGCAGGACACGCTGATTCGGTTGCAGCGGGATCAGTTGGCTGGTCAGGACGAGTTGCTGGTTGAGCAGGCCAGGTTGATCGCCCTGGTGGAGGAGCAGAACGCGGCGTTGCGGCGCCAGGTGGGGCTGGACTCGACGAATTCCTCCACGCCGCCCTCGGCTGATTCGATCGGGGCGAACGTCTACACCGCCCGCACCGACAATCTGATCTGGTACGGCGCGCACCAGACCCGCAGCCACGCCGCCGTGGACGGCTTCGACATCCTGCCGCGCTTCGCCGGAGTGCTCATCCGCGATGACTGGCACGGCTACCACAAATACAGCGACCCCACCCGTGGCGGGAAGGTCACCCAGGTGCAACTGTGCTGCGCTCACCTGCTGCGCGACCTCAAGGCCGTGTGGGAGTCCGACCCCGAACATCAGGCGTGGGCCGAGCAGATCCGCCAGACCTTGAAGAAGGCACGACGCACCGTCGACACCGCGATCACGCAGGGCGCGGCCGGCCTGTCCACGACCACGAGCCAGAGCCTGCGGGATCTGTATCTCAACACCGCGCAGCAGGGCATCGACGCGAACACCCCCGGGACCGCCGGCCGCAGCCACGACGCCTACAAGCTGGCGAAACGGATGCGTGAGCGAGTCGATCAAGTCCTCAACTTCACCCTGGACTTCCACGTCGAGTGGACCAACAACCCAGCCGAGCAGGCGATCAGGATGGCCAAGCTCCAAGCCAAGATCAGCGGGAGCTGGCGCAGCATGCGAGGACTCACCGCGTTCTGCCGCGTCCGTTCCTACATCGCCACGGCCAAAGCCCACGGCGTCGAGGTCTTCACAGCCCTACGCAACGCCTTTCTGGGCGATCCCTGGAGCATCGCCACACCGGCATGACCATCAGGTCACCGCTGAATGGACCGTGCCCGCGGGTGGCGCGAGCGAAGGATGGTCGGGCGCGGGGCGGGCAGTCACGCCTGCTGCGGCCTGCGGAGTGGCTCGCTGTCGAGGCTGGCTGCCAGGGTCGCCGGTGATGCGATGCGGCGTGGCCAGGTCCAGGCGGAGCGCAGGATGAAGGCCAGGAGCAGCACCTCGAGTCCGATGGAGAGGCCGTAGAAGTAGAAGTAGGTCCAAGACTCCCCTACCGCGTTGAACATCGAGACGGGGATGTAGAGCGTTGCTACGACGAGGTTGATGGTGCGGTTGACACGGGCGGGCAGTGTCGCGGAGAGCAGGATCATGAGGATCGGGATGGCCATGAGCGTGAGCGCAATGGCGACAAAGGTTGGACCGATGTCGAACTCGTGGACGATGCCGGCCAGGATGTCGTCGACGAAGCCGGGCTTGTACAGGGCGAGGTAGTCGACGTAGATGTAGAGGAACATGAAGCTGGTCCATGCTGCTGCGAGCTTGGCCTGCACGGGCATGCGCAGATCTTCCAGCGTGCTCTGGGACGGCGGATTCTCTAGTGGGGTATGGGATTGAGGCGTTCTCATCACAATGCTCCCTGGCTTGATTGGGTGGGTGCTTCCACCTTCACGGATGCCGGCGGCGGGCACATCAGCCGCGGAGCCTGATTCGACCTGGCCGTTGGCACAGCCGAGCTCTTGTACTTTCGGCGGATACACCGAGCACGCGGGCCGCCTAGGCTGATCAGATGGCCACCAACGCACTCCGCTCGCTGTGGGCCGAACCTCGACCCACGAATGCCCCGGACCGGAGGCCGCGGGACTGGGCCTTGGTCGCAGTACTGATCTGCTGGTCCCTGCTGGAAGTGGTGCTTCGCCAGGACCTGGCGCCACGCCCGCTGCTGCTACTCGCGGTGCTCGCGGTCCTCGGCCCCCTGCTGTGGCGACGCACGCACCCGCTCGTCGCGGTTGCGGTCTCCTTCGGCACGTTGACGACCGTCGACATCGTCAGAATCCTCACCGGGTCGCAAGGCGCCCTGCTGAACAGCATCTCCGCGGCGCTGATCCTGGCCTACGCCCTGTTCCGGTGGGGCTCCGGTCGGGAAGCCGCAAGCGGCCTCGGCGTCATCCTGCTCTGGCTGGCCATCACCAACGTCGCCGACACCACCAGCCTGGCGGATTCGGTCGCAGCATACGGGTTCTTCCTGCTCGCCGCCGCGCTCGGCGCCGCGATCCGCTATCACACGAAGATCCTCATCCGCGACATCGACCAAGCCAAGGCCCGCGAACGCGAACAGCTCGCTCGTGAACTCCACGACACCGTCGCCCACCACGTCTCGGGCATCGCCATCCAGGCCCAAGCAGGACGTGCCATCGCGGCCTCCCACCCCGAGCGTGCCATCGAGGCCCTGGCCATCATCGAGGACGCAGCGACCCGCACCCTCACCGAGCTGCGCGCCATCGTCGGCGTGCTCCGCGCCACACAGGACACCGAGTTCGCGCCGCAGCCCGGCGTGGCCGAGGTCGAGCAGCTCGCCACCGATGGCCAGACGCGTCCCTGCGTCGAGGTGACGCTATTCGGCGAGTTCGACGACCTCAGCCCGGCGGTCGGGGCCGCGATCTACCGCCTAGCCCAGGAGTCCATCACCAACGCTCGACGGCACGCCCGCCACGCGACCCAGGTCACCGTCGCCGTCACAGGCGACGCCGACCAGGTACGGCTGACCATCGACGACGACGGCTCCGCCGCTGGCGGCCGCGCCCCAGCAGGCTACGGCCTGGTGGGCATGCGGGAACGCGCCTCACTGCTCGGCGGCACATTCCACGCAGGCCCCGCCGCCGAGCGGGGCTGGCGGGTAGAGGCGGTCCTGCCCCGAACCGGGACGCCACGATGAGCATCAGGGTCCTCATCGCCGACGACCAGCCCATCGTGCGCACCGGGCTGACGATGCTGCTCGACGCCCAACCCGACATCGAAGTGGTCGGCGCGGCCGCCGACGGGCGCGAGGCAGTCCGCCTGGCGCTCCAGCTGCGCCCCGACGTCGGCCTGTTCGACATCCGAATGCCGCTGATGGACGGCATCGAAGCCACCCGACGCCTCGCCGGCCCCGACGTCACCGATCCCCTGCCGATCGTGGTCATCACCACCTTCGATCTCGACGAGTATGTCCACGGGGCGCTCAAAGCCGGCGCCCGCGGGTTCCTGCTCAAGGACGCCGGACCCGCCCTGCTGACCCAGGCCATCCACGCCGCCGCCGACGGAGACGCACTGATCGCACCCAGCGTGACTGTCCGACTGCTCGCAGCGTTCGCCCACGCACAGACCCCACCACCAAGGCAGCCGATAGAACCGCTCACCGCCCGCGAGGAGGAAGTCCTCGTGCCTGTAGCCCAAGGCCGCACCAACAATGAGATCGCCAACGAGCTCCATATCACCCCAAGCACCGTCAAAGCCCACCTCGCCAGCCTCATGCGAAAGCTCGGCGCCCGAAACCGCGTCGAGGTCGCCATGTGGGCCCACGAGACCGGCCGCATCTGACGCCGCAAAGGCTCCCGCCGCCGTTTGCCGCAACCCCCCACAGCGTCACAAAGCGGCTCGCGCGCATATCGACCAGCCTTGTAGTACGCCACTCCCCCGGTCCGTTGCTATTCGAGAGGCTCGGTCTGGAACACGCTGCAGGTTCGGGACCGTCTAGCATGGGGACACCGTCGGCGTCCCGTCAAAGAGGACGCTGGCATGGGAACTAGCTCCGTGGTGCGTGCCCCGCGCGTCCACCGGACTGTCGACGTAGCTCCTGCGAGACCAGTCGTCAAAGCAGCGGCTAGGCAGCTACCGGTTCGGGGGCAATACTCCGTAGGACGTGGGCTTGGATTCCAAGCGGGTCACCTGCTCGGGAATAGATGCCCTTTCGGCCATACTTTGCCGCGAGTAGTTTCCACATCAGCATTGGCTGTTCCGCATGGACAGTTACGGGCTCGGACTTCCTCCAGCCTCGTGCCGACAGTTGCTTGAATAGTGACAACTTGCATCGGTCGTCTATCAAACCCAAATGTGCGCCGCGCATGATAAGAGCCTGAATAGAAACAACTGGCCGAAGGTCACCTTCAACGGCATAGGTGGCGTCTTGGCAGCCGCTTTCGCGACTGCCTTTCCTTTCGCTGCTGGTGGAGGAGCGCTTGCTATGGGCCTCGGGGTGGGGGGTGGCCTCGAAGGTGTTGGCACGGCGGCCTACAACGCCACTGAGATACCGCGTTCTCCAAGATACGACCGACGCGCACCGCTCGTTTATGCCGCCCTGGCCCACGGGCTTTAGCTAACGGTGAGGAGATGTCACCCGTTTGGCCTAAAGAACAGGCGGCGCCGCGTGCTCAGATGCACAGTGGAGGCGAGAGGGAGAAGTGCCGCAGGCATAATTGATCGGCACATGGCCTCAGGCGGATCCCACGTTTCCAGCCCTTCCTTTTCACGCTAGGTTTGAAGGCAGCCAGATGATGAGGCCACAACTACGTGAGCGGCCTACCTGTGTTGTCGTCCCCTTAATCCAGGAACCTGCATCCTTGGCGCAATAACATCAAAGGGGAAACGTGAATACGCAACAGGGGTTGGAAAACTGCTCCGGGAGCCACCAAGTCATCGGCTGAGGCGGAGGGTCAACCTAACGACATCGTTGCGTGAGCGTGCAACCGGTCCGCCCTGCTTCCCCTCATGGGGAACTGGCGTTAGTGACCCACCAAGCAAGGAGGAAGCAACATGACCACGTATAACCACGTCCTGGCGCTCCAGACAAACGGAGTCTCAGCCGAGACCCAAATTCATGAGGGTTCCGTCGAGGAACTCATCGAAATCGTCGCAAAGGTCGACGAGGAAACCGCCAGGAAGATGAAGGCCACGGAGGATCGTCTCGCCGCTATCGCGGAAGCCACCAGTGACCCCAACAAGGCCGTGGAATATTACAGGCTTCAGTCCGCGCAGGCCGGGCTCGACGAGTTTCTCATGCGCGAACTGGAGAATCACACCCCTGAGGAACAGCAGAAGATGGTAGACGAGTGGCACCGGACTACCTCAGTTGGCACCATGATCATCTATCATGGCTACAACTACGCAGGCAGAGGAGTGCCCTTCACGCTGACGTGGCCCAACTTCGACTGGTGGCCCTTCGACTGCAACGACGCAGGTTCATCGGTCAAGACCTGGGGTGGAAACGTCCTGTTCGAGCACTCCTGGTACCGAGGTAGGCGCTTCTACGCAATAGGCACATACCTCGAGTACCCAGACCTGAGGCAAGCCGGGTTCGACAACATCACGAGCTCCTACGCCGCGATCGGTTAAACACCGACCGCAGGCGGAACGAACCGGGAACTCGCCGAGGACGGCGTCCACCAGGGAAAACATCCCATTAGACGCCAAGCTGTTCGCGCGACGGGCGGCTGGGCCCCGCCACCACCACGGTGGGCGGGGCGACCCCGTCTGGTAGTCCCGACGCAGCCCGATGTCGCTGGCCTCGAGCGCGCTTCCAGCATGCCTGTTGTGATCAGCCAGTACCTCGGCTCCGCCGACGGACAGCGCGGCTGGTGGCTCCACTACACCAGGCGGGAGGTCGGCTTCGGTGAAGACGGCGACCTGGTCCACGTCCTCACCCTCATCGCCCCTTGCGCCTGCGGTACCTACATCACGGTGGAACTGGTCGGCGAGGACGCGCTGATCGTGATGCTCGACGAACTCACCACCCCGCCCGGTGCGCCCGTCGACTGCGACTACCGGCTGCAAGTCCGAGGGGCCGGCTGGGCCGACACCCGGCACGACAGCACCGAGCCTCCCTTCTAGGTCCCGCGCGCATGCCCCGTGCGCAGCGAGACGCGGCCACTCGACAGCAAGGGAGCTCTGCGTGGCATCTTTGCGGGGCAGGGGCGCCCGTGCCTACATCGACGCGTCCGGTGGGAGCTTCGTCGTTCCGGGAAGGTCATGCGGAGCGGCGGACGCCTCGTCGCACACGCGAGCGTTGAAGGCCACCAAGCGCGGTGACTACCTCCGGCCGCAGACGGCCAACGAACGCGTGAAGCTTTGGTTCGCCGCGACCGGACTCAAAACCGACGGCCGCCCTCAGCCTCCCCGCCAGTGGCGCCCACCGATCTTGGCAATGAACGGCGCCACGGAGGAAGAGCCTAAGGAGGCCGGTCGCTGGAAGCCCGGCTCACCGATCCCCCGCACCGTGTACGTGCGCCCGGCCCAGGCCGGCAAGAAGGCCCGTTCACCAAGGTCCCCTTGCACGACCCGGCGGCGACCGGGGAGTGACGCGGCATCCGAGGCGCCACCGGCTGCGCTCGGATGCCGCTGTGGCCTATTCGCCCGGGGGCAGGCGGCGGACCATCGCTGTCAGCACCGGGGAGTCCGGGGTGGGCTGGCTGGTGCCGATGCTCCGGTACCCCCACGACTCGTAGAGCCTTTGCACCTTCCCCTCGCCTGCGGCCGGATTCACCATCAGCGACACGTACGGTTCGGCGACGTGATGCGCAAGCAGGGCCTCGTGCAGGCGGACGGACGTGCCAGTCTTCCGCCACGGCACACACACGCCGAGTTCCTTCAACGCCACGGTCGGCTGCTCGGTGTACTGGGCTGCCGGGGCGGGCGCTATCCGCTTCCACCAGCGGTTTTCCGAGTGGACGACGTTGCTGTACGCGTAGCCGACCGGCTCGCCGTTGTCCGCGTATGCGAGGACTGCCGCCCAGCCGTGGTCACTGCCGTGCCGGTCCAGACGCTCAGCGAACGCGGCGACCGCATAGTTCGGCAGGTGCAGCAGCTCGGCGCGGACATCGCTGTAGACGGCGATCAGGTCATCACGGACTGGAGCGAGCTGGCTGACGGTGCGCAGGGTGACGGCCTGTGCTGTCGTCATGCTGCCGCTCCCCAGGTGGTGCGCGCGTAGTCGGTCCACGTGCCTGCTGCGGTGCTGCGCGGGGCGATCTCGGTGAGCCTGGCGCCGAAGTCACGGAGCATCAGCGCCACGCGCGGGTGCTGGGTGGCGGCGTCGGTCGACACGGACATGGCGGTGTTCGTCGCGGGCTCGAGGGCTCCCTGCTCGAGCTGGGCGCGTGCGAGCCGGGTTGTGGTGATCGCCTTGGAGCGGCGCATGTAAGGCCGCAGACGCACCAGGCAGCGGTGGGCGTGGAACTCCGCCTTTTCATAGTCGTGCAGGGACAGGTACGCAGAGAGCGCGAGGGAGTCGAGCTCGGCCTGGTCGTAGAAGGCGTTCAGCCACACGGGCCGATACTCGCCCGAGTCGGCCCGGTCCATGGCGCCCTGCGCCTCGTCGTACGCGCGGCGGGTTCGGGTGGGGTCTCCTGCAGCGCCGTGAATGGCCATCTGACGGGCCAGGCCGAGGGAGGCGAACAGGGGATCGCGGCGGTTGATGTGTAGCCCGCGGGCGACGTTGTTGGCTGACAGGGCCTGCGCTGTGCGTCCCATGTGCCGGTACATCGTGCCGGCGTGACTCCAGATCCGGAACTTGATCGCGGGGTCCCCGGCCATCTCCGCCAGGGCCTGCGCCTCGCGCATATGCACGGCCGCGTCGTCGAACCGGCGGCCGTCGATCGCGGCCCACATGGCTGAGGACCGGAATGCGGCGGCGCACCCGTACAAGTAGCTGCGAACGCGCAGGGTGGCGTTGCCAGACTCCTGCAGGGCGAGTGCGCTGTCTGCGAGCGCGGCGGCTTTCTGCTCGATGCCTAGTTGGCCACCGTGGCGGTGGTCGCTGGCGATGACTTCGGCGAACCGCTGTTGCAGTCGCTCGACGTCGCTCATCCCGATTCGGCGGGGAGAGCTGTTCGCCGGGGCGGTGGCCGCGGCCAAGGCAGATGCGGTGACACCCGAGACGAAGAGGCGGCGTTTCATGGGGTCCTCCTGCGGTGAAGCTGGGGTCGTTGTACGAGAGCAAGACAAGACCGCAGCTCAACGAACTGCGCACAGCGTTGCGAGCACAGGGCATCGAGTCGTCAGCGGGAACATTGGTACAGAAGGTCAATCTCAACGCCGCTGCCGGGACTCTTCTGGGCAGTGTCGCCGCAGCAGGCGGACAACTCGCTGTGGCCAGCGCCGCAGTTGCCGTGACGCTCGTGCCATACATTGCCGGCAAGGTTGAGGCTCGACGCCAACAGGTGGGGGATTCGCCCGTGGCCTACCTGCTGGCCGCCGATCGCGAACTCTCCGGGCGGACACTGCTCGGCGCACTGCAGCGCCGCACCGGCGGACGGTAGGCCGAACCCTCGCAGCGTCTCCAACTGATGTCTTTCTCGCCACTGCCGCACGGCCGGGGACCTGAAGCCGTGTCGTAGTTCAGAGAACACGGCCGCATCGGTCGCCCGCTTGTACTCGACGATCACCGGGGCGCCGTTTTCGTCCACGCCCAGCGAGTCGATCCGACCGCTGTGCAGCGGCCCTGTGCTGTGCTCGCTCGCCAGGAACCCACTCCCAGCATTGCCTCCACGTGCGCCTCGACGAGGTCCTGCACATCAGCCTCTTCCTCCGCCAAGCGCGGCGCGACCTCCACCACGCCGCCCTTCGTGCTGAACAGCCTCAGACCCGACACCTCCCCCTTCGCATCGACCCCGGGCCCAACACGCAGCAGACGCCAACTATTTCCGGACCTCCGCCCGGACCCCAGAACCACAACAGAGCGTGATCGTGCGTGAGAGTGCGTTCGACGTAGGGGCGAGACGCCCCAACCTCCCCATCACACGCAGAAAGCCGCCTCCTTGGCCAGGATGCGATCCCGGCCCGAGAGGTGGCTTTCTGTGCTGACGACCCATCAGAAAATGCGTCAGGCGTGCGTCAGACCAGCGTCAAGATACCGCACATACCGCACATACCGCACACTGGCCAAAGATGCAGGTCTGACGCCCTGTGCGGCAGGCTCAAGGATCGCTACGCACTCCACGTGATGCGTCACTCGCAACACGTCCACGAAAAACATGTGACGAAAAACCGCAGTTCAGCGCCGTTCATGTTCGCGGCCAACGCGTCTGCTCCCATCCGGATGCGCGACAACTGAATGTGTACGCCACTGGGGAAAGCCGGTGGGAGTCCTAGGTGAGGCTCGAAGGGACGATCCCGTAACGGCGCATCTTGCGGTACATGGTGGCGCGGGAGATGCCGAGATCTTGTGCGGTGCGCTGGACGTTGGAGCTGCGGTCCATCAGCCCGCGGAGAATAGCGTCCCGTTCCAGCGCTTCGATGGTGGTCAGGACTTTGTGCGAGGACACCCGGCATTCCGGCGGGAGATCCTCCACCCGCAGGATCCGGACGGACTGCCGCCGCGCCAGGCCACGGATCACCGACTCGAGCTGCCGGACATTCTCCGGCCAGGGGCAGCGCTGCAGCATCGTCAGCGCATCCGGGGAGCAGCTGCTCTCTCCGCTCGGCCTGTATTTGAGCAGGAAGAACCGGACCAGGTGCTCGATGTCTCCATAGCGATGACGGAGGGGAGGCACCTCTACCGAGGCGACGCACAGACGGTCGAGCACGTCGTCGGTCGTGACCATGGACGGTTGGCTGGTCATGATCAGTTGTCCGGTGGCGGTCGTGTCCAGGTGTGTCAGGAGGCTTCGCAGCTGCTGGCGCAAGTGGGCGGCAAGTAGGTGGACATCGCGCAGGACGACCACGTTCGACGGCTCGGCCAGCAGCTCGCGGACGTTGCGCAGCCATTGCTCGGTGGCGTGCGTCGACTCCGACAGCGGCGCTTCCACCCTCTCGAGCCGGCGCCCGGCACCTTTTGCTCGGTGGAGGGCTTCGATCAGCGTCCCCTTCCCGGCCCCGGCTTCTCCCACGAGATGAAGCCAGGACCCGGCGACGAACGCCGCTTCGGTTTCGGCGACCGCGCTCAGCCATCGCGGGGAGGAGCCCACCAGGCCCAGGCCCGATCGTGTGGATCCAGCGGAAGCGACCGGTCCGGACTGGGGACGCCCGATGACCCGGACTCGGAAGATGGTGCCCGCGTCGCTGTCCTCGCGCCGGCTACGGCTCACCCGGAGCTCGGCGATGCGTCCGGAGGGGAGTGCGATGCTCCGGGTACCTTCGAACCGGAGGTCGTCGGCGATCTCACGTGCGTGGTCGAGCAGTGCGTAGTGATCCGTCCCTGTAACGGCCGATCTCAGCTGCTCGTTCATCATGACGACATCGCGATTGATGGCCAGAACAGGTCCGGGACGCACCGAGGAGCACGCGTCCATGTAGTCCTGGAACAGGGCCCGTTCCCGTCGCGAGCTGATCGCGGCGATCTCACTTTCGATCTGGCCCGCGACAGAGCGGGCCAGGGCCATGAGCATGCCGGCTGAGCCCTGACGGGCCGTGGTCAGGTTGAAGGCTCCCAGCAGGGTGCGCCGGGTGGGATGCAGGATCGGCACGGCCGCGCAGTAGAAGTCCCGCAGCGCCTCGACGTAGTGCTGACTTCCGGCGATCATGACCGGGCGGCCGCTGGCCAGTGCGGTCCCGATGCCGTTGGTGCCCACGTAGCGCTCGGCGAACACGTGGCCCGGGGCCAGCTGCACTCGGTTCAGCCGCGTCGTCAGAGCCTGGTGGGAGACCATGCGGGACAGCACCACGCCGTTGCGGTCGGTGACCATCGTGGACACCGGGTCATCGGCCAGTTGCTCGTGCAGCGCGTTCAGGATGGGTAGCGCCGCTTTGGCGAGCGGGCTGTCCAGATTGGGGTTCTCGAGGTAGGGAGCGTCGATGCAGCTCGACTTCACCTGGTACTCGATCGAGCGCTGCCAGGAGGCGACCACGAGCGGGCGGGCGCTCGGATCCTTGGTGATCTCCTGGTAAAGCTCTCTGGCTGCTGTCAGAGAGCTGCCAGGTTGATGTCGGGGCATTTAACACTCCCGTATCGCGCGCGTCATCCCTCGGTGGAGTGATTGGAGCAGCTCGATGGCGCCGCGCCTATGGCCTGTATCACATTGATACATCCGCGGACCGCTTCTGAGACATCGGCCTGCGCGCGGCGGGCTGTGTAATCGGCGCACCATCCACCCCGCCGATTCGCAGGGAGCGCCATGAAAGCCGTGCAGGTCATCGAGTACGACGAGCCGCCAGTGCTCGTGGATGTGCCGGACCCGCAGATCACCGGTCCGCTGGATGTGATCGTGAAGGTCGGGGGTGCGGGGGTCTGCCGCACCGATCTGCACATTCTCGAAGGACAGTGGAGCGACAAGAGCGGGGTTGTCCTGCCCTACACCATCGGTCATGAGAATGCCGGCTGGGTGCAGGAGGTGGGACAGGCCGTCACCAACGTCAAGGTCGGCGACCCGGTCATCCTGCACCCGCTCGTGACCTGCGGTCTGTGCCGTGCCTGCCGGGCCGGCGACGACGTGCACTGTATGAACTCGGCCTTCCCGGGCATCGACACCGACGGGGGCTATGCGGAGTACCTGAAGACCACCGCCCGCTCAGTGGTGGCACTCGACCCGTCCCTTGAGCCGGCCTCGGTTGCGGCCCTGGCCGATGCCGGGCTCACGGCGTACCACGCTGTCGCCAAGGCGGCCCGGGTCCTGCGACCGGGCGATCGGGCCGTGGTGATCGGCGCCGGAGGTCTCGGGCACATCGGCATCCAAGTGCTCCGGGCCCTGTCGCCGGTCGAGATGATCGTGATCGACCGAAGCCCGGACGCTCTTGCCCTCGCCAAGGAACTGGGCGCCGAACACACGCTGGTCGCGGACGGGAGTGAGAGCGGACGCGTCCTGGAACTCACCGGCGGGCACGGGGCCGAGGCGGTTCTGGACTTCGTGGGCGAGGGCGGTGCCGTCGAGACCGGCGTGGCCTGCCTGCGCCGCAACGGCAACTACTACGTCATCGGCTACGGCGGCCGTCTCGACGTTCCGACGATCGACGTCATCTCCACCGAGATCAACTTCATCGGCAACCTCGTGGGGTCCTACAACGACCTCTCCGAGCTGATGGTCCTGGCCGCCCAGGGCAAGGTCAGCCTGCACACCCAGCGGTACCCCCTGGCGTCCTTCCGTGACGCCCTCGAAGACTTGTCCGCCGGTGCCGTCCGCGGCCGAGCGATCTTGATCCCGTGAGTCGAAGGAGCAGACCCATGCGCAACAACTCGTACAAGGGCATGATCGCCGCCGCGGCCGTCGTGGCCCTCACCGCCACAGGATGTACCGGCCAGGACAAGGCGGAGAGCAAGCCCGACAAGCCGGCGCTGTTCAAGCAGGGTTCGGAGATCAGCTACAGAAAGTACGGCGAGGACTACCCGGCCACGAAGGTCAAGGACGTACCGGGTTCCTGCAGTTACGAGTCGATCAGCCGTAAGGACTACTCCGGGCAGACGCTGAAGATCATCAGCCATGCCGTCCCCGTCATCGGCGAGCCGACCAAGCTGCATGCCAGGCAGTTCGAGGAGATCACCGGGGCGAAGGTGGAGGTCGTCAACGTCCCGTTCGGGGAGCTGCACCAGAAGATCCTCACGCCCCTGCAAGCGAACCAGCCGGCCTACGACGTCATGTTCTACCCCTCCTTGTGGATCGGCGACATGGCCCCGTATCTGGCCCCGGTGCCGCAGGAGTACCTGGACACCCCCGGCATGAAGGACGTCACGAAGGCTTATATGGACGTGGCCACCTGGAACGGGCAGGTCGTGCAGTACCCCGTGGACGGTGACCGGCATTACCTCAAGGTCCGCACGGACGTACTGAAGGACCCGAAGCAGCAGGCGGCATACAAGGCGGCCACTGGCAAGGACCTGCGCACGCCCAAGACGTGGGCCGAATACCAGGAGGTCGCCAAGTTCTTCAGCGGCAAGGACGTCGACGGCGACGGCAAGCCCAACTTCGGCAGTGCCGAGGTGACCAAGCGTGACGACCTGACGTTCTCCGCCTTCATCAGCCGGGCGGCACCGTACGTGAAGAACCCGGACGTCAAGGGGGGCGTCTTCTTCGACCTGGACACCATGAAGCCTCTGATCAACACCCCCGGCTTCGTACGCGCTCTCGACGACATGGTGAAGGCCAAGTCGACCTGGGCACCCGGTGGCGCCAACTTCGGTCTGGGCGACGAGATCTTCTCCTTCGGAGGCGGCCAGACGCTGATGTCCTACTCATGGGACGACGCGTTCATCCAGGCCCAGCAGCCGGACAGCAGGATACGCAACAAGATCGAAGCGGCGGCGCTGCCCGGTTCCACCGAGGTCTACAACCGCACCACAAAGGCGTGGGACAAGAAGCCGAACCAGGCTCCGTACTTCACCTGGGGGTGGACCTCGGCGGTGTCCAAGGCCTCGGGGCACCAGAAGATGGCCTTCGACTACCTGTGCTTCTTCAGCAACGAGGCCAATACCGCCCTCGACCTGACCATCGGCCGCTTCGGCGTCAATCCCTACCGCAACGCCCACTTCGATGCGGCGTTCTGGGAGAAGCAGGGCTGGGACAAGGACGTCGCGAAGTCGTACGTGCAGACGCTCTCCGGCATGGAGAAGAGCACCAACCGCGTCTTCGACCTGCGTGTCCCCGGCGTCAACCAGTACATGTCCGCGCTGGCCAACGGCGTCGCCGCAGCTCTGGCGGGGCAGAAGACGCCGCAGCAGGCGCTGGACGAGGCGGCCAGGGAATGGGCCAAGATCACCGAGCAGATCGGCAAGGACACCGTCCACGACGCCTATCGCAACGTGGTCGCGCTCGAGGACTACCGCTGACCCGACCACAGGACGCCCCGGGTGGCCGGCCGGTCCGGCCGGCCACCCGGGGGCGACCGCCCCTTTCCACAAGGAGCACCATGTACGGCCTGCGCCGGCACAAGAGCATGTTCCTGCTCCCAGGACTGCTCACACTCCTACTGATCATCATCTTCCCCCTTCTGTTCACGATTCGCGTGAGCTTCTCCGGCTGGAACGTCAGCAGCCCTCAGATGGACTTCATCGCAGGGGCCAACTACGCCACGATGCTGCACGACAGCCGCTTCTGGTCGTCGATCATGCGCCTGATCCTGCTGGCCGGCGGCACCGTCCTGATCCAGTACGTCATCGGATTCGGCATGGCCCTGCTCGTCTGGCGCGACGTACGCGGCCGCAGGTTCTGGCGGGTGCTGTTCCTCGTCCCCATGATGACCACTCCCGTCGTGATGGCCGCCATCTGGCAGATGATCTTCCACGAGTCGCTGGGGCCGCTGAACGATCTCCTCGGGATGCTGGGCCTGACCAAGGTTGCCTGGCTCACCGAGTCCGGGCCGGCGCTGGTCGCGCTGATGACCGTCGAGGTCTGGCAGTGGACCCCGTTCATGTTCCTGCTGCTGCTGGCCGGCCTGCTGAGCCTTCCCAAGGAACCGTTCATGGCCGCCGCGATCGACGGCGCCGACGTGTGGCGCACCTTTTGGAAGGTGACCTTCCCGCTCATGGCGCCGGTGTCGGTCGCGGCGGTCATCATCCGGCTGATCGAGGCCTCGAAACTCTCCGACAGCGTCTACGTGCTGACCTCCGGGGGACCGGGCTCCTCCACGGAGACTCCGGGCTACTACCTCTACATCCAGGGGCTGCGGGATCAGCAGACCGGCTACAGCGGGGCGATGTCCCTGACCTACCTGGTCCTGATGATCGTCACGCTCACCGTTGTCGCCGCCTTGCTCACCAGGGCCCTCAAGCTGAAGGGGCACTCATGAGGCCGCGCCTTTACCCCGTATTCAAGTACACCGTGATCGCAGTGTGGGCCTGCTTCGTCGCGGGACCGTTCTTCTGGGCCATGACGACCAGTTTCAAGGACGCCAACGCAGTGCAGGGCGGCGCCACATATCTTCCCTGGATCCAGTACCAGCCCACCGCCACCGGCTGGCGCAACATCTTCGGCGGAGCCGGTGGCATCGATGTGATCCAGCCCTTCATCAACAGTGCCATCGTCACCATCGCCGCCTCGGCCATCAGCCTCGTTCTCGGATCCCTGGCCGCCTACGCGTTGTCCCGCTACCGGTTCAAGATCGGCTTCATCAAGAACAGCGACATCGTCTTCTTCTTCGTGTCACAACGGATCATGCCGCCCGTCGTCCTGGTGATCCCTTTCTTCTATCTGCTGCAGTGGGCGGGCCTCCTGGACAGCATCGCGGGACTGGTCATCGTGACGGTCGCCCTGCTGCTGCCGATCGCGGTGTGGGTGATGGTGGACTTCTTCAACGGCATCCCGCGTGAGATCGACGAGATGGCCATGCTCGACGGATGCGGGCCGTTGCAGACCTTCGTGCGGGCGATCCTGCCGAACTCCCTGCCCGGGCTGACCGTGGCCGCGATGTTCTGCGCGGTGTTCGGCTGGAACGACTTCTTCTTCGCCTTCAGGCTGACCTTCACCGAGGTCCAGACTCTGCCCCAGGCGGTCGTCGCCCTCAACTCGTCCATCCCGCCCTGGTGGACCCTGTCCGCGGCTGCCCTGTTCGGTGTGGCGCCGCTGGTCCTGCTCGCCATCTGGGTGGAGCGCTATCTGTCAAAAGGCAACCTGTCGGGAGCAGTCCGATGACCCTGAGTGCCACTGATCTGAGCCTGACCATCGATGGCGTCGACCATCTCAAGAGCGTGACCGCAATCTTTGAACCGGGACGGCTCCACACCGTCATCGGCCGGACCATGGCCGGAAAGACGACGCTGCTGCGGGCCCTGGCCGGACTGCAGGTGGTGGACTCCGGCTCCCTGACCAGGGACGGAGCCGATCTCCTGAGAACGCCGGTCTGGCGGCGCGACACCGCCATGGTCTACCAGCAGTTCATCAACTACCCACATCTCAGCGTGTTCGGCAACGTGGCCTTCCCGCTCCGCCGCCAGGGACTGTCACGGGACGAGATCCAACGACGGGTCAGCAAAAGCCTGGCGCTTGTCGGCCTGACCGGCTTCGAGCGGCGCAAGCCGTCACAGCTCTCCGGCGGACAGCAGCAGCGCGTCGCCGTGGCGCGCGCCCTCGCACGCGGCACGGGAATTCTCCTGCTCGACGAGCCACTGGCCAACCTCGACTACAAACTGCGCGAACAGCTGCGCGACGAGTTCAAGACCCTCTTCTCGGACCAGGGCGACACAATAGTGGTCTATACGACGACCGAGCCCGCCGAGGCGATGATGCTCGGTGACGTGGTGCTGGTCATGCACGAGGGACGGATCCTCCAGGTCGGCCCCCCGCAGGAGGTCTTCGAGCGCCCGGCGACAACCACCGTGGCATCCATCATCAACGACCCGCCCATGAACATCTTCCCTGGCCGGATCGAGGGCGGTCAGGTCACGGTGGCCGGCTTCCAGGCCACGCACGTATCCGCGCATCTCGCCGACCTGCCCGACGGCGCCTACCAGTTCGGCCTGCGGGCAACGGATGTCAGCCTGGCCTCCGCCGGTGTCGAGGGCGCGGTCACCTTCGTGGAGATCTCCGGCTCCGAGACCTTCGTTCACGCGGCAGTCGGCAAGACTCCGTTCGTCATACAGATCGAGGGCATCCATGACGTCGCTCTCGGTGATCTTGTGAAACTCCGGCTACGCCCCGAGCGGCTGTACGCCTTCGACGAGAAGGGCTCGCTCGTGCGGACACCTTCGTACGATCTTGTTTCAGTGGGAGGGCGTTGAGATGGCGCAGTTGGACATCGTCGACGTCGGGCACAGCTACACGCCCGGCGCCGGAGAGAAGCAGTGGGCCCTCAAGCCACTGAGGCTGACCTTCGAGGCCGGCAAGACGTACGCATTGGTGGGGCCGTCGGGCTGCGGCAAGACGACGCTGCTGAACATCCTGTCCGGGCTGGTCAAACCGTCACAGGGCCAGGTCCTGTTCGACGGCGCCGACGTGACGGCTCTGCCGACGAAGGCGCGCAACATCGCCCAGGTCTTCCAGTTCCCCGTCATCTACCACTCGATGACGGTGTACGAGAACCTCGCCTTCCCGCTGCAGTGCCGCCGGTGGGACAAGGCGAGGATCGATGCCAAGGTCCATCAGGTGGCCGAGGCGCTGGACCTGGACGACCGGCTGGGGCAGCCCGCCCGGCGGCTCACCGCGGACGACAAGCAGCTGATCTCGCTCGGCCGTGGCCTTGTCCGTGACGACGTGGCGGCCGTGCTGATGGACGAGCCCCTGACCGTCATCGATCCGCAGCTGAAACACTCTTTGAGGCGGAAGATCCGTGAGATCACCGAGCAGTTCCAGCCCACAGTTATCTACGTTACCCACGACCAGTACGAAGCCATGAGCATTGCGCAGGAAGTGCTGGTCATGAGGGACGGCCAGGCCATGCAGCAGGGCACTCCGGAGCAGCTCTTCGAGGCACCCTCATCAGCATACGTCGGCTACTTCATCGGATCACCGGCCATGAACTTCCTCACCCTGGACCGGGCGCACCAGGAGTTCACCCTCGGAGGCCGGACCTTGGCCGTGGCCTGGGACATCCCGGAGAGCACCAGCGAGGTCCAGGTGGGAATCCGGCCCGAGTACGTCAAGGTCGTCACGGAACCCGGGCCGAACACCTTTGCCGCCAGGCTTCGCGGTGTCCAGGATCACGGCCCTCAGCGCGTGCTCGAGATCGACGTGGCCGGCCAGCCCATAAAGGCGAAGGTGCCGCGAGAGGACGGGGTTCCTGCGATCGAGGAATTCCTGGTGCATCTACCGCGCGCGAAGGCGCTCCCCTATTCGGACGGTTACCTGGTTCTCCAGTCGTAGAGGGAGTGGCTGCCGACGGGAGGCCAGTTGCAGTCGGGGAAACAGCAGTCCCCGCTGTCGCTGCCGGCTCTCACGTCGGCGTGGACGGCATCATCCGCAGCGGACCGCGGGGCCGGTCGTACACGCGCGAACGACCGGTCTTGTGTAGCCGAGGTGCTGGAGCTCGAACTCGGACGCCACAGCCATACCCGCTTCACCAACCCGGACTTCGTCAACTACGCCGAGAGCTTCGGCGCACGCGGCCACTACATCAAGGCCGCCGGTGAACTGCTGCCGACACTGCGGCGCGCGCTGGACGACGACGGCGTGTCCGTGGTCGCCTGCCCTGTCAACTACTCCGAGAATCTGTGCCCTGACCGACCGGCTCGCCGAGCTCCACGGCCCCTTCCGACTCTGACCCTGTTGCCCGTGCCGCAACAGCTAAACGAACGTCAACTGCAGGTCCTGCGTTGGGTCGGCCAAGGCTGCCCGGAAGGCGTATGGGAAGGGACTACCCACAAGCTCAGCTGCCAGGCACTTCAGAGTCGAGGGCTGGTCAAAGTCTCCAAGCGGAAAGGGCAGTGGTCCGCCTCGCTGACCAACTCACGACCCAGGGCCAGAAATGCGATTTCCTTGCTTTCAGAGCCGCCACAGCGGGTCTCGCGTCACGGCCGCCCCTGCCATGGGCATGGGCGTCCATGGCAGCGACCAGTCAAGTTTCCGCAATGCCGGGCCTCGGTAGCCGGGCCATCCATCCTGCGTGAGCTGCAGGATCAGCGTGGTGACGACCCCTCAGAACGTGCGTCGAACGTGCGTCGAATATGCGTCAAGATATCGCCCGTAACGCCCACAATGCACAGCACCTAAAACCGCAGGTCAGACGCCCTTTGCGGCAGGTTCGAGGATGGCAACGCACTCCACATGATGCGTCATCGGAAAGATGTCGGCCTGATCGAGTTTCGGAAAAGGCCAGGTCAGGGCCCATTTTCTCGGCCCGCCGCGCCGCGTGCGGGCGCCCAGAGCGTCAAACGAGCGTCATGGCCTCAAGGCCGTCTTTGCTGTTCGGGCACTCCCGGGGCACGTCGCCGACATCAGCTCCACCTCCCCGGCCCTGCCGATCGCCGTCGGCGCCGGTCTGCTGACAACCGGCACGATGACCACCGTGTTCGTGCTGCGCCGCCGCAGCACGCGTGCGGGAACCCCGAGCGCCGGCCTCTCGCCGGCCAACACCCGACGGGCCGGGCAGGTACAGGCCGGGACTGTCTCCCTTTGCTCGTCCTACCCGTCTTGTCGCTCGTCCTACTCGTCGGCGATCCAGTGCTCGAATGCCGTCAGGTGCTTCTCGGAGGCGGCGAGCAGGTTGGCGTACACCTGGCGCGTGTCGGGGCTCGAGGAGCTGCGCGACGGCTACGCCGACCCGTCGGTCGAGCACCTGGCCTCCCTGCACGACCAGGCACTGCGGCTGGGCCGCATCGTCGGTGACCTCGGAGAACTCGGGGAGGCCGAGTCGGCCCGGCTGTCCCTGCACCTGGCCGAGGTGGATCTGACCGCCCTGGCCGGAGCCGCCGTGGCCGAGCGCGAGGCCGAGCTGCGCACCGCCGGGCTGACCGTACGCACCGTCCCCGGCCCCGCCGCCCTGCTGGTCCGCGCGGACGCCGACCGGCTGCATCAGGCCCTCTGCAACCTGCTGAGCAACGCCGCCCGCCACTGCCGTCCCGGCGACACCGTCACGGTCACCACCTCCACCACGCCCTTTCGAGGCGCTCGTGGAGGTGGCGGACACCGGTCCGGGCATCCCCGCCGAAGAGCTGCCGCACGTCTTCGACCGTCTGTGGCGCGGTGCCCGCGCTCGTGCCGGAGGTGGTAGCGGCATCGGCTTGGCCGTGGTCAAGGAGCTGGGTCACCGCCCACGGCGGCACGGTCACGGCGGACTCCGGACCGGGCGGCGGGACGCGCTTGACCCTCCGGCTGCCAAGGGCCGCACCCCATGGATCGCGGCTCGTTCCCGGCCCCGGTGTCGAGCCGCGACTTGCCTCCCCTGGAAAATACCCCTAGGGGTATTTGACGCTCCCCTCCGGGCCGCCGTACTCTCGCCGGAGAGATACCCCCGGGGGTAATTGAGGAGGCAACGAAGTGGCTCGTGAAGTGACACAGGAAGCGTTCGCGGCGGCCTGGGCCGACGGCGCACTCGTGGTCGACGTCCGGGAAGCGGACGAGTACGCCGCCGGACACGTCCCCGGCGCGCGGCTGATGGCGCTGCGCACCGTGCCCGCTCGGTGCGGCGAACTGCCCACCGACCGGCCGGTGTTCGTGATCTGCGCCAGCGGCAACCGCAGCAGGACCGCCGCCGACCGGATGAACTCCAACGGCATCGACGCCTACTCCGTGGCCGGCGGCACCTTCGCCTGGGCCCGCGCCGGACGTCCGGTCGCGGCCGGTTCGCACGAGCACGCCGCCTGACCCCCGTCCGGCACCCGCACAACGGCCAACTGGAAAGGAGCACCGCCTTGGCCACCACACCCTCCCCCGCCGACGCCCCGATCTCCGGCCGACACCGCGTCGCCGTCATCGGCGGCGGCAGCGCCGGCATCAGCGTCGCCGCCCGCCTGCGCCGCGCCGGCGCCAGCGACATCACACTGATCGAACCGTCCGACACCCACTGGTACCAACCGCTGTGGACCCTGGTCGGCGGCGGACAGGCCCCGTTGCGTGCCACCCGTCGCCCCGAAACCTCCGTCATACCCGACGGGGTGCGCTGGATCCGCCGGCGCGCCCAGACCGTCGACCCCGACAACCACACGGCGACCCTGTCCGGCGGCGACGCACTCACCTACGAACACCTGGTGCTGACGCCCGGCCTCCAGCTCGACTGGGACGGCGTGCCTGGCCTCGTCGAGGCCGTCGGCCACGGTCGGGTGAGCAGCAACTACGCACCCGAGTACGCCCCGCGCACCTGGGACCTGATCAAGAACATGCGCTCGGGCACGGCCGTCTTCACCCACCCCGCGACCCCGCTGAATGCGGCGGCGCCCCGCAGAAGATCGCCTACCTGGCCGCCGACCACTGGCGCAAGCAGAAGGTCCTGGACGACATCCGCATCATCTTTGTCATCCCGGACGCGGCGATGTTCAAGGTGCCCGCCTGGTCAGAGGTGCTGGAGAAGGTGGCCGCCCGGTACGGCATCAAGGTGCGGCTGCGCTCCGAGATGACCGCCGTCGACGGCGACGCCCGCGAGGTCACCGTCACCGACCATACGAACGGCACCAAGGAGACCATCGGCTACGACCTCCTGCACGCCGTCCCGCCGCAGAGCGCACCCGACTGGATCAAGACAGGGCCGCTCGCCGACCCCGCGAGCCCGCAGGGCTTCGTCGCCGCGGACAAGTACACGCTCCAACACCCGTCCTACGACCATGTCTTCGCGCTCGGCGACGTGGCGAACCTGCCTACGTCCAAGACCGGTGCCGCGGTGCGCAAGCAGGCCCCTGTCGTGGCCGGCAATCTGCTCGACGTCATGAACGGCCTGGCCCCCTCGCACCGGTATGACGGCTACACGTCCTGCCCGCTGGTGACCGCCCGCGACCGGATGCTGCTCGCCGAGTTCGACTACGACCTGAACCCCACACCCTCGTTCCCGCTGCTCAACCCTTTCAAGGAACGGCGCACGATGTGGGTGTTCAAGCGGTACGGGCTGCCGCCGGTGTACTGGCACGGCATGCTCACCGGCCGCCTCTGACCGGTCGGCCCGGGGCTTCCCCCGACCCGGGCCGGCCACCATTCCCGCCCTCCGACAAGGGCGGACCAGACCCGTTTACATACCCCCCGGGGTATCTGATCCGTATGTAATCCCCATCCGACATGGAGGTCACCCGACCATGTTCTTCGCCCAGTACTACCTCGACTGCCTCTCCCAGGCGTCCTACATGATCGCCGACGAGACCACCGGCAAGGCCGTCGTCGTCGACCCCCGCCGCGACGTCTCCGAGTACCTCACGGACGCCGCCGAGCACGGTTTCACCATCGAGACCGTCATCAACACCCACTTCCACGCCGACTTCCTCGCCGGCCACCTGGAGCTGGCCGACCGCACCGGCGCCTGGATCGGCTACGGGCAGCGCGCCGAGGCCGAATACCCCATCCACAAGCTGACCGACGGCGAGCGGATCAGCCTCGGCGACGTCACGCTGCAGATCCTCGAAACTCCCGGCCACACACCGGAGTCGATCAGCGTCCTGGTCTACGAGCACGCCGCCGACGCCGTCCCCTACGGCGTGCTGACCGGCGACGCGCTGTTCATCGGCGACGTGGGCCGGCCCGACCTGCTCGCCTCGATCGGCGTGACCGCCGACGAACTCGGCCGCATGCTCTACGACACCATCCAGAACAAACTGATGTCCCTCCCGGATGCCGTACGGGTCTTCCCCGCCCACGGCGCCGGATCCGCCTGCGGCAAGAACCTCTCCACCCAGCGCCAGTCCACCATCGGCGAACAGCGCGCCACCAACTACGCCTGCCGGCCCATGAGCGAGGAGAAGTTCGTCGCGCTGGTCACCGAGGGACAGTCGTCCGCGCCCGCCTACTTCGTCTACGACGCCATCCTCAACCGCAAGGAGCACGGCCTGTTCGACAAGGCCGCCGCGCCCCGGCCGCTGTCGGCCGCGGAGTTCATGGATCGGCGCGCGGCCGGAGCGGTCGTCCTCGACGCCCGTTCGCCGCAGGACTTCGCACCCGGGCATCTGCGCGGCTCGGTCAACGTGCCCGCGGACGGCCGCTTCGCCGAGCAGGCCGGCATGGTCGTCGCCCCCGAGCAGGACGTCGTCGTCATCGCGCCGCAGGACCGCGAGGAGGAAGTCGTCACCCGACTCGCCCTGATCGGCTTCGACAAGGTCGGCGGGTATCTCCGGGAGCCCGAGGGCGCGTTCCCCGCGCTGGCCGACGAGCTGGAACAGGCCAGCCGGCTGACCGCCGACGAACTGTGCCACCTGCTCGACGGCGACGAACCCCCGCTGGTCCTGGACGTGCGCAACATCGCCGAACGCGAAGAGGGCTTCATCGAGGGCTCCCTGCACGTCCCGCTGGCCGAACTCGCCCGCCGTATCGACGAGATCCCGGCTGACCGTCCCCTGGTCGTCCAGTGCGCGGGCGGCCACCGCTCATCCATCGCCGCCAGCCTGCTGCGCCACCAGGGCCGCACCGACGTCTCCGACCTGCTCGGCGGCTACGGCGCCTGGCTCGCCCTGCCTGCACCGGCCGACGTCTGATCCACACCGCTCCCGGGCGGCGGCCGAAACCGTCGGCCACCGCCCGGTCCCCCTCACAAGAAGAACGCTTCACGGACAGCAAGGAACCCCCGATGACCATCCACGCCGACAAGCCCCGACTCGATCCCGCCACCCTGCGCGACCTGACACGGAACGGCGAAGGCCCGCGCCTGCTGGACGTGCGCACGCCCGGCGAGTTCCGCACCGCCCACATCCCCGGCTCCTACAACGTCCCCCTCGACACCCTGCGCGAACACCGCACCGAACTGCTGCACCACCTCGACGAGGACGTCATCCTCATCTGCCGCTCCGGCGCCCGCGCCGCCCAGGCCGAACAAGCCCTGGCCGAGGCCGGACTGCCCAACCTGCGCGTCCTCGACGGCGGCGTCACGGCGTGGGAGACCGCAGGAGGCCCACTCACCCGCGGCCCCGAACGCTGGGACCTGGAACGCCAGGTGCGCCTGATCGCCGGATCCATCGTGGTGGTCACCGGCATCGCCGGCCTGTTCCTGCCCGGACTGCACCTGATCGGCACCGCCGTCGGCGCCGGACTGACCGTCGCCGCACTCACCAACACCTGCGCCATGGGCATGCTGCTGGCGAAGCTCCCCTACAACCGCGGCCCGCGCACCGACCTCGACACCGTCGTCGCCGCCCTGCGAGGCTCGTCATGATCGCCGTGATCATCGCAGCGTCGCTGCTCATCGGGGTCAGCCTCGGCATCCTGGGCGGCGGCGGGTCCATCCTGACCGTGCCCATCCTGGTCTACCTGGCCGGTATGGAAACCAAGGAGGCCATCGCCACCTCCCTGTTCGTCGTCGGCGTCACCAGCGCCGCCGGAGTGGTCTCGCATGCCCGTGCCGGACGCGTCCGCTGGCGGACCGGGCTGCTGTTCGGTCTGGCCGGCATGACGGGCGCCTACGCGGGCGGACGACTGGCCGAGTTCATCCCCGGCACCGTCCTGCTGCTCGCGTTCGCCCTCATGATGATCGCTACCGCCGTCGCCATGATCCGCGGCCGTCGCGGGGCGCCGAAGCGGGTCCACCACGAACTCCCCGTCCTCCACGTCCTGCTGGACGGCATCGTGGTGGGACTGGTCACCGGCCTGGTCGGCGCGGGCGGCGGCTTCCTGGTCGTCCCGGCCCTCGCGCTGCTCGGCGGGCTGCCGATGACCGTGGCCGTCGGCACCTCGCTGCTGGTCATCTCCATGAAGTCCTTCGCCGGGCTGGCCGGTTACCTCGCCAGCGTGCACATCGACTGGGGGTTCGCCGCGCTCGTGACGGCAACCGCTGTCGTCGGCAGCGTGATCGGCGGCTTCCTCGCCGGGCGCATCCCACAGGACGCGCTGCGCAAGTCCTTCGGCTGGTTCGTCGCCGTCATGGGCGTCTTCGTACTGAGCCAGCAGATCAGCTCCGACCTGCGCCACACCCTGCTGACCAGTCCGTGGACCTGGGCCTCCGTGGCCGCGGCGGCGGGGGTCGTATTCAGCTGGTACATGCTGCGCAACGCCGAGCGAACACGGAGCCTGACCAACGACGTATCAGCGCCGTCCATCGGGGAAGACGCACAGACGGTCCCCCACCCCACAGGTGAGGACACCATCCGCAGCGGCACCGCGCCATCGCCGCACGACGCGTAGCGGCACCTGCCGAACCTGCCAGTTCGTGGTCCCAGTGACGCCCTCCACGAGGAGGTGGCTGGGGCGCCCCTCGCCGATCAGTCGGGCCGTCTCCGAGGCGAGCCGATGCCGGGGGACGTCAGCGAGACCGCCGTCCGGGTGACCGGCCAGTTCCACCCGCTCGACGCCCAGTTCCCTTGCGGTGCAGGCGAGTTCGCCCGCGCGGAGGGTATGCAGGTCGCCGCGCCTGCCGTGCCGGGTGGACGCCTCACCATGGGTGAAGCAGAGCACCGCCGTGGGCACGCCGACGTCGGACAGCAGGGCCGGCAGTCCGCCCAGCCCGAACGACTCGTCGTCGGGATGGGCGACCACCGCCGGCACGCGCCGCACTCTGTCCGGCAGGCCGGGTACGGTACCGGCCATCTCAGGTGTAGATGATCTGGCCACCGGCCGCGACGGGCATGCCAACTGCTTCGTCGAAGTGGGCCACCGAGCCGGCCTTGGAGGCCGGCAGGCCCGCCGCGTCCCCGATCGCGAACACCTCGGAGAATTACGGGTGTTGAAGGGTGTGGGGGTCGACGGGGACGAAGCTCAGCTCGTCGCCGAGGCCCGGGGAGCGCTCGACGTATTCGGCGCCGCCGTGCAGCGGCACGACCACCGCCAGGTCGAAGGGCACCTCGCGTTCGTCGTACGACACCAGGCGGCCACCTTCGCCGTCAACTTCGCCGAGCGTGAACTCGGTGACCAGCTCGATGCCCTTGTCCGCCAGCAGACCGCCCAGCGCCTTGGCGGCGACCGGCTTGGTGAGGGCGCCGTCCAGCGGGGTGACGTAGGCCAGTTGGACCTTGTCGCGGATGCCGCGGCGCTGGAAGTACCAGTCGGCCAGGAAGGCGAACTCCAGGGGCGCGACGGGGCACTTGAGCGGCAGGTCTGCCACATCGATCACGACCCGGCCGCCCTCGAAGCGCTCCAGGGCGTGGTGCAGACCCACGGCGCCGGGCAGGTCATACAAGGTGAAGACGTTCTCGCCCCAGCCCGGGCCGGTCAGCCCTTCGGTCTCCTCCGGCAGCAGCGTCGCGCCGGTGGCGACCACGAGGACGTCGTAGCCCAGCCGGATGCCGCCGGCGAGGTGCACCGTCCGCGCGTCCAGGTCGACCCGCTCGATCCGCGCCTGCTTGTAGTCGACGGCGGTGTTCAGCTGCCGCGGACGGGACCGGATGAGGTGGTGCGGCTGGGCGAGCCCGAACGGCACGAACAGCAACCCCGGCTGGTAGAGGTGGTCGTCGTCCTGATCGACGACCGTGATCCGGTACTCGCCCGCGTCGTACGTGCGACGCAGGCGGTTGGCCGTCATGGTGCCGGCGGTTCCACCGCCGAGAATCACGATGTGTTTGCCCATGTCCCCACTGTCGTGCGGGAGATGAGGGCGGGGCATGGGCCGCAGGTCCCCATTCGAGTACCCACCCGGGTATGTCTTCGACCCACTCCGTCGACACCTGCGGCCCCTCGCCCGCCGCGAACCCCCTGGTAAAATACCTGGCAGGGTATATCACTACGCCAGCTCCCACGAGGGCCGAACGGCCCCCGGCGCACCCCGTCGGCCTCTCGATTCGTCGCACGGTGCGCGGTCGACTGGGATCCGTCAGCAGTCGACACCGGCGAGAAGGGCCCCGCCATGACCGGCAGCACACCACACACCCTGAGCACGAACCGGCCGCAGTCCATGGACGTGCACAGTTTCGAGGTCGCCCACGTCGAGCGGGATGCCTATACCGTGGACATCCGCGGGCATCGTTTCCAGGTCGACCAGCCCATCGAGGCCGGCGGTACGGACACCGCGCCCACCCCCACCGAACTGTTCGCCGCGTCCCTGGCCACCTGCGTCGCCTTCTACGCGGGCCGCTTCCTCCACCGGCACGGCCTCAGCCAGACAGGACTGCGCGTCCGTACGGAGTTCACCATGGCCAGCGACCGCCCCGCCCGCGTCACCTCCCTGCGCATCGTGGTCATGCCGCCGCCGGAGCTGCCCGAGCAGCGCCGGGCGGCCCTGCTGGCCGTGGCCTCGCACTGCACGGTGCACAACACCCTCCATCAGCCGCCCGAGATCGAGATCGAGCTGGAGCCATGAGCACGTCCCTGGCGCCGGCCGCGTCGGCCCTGCTGGAGCGCATCCGGGGCGGGCTCATCGGTGACGACGAGGTGCTGGACGGCCCGTACGGCCCGAAACGGATCGTCTACGCGGACTACACCGCCTCCGGACGCTCGCTGGACTTCGTCGAGGACTTCGTCCGCGAGCAGGTGCTGCCCCGCTACGGCAACACCCACACGGAGAGCTCCAGCACCGGCCTGCAGACGACCCGACTGCGCGAGGACGCCCGCCGGATCATCCGCGACGCGGTCGGCGGTACCGACGACGACCTCGTGATCTTCTGTGGTTCGGGCTCCACCGCGGCGGTCAACAAGCTGGTCGGCATCCTGGAGCTGCGCCGCCCGGCGAAGCCGCCCGAGGCCGAGCGCCCGGTGGTCTTCGTCGGGCCGTACGAGCACCACTCCAACGAACTGCCCTGGCGCGAGTCGATCGCCGACGTCGTGGTCATCGACGAGGACGCGGACGGGCACATCGACCTCGCCGGGCTCGAAACAGCCTTGCGGCGGTACGCCGACCGGCCGCTGCGCATCGGCAGCTTCTCCGCCGCCTCCAACGTCACCGGCATCCTCACCGACACCGACCGCATCACTGGACTGCTGCACGCGTACGGCGCCCTGTCGTTCTGGGACTACGCGGCGGCGGCACCGTACATCCCGCTCCGGATGGCGGAGAGCGCTCCGGGCGCCAGGGACCACAAGGACGCGCTGTTCCTGTCCCCGCACAAGTTCGTCGGCGGCCCGCAGACCCCGGGCGTGCTCGTCGTCCGCCGTGACCTGGTCCGTAACAAGGTGCCCACGGCGCCCGGCGGCGGAACCGTCGCTTTCGTCGACCCGCTCCACCACCGCTATCTCGACGACCCGGTCGCCCGCGAGGAGGGCGGCACCCCGGCCATCGTGGAATCCATCCGCGCGGGACTGGTCTTCGCCCTCAAACAGGCCGTCGGCACCGACACCATCCAGGCCGCCGAGGAACGCCACTGGCGGCACGCCCTCGCGCGCTGGGACACCAACCCGCGGATCGAGATCCTCGGCAACCACCACGCCCGCCGCCTGTCCATCATCTCGTTCCGCATCCGCCACGGCGACCATGCCTACCTGCACCACAACTACGTCGTCGCCCTGCTCAACGACCTGTTCGGCGTCCAGGCCCGCGGCGGCTGCTCCTGCGCCGGCCCCTATGGCCACCGCCTGCTCGCCATCGACACGGCCACCTCCCACGCCTTGCTCGACGAGGTCGTCCACGGCTGCGACGGCATCAAACCCGGCTGGACCCGCATCAACTTCAACTACTTCATCAGCGACACCGTCCGCGACTACCTCATCGACGCCGTCGACCTGATCGCCACGCACGGCCTCCGGCTCCTGCCCGACTACCGCTTCGATCCGCACACCGGACAGTGGCGCCACCACGCCGGTGCCGCCGATCCGCCGCTGCGCCTGACCGACGTGCGCTACACGGCGGACGGTCGGCTCAGCGCCCCGGCACCCCGTCACCGTCGGCTGGGTGAGGAGGCACTGGCAGGTCAACTCGACCGCGCCCGCGAGGTGTTCACCGCTTGTTCCGGCCGTCTCGACGACGGCCCCACCGGGCTGCCGGCCGACTTCGAGCGCATGCGCTGGTTCCCGCTTCCGCCCGTCTGCCTGGAACAAATCCGGACCGGCACCGGTTGAACCGTATACCCCAATACCCCACCGGGTATGCGAGAGGAGACCGGAAGCCATGCCCACCGTGGAATTGACCAAGGACAACTTCGAGGAAACCGTCACCGGTTCGGAGATCGTGCTGATCGACTTCTGGGCGGCCTGGTGCGGACCGTGCCGGATGTTCGGCCCCGTCTACGAGAAGGCGGCCGCGCGCCACTCGGACATCGTGTTCGGCAAGGTCGACACCGAGGCACAGCCCGAACTGGCGGGCGCCTTCCAGATCTCCTCCATCCCCACACTCATGGCCGTCCGCGACCGGACCGTCCTGTACTCGCAACCGGGCGCGCTGCCGCCGCAGGCCCTGGAAGACCTCATCGGCAGGATCCGGGCCGTCGACATGGACGACGTGCGCCGACAGGCCGCGGGCTCGAGGGGAGCGAAATGACGTCCGGGGCGCCCATGGAGTCTCCACGGGCGCCCCGGAACACGGGTTCAGCGGCTGCGCAGAGCGGCCAGCGTGGCGTCGAGATCGACCGCGCGCGGGCGGTTGTGCGGCAGCTTGCCGAGCACGACCGCCATGCCGCAGGTGTTCGTGAGGGCGGAGAAGACCAGGCCGCCCGCGACGCCGGCCGAGAGCAGCAGGAGGGCCGGGTGCACGAGCAGGCCGAGCAGGAGGCCGAGCAGGATTAGGCTGCCGGCGGTGAAGCGGACCTGGCGTTCCATGCTCCAGCCGGCCCGCGTGTCGCAGGCGGCCGGTGTGTGCAGGTCGTGCCCCTCGGCGGCCCAGGCGCCGGTGCCGCCGGCGAGCGTGGCCGTGGTGATGCCCTGCTCGGCCAGCAGCTTGCAGGCGTTCTCGGAACGGGCTCCGGAGGCACACACCACCAGGACGTCACGGCGTCCGGCGGCGTGCCGTATCTCCGGCAGGGCACGGCGGACGTGGTCGAGCGGAATGTTCAGGGCGCCGGGCAGGTGGCCGGAGGCGTACTCGGCGGGCGTGCGCACGTCGATGACGGTGAGTTCGTGCAGCCGGGTGCGGGCCTGCTCGGTGACGAGGGTGGAGGGGTTGGTCATGGCAGATGTGATCCTTAATGGTCGACGCCGTCCCGAACCGGGACGTACAGTACCCCTAGGGGTATTTTCTTGGAGGAGTGGTCGTGGAACTGGAGCTTGAGGGTGCGGACCTGAAGTCCGTGCTGAACCGGCTGCGCCGTGCGCAGGGTCAGATCTCCGGTGTGATCCGGATGATCGAGGAGGGACGTGACTGCGAGGACGTCGTCACGCAGCTCGCCGCGGCCTCCCGCGCGCTCGACCGCGCCGGTTTCGCGATCATCGCGACCGGCATGCAGCAGTGCATGACCGACATGGAAACCGGCCGCAAGAACGGCGAGGACGCCCAGCAGATGCGCACCCGTCTGGAGAAGCTGTTCCTGTCGCTGGCGTGAGGACTCTCGCCACGGCGGCCGTCACAGCGCCGCGTCGATCAGCATGAAGGCCGCCACCGCCAGCAGCACCAGCGCGAAGATCCGCTGAAGCGTGTGTCCCGAGATCTTCGCGGCCAGCCGCTTCCCGTCCCAGGCGCCGAGGATCGCGGCGCCGACGAACGGCCCGACGACCGCCCAGTCCAGCCCCTCGACCGTGCCGGCGCGCGTCGCCAGCGCGGCCAGCGAGTTGACGGTGATGACCAGCAGGCTGGTACCCACCGCGTTCCGCATCCGCAGGCCCAGCACGTTCACCAGGGCCGGTACGGCGAGGAAACCGCCGCCGACACCGAGGACACCGGTGACCGCGCCGAGTCCGCCACCGGCGGCCGCCACCCGCCCCGGCCGCACCGTCACGGCGCCCTCCGCAGCCGGCCGGGACCGCAGCATACGCAGGGCGGCCACTCCCGCGACCACGGCGAAGGCCGCCGTCAGTACGGCCGCCGGGATACGGGTGGAGAGCGCGCCGCCCAGCATCGCCGGGCCGATCCCGGCCGCCGAGAACAGCAGTCCCGTACGCCACCGGACGTGGCCGTCACGGGCGTGCGCGACCAGCGCGGTGACCGAGGTGAGCGTGACGATGACCAGACTCGCGGTCGTCGCCCCGACCGGACTGAAGCCGAGCAGGTAGATCAGGGCGGGAACGGCCAGCACACTGCCACCGCCCCCGAGCGCGCCGAGCGCCAGGCCGATCACCGCGCCGGCGGCCAGGGCGAGTATGACCGCGCTCACGCGACGGTGCCGTTCCCACCGCGTGCGCCCACCACCGGCAGACCCGCCCCCGCCCAGTCCCCCATCCCCCCGATCACGTCCACGGCCTGCGCGCCCCGGGCGACCAGCAGTTCCGCGGCCCGCCGGGACCGGTTGCCCGAGCGGCAGATCACGACCAGGGGCCGCGCCTGCACCTCGGCGGGCAGCCCCGCCCCGGCGGCCAGCGCGGACAACGGCAGATGAACGGCGCGCGGCGCATGCCCCGCCTGCCACTCGTACGGCTCACGCACATCCAGCAGCACGGCGTCACCGCCGCTGCCGACGGCGCCGCCGTGGCCGGTGCGCGCGGCCGCCTCCTGCACGGTCACGCGACCCGGACCGCCCCGGTCTCGTCGGATGCTCATACGGATTTCTCGCTCCTGTTTCCTCGTCGGTACGGAAGATCGGTGGGACGTCTGCAGCGTCCGACGCCGTCAGGGGGTCCGGACGGTGAGTCCCGCCTCCTCGGCCGCATCGAAGGAGTCATCCACCGCGACGACGTCCCGACCCGCGGCATCCAGCAGCGAGGCGGCGATGGCAGCCCGCATGCCGCCCGCACAGTGCACCCACACCTCACCGTCAGGAACCTCGCCGAGGCGGCGGTGCAGGGCGTGGACCGGGATGTGGACCGAGCCCTCGATGTATCCCGCCGCCCGCTCCGAGCCGCGCCGGACGTCGAGGACGACGACTCCCTCCGCCGGGTGCCGGCCGGCGAGATCGGCGAAGGTGGCGCGCGGGAAGGAAGCCTGGGCCTCCCCCTCCCGGACCCAGTCGCCGGGTTCGCCGGTGGCCGCGGCAGCGGGGCGGTCGATGCCCACGCGGACCAGCTCGCGCTGGGCGGTGGCGAGTTGCTCAGGTGACTCGGCGAGCAGCGCGACCGGCTTGCCCCACGGAATCAGCCAGGCCAGATACGTCGCGAGCTGCCCTTCGGCCTCGAAGTTGAACGAGCCGGAGACATGACCTTCGGCGAACGCGACGCGGTTGCGCAGGTCCACCACCCACTCCCCCGCCGCCAGCCGGACGGCGATCTCCTCGGCGTCGGCGACGGCGGGCGGGGTCAGATCGACGGGCGCGGGTCCTGCGGCATTGGCCGGGCCCATGTGCGTGTAGTAGGCGGGGATGTCGTCCAGGCCGGCCAGCAGGTCGGCGACGAAGGTGTCCACGTCCCGGACGAGGGCTTCGTTGGACGCCTTCTCCTTGCCGATGGTCGTGGCGCCGCCCTCGGCCTGGGAGGACGAGCAGAAGCTGCCGAATCCGTGCGTGGGCAGCACGGCCGTGTCGTCGGGCAGCTCGGCGGCCAGGCGGTGCGCGGAGGCGTGCTGTGCGCGGGCCAGTTGCTCCGTCAGCCGCGGCTCGACCAGGTCCGGGCGGCCCACCGTGCCGATCAGCAGCGAACCGCCGGTGAACACCGCGACCGCCGTGCCGTTCTCCTCCAGCGCATAGGAGGTGTGGTGCGGGGTGTGACCGGGGGTCGCCACGGCGCGCAGGGTCAGGCCCGCGTCCGAGTCGATCTCCGCGTGGTCGCCGTCGTGCACCGGCGCGCGCTCGAAGGAGACCCTGGCCCCGGCAGGGACGAGATAGGCCGCACCCGTGATCCGGGCCAGCTCCAGGCCGCCGGTGACGTAGTCGTTGTGGACGTGCGTCTCGACGACGTGCGAGATCCGCACCCCGCGCCGGGCGGCCACCGCGATCACCTGATCCACGTCACGGGGCGGGTCGACCGCCACCGCCGTCCGCTCGCCGCCCGCCAGGTAACTGCGGTTGCCGAGCCCGGCCACCTCGATCGTGTCGACGAAGAACACGAGGCACTCCCTTCCAATGAAGAATTACCCCAGGGGGTATGCTTACGACCGTAACACGAGTACCCCGGGGGGTATTTCCAAGCGCAGGGAAAGCCCGGGGGAACACCTCACGAGTACCTCGCACACGGCCGGACACCCGGTCCGCGCCGTGCGAGCCGACCGGAAGGACCCCTGCCATGCGCTACGACCGCACCGTGCACCTCGACACCGACTTCGCCACCACAGTCAGCCGCGTCCGCGAGGTCCTCGCCGAGCAGGGCTTCGGCGTCCTCACCGAGATCGACGTCACCGCCACCCTCAAGGCCAAGCTCGACCACGACATGGAGGACTACGTCATCCTCGGCGCCTGCAACCCGCCCCTCGCCCACCGCGCCCTGGAGACCGACCGCAGCATCGGCCTGCTGCTGCCCTGCAACGTCGTCGTCCGCCGAGACGGAGACCGCACCGCCGTACAGGCCCTCAACCCGAACACGATGGTCGCCCTCACCGAACTGGATGCCCTGCGCCCGGTCGCCGAGGAGGCCACCCGACGCCTCGACGCCGCCCTCGCCTCCCTCACCGCAGCCGGCGCGGACAGCTGACGGAACGCCGAGCGAGCGCACGCATCCGCTACCGACCGCGTGCCGACTGCGGGGTGCACGGGCGGTCGAGCCGTCTTCGCCCGGATGACCCGCGAGCTGGAAGGTGCACGCGCTGCAGACCGCCCTGCTGTCCGCCCGCTTCACCGTGACCGACCCGGTCACGGGACAGGACTGCGAAGTCGACATCCTCAAAGAGGTCTTCTGGCGGCCGGTCGCCCAGAGCCCGTCTGGACCTGTCCTCGCGGAGGAGGACGTGATCGGGACCAAAGTCCGCGCCCTCGCCGGCCGCGGAGCACCTCGCGACCTGATCGAGGTGTTCGCGGCCTCCCGCCACGGGACCAATGCCGAGCTCGAGGAGTTCGGCCGCCGCTACGCCCGTGGGCGCTTCGAGCGCGACCTGCAGGCGAACCTCACGGGCGCCGACTGGACCGACGATGAAGCCTTCGCCGCCTATGGACTCGATGACGCCACCATCGCCGCTCTGCGCACCTGGGCCGCAGATTGGGCCGACGACCTCGCGGCCCGTCTCCTCGAAGAGGCCCGTGATCTGGACATCGACTGTGGAGGTCGAGGGGACACCGGCCCAGGGCGCGGTGTTCGTCGAGCAGTTGGAGGGCGGCGCGTTCTGTCCAGAGGGCGTAATCAAGGCCCGGGACCAAGGCGGCGGGCCCGTCGTGTGCGGTGACGGCACGGAGTTGGCGGGCCGCCTCGGCCTCCAGGACGCCGGACTCGAACAGGATGAAGCCCCCGCCAGGCCGGCTCGGCGTGCACGATCCCGCCGTGCTCGAGCAGCCGCCGCCCGCCCGGTGTGCATCGCTAGAAGCATGCTGCTGCCCGACACTCCGATTGAGCCGCGCTGGCGAACCCGGGACGACCGCATGACGCTCCGTCAGAATCAGCGTCGAACGAGCGTCAAGACGTTTCCCCAACCGGCCCGCAGAAGTCGAGTCAACCTGCACCCCCCTTACGCGAAGCCGCAGGTCAGACAGGCGGCGGTAGCGTGCGCCATGCCTCACGTGGTGGACTTGGGGGAAACAGGTCGAGCGCCACCGACCACGCCCGACCGCCAAGGAGAACCCGCAGGTCAGAGGGCCTTTGAGGCAGGCTCAAGAATCGCCACGCACTCCACGTGCGAGGTCATCGGAAAGATGTCACAGGGAGCGAGCCAACAGAAACCGCAGGTCAGGGTCGGGTTCTCGGCTCGGTGGACGACATCTTGGGACCCTGAGCGTCAAACGAGCGTCACGGGGCGGGCCTGCCCGTCGTGATCAACCGGCGACTGGCTGGGGCGAAGGCTTGCCTCTTCTTTGCACTGACCTGCAGCCCAGCTCCCGGGGCGCATCGGCTAATTCGCCAGTGACAGAGTGACCGGTGCAACGGAGGTGCGTGAGGTTTCCGTGATGCCCACGATGTGCGCCCGGACAGCGTCTGCCCGCAGCCATCCTCGGGTGCGGGCGTCCTCCAACATCGCCGCCCATCGATCGGCCCAGTCGGGCGTGATCGGTTGGGGATCGACATGTACCAGTTCACGTAGCCTGTGAGTGTTCAGCCAGCGTGGCTAGTACCGACCACGTGCCCCAGGTTTGCATGTCGAAGGGCCGCCGAGACGTCCGCGATGCACCACCGCCGCGGTCACGGCGGCGGACGTGGGATTCATGTGCACACTCTCCTTCAGCGCCCGGCTCACTTCACTCGCCGCCGGGCCTCGTCGTGGATGGACTGTGCGGGCAAGTTACGTTGGAGCAGGACGCCGCGTACCGTGCGCAGGAACGGCAGAGGGCAGCCGGCCTCCGGCGCGTGATCGCCCGGCTCACGTCACGGGCTCGGAGTGACGCAGACAGCGGCCTCGTCGGGCGGGCGGTCCGTGAGCTCGTCGAGCGGTACGACTTCGGCGGCCGCGCCTGACAAGTCACCGCGTGCGGCAGATGCCATGGTTCCTGCACCTACCGACCCGTAGCTGTCTACGCTGGCCGTGTGCGGGCACGGGAGGGGAGCGATGCCCTCGTCACACGGGGACTGTTCAAGACCTACGAGACGGGAGCCGCATCGGTACGAGCATTGCGCGGAGTCGACTTCCGCGTGAGCATGGGCGACTTCGTCGCCATCATGGGGCCGTCAGGGTGTGGGAAGTCCACCTTGCTGAACCTTGTCGCGGCCCTCGACCAACCGGACGAGGGCGCCATCGCGGTGGCCGGCTCGCGGGTCGAGAGACTGTCGGCCGCGCAGAGTGCCAGGATGCGGCGCAGACACATCGGCATGATCTTCCAGTTCTTCGAACTGGTCCCCCAGATGTCCGCGTTGGAGAACGTGAAGCTCGCCGCACTCCTGAGTGGTGCCTCCGCCGCCGACAGCGAGCGGCGAGCGACCACTCTGCTGGACACCCTGGGGCTGCTCGGCAGAGCGGGGGACTTACCGCACACGCTGTCCGGTGGGCAACGCCAGAGGGTGGCCATCGCCCGGGCGCTCGCCAACCGGCCCACGCTCCTGCTGGCGGACGAGCCCACTGGAGCCCTCGACTCGGGCGGGACCAGGGAGATCATCGAGTTGCTGCAACGGCTTCACCGGGACGGGCAGACCATCGTGCTGGTCACGCACGATCCGGAGGTCGCCGCCGCGGCGCTCCGGGTCGTGCACATGCGGGACGGCTGCCTGGAGGCCGGGCCGGGGGAGGACATGGCGGACGGAGGCGGGCCGGCATGATCCCGACCGGACAGTCGAGTGCGGTGGCACTTCGAGCCCAGGTGTCATTGGCCGCCTCGGCCGTTGTGGTGGCGGCAGCCACGGGCAGTGCCCTGCTTCTCGTCCGGTGGGCGACCGGAGGGCCGTCATTGCCGGTGATGGTCCTGACCGTCGTCGTTCCCGCCGTCCTGTTGTGGCCGATCGCGGGCTTCGTCGCCGGCCCTCGACGGGTCAGTGGCCCCGCCACCGCAGTCGCCGCTTGGGTGGTGGCGACCGCCCTGGCCGTCATGGCCGGTGTCGCCGGGACCGTACTGCTGCTGGGACGTCTGCCCGACCACGGCGAGGGCGAACTGATGGGAGCGGCCACGGCCGGCATCGCACTGGCCGCCGTGCTCGCCGTCTCGTCGGCCGGGCGCGTGTCACCCGCACTGCGCCGGTGGGCACCTCCCCCGGCACGGCTTCCGGACGATCTCCTGGCCGTCTTCTCCTCCCGCTCCGCGCACGGTGCGGAGTTGGCAGATCTGCTGCGCGAGCTCGCCGAGGCGTTACGCCGTCACTGGCAGCTTTCGGCGGTCCACCTGTGGACCGCCGAGGAGGGTGCGTTGCGCTGCTCCGTATCCGTACCAAGGCCCGCTGAACCACCGGGTGACGTGGGGGCGACGGACATCCGCCTGCTCCGCAGGGTCTCGGTCGCGGGATCCGGCTGGCTGCACAGCTGGCTGCCGGATCTCCTCCAGGGCCGGACGGTCTGCGAGTTGCGCCTCGCACCCGCCGTCCACGGCCGGGACGTCCTCGCCCTCGTTGTCGTCGAGCGGGACGACGACGCGGACCGGTTCGGTGAGGCCGAGGAGCGGGCGTTGATGGAGGTCGCCCAGCGACTGGCGATGGTGCTGCGCAACAGGGAGCTCGACGAGCGGCTGGGAGACACCCTGCGCCATCTGCGGCGCATCAACCAGCAGTTGGAGGAGTCGAGCAGCCGCCTGGTCACCGCGGCGGACGCCGCCCGGGCCGCGATCGAGCGCGACCTCCACGACGGTGCGCAAGCACATATCACCGGACTCGTCGCCGCCATCGGCCGGGTCCGCGACTCGCTGTGCCGCGTGGCACGGTTTGGCGACCGGGAACGCGCGGCCTGTCTGGCGGACCTCGATGCACTGACCGAACGTGTCAAGGAGGCAGCAGACGCGCTGCGGGACCTGGCACACGGCATCTACCCCGCGGTGCTGACCGATTTCGGCCTGCGTGCGGCGCTGAAAGCGGTGGCGGCGCGCAGTGCCGCCCCGGTGACCGTGGATGTGCCGGACAGCACCCGCTACGCGCCCGGAGTGGAGGCGGCGGTCTACTTCTGCTGCGCGGAGGCGTTGCAGAACGCCGCCAAACATGCGCCGGGCGCCTCCGTGTCGGTCCGCCTGTGGGCGTCTGAGGGCCGGCTGCACCTCATGGTCCGGGACGACGGCCCGGGCTTCGACCCCGCGTCCGTTCACCGCGGCAGAGGTCTGCTGAACATGGAGGACCGGCTGCGGGCACTCGGCGGTGAGCTGACCTGTGAGTCGGCGCCAGGGGCCGGGACCACGGTGTGCGGATTCGTGCCACTCCGCAGGGAGGCGTGACGTGCAGTGGGGCGCCGTCCTGGCGGTCGCGAAGGCCGAATGGCGCAGCCGGTGGCGCGGCTCACTGGTCATCGGCTTGATATTCGGCCTGATCGGGGGGTGCGTGATGGCCATTATTACTGTCACCCAGCGCACCGACTCGGCCTTCCCCAGGCTGGTGGCAGCGGTGCACCGCCCGGACGCGGTCACGCATGTCGTGGGCGCGCAGGACGCGCTGCTCCAGCAGGTGGCGTCCCTGCCGGGGGTGGAGGAATCATGGGCGCCGCACATCTGGGTCGGCCGATTGGACAGTGGCCCCCTCACCTATCTGAGCGTCATGGCGGGGCCCGGCCGTCCCGCCGACCTCGTCCGGCCGGTGCTGCTCGAGGGCCGTGAGCCGCGGGAGGGCTCCCCGCATGAGGTCCTGCTCTCCGAGGACTACGCCCGGGCATCCGGCGTCTCGGCCGGCTCGACGATCGACATGACGCTGCTGACGGGCCAGCAGGTCGCCCGCTTCGGCGTCGGCTTCGGCAAGCCGGCCGGTCCGCGAGTGAGGTTGCACGTCGTCGGCATCGGAAGGATGCCGCTGTGGGGAAGCGATGCTGGCACCGCCATCGCCACTCCCGCGTTCGCCGACCGGTACGTGTCGTCCTCCGCCGGTCATGTCTCGTTTCTGCGGCTGGCTCCCGGTGACGAGCCCCGGCGGGACTTCGACCGGGCCTTCACCGCTCTCGCCGCGGCCAACCCGGCGCCCCCGGAGCTGGCGGAACTGGGGCCGCTGCAGGTGCGGTATCCGACGGCGACCGAGGACCCCTTGGTGGCCCCCGTGCGCCGGGTCCTGGTCGCCGGGCTCACCATGTCGGCGGGGGTCACAGCCGTGGCCGCGCTCCTGATCACGACACAGGCCCTCAACCGCCGGCACGCCCAGAGCCTCACCGCCCACCGCGTCGAGGCGGCTCTTGGGATGACACGCCTCGAACGGGCGGTGGCGAGAACGGCGGCCGCCCTACCCAGTGCGGCGGTCGCGGGCTCGACGAGTACCGCGACCGGTCTGGCCGCCGGACTGCTGGAGCCGCTCGGCGCGCTGCGGGCGTTCGAGCCCACGCCCGGCTACCTGCCAAACCCGGGGATCGCGCTCATCGGCGGGACGTCCATCGCCCTGATCCACCTCGCGCTCTCCGGTGCGACGGCCGCGGCGGTCCTGCGCAGCACGCCCGCGGGCGACGCAACGCCGCGGCGCGGGCCATGGCTTCCGCTCGTACGGCGTAGCCCGGTCCTCCTGGCCGGGCTACGCATGGCCTGGGGGCCCGGACAGGGCCGTGGCACCGGTATGGCCAACCAGGTCCTCGGACTGGCGGCGGTCGTCACGTTGAGCGTCGCTGTCTCGACGTTCTCGACCAGTCTGGACAGGCTGGTGTCCACTCCCTCGCGCTACGGGGCGCCCGCCGACATCTCGCTGATGGACGCCAAGGCTCCGGACGTCGCACGCCTGGCCACCGATGCCAGAGTCGCGGCGATCGACGTCGTGAGCATCGGTGAAGTCGTCCTTGGAGGCGACATGGTGCGCGCCTACGCCTATCGGCCGGTCAGCGGGGCCCGAGAAGTGACCGTGATCTCGGGTCGGCGCCCCGCCGCGGCGGATGAGGTGGCCCTCGGGCCACGGCTCGCCGACCAGCTCCAGGCCCGGAAGCGGGACGGCCGTCTCGTCGTCACCCTCGCCGACGGATCCACCGCGACGCTGCGCGTCGTCGGCGTCATCACCAACCAGCCGACCGATGCGAGCGAGCGTCTCGGTGCGAGCGCGGTCTTCTCCCCATCCGGTCTCGACCGAGTGGCGGTGACACCGCCGAGACAGGACGCCCGCATCACGGCGGAGCCCGGCCAGCTCGAAGCCCTGCGGGCGTCCATGGAGCGGAACCTCGAAATCTACGGTGCCGAGACGCCCCAGGAGATCACGACGCTCGACGGGCTGCGGCCCCTGCTCGGCTTCCTGACCGGCGTGATGGCCTCCGGGGTGGTCGTGGCCGTCACCCATTCCCTGTGGCAGACGCGGCGGCGCAGCCGGCGGGCGACGGCCGTGGCCCGGGCACTGGGCTTCACCCCGGTCCGGGTCGGAGCGCTGCGCGTCACCATGGCCGCGGCGCTCGTAGCACCGGCCCTGGCACTCGGTGTGCCGATGGGGCTGGGCCTGGGGCGGCTGGTGTGGTGGGAGGTGGCGACCGCGTCGGGGGTGGAGGGGGATGTGCTCCTGCCGGGCGCATGGGTGGCGGCCGCTGCCGCGGCGGTGCTCGTCGCGAGCATCGTGCTGCCGACCGCCTGGACGCGGCGGGAAGACCGCGCGGTGGCCGCCGAGCTGCGGGCGGAATGAGGGCTGCCGCACGGCCCGTTTCCTTCCACGGGGCGGTCCCGGGGGCGTGCCCGTCCGCGCGGCGCCGGACGCTACCCGTCCTGGTCGAGGAAGAGCAGCACCGCCCGCACCCGCTTGTTGATGTCCCGTTCCTCTGCGATACCGAGCTTGGCGAAAATGGCGTTGGTGTTCTTCTGGACCGCCCCCTCCGTCAACCCGAGCACCTTGCCGATCGCCGCGTTGCTCTTTCCCTGCGCCATGTGACGGAGCACCTCCAGCTCCCGAGGCGTCAGTGCGTCCAGCGCGGACCGCTTGCCGCTGCTGCGGGTCCGCACCATGGTCTCGACCACGGCAGGGTCGACGACGGACAGTCCCGCGGCCACCTGCCGGACGGCATCCGTCAGATCCCGCACCTCCGCGACCCGTTCCTTGATCAGGTACCCACGACCAGCGACACCGTGTTCGAACAGCGCGTAGGCGTAGGCCGGTTCCTTGTGCTGGCTCAGCACCACCACACCGATCGAGGGGTGTTGCTCCCGCAGCAGCGCGGCGAGCCGGATACCTTCGTCCTTCTTCATGGGTGGCATCCTGATGTCGGTCACGACGACGTCGGGACGCAGCGTGTCGATCTGCTCGAGAGCCGTCGAAAGGTCCGCCGCCTCCCCTGCGACCTCCAAACCGGGCTCCGCGTCGATCAGTTGGGCCAGACCCTTGCGCAGGAGTACGTCGTCTTCGGCCAGTACGACTCGGATGGGCATGGCCACAAGCCTACTCAACGAGCCGAGCACACATGGGCCGACCTGACGGGTGATGGCAGCTACCCCTCGGAGGGGGAGGTTTCCATCCCCGTACACACACCCTGGGAGGATCGTCGGCTGCTCGCCGCTCTGCGACCGTGGAAGGGCGGCTCCCCGCGGGAGCCAGCGGGCGCAACCCGCGTCCCGACCACGAGGAGGCACAGTGACCGGCGAAGTCCCGGAGGAAGCCACCGCAACCAGGTCCACCATCGCCCAGCGCCTTCTGCGCGCCGTCCGGAAGGACGGGGACGGCGACGGCGACGGCGACCAGGTGGATCTCCGCCTCGTGCACCACAAGCGAGATGTGTACCGCCGGGTGGCGGACCGGATGGCGCAGCTCTTGCCCGCTCCGCCCGCGGCCCTGCGGGTGGCTCTGATGCGGCTGTGCGAGGAGGACGACCCCCGTGTCCTCTCGCCCGGGGGCGGAGAGCGGGTGGACGAGGCGCTCGTCGACCAATTGAGGGAGATCCTTATCGCCCTCACGGTGATCTTCGAGTACATCGAAGGACCGTACGTGCGGGTTGTCGAACTCGTCGTCCGCAACGGCGACAAGCCGGTGGTCTACCGGAACAAGACGTACGCGGACGGTCTGGACGTCCCGCACCGGGTCACCGAGGCGCGGATCATGGCCGGCGAGACGGAGACCCGCTTCACCGTTTATCCACCGACCGCGGCGGAGGTGTGACATGCCGCTTCCCATCCTGATCTGGATGGCTTTCGCCGGGGGTGCCGCCTGGCTGGCCGTCAAGGCCGTGGAGACCCTTTGGCTCCGGGTCCTGCAATGGGCCGAACAGAGCCTTCTGCCGTGGGCCGAGGCCCGGTTCCCCGCGCTGGCCCAAGACCTGCGGCTCGCCTACCTGCACATCCACGACCTCTCCGCGCGGAAGCTGGACGAGGTACGCAGGGCATGGCTCCGCGTCCGCCAGGTACTGCTCGACCAGACCGCCGAGCTGGTTCGCCGGCCGAACGGACACTGGGCCTTGAAGCTCACCAGCGTGGTGGTCGACGCCGCCCGACAGGGGCAGCCCCCAAGAAAGCAGCAACAGGAGGTGTGGACCGAGCTCGGCAACCTCTCCGAGGAGGAGCTGGCCCGCTGGCGCGCATTCCACGAGAAGGGGACGCTCCAGATCGTGCAGACCAGGGACAACGAGCTGTTCGGTGACGAGAACGGGGAGCGCTGACATGCCGGCATGGAGCACCAACGGAACAGCCCGGCCCGCCGCCGTCGCCGCACTGCCACCGGCCGCCAAAGACCCGGTCGCGGGCGAGCGGCGACGGCCCGTACGGAAGCTGGACGAGCTGATCGTGGCGGACGTCGTCCTCGAGCAGCTCCGGCAGACACTGACCATCGTCACCCACCGGCAGACGCTGCTGGAAACCTGGAACCTCGCCCGGCTGGTACCGCACCGGACCGGTATGGCCGTCAACCTGTACGGCCCGCCGGGCACGGGCAAGACGCTCTGCGCCGAGGTGATGGCCTCGGCGCTGGAGCGGGAGCTGCTCGTCGTCGACTACACCGCGCTCGTCTCCAAGTACGTGGGGGACACGCCGAAACACATCGCTTCGGTGTTCCGCGCCGCTGAGCGGACCGGTGCCGTGCTGTTCTTCGACGAGGCCGACGCGCTGCTCACCGCCCGGGAACACTCGGGCGGTGAGGCGGCCGACTCCGCCAACCTCAACCGTTCCGTGCTGCTCGGTGAACTCGACCGAGGCGGCTCGGTCGTGGTCTTCGCCACCAACCGCGCCGCCGACTACGACCCGGCGTTCGTGCGCCGCATGATCGCCCATATCGAGATTCCGTTGCCCGACGAGGCGACCCGGGCGCGCCTCTGGGAGCGCATGCTGCTCGACGAACTGCCCCGGGCCGCGGATGTCGATCCGCGCGAACTGGCTTCCCGCTCCGAAGGACTGTCCGGTGCCGACATCGTCAACGTCATCGTGCGTGCCGCCGCGCGGGCCGTCCAACGGGAGGGGGACGAGCGGCGCGTCGCCCTCGCGGACCTGCTGCGCGAGGTCGAGGCGGTACGTGAGGCGGCACGCCGTATCGGCTCGTCCTGGCAGGCGTCGTGTTGAGGTGCGCGCGGTGCGGCGCCTCGTTCCAGGGGGGCGCCGGGAGCAGCGTTCGTCTGATCGGTGAGACCGATGTCGTCCTCCTCGGCGCGCTCCTGCGCGGCGATCTGGACAGTGTGCGCTGCCCGGCATGCCGGGCAGCGCTGGGGCGGACCCCCATGCTCATCGCGGTCCTCCCCAGTAAGGGCGCCGCCTACTACACAGCGGGACAGGTAAGGGGACACAGCCCCACTGCCTCCGTCATGTGGGCGAATCTGCGGGCGTTGCTCCCCGGTGCGGCAGCCCCCCGGCTCGTCGAGCATCCGGACGCGGAAGCCCTGCGGCGGGCCGTCACGACGGAGCTGGCCGGGCAGCTCGGACCGCTCCGTTCCGTCGTCCGCGCGGTCGCCGACGGCACGATGCCGGTGCTGATCTCCGCCCAATGGCGGACGCTCACCCCGGCCGTGTTCGCCGCTGGACACCTCGCCGTGGCCGGCGAGTTCCCCCGGCTGGAGCTTGGTGGCGCCGACGCGGACGAATCCGACGACTCGGCGCTGGCCCCCCTGGTCGCGCCCCACCGATACGCCCACGCCGACCGCCTGGCCGCGCTGACCCTCGTACAGCTTGCCACGCTGGACGAACTGTGCAGGGAATGGAGCGCGTTCATCGACGCCAAGTGCGCGCCGCCGCCCGGCGTGACCTTCGAGGAGGATCTGCACGCCTACGTCGACCGGGGCCCGGACCGGTCCCGGCTGGCCGCGGCGGCGCACGAGGTCCTCCACGGGCAGGAGGGACTGGTGCCCTACGTCCTCGAAGCCGTCCTGGCAAGCCTTCACTCCGGCACCGGAGTTCCCAACCCCCGGGGCAAGCAGTGGGCGGAGCTCTACTTCGCGCACGAACTTGCGGCACGGGCGCGGCGGCCCCCGGCGCGGTACATCACGGCGAGCCGCGTAGCGGCCGAACGCGCGCGGGCGACCATCCCCCACGAGCACGCCTGGGGGGCCGCCGGAGCGGTACTGGCCACGCACATGACCGAAGGGCGCGGGGGCCTGGACCTGCCGGGCGGGCCCGCACTCCTCGAAGAGATCGCCACGGACGCCGGGCACCCCCACCTGATGGAAGCGGTGGGCCAGGCGCACCTGCGCAGCACCGTCAGCACGGTGGAGGGCGTGGTTCAGGAGTTGCGCCGCGAGGCGGCCACGCGCGGCCCCGATGAGCTGGTCGCGCTCGTCCGGCTCCATGCCGAGTTCCTGGTCGCCCAAGGACGGGTGGAGGACCTGGAGGCCGTCGAGGTGACCCTGCGGGAGTGTCTGGGCGGGGACGGCGTCGCGCGGGGCCGCTCGGAGACCTGGCTGGCCGGAGCGCTGAACCGTGCGCACCGGCCCGCGTCGGTGATCACCAGGCTCGGCACCGCCCCCCAGCCGTGGGAAGCGGAACTGGACACGGATCTGAAAGTGAACCTCCACCACGAACGGGCCACCGCGCTGGAGGGTTCGGGACGCTTGGCAGAGGCGCTCGCCATCCGGGTAGCGGTCCTCGGTCTGCTGGACGAGACGTCCCCGAGGCACCCTTGGGCGCTCACCAATCTCGCCCTGACCCAACTCGGCCTGGGCCGACCCGACCTGGCGCTGCCCGGAATCGAGAAGGCGATACAGCTCTCGGGGCCGGACCCGTCACTGCTCGAGTACAAAGCCATGGCGCACGAGGCAGTCGGCGACCGGTCGGCTGCCGAGGCCGCCCTGGCCATGGCCGAGAGGCTCTCGTCCTTGGACCGCTCCCGGCACTATGCCCTGCTCCGGGCGCACCAGCTGGCCGTCCGTGGGCGGAGCGACGAGGCGATCGGCCTCCTGACCAGTGGTTCGGGGCTCAAGGGCGCGGCAGCCGCCACAGCGGACGGACCCGATCTGCTGACGGAGTCCCGCGCCTGGGCGGCCCTCCTCGACAGGCGGGCCGAGCTGCACTCGGCGGCCGAGGCGCGGGCCGCCGCTCTGCCCCCGCTGCTGCACGCCTTCGCGGGGCGGAGCGAGGCGGCGGGTCACGCGACGCTCGCCGCCGCCGCCCACAGGTGCCGCGCCGAGCTTCTCGACGCCATGAACACCGGCGCCCCGGGGGACGACCTCGTGGCCGAGGCGTGGCGCGAGGCCCACGCGGTCGGGGAACGCCATGGCCTGGCGCCCGACGGGATGACCCTGCTGAAGCTGGCCTTCGACGCGTACGCCCACGCGGACACCGAAGCGGCCCGGCTTCACCTGGCGGCGGTCCCGACCGCCGTGGCCGCCGAGATCGGAGGCGTACCCGACGTCAGCAAGGTCGTCCACGGACCGGCGAAACTGGGCGCCCCGCTTGCCGATATCGGCGGCCTCCTGCTCGGCGTCCTCACCGACGGCGGGCCCGAGCCGTCGCAACGGAGCCACGGTGCCGCGCGAGTGGAGTGGCCGGACTTCCGCATGGTGGCCGAGCTCCAGCGCGACGCCGCCGGGCGGGCCGCATCCCGGCGCCGGTTGCCGGACGTGACCGTATTGGACGAGGGGTTCACCGACGCTGCCGTGGCCCGGCTGGCCCAGCCGGGCCACGGCCTGGTGGTGGTCGAATGGTTCTACGTACGTCACCAGGACGATCAACGCGACAGCGGTCTCTGCTCCGTGCTGACGCGCATCGACGCAGCCGGCCACGTCACGACGTATTTCCTCCCGCAGGAACAGATCGACTACGCCCGACTGGGGGCGCGTCTCCGCAAGCGCCTGTTCGACTGGAGCCCCCGCCGTCGGGGCGACCCCCTGGACCAGGCGGAGTGGCGCCGGGCCGAAGAGTGGATGGTCAATGTGCTGCGCACCTGTGCCGAAGCCGACGATCACGTCGTCGTCCTGCCCCACGCGGCGATGGCCGGCCTGCCGTGGCACACGGCGATCGGACCGCACTGGTCGGTGTCGTACGCATCGGGCTGGACGGCCCTCCACTCGCTCCTGCGGCAGCCTGTGCCGCCGAGGGAACGCATTGGGGTCCTGACCGTGCCGCGTTCGGGCGAACAACCCGAGGTTGCTGCGGCGCTGCGCGCGTCCGCAGGCCGCGCCGCGGCGCTCGGGGCGAGTGCGGTGGCGCCGCAGGAAGGCGCCTGTGACATGGCGGCCTTCGAGGAGGTGATGCGCCGCTGTGATGTCGCGGTTCTGCTGTGCCATGGCCTCGTCAACCACGTCGAGCGTGAAGTGGCGTTGATGCTCGCCCATCGCGGAAACGCGCCGCTGGCCGATTCGGTCGCCGCCGGCAGCTCGCTGGGCAATGCCCACCGGCTCAGTTGGCGTGACTGCGCCCTGCTGCCCCACGCCTCGCGCACGGTGTTCTCCGCGGCCTGCTCCAGCGGCGTGAGCCACCACGCCGGGCTGGGCGACCGTCTCGGCATCTTCGGGGCGCTGCGCCATGCGGGAACCTCGGCGGTTGTCGCTCCCGGCTGGGACGTGGTGGCCTCGGCGACACTGCCCGTCCTCGACGCCACCCTAGCGCGCTTCATGGAAGGACATCCCTTGGGACGAGCACTCCGGCAGGCGTCCCTGGACGCGACCGAGGACCTGCCGACCTGGTTGGCGTGGTCCCTGACCCTCGAAGGAGACTGGCGATGACGGAATCCCTGGCAGCGTTTCTCGAGCACATCGGGGCCGACGCCGACACCGTGCAGCAAGCGGCCCGCTACTACCTCGCCGCACACACAGACGACCTCGACTACGAGGAAATGAGGGACGAGGTACTGGCAGCAGCACCTGACGCGGCGGAGGCGGAGGAACTTCTCCACCTCCTGACCTCGCATTCGGAGTACCTCGAACAGGGTGCGCTGGTGATCCTTTCGACGGCCTGGGAGGAACCGGGAGAAAGGGACATGGTCCGCGACGCTCTGCTGGACGCCAAGGCGAAGCTGCCGGTCATCGAGGTCGCCATCCTGGGAATCGTGATGATGTACGGCATGTACCTGTTGGCCACACGCGGCCGGAAGAAGCACAAGAGGGTTGTGGAGCGCAGGCGGGACGGGTCGTTCAAGGAATCCGTGGAGACCGAGTACTTCCGGCCGGGCAATCCGCTTTCCGCGCTGGTCCAACTGTTCAACCAGCCGCCTCCGTAGAGGCTCCCGCTGCGGCGAGACAGCCTTCCTCAGGCGCGCGCCGGGCCCGGGCAACCGATGACCGGTGACCCGCTCAGCGAGTACGCGGGCCGCCGGTGACCCATCACCGACGGCCCGCGCCAGTCCCGGCGGTGGCCGTGCGGCCCACCGAACAGCGCTTGCGCCGTAACGGCGGCAATGCACAGCCGGTCAGGCACCTCGTAGGAGCCAGCGAGGCTAGGTTCCCTGCGAGGGCGTCCCGCAGGGCGACGGGGCCCGTACCGCGTCCGGGCCCTCGCCGGCGGACATCTCCCGCACCACGGTGCCCGCCTTCGCCGAGTGCCCGGGGACACGTTTGCCGCCGCTGCCCAGCTCCAGCGGCACCCTCAGACCGGGCCAGCCGACGAGTTTCATAGCCTGCGTGGCGACGACCGGTGTCCGGCCGCCGGGGGCGTGATCGACGTAACCCACGGTGTCGCCCTTCTCGACGACCGTGGCCGTGGTGAGGCCCTTGTGCGCCGCCTCGAACAAGCCACGGCTGCACATGTACATCGCCAGCCTGAACTTCTCGCGCAGTGTGCCCGCGTTCGCACCCCCATCACCATGCCGATGACGCGTCGCTCCTCGCCGTCCACGACGGCGTCGGCGGTCCAGAGCAGATTGGCGCCGGCTGGGGCGAGGAACCGGTCTTGACGCCAATCACCCCGGCAGGGTGAGGTTCGCACGAGGCTTTTCACGCCTGTCGCCTTTTGATGCCAGCTATCTGTGAGGGAAGCACAGCCGCTGCCCGAACTCGTGACGGCCGGACCACGACCCGACGGTCTATACGCGAACGCGCCGTGGTGGAGCGTGCCGCGCTGGAGGGAGTGGTGGGCGCCTGTGTCGAGTTCGCATCAAAGGTGACAACCCATCAGAACGGGCGTCAGCCGAGCGTCAAGACCGTCGGCCACCATCCATGCCGAGAGGGAATCGGAACTCAACCGTCATCCTCATTCCCCCTAACGAAACCCCATGTCAGACGGGAGGGTTCCGAGCGTATGGCGCCCTTCACCTGGTGGGGGTCGGGAAAAAGGTCGAGCACACCCGGCCGCGCCTGAGCGACCTAGGAAAACTCCAGGTCAGAGCCCCTTTGCCGTCGGTTCAAGAATCGCCACACACTCCACATGCGAGGTCATCGGAAACAGGTCGAACGCCCGCAGTGTGCGCGGCTTGTAGCCGCCCTCGCGGAAGTACGCCAGGTCGCGCGCCAGCGCCGCCGGGTCGCAGGCGACATACGCGATGCGCCGTGCGCCCAGGCCCGCCAGGTGCTTCACCGTCTGCTTGCCCGCCCCCGCGCGCGGCGGGTCGAGCACGATCAGGTCCGTCTCGGTGATCCCCGTGCGCGGCAGGACCTGTTCGACCTTGCCGTGCTCGATGCGTACCCGCTCCAGGTCCTGGAGGTTGTGCCGGGCGTCCTCGACCGCGCGCTTGGTGGACTCGATGCCGAGCACCCCGCCGCCCTCTCCGATCCGTTCCGCGATCGCGCCCGCGAACAGGCCCACACCGCAGTACAGATCGAGCGCCGACTCGCCCTTGCGCGGCATCAGGCCCTGCATCACGGCCTTGACCAGGATGTCCGCGGCCTGCGGGTGCACCTGCCAGAAGCCGCCCATGCCGACGCGGTACGTACGCTCGTCGGCGCGCTCCCGTACGAAGGCGCGGCCGTGCACCCGGTGCACTCCGCCGTCCCGCTCCTCCACGCGCAACACCGAGACCGGCTTGTCCAGTTCGACCAGCGGCAGCCGGCCGCCCGGGCGCGGGGTGAGGATGACCTGGCGGTCGTTGGATCCGGTCGCCGCGATCGCCTCGACCGAGGCCATCTGCGACCAGTCCTGCTTCTCGATGCCGAGCTCGGTGACCCCCGGGGCGGCGATCATGCAGTGGTCGATCGGCTGGACGTCGTGCGAGCGGTGCTTGCGCAGCCCCGCGCGGCCCTCCGTGTCGATCGCGTACTGCACGCGCGTGCGCCAGGCCGGCACCTCGCCCTTCGGCAGCTTGTCGCCCTCAGCGGGCACGACCGTGCCGTCCCAGCCGGCCTCCTCGGGGGTGAGGCCCGCGAGCCGCTGCAGCTGCTCGGCGATCACCTCGCCCTTGAGCCGCCGCTGGGCGCCCGGCTTGGCGTGCTGCCAGTCGCAGCCGCCGCAGTTGCCGGGTCCGGAGTACGGGCACGGGGCCTCGACGCGGTCCTTGGACGCCTCGATGATCCGTACGGCGTCGGCGCGCAGGAAGCGGGAGTCCTCCTCGCCCTCGGTGATCCGGGCGACGATCTTCTCGCCGGGCAGCGTGTGCCGTACGAACAGCACCCGCCCCTCCTCGGTGCGGGCGATGCAGTGGCCGCCGTGCGCTACGGGGCCGACCTCGACCTCGTACTCCTCCCCGACCAGCGAAGACTCAGGTGCGTTCTGCATGGTGGGGTGACTCCAGAAGATCAAAGGAAAAACGGCCGGACAACAACCCACCACTCTACGTGGGTGCTGCCCGGCCGCTCACCACAAGAACGCGGGAGCGTCAGCCAACGCGGGAGCCTCAGCCCTTGCCGCTCGGCTCCTTGGCACGCTGGTCCACGGGCCCGCGCCGGACCGAGCCCGGCGCGTTCCAGTCCTGGCGCTTCCTCGCCCGCTTCTTCGCGACCTCCGAGGACTCCAGCTGGTACGGCACCGAGGTCACCATCACCCCGGGGGTGAACAGCAGCCGCCCCTTGAGGCGCAGCGCGCTCTGGTTGTGCAGCAGATGCTCGTACCAGTGACCCACCACGTACTCGGGGATGATGACGCTGACCACGTCCCGCGGGCTCTCGCGCCGCAGCCCCTTGACGTACTCGATGACCGGCCGGGTGATCTCGCGGTACGGGGAGTCGAGGATCTTCAGCGGCACATTGATGCCGCGCCGCTCCCACTCCTCCTTGAGCGCCTTGGTCTCGGCCGGGTCGACGTTGATGCTGACGGCTTCGAGCTTGTCGGAGCGCATCAGCTTGGCGTACGCGAGGGCGCGCAGCGTCGGCTTGTGGATCTTGGAGACCAGGACGATGGAGTGCACGCGCGACGGGCGCACATAGTCGTCGGGGCGCTCCTCCGCGGCGGCGATCTCCTCGGCGACGCGGTCGTAGTGCTTACGGATCGCGGTCATCGTTCCGTAGAAGATCACCATGCCCAGCAGCGCCACCCACGCGCCGTGCGTGAACTTCGTCGCGAGTACGACGACGAGCACCAGGCCGGTGAAGAAGGCGCCGAAGGTGTTGATCGCCCGGGAGCGGATCATGTGGCGGCGCTTGGCCGGGTCCTTCTCGGTCCTCAGATGGCGGTTCCAGTGCCGCACCATGCCGGTCTGGCTGAGGGTGAAGGAGACGAAGACGCCGACGATGTAGAGCTGGATCAGCTTGGTCGAGTCGGCGCCGTAGACCCAGACCAGGAGGATGGCCGCCCCTGCCAGCAGCACAATGCCGTTGGAGAAGGCCAGCCGGTCGCCGCGGGTGTGCAGCTGCCGCGGCAGATAGCGGTCCTGGGCGAGGATCGAGCCGAGCAGCGGGAAGCCGTTGTACGCGGTGTTGGCGGCCAGGAACAGCACCAGCGCGGTCGCCGCCGCGAGCACCACGAAGAAGAACGTCCCGTCGCCGAAGACCGCGGCCGCGACCTGGGAGATCACCGGGTTCTGGACATAGTCGTCGCCGACCGGGGTGCCGTTTCGCAGCAGGTCGTGCGCGGGTGTCTCGGCCATCTTCACGTCGGTGGCCATGGCCAGGCCGATGATGCCGCAGAACATGGTGACGGCCAGGCCGCCCATGAACAGCAGGGTGGTCGCGGCGTTCTTGCTCTTCGGCTTGCGGAAGGCGGGGACGCCATTGCTGATCGCCTCGACGCCGGTGAGCGCGGCGCAGCCGGAGGAGAAGGCCCGCAGCAGCAGGAAGACCAGCGCGAAGCCGGCCAGGCCCTGCTGCTCGGCCTTGATCTCGAAGTCGGCGGTCGGGGCCTTCATGGTGTCGTCGAGCACGATCCCCTTGAAGGCACCCCAGGCGATCATGACGAATACGCCGGCGACGAAGACGTACGTCGGGATCGCGAAGAGCTTGCCCGACTCCTTCACGCCACGCAGGTTCATCAGGGTCAGCAGGATGATGATGGCGACGGCGCAGAGAACCTTGTTCTCGACGACGAAGGGGACCGCGGAGCCGAGGTTCTCCACCCCGGAGGAGATCGAGACGGCCACCGTGAGGACGTAGTCCACGAGGAGGGCGCTGGCGACGGTGAGACCGGCCCTGGGCCCGAGGTTGGTGTTGGCGACCTCGTAGTCGCCGCCGCCGCTCGGGTAGGCGTGCACGTTCTGCCGGTAGGAGGCGACGACGGTGAACATCAGCACCACGACGGCGACCGCGATCCACGGGCTGAAGTGGTAGGCCGACACACCCGCGATGGAGAGCACCAGAAGGACTTCGCCCGGTGCGTACGCCACCGAGGACAGCGGGTCGGAGGCGAAGACGGGAAGGGCGATGCGCTTCGGGAGGAGCGTTTCCCCCAGCTTGTCGCTGCGCAGCGCCCTGCCGATCAGGATCCGTTTGGGCAGGTCGGTCAGTTTGGACACGCAGAGGATCGTAAGCGTTCCGTATGGGTCAGGCCCACCCAGCACCCCCCTCCTTTGCGGAATCTCCCGCTCCATGCGCGCGAGGGGTCCCTGGGCGGACCGCGCGTGTGTAGCTTGGGCCGCGGTCTGAGACCCTGACCCTGTTAAGTCCTGCCGCGCAGGACCTAAGCCTGAGCAAAGACCATTGACAGCCGGAAGGACGGTCGTGCACATCGTCATCATGGGATGCGGGCGAGTGGGAGCAGCTCTCGCGCAGACCCTGGAGCAGCAGGGGCACACGGTCGCCGTTGTCGACCAGGACCCCACGGCCTTCCGCCGCTTGGGCTCCGGGTTCGGTGGCCGCCGCGTGACCGGAGTCGGGTTCGACCAGGACACGCTGCGCGAGGCTGGGATCGAGGAAGCCGGCGCCTTCGCCGCTGTCAGCAGCGGCGACAACTCCAACATCATCGCCGCCCGGGTGGCACGCGAGATGTTCGGCATCGAGAACGTCGCGGCCCGTATCTACGACCCGCGCCGTGCGGAGGTGTACCAGCGCCTGGGAATCCCGACCGTCGCCACGGTCCGCTGGACCGCGGACCAGATGCTGCGGCGGCTGCTGCCGTCCGGCGCCGAGCCGCTGTGGCGCGACCCGAGCGGCGGGGTGCAGCTCGCCGAGGTGCACACCTCGGCCTCCTGGATCGGCCACAAGGTCAGCACGCTGCAGGAGGAGACGGGCGTGCGCGTCGCGTTCCTCACCCGGCTGGGCGAAGCGATTCTGCCGTCGTCGCAGACGGTGCTGCAGGAGGGCGACCTCGTCCACGTGATGATGCGTACGGACGAGATCGAGAAGGTCGAGGCGGCCTTCGCCGAGGGCCCTGAGGAGGGCGGTCACTGATGCGGGTCGCTATTGCGGGCGCGGGCGCGGTGGGCCGTTCCATCGCGGGCGAGCTCCTGGAGAACGGGCACGAGGTGCTCCTGATCGACAAGGCGCCGACCGCCATTTCGGTGGAGCGGGTGCCGCAGGCGGAGTGGCTGCTGGCCGACGCCTGCGAGATCACCTCGCTGGACGAGGCCGCACTGCAGCGGTGCAACGTCGTGATCGCGGCGACCGGTGACGACAAGGTCAATCTGGTCGTCTCGCTGCTGGCGAAGACCGAGTACGGGGTGCCCCGGGTGGTCGCCCGGGTCAACAACCCCAAGAACGAGTGGCTGTTCAACGAGTCCTGGGGCGTCGATGTCGCGGTGTCCACACCGCGTCTGATGTCGGCGCTGGTGGAGGAGGCGGTGAGCGTCGGCGATCTCGTACGGCTGCTGCGCTTCAGCCACGGCGACGCGAACCTGGTCGAGCTCACGCTGCCCCCGGAGTCGGCACTGGCCGGCACCCAGGTCAGCGATGTGGCCTGGCCGGAGGACACCTCCCTGGTCACGATCATCCGCGGCTCGCGGGTGCTGACGCCGGGCGACGAGGAGACGCTGGAGGCGGGCGACGAGCTGCTGTTCGTGGCTGCGCAGGCGCGCGAGGAGCAGCTGGAGGACCTGCTGTCGGTCCGCCGCGAGGACGCGACGAGCTGAGTTCCGCCGGTCATACGCCGATGGGGCGCCCGGAGTGATCCGGGCGCCCCATCGGCGTATGCGCAAGCAGAGCTACGGCTTGCGGTGCTTGGCCGGGCCGTCCGCGACGCTCTGGACGGTCTCGTCGACCAGAGGCTCCATCGCCTCCCCGAACCGCTCCGCGGTGCGCTCGCGCTCCTTCTCGGCCTGCTCCTGCGCCTCCATCTCCGCGAAGACGTCGATCGGCGCCGGTGCCTTCGCCAGGAAGACCCACGTCAGATACACCGCGAGCAGGAACGGCGGGATCTTCAGCGCCACCAGCACCCAGCCGAGCTGGGCCGTGTCCGCCCACCAGTAGAGCGGGAAGAGGATCGCGCACTTGGCGAGCAGGATCAGGCCCCACGCCCAACTCGCTTTGGCGTACGCCTTCTTCCTGCCGGGGTTACGGGTCCGCCAGGAGAGGTTCTCCTTGAAGACCGGGCCGAGGATCAGGCCGATCAGCGGGACGCCCGCGATCGTCGTCGCGATGTACGCCACGGCCAGCCCGAGCGTGTAGAGCATGCCCGGCAGATAGAAGTCCTTCGCGTTGCCGGTCATCATCGCGAAGACCACACCGAAGGCCACGCCGAAGACGCCGCTGAAGGCGTGCTTGACGGTGTCCCGGCGGATCAGCCGCACCGCGACGAGCAGCAACGAGACCGCCAGGGCCGCGATGGCCGAGATATGGAGGTCCTTGTTGACCGTGAAGATCGACACGAAGAGCAGTCCGGGCAGGACCGTCTCCACCATGCCGCGCACGCCGCCGAAGGCCTCGAACAGCGCGGCCTCCGTAACGGCCTTCGCGTCGTTCTCCTGCTGCTTCTGGTCGTTCGTCGTGGTGGTCGGCTTGTCGAGAGACGTCACCGGCTACTCCTGTCCGAGCGGTCGGAGTTCGTATTTGGGGTTGAACAGCACCCGGCGGCCGTGGCTCATGGAGATCCGGCCCGAGGCGATGAGCCTGCGGCCCGGCTCTATGCCCACGATGGAACGGCGGCCGAGCCAGACGACGTCCAGCGGGGCCGTACCGTCGAAAAGCTCCGCCTCCAGCGCTGGCACTCCGGCCCGCGGACGCAGGGTGACCGTGCGCAAGGTACCAGTCACCCGGACTATCTGGCGGTCGCGGCATTCGGCGATGCGAGTACACCCCGAGGCCTGGGCGTCCTCCTGCAGCTCCTCGGACTCGAGGTCCTCCTGGGAGGTGGACAGCCGGTCGAGCATGCGGCGGAACCGGCCGGCGGGCTTCGCCGGCCGGTCGGCCTTCTCGGAACGGGGTACGGCACTCATACAGAAAGCGTACCGGCCACCGGAGTGCCGGTGCGGGGGCCGGGGGGTGTCAAACGGAGAACTCAGGAACGCTCGAAGCGGTATCCCATACCCGGCTCGGTGACGAAGTGCCTGGGGTGCGAGGGATCGGCCTCGAGCTTGCGGCGCAGCTGGGCCATGTAGACCCGCAGATAGTTGGTCTCTGTGCCGTACGAGGGGCCCCAGACCTCCTGGAGCAGCTGCTTCTGGCTGACCAGCCGGCCCGTGTTCCGTACGAGCACTTCCAGCAGATGCCACTCGGTCGGGGTCAGCCGGACATCGCGCCCGTCCCGGTGCACCTTCTTCGCCGCCAGGTCGACGGTGAAGCCCTCCGTCTCGACGGTGACGACATCGTCGTCACCGCTGCCGACCGGCTCGGCCCGGCGGACCGCGGCGCGCAGCCGGGCCAGCAGCTCGTCCATGCCGAAGGGCTTGGTGACGTAGTCGTCGGCGCCGGCGTCCAGCGCCTCGACCTTCTCGTCGGAGGTGTGGCGGGCGGACAGCACCAGGATCGGGACTCGGGTCCAGCCGCGCAGGCCCTTGATCACCTCGACGCCGTCCATGTCGGGCAGACCGAGGTCGAGGACGATGACGTCGGGGTGGCGTGCCGCGGCCAGCTGGAGCGCGGTCGCACCGTCGGGAGCCGCATCCACCTCGTACTTGCGCGCCTTCAGGTTGATCACGAGGGCGCGTACGATCTGCGGCTCGTCGTCGACCACGAGCACCCGGGTCATGGCGGGCCTGCCTTTCTGCACTGTCACTGTCGGCAGTGTCGCTGCCGACACTGCCACGGTCGCCCCGGTCATGAGGTGACCTGAGCGGAGAGATCGGGGCTGACCGGTGCGATCCCGGGCGCCGCCTTGAGGGTGAGGACCATGGTCATGCCACCTCCGGGGGTGTCCTCGGCGGTGAGTGTGCCGCCCATGGCCTCGACGAAGCCGCGGGCGACCGCGAGACCGAGTCCCACTCCGGCACCGCGTGGAGCGTCACCGTAGCGCTGGAACGGCTCGAAAATCCGCTCCTTCTCCTCATCCGGGACACCGGGTCCGCGGTCCGCGACCCGCACCTCGACACGGTCGCCGAGCGCGCTCGCTGCCACCGTGACGGGTGTGGCGTCGGGGCTGTACTTGACGGCGTTCTCCACGATGTTGGCGACGGCCCGCTCCAGCAGTCCCCGGTCGACGGCCACCATCGGCAGCGTCTCCGGGATGTCCAGCCCGACGCTCTCGGCGGGCACCCCGACGAGCGCCATCGGGACGACCTCGTCGAGGTCGGTCACCCGGATCAGCGGGGTGACGGTGCCGGTCTGCAGCCGCGACATGTCGAGGAGGTTGCCCACCAGATGGTCGAGTCGGTCGGCGCCGTCCTCGATGCCCTCCAGCAGTTCGGCCTCGTCCTCCTCGGACCAGGAGACATCGTCGGACCTGAGCGAGGAGACGGCGGCCTTGATGGCGGCGAGCGGGGTGCGCAGATCGTGGCTGACGGCGGCGAGCAGGGCCGTACGGATGCGGTTGCCCTCGGCGAGCCTGCGGGCCTCCTCCGCCTGCCCGACCAGACGCTGCCGGTCCAGCACGACCGCGGCCTGGGCGGCGAAGGCGGCCAGTACCCGGCGGTCCTCGGCGGGCAGTACGCGGCCCGACAGGGCCAGCGCCATATGGTCGCCGACCGGCATGTCCACGTCCGCGTCCTCGGGACGTACGACGGAGCTGGGGCCGACGCTGCCCGCGCAGGTCCAGGGGTCGACGTCGCTCACCCGCTCCAGCAGCGCCACCGACTCCATGCTGAAGGTCTCCCGCACCCGCTCCAGCAGCGCGTCCAGCGAGGTCTCACCGCGCAGCACGCTGCCGGCCAGGAAGGAGAGGATCTCGGACTCGGCGCGCAGCCGGGCCGCCTGGTGGGTACGGCGGGCCGCCAGGTCCACCACGGACGCGACCGCGACGGCCACGGACACGAAGATCACGATGGCGACGATGTTCTTGGGGTCGGAGATCGTGAGCTTGTGCAGCGGCGGAGTGAAGTAGTAGTTCAGCAGCAGCGAGCCGAAGGCGGCCGAGGCCAGTGCCGGGAGAAGTCCGCCGAGCAGTGCGGCCGTCACGGTCAGCGACAGGAACAGCAGCATGTCGTTGGCGAGACCGAGGTCCGCGTCGACGTTCGTCAGGAGCAGCGCCAGCGCCGCCGGTCCTGCGACGCCGACCAGCCAGCCCGCGATGATGCGGGAGCGGCCGAGCCGCGCGCCGCGTGCCACCGGCAGCCCGCGGCCCTTGCCGACCGCGTCGTGCGTGACGATGTGCACGTCGAGGTCGGGCCCGGAGTCACGGGCGACGGTCGCGCCGACGCCGGGTCCGAAGATGTACTGCCAGGCCTTGCGGCGGCTGGATCCGAGCACGATCTGGGTGGCGTTGACGCCGCGCGCGAACTCCAGCAGCGAGGACGGTACGTCGTCGCCGATGACGTGGTGGAAGGTGCCGCCGAGGTCCTCGACGAGGGTCCGCTGGACGGCCAGTTCCTTGGGCGAGGCGGAGGTCAGTCCGTCGCTGCGGGCGATGTAGACGGCGAGGATCTCACTGCCGGAGCCCTTGGCGGCCATCCGCGACGCACGGCGGATGAGGGTACGGCCCTCGGGGCCGCCGGTGAGGCCGACGACGATGCGCTCGCGGGCCTGCCAGGTGGAGCGGATGTCGTGCTCGCCGCGGTACTGCTGGAGGTATTCGTCGACCCGGTCGGCGACCCAGAGGAGGGCGAGCTCGCGCAGGGCGGTGAGGTTTCCGGGGCGGAAGTAGTTGGAGAGGGCCGCGTCGACCTTGTCCGACGTGTAGATGTTGCCGTGCGCCATCCGGCGACGGAGCGCCTGGGGTGACATGTCGACAAGCTCGATCTGGTCCGCCCGGCGGACGACCTCGTCGGGGACGGTCTCCCGCTGGCGTACGCCGGTGATCGACTCGACGACGTCGCCGAGTGACTCGAGGTGCTGGATGTTGACAGTGGATATGACGTCGATACCGGCCGCGAGCAGTTCCTCGACGTCCTGCCACCGCTTGGCGTTGCGCGAGCCGGGCACATTGGTGTGTGCCAGTTCGTCCACGAGAGCGACGGCGGGCTTGCGCTCGAGGACGGCGTCGACGTCCATCTCGGTGAAGACGGTGCCGCGGTACTCGATCTCACGGCGCTGGATCTGCTCCAGGCCGTGCAGCATCACCTCGGTGCGGGAGCGTCCGTGGTGCTCCACGAAGGCCACGACGCAATCGGTGCCACGCTCGACGCGCCGATGCGCCTCGGACAGCATCGAGTACGTTTTGCCGACGCCCGGCGCCGCGCCGAGATATATCCGTAGCCTGCCGCGTCCCATGGCCCCATTGTCTTTCAGAATCAGCTGCGTACGCTGCGTCGACCCTACGGCCAGAGATTCGGACAAATCGGACCGAAGGGGGCCCCTCTGCTGCGTATTGACGCGATTCTGATGCGGCCGGGGCCCTGCTGGGGCTCCGCCCCGGACCCCGCGCCTCAATCTCCGGCGAGGCTCGATCTGCCGGGCTCGGATACGTGGCCGTCGGTCAGGTCCAGGACCCGGTCCGCCAGGCCGAGCAGCTGGGCGTCATGGGTCGCCACCAGCGCCGTCACGCCCTCACCGCGTACCACCGCGCGCAGCAGCTCCATCACCGCGAGCCCGGTCTCCGCGTCCAGCTGCCCCGTCGGCTCGTCGGCGATCAGCAGCGCCGGCCTGTTGGCCAGCGCGCGGGCGACGGCGACGCGCTGCTGCTGGCCGCCGGAGAGCTCACCGGGGCGCTGTGCCGCGTGACCGGCGAGACCGACCAGGGCGAGCAGCAGCTCGACGCGCTCCTCGCGCTCGCCCGGGTCCGTCCTGCGCAGCCGCATCGGCACGCCGACATTCTCCGCGGCCGTCAGGATCGGGATCAGGCCGAATGACTGGAAGATGAAGCCGATCCGGTCGCGGCGGAGCTCGAGCAGCCCGTTCTCGCCGAGGCCGGAGAGGTCCGTGCCGTCCACGGTGACGCGGCCCTCGTCCGGCGAGTCGAGGCCGCCGACCAGGTTGAGGAGCGTCGTCTTTCCGGAGCCCGAGCGGCCCTTGAGCGCGACCAGTTCACCGCGCGGGATGTCGAAGGAGACGCCGCGCAGCGCGTGCACGGCCGAGGCCCCGGTCCCGTACGAGCGGTGCAGGTTCTGCACGCGCACCATGGGCCCGGCGGCCGGGTCCTCGGCAACGGCCGTCCCCGAGTGCGCGCTGGTGTCTTCGGTCATCTTCGGTCCCCCGTACGGAATCGGTCCGGGCTCAGTATGTGCAGGGGGCACCCGGCCCGGCAACGGCCCTCCCGCACGCGCACTCCCTCCCGCCTCCCGCCCGTGGGCGTACGACGAAGCGGCCCGCAATGGACTGGGACACCAGAACCACTGCGGGCCGCAGCCGAGTTGACGGAGATCAGCCCGTCACTCGATCAGCCGGTCCTCGATCAGCCCTTCGCAATGAGCTGCTTGAGTGCGATGTTGAGCTCGAGGACGTTCACCCGGGGTTCGCCGATGAAGCCGAGGGTACGGCCGTCGGTGTGCTCCTGGACGAGCTTCTCGACCTGCTTGACGTCGAGGTTGTTCTTCTCGGCGACCCGGTGGACCTGGATCTTGGCGTACGCCGGGGAGATCTGCGGGTCCAGGCCGGAGCCGGAGGAGGTGACGGCGTCGGCCGGCACGTCCGAGGGCTTCGGCGTGTAGTCGGCCGTGGTGTTGTCCGCGACGACGGCGTCCTGGGCCTCGACGACCCACTTGCAGAGGGTGCCTTCCTCCGCGTCCTTCGCGTCCTTCGGGCAGCGGCCGTCCTCGCCGACGCCGTTGTCGCCGGAGCGGTTGGTGGCGCCGGACAGGATCAGCGAGTACTGCGGGTTGACGCTGTTGCTGCCGAGGCCGTTGGACGGGCGCGGCTGGAACCACTTCAGGTCCGGGACCGCCGCCTCCTCCGCGTCGTCGGCGTTCTTCTTCGGGAGGTTGTACGTCTGCCCGATCAGCGAAGAGCCGACGACCTTGCCCTCGGACTTGACCTCGGAGCCGTTGGCCTTGTCGTTGAACAGGGCCTGCGCGACGCCGGTGATGGCGAGCGGGTAGATGACGCCGCAGATGACGGTCAGTACGAGGAGGGCACGGAGCCCGGCCCCGATCAACCGTGCAGTGCTGCCTACGGAGTTGTTCATCGTGAATCAGCCGATTCCGGGGATGAGGGAGATGAGCAGGTCGATGAGTTTGATGCCGATGAACGGGGCGACCAGTCCGCCCAGACCGTAGATCCCGAGGTTGCGCCGGAGCATCTTGTCCGCGCTCGTCGGCCGGTACCGGACGCCCTTCAGGGCGAGCGGCACCAGCGCGATGATGATCAGCGCGTTGAAGATGACCGCGGACAGGATGGCGGACTTGGGCGAGGACAGGTCCATGATGTTGAGCTTGTCCAGGCCCGGGTAGACCACCGCGAACATCGCCGGGATGATCGCGAAGTACTTCGCGACGTCGTTGGCGATCGAGAAGGTCGTCAGCGCGCCCCGGGTGATGAGGAGTTGCTTGCCGATCTCGACTATCTCGATGAGCTTGGTCGGGTTGGAGTCCAGGTCCACCATGTTCCCGGCCTCCTTGGCGGCCGAGGTACCGGTGTTCATGGCCACACCGACGTCCGCCTGGGCCAGCGCGGGCGCGTCGTTGGTACCGTCACCGGTCATCGCGACGAGCTTGCCACCGGCCTGCTCGCGCTTGATCAGCGCCATCTTGTCCTCGGGCGTGGCCTCGGCGAGGAAGTCGTCGACTCCGGCCTCGTCCGCGATCGCCTTGGCGGTCAGCGGGTTGTCACCCGTGATCATGACCGTCTTGATGCCCATGCGGCGCAGCTCGTCGAACCGCTCCCGCATGCCCTCCTTGACGACGTCCTTGAGGTGGATGACGCCCAGGACGCGGGCGCCCTTGTCGTCCTCGACGGCGACCAGCAGCGGCGTGCCGCCTGCCTGCGAGATCTTGTTGGCGGTCGTGTCCGCGTCCTCGGCCACCTGGCCACCGCGCTCGGTGACCCAGGAGACGACCGAGCCGGTCGCGCCCTTGCGGACCTTGCGGGCCTCGCCGTTCTCGGACAGGTCCACACCCGACATCCGGGTCTGGGCGGTGAAGGGCACCCACTCGGCCTGCGAGAGCTCACCCTGGTGGCGCTCGCGCAGGTTGTACTTCTCCTTGGCGAGGACCACGATCGAGCGGCCCTCGGGCGTCTCGTCGGCGAGCGAGGAGAGCTGCGCGGCATCCGCGAGCTCGCCCTCGGTGACGCCCTTGACCGGGACGAACTCGGCGGCCTGGCGGTTGCCGAGGGTGATGGTGCCGGTCTTGTCGAGCAGCAGCGTGGAGACGTCACCGGCGGCCTCGACCGCACGACCGGACATCGCGAGCACGTTGCGCTGCACGAGCCGGTCCATACCGGCGATGCCGATGGCGGAGAGGAGCGCGCCGATGGTGGTCGGGATCAGACACACCAGCAGAGCGGTCAGCACGACCATCGACTGCCTGGCGTCGGCGTAGATCGCGAACGGCTGCAGGGTGACGACCGCGAGCAGGAAGACGATCGTGAGGGACGCGAGAAGAATGTTCAGCGCGATCTCGTTGGGCGTCTTCTGGCGGGCGGCGCCCTCGACCAGGGCGATCATCCGGTCGATGAACGTCTCGCCCGGCTTGGTCGTGATCTTGATGACGATGCGGTCGGAGAGGACCTTCGTACCGCCGGTGACGGCACTGCGGTCGCCGCCGGACTCGCGGATGACCGGAGCGGACTCGCCGGTGATGGCCGACTCGTCCACCGACGCGACGCCCTCGACGACGTCACCGTCGCCGGGGATGACATCGCCCGCCTCACAGACGACCAGATCGCCGATGCGCAGCTCGGTGCCGGGCACCTGCTCCTCGGCCTTGCCGTTCAGACGCCGCGCGACGGTGTCGGTCTTGGCCTTGCGCAGGGTGTCGGCCTGCGCCTTGCCGCGGCCCTCGGCCACCGCCTCCGCCAGGTTGGCGAAGATGGTGGTCAGCCAGAGCCAGGCAGCAATCGCCCAGCCGAACCAGTCGGTCGGGTCCTTGATCGCGAAAATGGTGGTCAGCACGGAGCCGACCAGGACCACGAACATCACGGGGGACTTGACCATCACCCGCGGGTCGAGCTTCCTGACGGCGTCCGGGAAGGACTTGATCAGCTGCTTGGGGTCGAACAGACCCCCGCCGACCCGGCCGGGCTCGGTCTTGTGACCGGTGGGCACATCGCTGTGCGGCGCCCGGGTCGCAGTGGCGGTGGACATGGAGCCGGGCTCCTCTTGCTTCTTTACGTTGGTGGTCATGACGCCAGCCCTTCGGCGAGCGGACCCAGCGCCAGCGCCGGGAAGTAGGTCAGACCGGTGATGATCAGGATCGTTCCGACCAGCAGCCCGGTGAACAGGGGCTTCTCGGTGCGGAGCGTGCCCGCGGTGGCAGGGACCGGCTTCTGCTCGGCGAGCGAGCCCGCGAGCGCCAGGACGAACACCATCGGGAGGAAGCGGCCGAGCAGCATCGCGAGACCGATGGTGGTGTTGAACCACTGCGTGTCGGCGTTCAGACCCGCGAAGGCCGAGCCGTTGTTGTTGGCGCCCGAGGTGAAGGCGTACAGGATCTCCGAGAAGCCATGGGCACCCGAGTTGGTCATCGAGTCGCCCGGGGTCGGCAGAGCCATCGACGCGGCGGTGAAGCAGAGCACCAGCGCCGGGGTGATGAGGATGTAGCAGGCCGCCAGCTTGATCTCGCGGGTGCCGATCTTCTTGCCGAGGTACTCGGGCGTACGGCCGACCATCAGACCGGCGATGAACACCGCGATGATCGCCATGATCAGCATGCCGTAGATGCCGGAGCCGACACCACCGGGGGCGATCTCACCGAGCTGCATCCCCAGCATGGTGATGCCGCCGCCGAAGCCGGTGAAGGACGAGTGGAAGGAGTTGACCGCACCGGTCGAGGTGAGCGTGGTGGCCACCGCGAAGATCGACGAGCCGCCGACTCCGAAGCGGGTCTCCTTGCCCTCCATCGCACCGCTGGCGACGTCGAACGCCGGGGCGCCGTGGTGGAACTCGGTCCACATCATCAGCGCGGTGAACCCGATCCAGATGGTCACCATCGCGGCGAGGATCGCATATCCCTGCTTCAGCGAGCCGACCATCCGGCCGAAGGTGCGGGTCAGCGCGAAGGGGATGAGGAGGATCAGGAAGATCTCGAGGAGGTTCGAGATCGGGTTGGGGTTCTCGAAGGGATGGGCCGAGTTGGCGTTGAAGTAGCCGCCACCGTTGGTGCCGAGCTCCTTGATGGCCTCCTGGGAGGCGACGGCGCCGCCGTTCCACTGCTGCGTGCCGCCCGTGAACTGGCCGACCTCGTGGATGCCCGCGAAGTTCTGGATGGCGCCGCAGGCGACCAGCAGGATCGCCGCGATCACCGAGATCGGGATCAGGATGCGGACGGTGCCGCGGACCAGGTCCGCCCAGAAGTTGCCGAGCTCACCGGTGCGGGAGCGGGCGAAGCCCCGTACGAGAGCCACCGCGACGGCGATGCCGACGGCGGCGGAGACGAAGTTCTGCACCGCGAGGCCGCCGGTCTGTACGACGTGGCCCATGGCCTGCTCGCCGTAGTACGACTGCCAGTTGGTGTTCGACACGAACGACGCGGCGGTGTTGAACGCCTGGTCCGGGTCGATGGAGGAGAAGCCGAGCGAGCCGGGCAGACTGCCCTGGAGCCGCTGCAGCAGGTAGAGGAAGAGGACGCCCACGGCGGAGAAGGCGAGGACACCGCGCAGATAGGCGGGCCAGCGCATCTCTGCGGTGGGGTTGGCGCCGATGGCCTTGTATATCCACTTCTCGACACGCAGATGCTTCTTCGAGGAGTAGACGCCGGCCATGTAGTCGCCGAGCGGACGGTACGCCAGCGCGAGCGCGGCGATCAGCGCAAGCATCTGGAGCACACCAGCGAGGACGGGGCTCATATCTGTGCTCAGAACCTCTCCGGGTAAAGAAGGGCGAGGACGAGGTATCCAAGCAGGGCGACGGCCACGATCAGGCCGACGATGTTCTCGGCGGTCACAGCTTTGCCACCCCCTTGGCGATGAGAGCCACCAGCGCGAAGACCGCGACCGTGGTGACGACGAAGGCCACGTCGGCCATCGTGTGCTCCTAGATGAGGTTCGGATTCCTGGACCCCTTGAGGAAACCCCCTAATGGCCTGTTCCAGCCTCCCGTTGACGGCTCCCTTACGGCCATGGGCGCCCCCTTGACGACTCTCTTACGGGTGCGCCGCCAACCTGGCGCTGACCTGCGAAAAGGCCGGTGGCCCGTACTCCCTTCGGGGGAGTACGGGCCACCGGCCTCGTCGATTTTCGGTCGAGGTGTCAGCGCACCTCGGTGATCTCGGGTCCGCGCTGCAGCTGCCCCATGCCTCCGGAGAAGCGGGAGCCTTCCTGCTCCTCCTGCTGGACGCCCTCGGGCACCATCTGCGCGTCCTCCGGCAGCTTCAGGACGATCGGGTCACGCGGCGCCATCGGCCCGTCGCCGCGTACGACGACGGCGTCCCGGAAGATCTGCTCGAGCAGACCGGCGGCCTCGGGCTGCACCGCGCCCTGCCCGGAGATCACTCCGCGCAGGAACCACCGCGGCCCGTCGACGCCGATGAAGCGCACCAGCTGTACGCCGCCCGTGCCGTCGGGCAGCTGTACGGGCACCTGCGCCCGCAGCTCCCAGCCCAGCGGACCCTCGACCTCGTCGATGATGCCGCCCTGCTTGGTGATGCCTGAGGCGATCTCCTCGCGGACCTCGCCCCAGATGCCTTGCTTCTTGGGCGCCGCGAAGGCCTGCAGCTGTACGGCGCTGTCGCGCAGTACGACGGTGGCGGCGACGATCGCGTCACCGGCGACCTCGACGCGCAGCTCCATTCCCTCGACTCCGGGCACGAAAAGACCGCCCAGATCGACCCGGCCCTCGCCGGGCTTGGATACCTCGGAGACGTCCCAGGGGCCGTCGGGCCGGGGCGCCGGCGGAAGGTTCGCCCGGCGGGGCGCCCCCTCCTCGTCGGCGTACTCCGTGTCGCGCTCGTCGACGACCTGCTCGGCCTCGCCCGTTGCGTCCGCCGCGTCCTCGGCGGAACCACTCTTCTTGCGACGTCCGAACACGTCACTGTCCTTCCCGGTCGGATACGACCGAAGCGTATCGATTCCCACCCGTAGAGCCGTCCACAGCGGCATGACCGCCGGTGGACCCGAAGCCCCCCTCGGCCCGCGCCGAGCCGGGAAGCTCCGCCACCTCGTGGAAGCGCACCTTCTCGACCTGCTGGACGACCAGTTGGGCAATCCGGTCGAACCGATCGAACCGCACCGTCTCGCGCGGGTCGAGATTGACCACGATTACCTTGATCTCCCCACGGTACCCGGCATCCACCGTCCCCGGGGCATTCACGAGGGCCACTCCGCAGCGGGCTGCGAGACCGGAACGGGGGTGGACGAAGGCGGCGTACCCGTCGGGGAGAGCGATGGACACCCCGGTGGGCAGCACGACCCGCTCGCCAGGGGCGAGTTCGACGGCCTCGCAGGTCACCAGATCGGCTCCGGCGTCGCCGGGGTGCGCATACGTCGGGAGCGGTACTTCCGGGTCCACACGACGGATCAGGACATCGACAGGGTCACGCATCAGGGGTTCACCTCGAAGGCGCGGGCGCGCCTGATCTGATCGGGGTCGGACATGGCTGCCCTGATCTCCTCCGGGCGGCCGTTGTCGATGAAGTGGTCGACCTTGACCTCGATGAAGAGAGCGTCGGCACGTACCGCGACGGGCCCGTCCTGGCCGCCGATGCGGCCCACGGCGCTGGAGAAGATCTTGCGTCCGGCGACCGCGGTCACCTCGGCCTGCAGATGCAGCACGGTGTCCACGGGCACGGGTCGTACGAAGTCGGTCTCGAGCCGGCCGGTCACCGCGATCGTCCGCAGCAGCCAGTTCAGCGAGCCCAGCGTCTCGTCCAGGGCCGAGGCCAGCACACCGCCGTGCGCGAGACCCGGAGCGCCCTGGTGGGCGGGCTTGACGGTGAATTCCGCGGTGACCCGTACGCCTTCACCGGCGCGCGCCTCCAGGTGAAGCCCGTGGGGCTGTGCCTCGCCGCAGCCGAAACAGTGCTCGTAGTGCGCACCGAGGAGCTCTCCGGGGGCCGGGGCTTCGGGGTGCCGTACCGGCGGTACGGCGTCGGCCGGGGGGATCATCGCCGCAGCCCGGCCCGAGGGTCCGGGGGTCGCCCCCCGGGATTTCGCAGTGCTCACGGCGCAGACCTTACCCGCGCGGCTACCCGCTGGTCGCACCGTGCCAAGCTTGGCTTCATGCAGCCTTCCGCCCCGCACTACGAAGAACGTCTGACCGCTCCCCGTTCGTGGTGGCTGATCACCGCGCTGGTGGGTGTCGCGGGCGGTCTCATCATGCTGCCGATCGGTCCTTTGGCGATGCTCGGCGGCCTGATCGGCGCGGCCGCGGTCGCGGGCGTCGTGGTCAGTTCGTACGGGTCGGTCCGCATCCGCGTGGTGGCCGGCTCGCTGGTCGCGGGCGAGGCCCGGATCCCGCTGTCGGCGCTCGGCGAAGCCGAGGTGCTGGACGAGGAGGAAGCGCGCGCCTGGCGTTCGTACAAGGCCGACGCGCGGGCCTACATGCTGCTGCGCAGCTACATCCCGACAGCGCTGCGGATCGAGATCACGGACCCGGCCGACCCCACGCCCTACGTGTATGTGTCGACCCGGGACCCGAAGGCGCTGGCCGCCGCTGTGACGGCGGTGCGCGCGGCCTGACGGCCGTGACGGCTCAGGTCTCCAGCTCCCGGCGGGTGACCGTCGTGTCCAGGGGGCTCTTGGGCTGCTCCAGCGGCGGGAGCGCGGGCAGCGCGTCCCAGGGGATCTGTCTGCTGCGCAGGTCCTTGCGGATGCGGTCCGCGACCTTCTTGGTGTCACGGCGGTTCATCCACGCGCCGACGGTCGCGCCCACCATGAACGGAATCAGGTTCGGCAGATTGCGGACCATGCGCTTCATGATCTGCTGCCGCAGCTCGCGTTTGAGGTGACCGCCGAGTGCGGCGTCGACCGTCGCCGGCCTGGCGGCGTCGATCCCGCGCTCCTCCGACCAGGAGGCCAGATACGCGGTGCTGCGCTCCTTGAGGTTGCCGGGCGGTCGCAGTCCATAGACCTCGTGGAGCTCGGCGATGAGCTTCATCTCGATCGCGGCGACGGCGACGATCTCCGTGGCCAGCTCGGCCGGCATCGCCGGCGGTACGGGCAGCATCGCGGCAGCGCCGATGCCCGCACCCACCGTGGATGTGCCGATCGCCGCGCCCGCGACCAGCTTGTCAGCGAGCTGCTCGGGAGCGAGGCCGGGGAACTGCTTGCGCAGTTTCGCGAGATCGCGCACCGGGACGCGTGGTGCGTTCTCGATGATCCGGTCGGCGATGTAGGCGAGCCCCACTTTGGCGCTCTCGCCGCTCTTGCGTACGCCTTGCCTGACTGCGGCCAGGCGGGGGGTCCTCGTCGGGGGCCCCGCCTGATCCGCGGTTTCGAGTGCTTTCTGTCCTTCGAGTCCTTCGAGCGAGGCCGTCAGGCCCCGCTCGTCGTCTCCTGCGCCGTGGGGCAGGAGGGCGGCCGAGTGCTCGGCAGACGCCGTGGCGCCTTCTGCCGGGCCCGTACCGCCCTGATGTGCCTCCGGCGGCTTCTGACGCCGGAAGCGCCGTTTCCTGGACGGTGTCTCGCCTGCCACGGCCGACCGGACCTCAGTCGCAGTCGCGGCAGATCGGCTGACCG